>NZ_PJZI01000030.1 GCF_002858805.1 Chimaeribacter arupi
CATGACCACCTTCGGCGAATCCGCCCCGGCGGAGAAGCTGTTCGAGCTGTTCGGCTTCACCGTGGAGAACGTGGTGAGCAAGGCGAAAGCGCTGCTGGGCTAAGCCCGGACCGCCTGAGCTGACAAGCGCCCCGATGGGGCGCTTTTTTTATGGGCAAAAAACGCAGAAAGAGGGGCAAAGTGGCTTTCCTGCCCCAGGCTGCCGCGCATGACCGGCGTATTCACACCTCTGCCTTCTGGTAACTGGCGTTTTTTCCAGCGATTGCATCAGGATCGTCTTAGGCTGGGGTCAGATCATTTTCTTTAGGATGGCTTTGGTTTATGCTCGGCTGAACCGTTTCAGTTGGGAAATATCCCAGCAAAATGAAGAATGTGACGCTGATCACACTATTGATGTGATGATGTAAACGCGGTGGGAGGATTCCTCCCGGCGGCGTGCTGCATTACTCTATGAGGCTGGCACAGTGACCGTAAATCAGGGAATAGCATGACCATCCGCATCGCGATAAACGGGTTTGGCCGAATCGGCCGCAGCGTGTTGCGCGCGCTCTATGAATCCGGCCGCCGGGCGGAAATCTCTGTGGTGGCGATCAACGAACTGGCGCAGGCTGAAGGCATGGCGCATCTGCTGAAATATGACACCAGCCACGGGCGCTTCGCCTGGGATGTGCGGCAGGAGTGCGATGTGCTGTCAGTGGGGGATGACACCATCCGCCTGCTGCATGAGCCGGCGCTGGCTGCGTTGCCGTGGGGCGAGCTTGGGGTGGATGTGGTGCTGGATTGCACCGGCGTTTACGGCAGCCGTGCCGATGGCGAGGCGCACCGCGCCGCCGGGGCCAAAAAGGTGCTGTTTGCCCATCCGGGCGGGCATGACCTCGACGCCACCGTGGTATATGGCGTCAACCATGACGCCCTGCACCGCGAGGACCGGATTGTCTCCAACGCCTCCTGTACCACCAATTGCATCATCCCGGTCATCAAACTGCTGGACGACGCCTACGGCATTGAATCCGGCACCGTGACCACCATCCATTCTTCGATGAACGACCAGCCGGTGATTGACGCCTATCACCCGGATCTGCGCCGTACCCGCGCCGCCAGCCAGTCGATTATTCCGGTCGATACCAAGCTGTCTGCGGGCATCACGCGCATTTTTCCGCAGTTCCAGGATCGCTTTGAAGCGATCTCGGTACGGGTGCCGACCATCAACGTCACCGCCATTGATCTCAGCGTTTTTGTTGGGGCCTGTGTGACGGTGCGTGACGTCAACCTGCTGTTGCAAAAGGCCGCACAGGGGGCTTTTCGTGGTATAGTTGACTATACGGAACTACCATTAGTCTCGATAGATTTTAACCATGATCCGCACAGTGCCATCGTTGACGGCACGCAGACGCGGGTCAGCGGACAGCACCTGATTAAGACTTTGGTCTGGTGCGACAATGAGTGGGGCTTTGCCAACCGGATGTTAGACACCACCAGGGCAATGGCCGCGAGCGGTTTCTAGTACGGTGCACCGGTTTTCCCGGCGCGCCGCTCAAGCAACTTTAAAAGAGAATCAACGAGAGGGTTCACCATGTCTGTAATTAAAATGACCGATCTGGATCTGGCCGGCAAACGCGTACTGATCCGTGCTGATCTGAACGTGCCGGTAAAAGAGGGGAAAGTGACCTCTGACGCACGTATCCGCGCGTCCCTGCCGACGATTGAAGCCGCGCTGAAGCAAGGCGCACGTGTCATGGTTACGTCTCACCTGGGCCGTCCGACCGAAGGCGAATACAACGACGAGTTTTCGTTGCTGCCGGTTGTGAACTACCTGAAAGATAAGCTCTCTTCCCCGGTGCGCCTGGCGAAAGAGTATCTGGACGGCGTTGACGTTGCAGAAGGTGAACTGGTGGTTCTGGAAAACGTCCGCTTCAACAAAGGCGAGAAGAAAGACGACGAAACGCTGGCGAAGAAATATGCCGCACTGTGTGACGTCTTCGTGATGGACGCTTTTGGTACCGCGCACCGTGCGCAGGCTTCTACCCACGGCGTCGGCAAATTTGCGCCGGTGGCCTGTGCCGGCCCGCTGCTCTCTGCAGAACTGGAAGCCCTGGGCAAAGCGCTGGGTAACCCGGCCCGCCCGATGGTGGCGATTGTGGGCGGCTCCAAAGTCTCCACCAAACTCACTGTGCTGGATTCCCTCTCCAAAATCGCTGACCAGCTGATCGTCGGTGGCGGTATCGCCAACACCTTCGTGGCTGCACAAGGCCACAACGTCGGTAAATCCCTGTATGAAGCCGACCTGACCGATGAAGCGAAAAAACTGCTCGAAACCTGTGACATTCCGGTGCCGACCGATGTGCGCGTCGCCACGGAGTTTTCCGAAACCGCACCGGCCACGTTGAAATCAGTTAACGACATCAAAGATGATGAGCAAATCCTTGACCTGGGCGATGCCTCCGCTGAGCGTCTGGCTGAGATCCTGAAAAACGCCAAGACCATTCTGTGGAACGGCCCGGTAGGGGTATTCGAGTTCCCGAACTTCCGTAAAGGAACCGAAATTGTCGCGCAGGCAATCGCCGACAGCGACGCATTCTCCATCGCAGGCGGTGGTGACACTCTGGCAGCAATCGATCTGTTCGGAATTGCTGACAAAATTTCCTATATCTCCACCGGCGGCGGTGCCTTCCTGGAGTTCGTGGAAGGTAAAAAACTGCCGGCAGTTGTGATGCTGGAAGAGCGTGCCAAGCAGTAATTAACCTGGACGGGCCGCGCAGGCTGCCCGTTCCTGCTGTTACGCCCCGCGTTTCTGGGGCAGGGCGCAACGGCGTACCGATTCATTTCTCTCTACGGCCGACGAAACAGGACGACGTAAAATGTCTAAAATTTTTGATTTCGTAAAACCGGGTGTCATCACAGGTGATGACGTTCAGAAAGTGTTCCAGGTAGCGAAAGAAAACAACTTCGCACTGCCGGCAGTTAACTGCGTGGGTACCGACTCCATCAACGCTGTGCTGGAAACCGCCGCTAAAGTCAAAGCACCGGTTATCGTTCAGTTCTCCAATGGTGGCGCGGCGTTCATCGCCGGTAAAGGCCTGAAAACCGATATCCCGCAGGGCGCGGCTATCCTGGGTGCTATCTCCGGCGCACACCACGTGCACCAGATGGCAGAGCACTACGGCGTGCCGGTTATCCTGCACACTGACCACTGTGCCAAGAAACTGCTGCCGTGGATCGACGGTCTGCTGGATGCAGGTGAAAAGCACTTTGCCGCGACCGGCAAACCGCTGTTCTCCTCCCACATGATCGACCTGTCCGAAGAGTCCCTGGAAGAGAACATCGAGATCTGTTCCAAGTACCTGGAGCGCATGTCCAAAATGGGCATGACCCTGGAGATCGAACTGGGCTGCACCGGCGGTGAAGAAGATGGCGTGGACAACAGCCATATGGACGCGTCCGCCCTGTACACCCAACCGGAAGACGTGGACTACGCGTACACCAAGCTGAACGCCATCAGCCCGCGCTTCACCATCGCGGCTTCCTTCGGTAACGTTCACGGTGTGTACAAGCCGGGTAACGTGAAACTGACCCCGACCATCCTGCGTGATTCTCAGGAATTCGTGTCCAAAAAACACAACCTGCCGCACAACAGCCTGAACTTCGTCTTCCACGGCGGTTCCGGTTCCTCTGCGCAGGAAATCAAAGATTCCGTCAGCTACGGCGTAATCAAAATGAACATCGATACCGACACCCAATGGGCCAACTGGGAAGGTATCCTGAAGTATTACAAAGAAAACGAAGCCTACCTGCAGAGCCAGCTGGGCAACCCGAAAGGCGAAGATCAGCCGAACAAGAAATACTACGATCCACGCGTCTGGCTGCGTGCCGCGCAGAGCTCCATGGTGACCCGCCTGGAGCAGGCGTTCCAGGAACTGAACGCGATCGACGTGCTGTAATCGATTTTCTGACAAACAAAAGGCTCCCGGATGGGGGCCTTTTTTTATGCCTGCCGGACAGCAACTGTGCGCTTTTCGGCCGGATCGGCCCGTTTATCAGCATCCGCCACCGGATCACGGCTTGTGGGTTGGCGGGAGCGGATTTTGTTAGTTACCCTTATAGACGTGCTTGCCGGGCTTGAAAACCTTAGCAATCTTCGGGGTTTTATTGCACCGGTGCCTTGCCGGATGCGAAGCCGGGCAGAGAGTAACGACAGGTGTGACGCCCCCGGCATCAGGGGGGAGACTGTGAAAATAACAAAGGTGGGATGAATGGACGATTTGAACGTGGTAGACCGAATTAACAGCGCCGGCAGTTGGCTGGCCCGTAACCAGGGGTTGTTGATCCATTACGTGGTGAATATCGTGGCCGCGGTTGTCATCATGATCATCGGCTTTATGGCAGCCAAAGTGATCTCCGGCACCCTCCGCAAAGTCATGCATGCCAGGGGTATTGATGACACCGTATCCGATTTCCTGTCAGCGATTGTGCGCTACGGGGTGATTGCGTTCACCATTATCGCGGCACTGGGGCGCATCGGCGTACAGACGGCTTCCGTGATCGCGGTGCTGGGTGCCGCCGGCCTGGCCGTGGGCCTGGCGCTGCAAGGCTCGCTGTCTAACTTTGCGGCCGGTGTGCTGCTGGTGATCTTCCGCCCGTTCCGCGCCGGTGAGTACGTGGATCTGGGCGGCGTGGCCGGTACGGTGGAAGAGGTACAGATTTTCCATACCACGCTGCGCACCCCGGATGACAAAATGGTGGTGGTGCCGAACGGTAAAATCATCGCCAACAACATCATCAACACCTCGCGTGAGCCGAACCGCCGTACCGAGATTGTGGTCGGCGTGGCCTATGATGCCGACATTGATACAGTGAAAAAAGTGCTGGGTGACATTGTGGCCGCTGATGAACGCATCATGCATGACAAAGGCGTCACGGTGCGCCTGAATGAGATGGGGGCTTCCACACTGAATTTCGTGGTGCGCTTCTGGACCACCAACGGCAATGCACAGGAGACGTTCTGGGACACGCTGGAGAGCTTCAAGCGTGCGCTGGATAAACACAACATCGGCATTCCTTACCCGCAGATGGACGTCCACCTCTACAAGGCGGACAACACCGCCGCCGCCCCGGCTGCCGACGCGCCGAAAGAGGAGCGCAACCTGAGCCTGAAAAAAGGCGCAGAAAGCCCGGTGGGCAGCAGCGTATCCTGATCCGCGCAGTGAACCCTGTGGGGTGCCTTCGGGCGCCCCTTTTTTATGGGCGCAACGCATTCATCGCGCCCGCCGGCCCTGCCTATTAGCCACACTGATATGCAATAAGATTTTTGCGTTTCCTCTGATAGCGCGGCGTCCGTACACTGCGCCCATACCTGTGTGCCGCGACCTGCGGCCGCTCTATTGAGGACGTGTATTGTGTTAGCTATTTATCTTCAGGGCTTTCTGCTCGGTGCCGCCATGATCCTGCCGCTCGGCCCGCAGAATGCGTTTGTGCTGTATCAGGGCATCCGCCGCCAGTACCACATGATGATCGCCTCCCTCTGTACCCTGAGCGATGTGGCGCTGATTTGTGCCGGGGTGTTCGGCGGCAGTGCGCTGCTCAGCCGCTCCCCGGTGCTGCTGGCGCTGGTGACCTGGGGCGGGGTGGCATTCCTGCTGTGGTACGGCTTCGGGGCACTGCGCAGTGCAGCCCGGCCGGGGGAAGTGCAAAGTGAGGCGCATTTTGCGCGCCAGAGCCGCTGGAAAATTGTCGCCACGCTGCTGGCGGTGACCTGGCTGAACCCGCATGTCTACCTGGATACCTTTGTGGTGCTCGGCAGCCTGGGCGGCCAGTTTGCGCCGGAGGCCCGCCGCTGGTTTGCGCTCGGGGCGGCCTGTGCCTCGCTGGTCTGGTTCTTTGGCCTGGCGCTGCTGGCAGCCTGGCTGGCACCGGTGTTGCGGACGGCGCGTGCGCAGCGCATCATTAACCTGTTGGTCGGGCTGGTGATGTGGGGTATTGCCCTGCAACTGGCCTGGCAGGCGCTCTCCCGCTGAGTGGAAAAGTGTGAAGTGAGTTAAAAACCACGTAACGGGCGGCGGTATTCGAAGTAATCCTATAGGGCGTGCCGTTAACGGCACGTTATGCTGGGGTTGATACCGCCTGGTTTATCTTCATGTCACCCGACATCCCCCGCAGCCACCGTTAACCGGCTGCGGGTAAATTATTGAAAAGCGGGTTGCTGCCCTTTCATAATGGGTGATTAATGAGGGCCGAAGGGACTTTTTCCCGGCGTACACCGCATACATAAGGAGCTACCGTGAAGTTAAAGGCATTGGCTTTAGCCGCAATGATGGGAATGGGCAGCGCGCCGCTGATGGTGCAGGCCGCTGAAGTGCCGGAAGGCCCGCACGTAGTGACCTCAGGCACCGCCAGCGTGGATGCCACCCCGGACATCGCCACCCTGGCCATTGAGGTCAACGTCTCCTCAAAAGATGCCGCGACGGCCAAACAGCAGGCTGACGCGAAAGTGGCCGAGTATTTCTCATTCCTGCAAAAAAACGGCATTGATAAAAAAGACATCAACGCCGCCAACCTGCGCACCCAGCCGGAATATACCTACCTGAAAGATGGCGGCTCTGAGCTGAAAGGTTACCGTGCATCCCGCCAGGTGCAGGTCACCCTGCGCCAGCTGGACAAGCTGAATGATCTGCTGGACGGCGCGCTGAAATCAGGCCTGAATGAGATCCGTGCCGTAGAACTGGGTGTTGCCAACCCGGAAACCTATCGCAATGAGGCGCGCCAGAAGGCGATTGATAATGCCACCCAGCAGGCCGGTGCGCTGGCTGAGGGCTTCAAAGCCAAACTGGGGCCGGTGTTCAGCATTCGTTACCATGTGGCCAACTACCAGCCGATGCCGGTGATGCGGATGTACAAAACGGCGGAAGCCGCGCCGCAGAACGACGCCGCCCAAACCTATGACCAGCAGACCATTCACTTTGATGATCAGGTGGATGTGGTGTTTGAGCTACAGCGCCCGTAATCCCGTCATCGCGTATGATGATAATGTAACGGCCCTGCGGGGCCGTTTTTAATCCTGCCGTAAAACCTGATGGCCGTGGGCAATCAGCGCATCCGTGACTTTACGCATCATCCGGCTCTCCGGCGCGAAACGGTGCCAGAACAGCATCCGCCGCTGGAACAGGCCGGGCGTCAGGTCAATCAGTTCACCGCTCTCCAGCTCACGTTCAATCTGCAAATGCGGGATCATGCAGCAGGTGGTGCCCTGGCGCGCCAGTTGCACAAAGGCTTCCGACGAGTTCACGATGTGGCAGGGCACGCTGCCGGGGGAGAGGTCAAAATTCTGCTGCAAAAAGGCCTGATGCATATCATCAAGGTGGTCGAATGCCACTGCCGGGGCTTTCAACAGCGCATTACGCGTAACGCCGTTCGGGAAATAGCGATCGGCAAAGGCTTTTGAGGCCACAAACAGGTAGTCCAGCGCCCCGAGCTGGTCCACCAGGCAGCTCGGCAAGGGCTGCGGCTGGATACTGACCGCGCCGACCACTTCCCCACGGCGCAGGCGCTCCTGGGTGCGGGTTTCATCTTCCACCTGTAAGTTCAGGCGGATCGGCGAGTCGGCCAGCACCGGCTTCAGCGCCGGCAGCAGCCAGGTCGCCAGGCTGTCGGCGTTGACCGCCAGCGACAGCAGCAACGGCGAGTCACTGCCGGTGTCGTTGCCCAGCCACTCCTCCTCCAGCAACTCCACCTGATGCAGCAGCGCCAGCAGTTTTTGCCCCTGTTCGGTCGGGCGCGGCGGCACGGTGCGCACCAGCAGCGGCTGGCCGAACAGGTTTTCCAGCTGTTTGATGCGTTGGGAAACCGCCGATTGTGTGATGCAAAGTTTCTGAGCGGCGCGTTCAAAGCCGCGCTCACGGATCACCGCGTCCAGCGCCTGCAACGTTCGGTAGTCTGGGCGTTTCATTGGAAATCTGTCCCCTGAAGTCGTTGTATTAGCGCACTATGCCACAATTTTGCCGCGCTGCGGGGTCAAAATCACCGTGCTGCCCCGGCATAACTGTGATCCCCCGCCGTGGATTGCACGCCCTTTTCAGCAGCGCTTGCTCTATAATACGCACACGTTTTCGCAGCGGGAGCAATGAACTTACTATGACGCAGGATGAACTGAAAAAAGCGGTCGGATGGGCAGCACTTGATTACGTTACGCCGGGCACCATCGTCGGGGTCGGCACCGGCTCCACGGCGGCGCATTTTATTGACGCGCTTGGCTCCATCAAACATCAGATTGACGGCGCGGTCTCCAGCTCTGACGCCTCCACCGCCAAACTCAAAAGCCTCGGCATTCCGGTGTTTGACTGCAATGACGTCGACAGCCTGGACATCTACGTCGACGGGGCTGACGAGATCAACGGCCATATGCAGATGATCAAAGGCGGCGGTGCCGCGCTGACGCGTGAGAAGATCATCGCGGCGATTGCGCGCAAATTTATCTGCATCGTCGATGCCTCCAAGCAGGTGGATGTGCTGGGCAACTTTCCGCTGCCGGTGGAAGTGATCCCGATGGCGCGCGCTTATGTGGCGCGTGAGCTGGTGAAACTGGGCGGCCAGCCGGAGTACCGTCAGGGCGTGGTCACTGACAACGGCAATATCATCCTGGATGTGCGCAACCTCACCATCCTTGACCCGGTGGCACTGGAAAACAGCATCAATAACATCGCAGGCGTGGTGACGGTGGGGCTGTTTGCCAACCGCGGCGCGGATGTGGCGCTGGTCGGCACCAAAGACGGTGTGAAGACGGTAAAATAAGCGCCCGATCTGCCCCGGCCGCCGGGGCAGGTTAACCGGCCGGGCCGGTGGGCCAACAGGGCAGGGCGCTGCCTGCGCGGCTTGCCGGCACCCGGCGGCAGGTGAATGGGCCATAGCCGGCGCTTATGACCGGTCATATTTTTTACGCTGAAATATCTTTTCTTCTCAGGCGTAAATTTGGTGACATATATCACAATCCCCGGTTTGAATTTCCTAACATTCTGGCGCTTTTCGCTTCCCCAGCATTTTTCCCCAAAAACGCCCGGTGCCGGTGCGCCTTATGCTGAGCCACCCGCAATCGTTTGTATTGCTGCCCGCTGAATATTTGTTATGTTGAAGCGGCGCTGCTGCACAAGATTGCACGACAGCCATTTCTGAAGTCTGAAAAAATAGGGTCGGGTCATGGCAAAAGTATCACTGGAGAAGGACAGAATTAAGTTTCTGTTAGTGGAAGGGGTCCATCAGAGCACCGTTGAAAACCTGCGTGCTGCCGGATATACCAATATCGAATACCACAAAGGCGCGCTGGATACCGAGGCGCTGAAAGCGTCCATCCGCGATGCGCACTTTGTCGGCATCCGCTCGCGTACCCAGCTTACCGAAGAGGTGTTTGCGGCGGCAGAAAAGCTGGTGGCAGTCGGCTGTTTCTGCATCGGCACCAACCAGGTTGACCTGAACGCCGCCACCAAACGCGGCATTCCGGTGTTCAACGCGCCTTTCTCCAATACCCGATCCGTAGCCGAAATGGTGCTTGGCGAACTGCTGCTGATGATGCGCGGCATCCCGGCGGCCAACGCCAAAGCGCACCGCGGCGTCTGGCATAAACTGGCCGTCGGCTCGTTTGAAGCGCGCGGCAAACGCCTCGGCATCATCGGTTACGGCCACATCGGTATGCAGCTTGGCGTACTGGCCGAAGGGCTGGGGATGCAGGTCTATTTCTATGACATCGAGAACAAGCTGCCGCTCGGCAACGCCCAGCAGGTACGCCACCTCTCGGAACTGCTGAACATGAGCGATGTGGTGTCGCTGCATGTGCCGGAAACGCCGTCCACGCAGAATATGATGGGCGTGGAAGAGTTCAAACTGATGAAGCCGGGCGCAATCCTGATCAACGCCTCACGCGGCACGGTTGTGGACATCCCGGCGCTGTGTGACGCGCTGGCGAGCAAACACCTGTCCGGCGCGGCGATTGACGTCTTCCCGGAAGAACCGGCCACCAACAGCGATCCGTTCAACTCCCCGCTGTGCGAGTTCGACAACGTGATCCTGACGCCGCACATCGGCGGTTCTACCCAGGAGGCGCAGGAAAATATCGGTTCCGAAGTGGCCGGCAAGCTGGCGAAATACTCTGACAACGGCTCTACGCTGTCGGCGGTCAACTTCCCGGAAGTGTCGCTGCCGAGCCACGGTGCCAATGCCCGCCGTTTGCTGCACATCCATGAAAACCGCCCTGGCGTGCTGACGCGCATCAACCAGATCTTTGCAGAGCAGGGCATCAACATTGCCGCGCAGTACCTGCAAACCAGCCCGGAAATCGGCTATGTGGTGATTGACGTCGAAAGCGACAGCGCAGACGGCGCTAACACCGCGCTGCAAATGATGAAAGCCATCCCCGGCACGATTCGCGCCCGTCTGCTTTACTGACCGGTTGCCGCAGAGAAACGGGTGCCTCAGGCACCCGTTTTTTTATGCCTGCCGCTCACCAGCGCCACAGCTTGCCGGGGGTGATAATCTCCGGCAACGGTACATCCCAGGCTTCAGCAGGGATGCTCTCTACCTGCTGGCAGTCATGCGCCAGCCCAATCGGGTAAGGCCCATGAGTGCGCCAGTGTGCCAGCGTGCGGTCATAAAACCCGCCGCCCATGCCCAGCCGCTGGCCGCTGTCATCAAACGCCACCAGCGGCGTCAAAATCACATCAAGCTGCGGCAACGGCAGAATATGGCGCACGTCCAGCCTTGGTTCAGGAATGCGCAAGCGATTGGGAATCAGCTCTGTGTCCGGTTGGTAGTCCAGAAACAGCAGGTGGCCGGGCGAAAAAGGGTGCAAAACCGGCAGCACGACGCGTTTGCCCAGTGACCAGAGCCGCTCAATCGTGGGGCGGGTCGGCAGTTCGCCGTCAAAAGAGAGGAAAATCGCCACGCTGTGCGCCGCCTGGATACGCGGATGGCCGGCAACCTGGTGGGCCGCCTGATGGGCGGCCTGCTGCTGCTGTCCGGGTGTCAGGGCACGGCGGCGCTGACGGACTTCCGTGCGCAGATGCTGGCGTAACAAGGCAATATCAGGGTGTTGGGCTGGAAAGTCTGTTTTCATAGGGGAAACCGTGTCCATACGGGAAAACGGGTCGGTGTAAACAGAACGGGCAACAGGGTGCTGCCGGGTAAAGAAGGGAATCTCCGAGATGCCGCCGCAGGCTGTAACCCTTGAACCCTTGGTTCAAGGTGAACGCAGCGTCGTAACTTTAAGGCTTCTCGGACGGACCGAGCATGCTCACCAATTACGGATCGCCACATTCTTGTGGTATGAAATATCGGCTCAGGGGACTGGCCCGCTGACGAACACCTCAGAGAAATTTTTTACTCGCTGCTGACTCTAAAGATCTTACATTTAAAAATCAACTGCTTAAGTATTCATTTTTTGCTTCATTGCGCCGTTAACAGCACATTTTTTTCGAAACACCGTGATGGCCGGTTATTCGAAGGGGGCACCCTGACGTTCAGAAATGCGACCCTGTTCAAGCAGCGCCTGTTCGATGGTCTGTTGCAACATCCGGATGCGCTGTTCCATATTGGCGGCATAGTCACGCGTTTTCAAGCGTTCTTGCGCCAGTTCGTGACACACGTTCAGTGCCGCGATGAAAACCAGTTGTTCTGTATTTGTGACTCTAGTGCGAACTTTCAGATCTTGCAACCGCTGGTTCAGATCTTCTGCGGCCAGATTCAACGCATCTTGTTGCTCTGGCGGGCAGTTTACCCGTAATGAGCGACCAAAAATTTGAATATCTACCGGTTGTGCAGCCATGCCACCTTCCTGCCTCAATTTCCGCGTCCGCTTACCGCACCGGTTAAAGCGGGCGCCACTATATATACCTCAATACCAAGATACAACCCCTTTCCAACGGGGAATTCCCCTGGACCGCAGCGCCTACTCTACTAAGCTGTCAGGGATAATCAACCCTTAACCGGGTCTCTGCTAATCTGGTACAGCGACGGATCTTGGTGGTAGCATACCATGAACTTATCCTGCCAACGATGACCAATACGTATGTCGATACATAATCCTTACCCTACTTATGATGCCGTTAATCAGGCACTCCGCCAGCAGGCGGTCGCACTCACGGCCGCAGAGATGCACGGCCTGGTCAGCGGTTTGCTGTGTGGCGGTAACCGTGATGCCAGCTGGCAGACGCTGGTGCATGACCTCACCAACGAGGGCATCGCCTTCCCGCAGGCGCTGAATGCGCCGTTGCAGGCGCTCTATCAGGTGACGCGTGACACGCTGGAAGATGACGGTTTCGAATTCCGTATGCTGATGCCGGATGACGAAGCCAGCGTCTTTGACCGGGCGGATGCGCTCTCCGGCTGGGTTAACCACTTCCTGCTCGGCCTCGGCGTGATGCAGCCGAAGCTCTCCCAGGTCAAGGACGAAGTGGGCGAGGCGATTGACGACCTGCGCAACATCGCCCAGCTGGGATATGAGGAAGATGAGGATCAGGAAGAACTGGAGCAGTCGCTGGAAGAGGTAGTGGAATACGTGCGCGTCGCGGCGATCCTCTGCCATGCGGAATTTGCTGAACCGGGCCCCACTGCGCCGGAAGTGCGCAAGCCTACGCTGCACTGAGCCGCCGTGCCCCGGTAAATAACAGGTTGTTAACGCAGAGTTTAAGGAGAAGGTGATGACCCAGCAGGAGTTTCAGAATCGCCGCCAGGCACTTCTGGCAAAAATGGCCCCGGCCAGTGCCGCGCTGATTTTTGCTGCCCCGGAAGCCGCCCGCAACGCGGACAGCGACTACCCGTACCGCCAGGACAGCGATTTCTGGTATCTCACCGGCTTTAATGAACCGGAAGCGGTGCTGATCCTGATTAAAAGCGATGACACCCACAACCACAGCGTGCTGTTTAACCGGGTGCGTGACCTGACGGCGGAGATCTGGTTCGGCCGCCGTCTGGGGCAGGAGGCGGCCCCGGCCAAACTGGGGGTGGATCGCGCCCTGCCGTTTGATGAGATCGGCACGCAACTGCACCTGCTGCTGAACGGGCTGGATGTGGTCTACCATGCGCAGGGCCACTATGCCTACGCCGACACCCTGGTGTTCGGCGCGCTGGAAAAACTGCGCAACGGCGCGCGGCAGAACCTCGCCGCCCCGGCGACGATCACCGACTGGCGGCCGTGGCTGCATGAGATGCGGCTGTTCAAATCGCCGGAAGAGATTGCCGTCATGCGCCGCGCCGGGGAGATCACGGCGCTGGCGCATACCCGTGCGATGGAGCGCTGCCGCCCCGGCATGTTTGAGTATCAGCTGGAGGGCGAAATCCAGCATGAATTCACCCGCCACGGCGCGCGCTTCCCGGCTTACAACACCATTGTCGGCAGCGGCGAGAATGCCTGCATCCTGCACTACACCGAAAACGAGTGTGAAATGCAGGACGGCGATCTGGTGCTGATCGATGCCGGCTGCGAATACCGCAGCTACGCGGGGGACATCACCCGCACCTTCCCGGTCAACGGCAAATTTACCCCGGCCCAGCGCGCCGTCTATGACATCGTGCTGGCGGCCGAATACAAGGCGCTGGAACTCTACCGCCCCGGCACCAGTATGCTGGAAGTGACGCAGGCGGTGGCGCGGGTGATGATCGACGGGCTGGTGCGGCTCGGCATCCTGCACGGTGAGACAGAGCAACTGCTGGCGGAAAAAGCTTACCGCCCGTTCTTTATGCATGGCCTGTCACACTGGCTGGGGCTGGACGTGCATGACGTCGGCCACTACGGCACCGACCGCGACCGCGTGCTGGAACCGGGGATGGTGCTGACCGTGGAGCCGGGGCTGTATATTGCGCCGGACGCCAATGTCCCGGCTGAATACCGCGGCATCGGCGTGCGGATTGAGGATGACATCCTGATCACCGCTGACGGCAACGAGATCCTGACCGGCGGCGTGGTGAAAGAAGCCGACGAGATTGAGGCGCTGATGGCGGCGGCACGGTAAGCGTATGAGCATGATTATTGTAGGCGGCGGTATGGTCGGGGCCACGCTGGCACTGGCCGTTTCCGCCCTGACCCAGGGCAAGGTGCGGGTGGATCTGGTCGAGGCGGCGTTGCCGGAAGACCGGAAGCACCCCGGCTTTGATGCGCGGGCGATTGCCCTGGCGCAAGGCACCTGCCGCCAGCTGGCGCGCATCGGCATCTGGCCCGCCCTGCGTGACTGCGCCACGCCGATCACCCATGTGCACGTCAGTGACCGCGGCCATGCGGGGCTGGTGAACCTGCACGCGCAGGATTTCCACGTCACCGAACTCGGCAACGTGGTGGAGCTGCATGACGCCGGGCGGCGGCTGTTTGCGCTGCTGCGTAAGGCACCGGGCGTGCATCTGCACTGCCCGGCGAAAGTCGTCAATGTGGACCGGCAAATCGGGCATGCCGGTGTCACGCTGGATACCGGCGAAACCCTGACCGCCCAGTTGCTGGTGGCGGCGGACGGCTCCCACTCGGCGCTGGCCCGCGCCTGCCAGGTACAGTGGCAGGTGAGCGACTACCCGCAGATCGCGGTGATCGCCAACGTCACTACCGCGGAATTGCCGCAAGGGCGGGCGTTTGAACGCTTTACCGAATACGGGCCGCTGGCGCTGCTGCCGATGTCACAGGGGCGCAGCTCGCTGGTCTGGTGCCATCCGCGTGAGCGGCAGGCGGAGGTCAGCAACTGGAATGAGGCGGACTTTATCAGCCAACTGCAACAGGCGTTTGGCTGGCGGCTCGGCAAAATCCTTAAAGCCGGCCAGCGGGAGATTTACCCGCTGCACCTGCGCACCGCGCACAGCCACATCAGCCACCGCCTGGCACTGGCAGGCAATGCGGCGCAAACCCTGCACCCGATTGCCGGGCAGGGCTTTAACCTCGGCCTGCGGGATGTCATGACGCTGGCGGAAACCGTGGCCGATGCCGCCGCACAGGGGCAGGATGTGGGCAGCGGGGCGGTGCTCAGCGCGTACCAGGCGCGCCGCCGGCCCGATCAGCAGGCCACCGTCGGGGTGACGGACGGCCTGATTCACCTTTTCGCCAACCGTTACGCGCCGCTGGCAGCCGGGCGTAACCTTGGTTTGATGGCAATGGAACAGACTCCACTGCTGCGCGACGCCTTTGCCCGCCGGACCCTGGGATGGGTGGCGCGCTGAGGCCAACAGGAAACTCATTATGCAATCTTTTGATGTGGTCATTGCCGGTGGCGGCATGGTTGGGCTGGCACTGGCGTGCAGCCTGCACGGCAGCGGGCTGCGTATTGCGGTGCTGGAGCACCAGCCGCAGCAGGAGACGCCGCTGACGGCGGAACACTCGGTGCGTGTTTCGGCGATTAACGCCGCCAGTGAGCGCCTGCTGCAACATATCGGCGTCTGGGACGAGATCACCGCACGCCGCGCCAGCCCCTATGCCGGGATGGAAGTGTGGGATCATGACAGTTTCGGCCGGATCGCGTTCCGTGCTGATGATTACGGGTATGCCCATCTGGGGCATATTATTGAGAACCCGGTGCTGCAACAGGCGCTGTGGCAGCGCGCCGCCTCGCTCTCTGAGGTGACGATGCTGGCCCCGGCGCAGCTGAAAAGCGTGGCCTGGGGTGAAAACGAAGCCTTTATCACGCTGGAAGATGGCCGGATGCTGACCGCCCGGCTGGTGGTCGGTGCGGACGGTGCCAACTCCTGGCTGCGCCGCCACGCGGATATCCCGCTGACCTTCTGGGACTACGGCCACACCGCGCTGGTCGCCACCATCCGCACCGAGGAGCCGCATCAGGGCGTGGCGCGGCAGGTATTCCACGGCGACGGCATCCTGGCGTTCCTGCCGTTCTCAGACCCGCACCTCTGCTCGATTGTCTGGTCACTGCCGCCGGATGACGCAGCAAGGCTGGCCGCGCTGGATGAAGCCGCGTTCAACCGCGAGCTGGCGATGCAGTTTGACCTGCGCCTGGGCCTGTGCCGGGTCGAGGGCGAACGCCACACCTTCCCGCTGACCGGCCGTTACGCCCGCAGTTTTGCCGGCCACCGGCTGGCGCTGATTGGCGACGCAGCGCACACCGTGCACCCGCTGGCCGGGCAGGGGGTCAACCTAGGCTTTATGGATGCCGCCGAGCTGTCGGCTGAAATCCGCCGCCTGCAAAAGCAGGGCAAAGATTTCGGCCAGCATCTCTACCTGAAGCGTTATGAGCGCCGCCGCAAACACAGCGCCGCGCTGATGCTGGCGGGGATGCAAGGGTTCCGCGATCTGTTTGCCGGGCAGAACCCGGCGAAAAAGCTGCTGCGTGATCTCGGCCTGACGCTGGCAGACAGCCTGCCGGGCGTGAAACCGCGTCTGGTGCGCCAGGCGATGGGCTTAAACGATCTGCCTGACTGGCTTAATCCCCCGGCCTGAGGGGGATAACCGGCGGCAAACGCCTCTGTTTGCCGCCTGATACTGACTTTTCCCCCGGTTTTCCTGCTGTTCCTTCATTGGCCTCCTCTGACCTGACCGCCATGCCCCAAAACAGGGCAGGCTGCCGCGCGTTTGAAATATTCTAATTTCACTCCCTGTTTCGCATTAGTTTATATTATCCGATGACCGGAATCTGTTTGTCGTATTTCAGGCTCTGAGCCTCTTTTTGTTATGGAATATCGTATGAACTGCGGGCGGATTGTTAATTATGTGCCGTGCACCGCAGTTTTTCAGTGGAATATTCTGCACGATAAGGCCGCACTTTTTTGGTGCCCGTCAGAATCCGGCCTATTTCAGCTTATGGAACAGCACCCGGTTCGGTGATAAGTTCAGCAAAAGGATAACGATTGCGTCGCTATACTTTTGCTGACGGGATTGATTAAAAAACCACCGGAATGATCGGCACAATCACATATCAGCAGGCAATGAGGGAAACATGGCAAAGCAGACCCCGCTCTATGATCAACACGTCGCGTGCGGCGCGCGCATGGTGGATTTCCACGGCTGGATGATGCCGCTGCACTACGGCTCACAGCTCGATGAACACCACGCCGTGCGTCAGGACGCCGGGATGTTTGACGTCTCGCACATGACGATTGTGGATGTGAACGGCGCACGCACCCGCGAATTCCTGCGTCACCTGCTGGCCAATGACGTTGCCAAACTGACCCAGCCGGGCAAAGCGCTCTACACCGGGATGCTGAACGCCTCCGGCGGGGTGATTGATGATTTGATCGTCTACTTCCTGGCGGAAGACACCTTCCGGCTGGTGGTGAACTCCGCGACGCGGGAAAAAGACCTGGCGTGGATCACCGAACACGCCGCGCCCTATGGCGTGGCCCTGAGTGAACGTGACGATCTGGCGCTGATTGCGGTGCAAGGCCCGCAGGCCAAAGAGCGCGCCGGCACACTGTTTACCGACGCACAACGTCAGGCGGTAGACGGCATGAAACCGTTCTTCGGCGTACAGGCCGAAGATCTGTTTATCGCCACCACCGGCTACACCGGCGAAGCGGGTTATGAGATCGCCCTGCCTAATGAAAAAGCCGCCGACTTCTGGCAGCAATTGCTGGCGGCCGGGGTGAAACCGGCGGGCCTCGGCGCGCGTGACACGCTGCGGCTGGAAGCGGGCATGAACCTCTACGGCCAGGAGATGGACGAAGGCGTCTCACCGCTGGCGGCCAACATGGGCTGGACCATCGCCTGGCAACCGGAAGATCGTGATTTCATCGGCCGTGAAGCGCTGGAGAAGCAGCGCGAGCAGGGCACGGAGCAATTGGTCGGCCTGGTAATGACGGAAAAAGGCGTATTGCGTAACGGCCTGCCGGTGCACTTTATCGATGAAGCCGGTAATACCCAGCAGGGCATCATCACCAGCGGCTCCTTCTCCCCGACGCTGGGCTTCAGCATTGCGCTGGCCCGCGTCCCGGCCGGTATCGGCGACCACGCGATTGTGCAAATCCGTAACCGCGAAATGCCGGTACGGGTGACGAAACCTATTTTTGTGCGGGCCGGAAAACCGGTCGCGCAGTAACTCATTATTTTAAAGGAGAAGGCCCGATGAGCAATGTGCCAACCGAACTGAAATATGCGAGCTCCCACGAATGGGTGCGTGACGAAGGCAACGGCGTTTATTGCGTCGGCATTACCGAGCACGCCCAGGAGTTGCTGGGCGACATGGTATTTGTTGACCTGCCGGAAGTGGGCCGTGAGGTCACCGCCGGTGAAGATTGCGCGGTGGCGGAATCGGTCAAGGCCGCCTCTGACATCTACGCGCCGATCGGCGGTGAAATTGTTGAGGTGAACGGCGAGCTGGATGGCTCCCCGGAGCTGGTCAACAGCGAACCCTACGCCGCCGGTTGGCTGTTTAAAATCAAGGCGGCTGGCCCGTCCGAGCTGGGGAACCTGCTGGACGCTGCCGCCTACCAGAGCAGCATTGACGAATAATCCCCGCAGCCCGGCCCCGCGCCGGGCATGATCCGCCGCCCGTGCCCGACCCGATGCATGATTTCAGGAATCTGTAGCAATGACCCAGACTCTCAGCCAACTTGAACACCGCACGGCGTTTGTTGAACGCCATATCGGCCCTTCCGACGCCCAGCAGCAACAGATGCTGGACGCCGTGGGCGCTTCCTCGCTGTCGGCCCTGATCCAACAGATTGTCCCGGCGGATATCCAGTTGCCGGGGCCGCCGGCGGTGGGCGAGGCCGCCACCGAGCATCAGGCGCTGGCGGAGCTGAAAGCGATGGCAGCACAGAACCAGCGCTACAAAACCTACATCGGCATGGGCTACAGCGCGGTGCTGACGCCGCCGGTTATCCTGCGCAACATGCTGGAAAACCCCGGCTGGTACACCGCGTACACGCCTTATCAGCCGGAAGTGTCGCAGGGGCGGCTGGAAGCGCTGCTGAATTTCCAGCAGGTCACGCAGGATCTCACCGGGCTGGATCTCGCCTCCGCCTCGCTGCTGGATGAAGCCACCGCCGCCGCCGAAGCGATGGCGATGGCGAAGCGCGCCAGCAAACTCAAACAGGCCAACCGCTTCTTTGTGGCGGATGACGTCCACCCGCAAACGCTGGATGTGGTGCGTACCCGCGCCGAAACCTTCGGCTTTGACATCATCATCGATCGCGCAGAAAACGTGCTGGATCTGGATGGCGTGTTCGGCGTGCTGCTGCAACAGGCGGGCACCACCGGCGAGCTGCATGACTACAGCGCGCTGATGGCAGAACTGAAAAAACGCAACATCATCACCGCCGTGGCGGCGGACATCATGGCGCTGGTGATGCTGGCCGCGCCGGGCGCGCAGGGCGCGGACATCGTGTTCGGCTCCGCCCAGCGTTTCGGCGTGCCGATGGGTTACGGCGGCCCACATGCCGCGTTCTTCGCCTGCCGCGATGAATTCAAACGCTCCATGCCGGGGCGCATTATCGGCGTCTCGCGTGATGCCGCCGGCAACACCGCGCTGCGCATGGCGATGCAGACGCGTGAACAACATATCCGCCGCGAGAAAGCCAACTCCAACATCTGCACCTCGCAGGTGCTGCTGGCGAACATCGCCAGTTTGTATGCGGTGTTCCACGGCCCGGAAGGGCTGAAACGCATCGCCGGGCGCATCCACCGCCTCACGGACATCCTGGCCGCCGGGCTGAAGCAGGGCGGGCTGACGCTGCGCCACACCAGCTGGTTCGACACCCTGACCGTCGAGGTGCAGGACAAAGCCGCCGTGCTGGCACGCGCGCTGAGTTTCGGCATCAACCTGCGCACCGACATCCACGGCGCGGTCGGCATCACGCTGGACGAAGCCACCCGCCGCGAGGATGTGCAAGCCCTGCTGGCGGTACTGCTGGGGGACGATCACGGGCTGGATGTGGACCAGCTGGACCGTGCCGTCAGCCAGGACAGCGCCTCAATCCCGGCCGCGCTGTTGCGCCGTGACCCGATCCTCACCCACCCGGTGTTTAACCGTTACCACAGCGAAACCGAGATGATGCGTTACATGCACCGTCTGGAGAAAAAGGATCTGGCGCTGAACCAGGCGATGATCCCGCTCGGCTCCTGCACCATGAAGCTCAACGCCGCAGCGGAGATGATCCCAATCACCTGGCCGGAATTCGCGGAACTGCACCCGTTCTGCCCGCCGGAGCAGGCGGCAGGTTATCAGCAGATGATCGGCCAGCTGTCACAGTGGCTGGTGCAGCTCACCGGTTATGACGCGCTCTGTATGCAGCCGAACTCCGGCGCCCAGGGGGAATACGCCGGTCTGCTGGCGATCCGCCACTACCACGAGAGCCGCAACCAGGGCGAACGTAACCTCTGCCTGATCCCAAGCTCCGCCCACGGCACCAACCCGGCGTCGGCGCAGATGGCGGGCATGGAGGTCGTGGTGGTCGCCTGTGACAAACAGGGCAACATCGACCTGAATGACCTGCGGGAGAAGGCGGCGCGTGCCGGTGACCAGCTCTCCTGCATCATGGTGACTTACCCGTCCACCCACGGTGTGTATGAGGAAACCATCCGCGAAGTGTGCCGGATCGTGCATCAGTACGGCGGGCAGGTTTACCTCGACGGGGCGAATATGAACGCGCAGGTCGGCATCACCACGCCGGGTTACATCGGCGCGGACGTGTCGCACCTTAACCTGCATAAAACCTTCTGCATCCCGCACGGCGGCGGTGGGCCGGGTATGGGGCCGATCGGCGTGAAAGCGCACCTCGCCCCGTTCGTGCCGGGCCACAGCGTGGTGGCGATTGACGGCGTACTCACGCAAAACGGGGCGGTCTCCGCCGCGCCGTTCGGCAGCGCCTCGATTTTGCCGATCAGCTGGATGTACATCCGCATGATGGGCGCGGAAGGGCTGAAGCAGGCCAGCCAGGTGGCGATCCTTAACGCCAACTACATTGCCACCCGGCTGAAAGAGGCCTACCCGGTGCTCTACACCGGCCGCGACGGCCGGGTGGCGCACGAATGCATCCTCGACATCCGCCCGCTGAAAGAGGCCACCGGCATCAGCGAAATGGACATCGCCAAACGCCTGATCGATTATGGGTTCCACGCACCGACCATGTCCTTCCCGGTGGCGGGCACGCTGATGGTGGAGCCGACGGAGTCCGAGGGCAAAGCCGAGCTGGACCGCTTTATCGATGCGATGCTGGCGATCCGTGCGGAAATCAGCCGCGTGGCTGCCGGTGAGTGGCCGCAGGATGACAACCCGCTGGTGAATGCGCCGCACACCCAGGCGGAGCTGGTCAATGACTGGCAGCACGCCTACAGCCGTGAGCTGGCGGTGTTCCCGAGTGAGGCCGCGCGTGAAAACAAATACTGGCCGGCGGTGAAACGCCTGGATGATGTCTACGGTGACCGCAACCTGTTCTGCTCATGCGTACCGATGAGCGATTACCAGTAAGCGAATCCGCAATGACTTTCCTTCAGAGGCCCGGTTATCCGGGCCTTTTTTTATCAGGAGCAAAGATGCAGAAAGTGGCAATCATTACCGGCGGAAGCCGGGGGATCGGGCGGGCAACCGCACTTTTGCTGGCGCGCGAAGGTTACCGGGTGGCAGTGAACTACCGCAGCAACCAGGCCGCGGCGGATAATGTCGTGGCGGAAATCATCGCCGCAGGCGGGCAGGCGCAGGCGTTTGCCGCTGACATCGCCGACGAGGCGCAAGTGGTGGCGATGTTTGCCGCGGTGGATGAGGTGTTCGGCCCGCTGACGGCGCTGGTCAACAATGCCGGTATCCTGTGTAAACAGGCCCGGGTGGAGGAGCTGGACGCGGCGCGCATCAACCGCGTGCTGGCGACCAACGTGACCGGCAGCTTCCTCTGCTGCCGCGAGGCGGTGAAACGCATGGCAACGCGCCACGGCGGCTCGGGCGGGGCGATTGTCAATGTCTCGTCGGCGGCGTCCCGGCTCGGCGCACCGGGTGAATATGTGGATTATGCGGCGTCAAAAGGGGCAATGGACAGCCTGACCATCGGCCTCTCGCTGGAGGTAGCAGCGCAGGGCATCCGGGTGAACAGCGTGCGCCCCGGCCTTATCTACACCGATATCCACGCCGACGGCGGCGAGCCGGGGCGGGTGGATCGGCTCGGCAAACTGCTGCCGATGCAGCGCGGCGGCCAGCCGGAGGAAGTCGCCGCGGCCATCAGCTGGCTGCTCTCTGATGCCGCCTCTTACGTCACCGGGTCGTTTATCGATCTGGCGGGCGGCAAATAGCCGTGATCGATCAGGGTCAGGTCACCGGTGCCGGGTTAAACACCGCCAGCGCGTTGTGAATACCCCAGCGATCTGACCAGGTCTGTTTGCGGCCGCTGGCGACATCCAGAATCAGTTCAAACAGCTGCCAGCCGACCTGCTCGATGGTCGCCTCGCCGGTGGCGATGGTGCCGGCGTTAATGTCGATCAGGTCGTGCCAGCGGTCAGCCAGCGCGGTGCGGGTCGCCATTTTGATCACCGGCACGGCCGTCAGGCCGTAAGGGGTGCCGCGCCCGGTGGTAAACACCTGAAGCGTGATGCCGGAGGCAAGTTGCTGCGTGCCGCAGACAAAATCGCTGGCGGGCGTGGCGGCAAAAATCAGGCCGCGCCGGGTCGGGCGCTGGCCGGGTGACAGCACTTCGGCAATCGCGCTGCGGCCCGATTTGGCAATTGAGCCAAGCGCTTTTTCCACCACGTTCGCCAGCCCGCCTTTTTTATTGCCGGGCGACGGGTTGGCGCTGCGGTCAGTCTGCCCCTGTTCCAGATAATTATCGTACCAGGCCATCTCTTCCAGCAGCCGCTTGCCGACCTGCTCATCTGCCGCGCGCGGCGTCAGCAGGTGAATAGCGTCACGCACTTCGGTCACTTCAGAAAACATCACGGTGGCGCCGCAGCGCACCAGCAGGTCGGAGGCAAACCCCACCGCCGGGTTCGCCGTCACGCCGGAGAAGGCGTCACTGCCGCCGCACTGCATCCCCACCACCAGGGATGACACCGGGCAGGGCTGGCGGCGGCGGCGGTTAAGCCGTTGCAGGTGGCGGTCAGCAGTCTGCAAAATATCATCCACCATCGCGCCGAACCCGACATGCTGCTCATCCTGCAAGCGCACCACGCTGGCGGCCTCCATCGTCAGCGGCTGCACATCCGGCGTGCCGGTCAGCAGCCGCTCCGGTTGCAGTTTTTCACAGCCCAGGCCCACCACCATGATCTCGCCGCCGAAATTGGGGTTCAGCGCGATATTGTGGATCGTGCGGATCGGGATCACCGCCGCCGGGGCGTTGATCGCCACACCGCAGCCGTACAGGTGGTTCAGCGCCACCACTCCGTCCACGTTCGGGTAACGCGGCAGCAGATCGCGCTCAATCAGTTTCACCACATGGTCTACCACCCCGGCCACGCAGTGCACGCTGGTGGTGATCCCCAGCAGGTTTTTGGTCCCGGCGCTGCCGTCATCGTTCAGGTAGCCGTCAAAGGTGTACCCCTCCAGCGGCGGCAGCGGGGCAGGCACACGGGTGGCGAGCGGCAGGCTCTCCAGCGGCGGCGCGACCGGCAAACTCACCAGCGACTCATCAATCCAGCTTCCCTGCGTGATGTCGCGCTCCGCATAGCCGATGATTTCGCCGTAGCGCACAATCGCGCCCCCGGCAGCAATGGCGCGCAACGCCACTTTATGCCCCTGCGGCACGTGCTCGGTCAGCGTCAGGCCGTCGGCAAAACGCGTGCCGGCTTTAAGCCCCTGATCGTTAACCACAATCGCCACGTTATCCTCTTCATGTACTTTGATGTAGAGCGGCTGGCCGGATGAAGCGGGAGAGGTAAGCATGGTGACATCCTTTTATTGCTGGACCGTTAAGGGGATCGGCGGCCACAGCAGGCCGCGCCAGTTGGCAGTATACGGGAGCCTTAGCAGCCTAATCATTATGCGGATG
The DNA here is from genome assembly GCF_002858805.1 of Chimaeribacter arupi. GTDB lineage: Bacteria > Pseudomonadota > Gammaproteobacteria > Enterobacterales > Enterobacteriaceae > Chimaeribacter > Chimaeribacter arupi. The sequence goes on from NZ_PJZI01000030.1 coordinate 23,866, forward strand.
ACCGAACCCCGCGCCGCTTTTTCCCTGGTTTCTGGGCAAGCGACCAACCGGGCGTGAACACCATCACGCCGCTGCACCCCCGGTGCTGCGCAACCTTTCGTGAACTGTCGCGCAGTAACTTGGGCAGATGCCAGAACCCCTTCCGTTAATCCGCGACAATCCTGTTCTTTTGTCCAATGTGAAACGCCGGGGCGCTTCTTATACTTTTTGCTGTTTGCCGCTGTTCACGGCGGCAGCACGATCCCGTACCTCTACGCAGACATAACAAAAATGACTACCGGCACCCGCCGGCCGATGGACAAGGAGGATTCACCGCATGAGCCATAACGCCCCACACGCCGCATTCTCCGGCACCGCATCGCACCCTGAAAGCCCCTCCCACACCGACACCTCCGCCCCGCGCATTACCCGTATGCAGGTGATCCCGGTGGCCGGGCACGACAGTATGCTGCTTAACCTGAGCGGGGCGCATGCGCCTTTCTTTACCCGCAATATTGTGGTGCTGGAAGACAACGCCGGGCACACCGGCGTGGGTGAAATCCCCGGCGGTGAGGCGATTCGCCGCACGCTGGAAGAGGCACAACCGCTGGTGCTCGGCCGGACGCTGGGCGAGTACAAGAATGTGATGAACGCGGTGCGCCGCCAGTTTGCTGACCGCGACGCCACCGGGCGCGGCACCCAGACCTTTGACTTGCGTACCACCATCCATGTGGTGACCGGCATTGAAGCGGCGATGCTCGATCTGCTCGGGCAGTTCCTCGGCGTCAGCGTCGCCTCGCTGCTCGGTGACGGCCAGCAGCGCAGCGAAGTCGAGATGCTCGGCTACCTGTTCTACATCGGCGACCGCACCCGCACCGGGTTGCCCTACCAGAGCCAGCCGGATGACGCCTGTGACTGGTACCGGCTGCGCCACGAGGCGGCGATGGACCCGGCAGCGATCGTGCGGCTGGCTGAGGCGGCCTATGAAAAATATGGCTTCAACGATTTCAAACTGAAGGGTGGCGTGCTGGCCGGTGCCGAAGAGGCGGAGGCGGTCACGGCGCTGGCGCAGCGCTTCCCGCAGGCGCGCGTGACCCTTGACCCGAACGGCGCGTGGTCACTGGATGAGGCGATCACGCTGGGGCGGCAACTGCGCCATGTGCTGGCCTATGCAGAAGATCCGTGCGGGGCAGAGCAGGGCTTCTCCGGCCGGGAAGTGATGGCGGAATTCCGCCGCGCCACCGGCTTGCCGACCGCCACCAATATGATCGCTACCGACTGGCGGCAGATGGGCCACGCGCTGTCATTGCAGTCAGTGGATATCCCGCTGGCTGACCCGCACTTCTGGACGATGCAGGGCTCGGTGCGCGTCGCGCAGCTCTGCCACGAATTTGGCCTGACCTGGGGTTCCCACTCCAACAACCATTTTGATATTTCGCTGGCGATGTTTACCCAGGTGGCGGCCGCCGCGCCGGGGCAGATCACCGCGATCGACACCCACTGGATCTGGCAGGAGGGCAACCAGCGCCTGACGCGCTCGCCGCTGGCGATCCGCAACGGCAAGGTGCAGGTGCCGGAAGCGCCGGGGCTGGGCGTGGAGCTGGACTGGGACCAGCTGATGAAAGCCAATGAACTCTATACCTCCCACGGGCTGGGTGCGCGCGATGATGCCGCCGGGATGCAGTGCCTGATCCCCGGCTGGACTTTCGACAACAAACGCCCGTGCCTGGTGCGCTGAGCCACCCGCTAACCCGAGGAAACCGACCATGACCGCGATTTATCCTAACCTGTTCCGCCAGAAGCTGTTGCAGGGCGACACCCTGATTGGCTGCTGGTGTGCGCTCGCCAACCCGACCTCCGCCGAGGTGCTGGGGCTGGCCGGGTTTGACTGGCTGCTGCTGGACGGCGAACACGCGCCGAATGACATCACCACCTTTGTGCCGCAACTGATGGCGCTGAAGGGCAGCCCGAGCGCTGCCGTGGTGCGCCCGCCTTACAACGAGCCGGTGATCATCAAACGGCTGCTGGACATCGGCTTCTATAACTTCCTGATCCCGTTTGTGGAGACCGCAGAGCAGGCGCGCAACGCGGTGGCCGCCACCCGTTACCCGCCGGCAGGCATCCGCGGTGTGTCCGTCTCCCACCGCTCCAATAACTACGGGCTGGTGCCGGAATATTTCACCTCGATCAACGACAACATTGCGGTGATGGTACAGATCGAGAGCCAGCCCGGTATCGACAACATCGATGAGATCGCGGCGGTTGACGGCATCGACGGCCTCTTTGTCGGCCCAAGCGATCTGGCCGCCACCCTCGGCTACCTCGGGCAGGCCAACCACCCCGAGGTGCAGGCCGCCATCCGCCACATTTTCGACCGCGCCAGAGCGCACGGCAAACCCAGCGGCATCCTGGCACCGGTTGAAGCGGATGCCCGCCGCTACCTGGAGATGGGCGCGACCTTTGTGGCCGTCGGCAGCGATCTCGGCATCTTCCGCGCCGCCACCGTCGCGCTGTGCGATCGCTTTAAAAAGTAATCCTTTATGCGCGCTGCGGCGCGCCCCTGTTTCCACGCGTCAGCGTGTTTTTTCAAGAGGAATGAACCATGAAGATTGGTTTTATCGGGCTGGGCATCATGGGCAAACCCATGGCGAAAAACCTGCAAAAAGCCGGTTATGACCTGGTGGTGCTGGACCACCACCCGGAAAACATCCAGGCGCTGACCGTGGGCGGTGCCGTCGAGGCCGCCACGCCGCGCGAGGTGGCACAGCAGAGCGACATCATCATCACCATGCTGCCGAATTCACCGCAGGTGAAAGAGGTGGTGCTCGGCAAAGAGGGCGTGATCGAGGGCGCAAAAGCCGGCATGACGCTGATAGACATGAGCTCGATCGCCCCGCTGGCCAGCCGGGAGATCGGCGAGGCGCTGGCGGCGCATGGTGTGGCGATGCTTGACGCGCCGGTGAGCGGCGGCGAGCCGAAAGCCATCGAAGGCACGCTGTCAGTGATGGTCGGCGGTGACAAAGAGGTGTTTGACCGCTGCTACGAAGTGATGAAGGCGATGGCCGCCTCGGTGGTGCACACCGGCGACCTCGGCGCAGGCAACGTCACCAAACTCGCCAACCAGGTGATTGTGGCGCTCAACATCGCGGCGATGTCCGAGGCGCTGACGCTGGCAACCAAAGCCGGGGTCAACCCGGATCTGGTGTTCCAGGCGATCCGTGGCGGGCTGGCGGGCAGCACGGTGCTGGAGGCCAAAGCGCCGATGGTGATGGACCGCAACTTTAAACCGGGTTTCCGTATTGATCTGCACATCAAGGATCTGGCGAATGCGCTCGACACCTCACACGACGTGGGCGCGCCGCTGCCGCTGACCGCCTCCGTGATGGAGATGATGCAGATGCTGAAAGCAGACGGGCTGGAGAAGGCCGACCACAGTGCGCTGGCCTGCTATTATGAGAAATTAGCGAAAGCTGAAATCACCCGGTAACCGGCCCGGCCGGGGCGGCGCACAGTGTGGCTGCCCGGCAGGATTCAAAAGGCAGGGCAAGGCCCCTGCCACGTTACAGGATGTTGATGAAAGGGTTATCTATGAAAATTGTGATTGCTCCCGACTCTTACAAAGAGAGTCTGTCCGCGCTGGAGGTCGCCACCCAGATTGAGGCGGGTTTCCGTGACATTTTCCCCCAGGCAGAGTATGTGAAGCTGCCGGTGGCGGATGGCGGCGAAGGCACGGTGGAGGCGATGGTGGCCGCCACCGGCGGGCGCATTATCCGTGTGACGGTCACCGGCCCGCTGGGTGACCCCATCGAGGCGTTTTACGGCCTCTCCGGCGATGAGCAGAGCGCGTTTATTGAGATGGCGGCCGCCAGCGGGCTGGAGCAGGTGCCGCCGCACCAGCGTAACCCGCTGCGCACCACCTCGTACGGCACCGGCGAGCTGATCCGCAATGCGCTGGACCACGGTGTGAAGCACTGCATTATCGGCATCGGCGGCAGCGCCACCAATGACGGCGGGGCCGGGATGGCGCAGGCGCTGGGGGCGAAACTCCGTACCGCGCAGGGCGAAGAGATCGGCCACGGCGGCGCGGAACTCACCCACCTGGCGAACATTGACATCAGTGAGCTTGACCCGCGGCTGGCGCAGTGCCAGATCGAAGTCGCCTGCGATGTGACCAACCCGTTGACCGGCGATCAGGGTGCCTCGGCAATTTTCGGCCCGCAAAAAGGCGCCACGCCGGAGATGGTCAAACAGCTCGACGGTTACCTGGCGCATTATGCCCAGATCATCCAGCGGGATCTCGGCGTCGACGTCGACACCGTGCCGGGCGCAGGTGCCGCGGGCGGCATGGGCGCGGCACTGCTGGCGTTCTGCGGGGCGGATCTGCGGCGCGGCATTGAGATTGTCACGGAGGCGCTGGGGCTGGAGGCACTGGTCAAAGACGCCGATCTGGTGATCACCGGGGAAGGGCGCATCGACAGCCAGACCATCCACGGCAAAGTGCCGATTGGCGTGGCAAAAGTCGCCAAGCGCCACAACAAGCCGGTGATCGGTATCGCCGGCAGCCTGACGGCGGATGTCGGCGTGGTGCATCAGCACGGGCTGGATGCGGTGTTCAGCGTGCTTTATACGATTTGCACACTGGACGAAGCACTGGAAAATGCCGGTGACAACGTCCGCATGACGGCGCGCAACATTGCCGCCACCCTGAAGCTGGCCGGATCTTTCCACTGACCCTGCCCAGGCATTGAAACGGTCTGCTGCGGCAGGCCGTTTTTTTTGCAAAATTGAAAACGGTTGTCCGGTTATTTTCCCCGCCTTTTCTCTCTCCTGCGTCTGTTTATTTCTGCCCGATCCCCTTTTCCGCCCGTTTTATCGGTCAGTTTTGTGGTGTAACGCAACCGGTTTACCCGCCGTGCTGCCTGAAGCGTGGCTACGCTTTAAAGGCGGGGGGAGAACCAAAAACGGTCATCGCCACAGAAACGGGCATGAACGGTCAGGCCGGGGCATGAGGGATTGTGACCGTTTACAAATTCCCGTTTGCGGCGGCTGCCCGGAAAACCGCGTTTACTGCAGGGCACACCACAGATCAGATATTTAACATTTCATCCTTTTCCTTGTTTTCGTGAGCCATATCACAGGCCGCGCCGGGCAATTTTATGCGCCCGGCGGCTTTGACTGCTCCCGCAAAACCACATTGACCTTTTACGTATCGTAATCACATCAGCCAGGAGAAGACCCATGTTGCCTGTAGAACGCCATCGCTTTATCGCCGACCTCCTCAGCCAACGGGGCCGGGTGCTGGTGCAGGAAGTGGCCGCACTGTGCCGGATTTCGCTGGAGACCGCCCGCCGGGATCTGACGCTGCTGGAACGGCGCGGGATTTTGCAGCGCAGCCACGGTGGCGCGGTGTACATCGATTCCCCCAGCCCGGAGAAGCGTCCGTTACCGGGGCAGATTGAGCAGGGGGAGTCGTTCCGCCAGCGCAGCAACCAGGCGCCGGAGATGAAAACCCGCATCGCCAAACGGGCACTGGGGTTTATTGAGCCGGGCGATTGCCTGTTGCTCGACAGCAGCTCCACCAGCTGGTTTCTGGCGCGCCAGATCCCGGACATTGAACTGGTGGTGCTGACCAACTCGCTGCACATCATCCAGTCGCTGGCTGCCAAGCCGAATGTCCGCACCATCGGCCTCGGCGGCGAGTATTCAGCAAAGTATGAGGATTTCATCGGCGTGCTGGCCGAGCAGATGCTGAAGGAGTTTGTGATCAACAAAGTCTTCTTCTCCTGCCACGGCCTCAGCCCGGAGGGGGGCATCCGTGAAAGTAACGAGCACCATGCGCGGCTGAAGCAGCAGATGTTGCTGGCCTCGGAGCGCAAATTCCTGCTGGCGGATGCCAGTAAATTTGGCCGCCGGTCATTCGCCCGTATCTGTCACTACCGCGAGATAGACACCCTGATCACCGACCGGCTGGACGATGAGGAGTTCCGGCAGGAGCTGGCCTGGAACAACGTGGATGTGATTGAGGTGGCCCCGGCTGCCCACCGCCGCCGGGGCGGCTGACCTTACCCCCGTGATCGCGACAGGTGGCATCCGGCCACCGCTTATGGAGAGAACATGATGAAAAAATCGGTACTGGCCTGCTTGTTTGCCTCGGCGTTGTTGTCATTGTCGGCGCAGGGCGCGGAGAAGATCCGCATGGGCGTGGTGGTGAAGATTGGCGGCATCCCGTGGTTTAACGCGATGGAGGCCGGCATCAAAAGCGAAGCGGCCAAACGCGGCATTGATGCCTGGCAGGTCGGGCCGACTGCCGCCGACCCGGCGTTGCAGGTGCGGGCGATTGAAGACCTGATCGCGCAGAAAGTCGATGTCATCGGTGTGGTGCCGAATGACGCCAAAGTGCTGGAGCCGGTGCTGAAACGTGCGCAGGCGGCGGGCATCAAGGTGATTGTGCATGAGTCGCCGGGGCAGAAATTCGCCGACTGGGATTTCGAGCTGGTGGACGCCAAAGACCACGGCATCAACCACATGAAAGCGCTGGCCGCCTGCATGAAAGAGCAGGGCAAGTATGCGGTCTACGTCGGCAGCCTGACGGTGCCGCTGCACAACCTCTGGGCGGATTCCGCCATCGACTACCAGAAAGCGCACTACCCGAAGATGGAGATGGTGGCGGACAAATTCGGCGTGGCTGAATCGCTGGATGACACCATGCGCACCACCAATGACCTGATGGCCAAATACCCGGATCTGAAAGGCATCGTGGCCTTTGGTTCCCAGGGGCCGATCGGGGCCGGGCGCGCGGTAATGAACCGCGGCAAAACTAAGGACATCTGCGTACTCGGGCCGTTCAGCCCCGGCCAGGGCGCCTCGCTGGTCAACCGCGGTGCCATCCGGGGCGGGTTCATCTGGAACCCGATGGTGGCGGGCGAGGTGTTTGTGCGGGTGGCGGACATGCTGGAGAAAGGTGAAAAAATCACCGACGGCATGACCATCGAGGGCATGGGCAAAGTGAAAGTGGACGAGGCGAGCCGCACCATCCTGGGCAATGAAACCGAAAGCCTGGACAAAGCCAACCTGCCGAAACTGGTCAAAATGGGGCTGTAATCATGGCAATTGCTGACACTCTCCCGGCCGGTGCGCCCGCTGTTGCGCCCGGCACCGCGCCGCTTATTGACGTGCAGCACCTGTCGATGACCTTTGGCGGCCAGCGGGCGTTAAATGACATCAGCCTGACGCTGATGCCGGGCGAGGTGCACTGCCTCGCCGGCACCAACGGCTGCGGCAAAAGCACGCTTATCAAGGTGATCTCCGGCGTCTACCAGCCGGATGACGGTTGCAGCATCCGGCTTAACGGCGAATCCTTCCGCCGCCTGACGCCGGACCAGGCCCGCGCCTTCGGCATCCAGGTGATTTATCAGGATTTGTCGCTGTTCCCTAACCTCACGGTGGCGGAGAACATCGCCTTCGAACACAACCTGCACGGGCTGTTCGGCTGGTTCCGCCCGGCGCGGTTGCGCACCACGGCTGAACGCATCCTGTCGGAGCTTAACTTCTCGCTCGACCCGGAGAGCCTGGTGTCAGAGCTGCCGATCGCCCAGCGCCAGCAGGTGGCGATCTGCCGCGCGCTGGTGGCGGATGCCCGGCTGGTTATCATGGATGAGCCGACCGCCTCGCTGACCCGCACCGAGGTGAACCAGTTGCTGCGCACCGTGCACTACCTGAAAAGCCGCGGCATCAGCGTGGTGTTCGTCAGCCACCGGCTGGATGAGGTGCTGGAGATCTCCGATCGCGTCACGGTGATCCGTGACGGCAAAAAAGTCGGCACCTTCCCGGCCGCGGAGGTCAGCAGCCAGCGCCTGACCGAGCTGATGACCGGCCTGACGCTGGACTACAAATTGAAAGGGGCGAACCGCCACGCCGGGCGCATCATGCTGGAGGTGGAAAACCTCAGCCGCGCCGGGCAGTACCAGGATGTCAGCTTCAGGCTGCATCAGGGCGAAGTGCTCGGGCTGTGCGGGCTGCTGGGGGCCGGGCGCACCGAGCTGGCGCTGAGCCTGTTCGGCATGACCCGGCCCGACAGCGGCAAAATCTACCTCGACAGCAAACCGGTGCGGTTCCGCAGCCACGAGGACGCGATCAAAGCGGGCATCGGCTACGTCTCGGAAGACCGGCTGACGCTGGGGCTGGTACTGCAACAGTCAGTGGCGGACAACACCGTGCTGGCGATCCTCGACCAGCTGCGCGGCCGTTTCCACCTGATTGATGAGTACCGCAAAAACAAACTGATCCTGCAATGGATCGAGAAACTCGGGGTGAAAGTCAGCGATCCGGACCAGGCGATCGCCACCCTCTCCGGCGGCAACCAGCAAAAAATCGTGCTGGCGAAATGGGTACTGACCCAGCCGAAAATCCTGATCCTCGACTCGCCCACCGTGGGCGTGGATGTCGGCGCGAAAGCCAGCATCTATGCGCTGATCCACCAGCTGGCGGACGAGGGCATCTCAGTGCTGCTGATCTCCGACGAAGTGCCGGAAGTCTATTTCAACTGCGACCGGGTGCTGCACGTCAGCGAGGGCCGCATCCTCGGCGAATACCTGCCGCAGAACATCAGCCAGCAACAGCTTGCGGAGGCGGTCAATGCTTGACGTTAACTCCCCTTTGCCGGTGAAAAACACCCCGGCCAAAAAAACGGTACCGCCTAAAAAAAGTCTGGCACACCCGCTGCGCCGTTTGCTGCCGCGCCACAACGAAGGCTACCTCGCCTGGGTGCTGGTGGTGGTGGTGGTCACCTTCTCCCTGTTAAGCGACCAGTTCCTGACGCTGCAAAACCTGCTCGACCTGAGCGAGAGCTACGCGGTGAGCGGCATCTTCGCCCTCGGGCTGTTTGTGGTGCTGGTGACCGGCGGCATCGACATCTCCTTCGCAGCAGTGGCCTCGGTGGTGCAGTACCTGATTGCCACCCTGGCGATGCATTACGGGCTGGCCAACCCGGTGCTGAGCATTGCGCTGGCGGTGGCCGCCGGGGCGCTGCTCGGCATGGTGAACGCCCTGCTGATTTACGGCCTGCGGATTGTGTCGATCATCGTCACCATCAGTATGCAGGCGCTGCTGTTCGGCATGCTGATGTGGCTGACCAACGGCCGCAGCCTGTATGACCTGCCCGAATGGTGGACGATGCCGCTGCAGGTGCTGCCGTTTTCCGTCGGCGGCCAGGAATACCAGATTGGCCTGCCGTTACTGGTGATGCTGGCGGTGGCGCTGCTCACCTGGCTCTTGCTGAACCGCACCCACCTCGGCCGCCAGTTGTTTGCGATGGGCGGCGATCAGGAGTCGGCACGGCGCATCGGCATCCGCGTCGGGCTGCTGCACCTGTTCGCCTACGGCTACCTCGGCGCGATGGCGGCGCTCGGCGGGCTGGTGCAGGTCTACCGCGTCGGGGAAGTGGTGCCGAATGCGCTGGTCGGCGGCGAGCTGGATGTGCTGGCGGCGGCAGTGCTCGGCGGGGCCAGCCTCAACGGCGGCAAAGGCAGCGTGGTCGGCACGCTGATGGGGGTCTTCCTGATCGGCATGCTGAAAAACGGCCTGAACCTGATCGGCGTCTCCAACTACTTCATGAACGTGGTGATCGGCATCGTGATCGTCGCCGCCATCACCGTGACCCACTACAAAAAGCGCAAAGAGACCGATGTCGGCTTTGTGTGATGACGTAACCGGAGGAGCGATGTTCAAACAGTTCAACAAGGTGGACACCACCACCCGCAGCCTGCTCGGCCTGCTGGTGCTGGTCATCGCCGGCTTTACCCTGGCGCTGCCGGGGCAGTTCTTCAACGGCGGCACCTTTATGAGCGTGGCGTTCCAGTTGCCGGAGCTGGGGCTGCTGACGCTGGCGATGTTCATCCCGATCCTCAGCGGCGGCCTGAACCTCTGCATTATCGCCACTGCCAACCTCACCAGTTTGCTGATGGCCTGGGTGTTCCTGACCTGGCTGCCGCCGGAGGCGGGGCTGGCGATGCAGGCGCTGTGGCTGGTGCTCGCGCTGGCCGGGGCGATGCTGCTGGCGGCACTGATTGGGGTGTTCACCGGCGCGCTGGTGGCGTACATCGGCGCGCACCCGATTCTGGTGACGCTCGCCACCATGACGATGGTCAACGGCATCGGCATCTACCTGACGCGCGGCGCGGCCCTGAGCGGGATGCCGGAAATCGTGCGCTTCATCGGCGCGGAAACCGTGCTGGGCATCCCGGTGCCGCTGATCATCTTCCTGGTGACGGCCGCGCTGCTGGCGCTGTTCCTGGAGAAAACCCGGCTCGGCAAAACCATCTACATGAGCGGCAGCAACATCAACGCCACCCACTTCAGCGGCGTGAATACCCACCGGGTGCTGATGGCGATCTACATGATCTCCAGCCTGCTGTGCGTGATCGCCGGGCTGGTGATGATGGCGCGCTTTAACTCGGCCCGCATGGGCTACGGCGACTCCTACCTGTTGCTGACGGTGCTGGCGATCATCCTCGGCGGCACCGATCCGTTCGGCGGCTTCGGCCGCGTCAGCGGCGTGGTGCTGGCGCTGGTCGTGTTACAGGTGATCGCCACCGGCCTCAACCTGCTCAACGTCAGCCCGCACTTCAGCCTGGCGATGTGGGGCGCGGTACTGATTCTGGTACTGGCGGGTAAATTCTTCCGCCAGCATTTCCTGCAACGGCGGGCGGTGCGCCGCAGTGCCGCGCAGGCCCGGCGCTGACCCTTTTTTTCACCCTCTCTTTTACCCTGGGGACTTTGATCATGGATTACAAAATTTCGCCCTCGCTGATGTGCATGAACCTGATGGAGATCCGCCAGCAACTGGCGGTGCTCAACCGCCGCGCCGACATGCTGCACATCGACATCATGGACGGCCACTACGTGAAGAACATCACCCTGTCGCCGTTCTTTATCCAGCAGATCCGCCCGCACACCCCGCTGGTGCTGGATGTGCACCTGATGGTGGAAAACCCCACCGATTTCATCGCGCCGATTGCCGAAGCCGGGGCGGACTTTATCTGCCCCCATGCCGAAACCATCAACCGTGACGCCTTCCGCGTGATCAACCAGATCCGTTCGCTGGGCAAACAGGTCGGCGTGGTGCTCAACCCGGCGACGCCGGTGGGCTACCTGCGCCACTACATTCACCTGCTGGACAAGATAACCGTGATGACGGTGGACCCAGGCTACGCCGGGCAGCCGTTTATCCCGGAGATGCTGGAGAAAATCCGGGAGCTGCGCGATCTGAAGCGCGAGCACAATTACCGCTACCTGATCGAGATCGACGGCTCCTGCAACACCGGCACCTACCATGACCTGATGGCCGCCGGGGCGGAGGTGCTGATCGTCGGCAGTTCCGGCCTGTTCAACCTCGACAGCGATCTGGACGCGGCCTGGGACAAAATGCTCGATCACATGCGCCGGGCGGCGTAAACGCGGAGAGGCGTATGCAGCAATTTCTTGGGGTCGATATCGGCGGCACGCACACCCGGCTGATCGTGATGGACGCACAGCAGCAGTTCAGCGGTTACCGCAAGGTGAAAACCGCAGAGTGGGCGCAACAGCCACAGCCGTTGCAGGGGCTGACTGACCTGATTGGCGCGGCGCTGCCCGCCTTGGGGGAAACGCGGGTGATGCTTGGGCTGCCGGGCATCTTGTCCCGCGACCGGGCGCGGGTGCTGTCACTGCCGTTTATCCCGGCGCTGGATGACCAGCCGGTGGCGGCGCAACTGGCGCAGGCGCTGGGCGTGGAAGTGCGGATGGACAAAGACGTCAACCATCTGATGTGGTGGGATTTAACCCGCCTGCCGCAACTGCCGCGCGTGGCGGCCGGGGTCTACCTCGGCACCGGCATGGGCAACAGCCTGTGGCTGGACGGCGCGTTTTACCACGGCGCGCACGGGGCGGCAGGCGAGCTGGGGCACATTCCCTGGCCGGGGCTGGAGACGCAGTGCCGCTGCGGCAAACAGGGCTGCGTGGAGAGCGTGACCGCCGGGCACTGGCTGGCGGCGTGGGCCGCGGAGCACGCGCCTGGGACGGCCATCGGCGCGCTGTTTGTGGAGCAGGGGGCGCACCCCGATGTGCAGGCGTTTATCACCCGGCTGGCGCAGGCGATCGCCACCGAGATGAACATCCTGGACCCGGAGCACCTGGTGCTGGGCGGCGGCGTGCTGGCGATGCCGGGCTTCCCGCAGGCAACACTGGTGGCGCAGATCCGCGCCCATCTGCGTGCGCCGCAACCGGCTTCAGGGCTGGCAATCACCTTCAGCGATGTCACCGATGAGACCGGCTGCCGCGGCGCCTGTCTGGCGGCCGCACGCGACCCGCTCTTTTCCGGCAGCAGGAGACAGGCATGAGCAACAAAGTATGCGTTTTTGGATCGTTTAACCTGGATATCGTGGCCGGCATGGCGCGCTTTCCCCAGCCGGGTGAGTCGCTGATTGCGCGCACCAGCATGATGGGCGCGGGCGGCAAAGGGGCCAACCAGGCGATTGCGGCACTCAAAGCGGGCGCGCGGGTGCATTACATCGGGAAAGTGGGGCGCGATGACTTCGGCCAGTTTGCCCGCCGCCACCTCGACAGCGCCGGGTTTGACGCCGTGACGCTGTTTTCCACCGGCGAACGCCCCACCGGTAACGCGCTGATTTATGTGGCGGGTGAAGACGCCGAGAACATGATTGCGGTGGACCCCGGTGCCAACCTCACCGTCACCGAGCAGGAGATTGACCAGTGCCGCCCGGCGATTGCTGCCGCAGATATCCTGCTGACCCAGCTTGAAAATAACCTGTCGGCCGTAACTCGGGCGATTGCGCTGGCACGCGAGGCGGGCACGCCGGTGATCCTCAACCCCGCGCCGTTCCAGCCGGTGCCGGATGCGCTGTTGCCGCAACTGTTCCTGCTGACGCCGAACGCCACCGAGTGCGCATTGCTGAGCGGCGTCCCGGTCACGGATGTGGCGTCCGCCCGGCGGGCGGCAGAGGTGCTGCACCGCAAGGGCGTCACGGCGCTGATTATCACGCTCGGCACCCAGGGCGCGCTGCTGTCATTGGACGGTGAAACCACGCTGATCCCGGCCTGCCGCGCGACGCCGGTAGACACCACCGGCGCGGGGGATGCCTTTAACGGTGCGCTGGCGGCGCGGCTGGCGGCCGGGGCGACCCTGACGCAGGCCGCGCAATTTGCCTCGGCCTATGCGTCGGTCTGTGTGGAACGGCCCGGTGCCGCCGCCTCCATGCCGGAGTATGCAGAAGCGCTGGCGCGCCAGCAGGCCTGCGCCTGAGGCGCTTTTTTCATCCTGCGCGGGGCGCTGTTTCCGCCTGCGCGGGACGTTATTTCAGCCAGCCCTGCTGGTGGGCCGCCTGCAAATGGGTTTCCAGGTAACGCCACAGCTCCGGGTGCACCTCGCCGATAAAGGCGTTGCGGTTCAGCACCTGCTCCAGCCGCACGCCGTTCTCTACCCAGCTCTGGCCCTGGTTGTTCAGGTTCATGATCACCGGCAGCACCCGGTCAATCAGCAGGGCGAAACGCGCTTCCGGCGTTTCACCCTGTTCATACTCATGCCATAACGCCAGAAAACGGCTGCTCTGCGGCTCCGGCAACAGGCCGAACAGCCGCACCGCCGCCGCCTGCTCTTTCTCCTGCACCGCCGCCCGCCCGGCGAGGTCATACACCAGCACATCCCCCGCGTCGATCTCCACGATGTCATGCAGCAGCGCCATCTGAATCACCGTCGGCAGGTCAATGGGCTCCCCGGCGTAGGGGGCCAGCGTCATCGCGGCGACGGCAAAGTGCCAGCTGTGTTCGGCAGAGTTCTCATGCCGGGTGGTGCCGAGCACTTTGGTGCGGCGCTCCACGGTTTTGAGCTTGTCGATTTCCATCAAAAAATGGAACACCTCGGTCATGGAACCAAAATCAAGGGCAGGGGACAGCAAAGACATGGCGACTCCAGAGCAAACAGTGAAAAGGGATAGGTTCGTTAATGCCGAGTATTTCGTTAACGGCGTGTTGTGACAAGGTTTCACCGTTTATTTTAAGCGTACACGTGTACACTGGAATAATTCTCAGTTAGTCTGTGGGGTGACTGATGACGATGAGTGGTGAAATTTTTTTATGCTGAAAGGAACCGGAAAACGATGACGGAAACCGTGACCACCCAGAAATCCGCCGCTTACCCGTGGGCGGAAGAGGTAGCAAACAGCATCAGCCACGGCATCGGGTTGTTGCTGGGCATCATCGGCACGGTGATGCTGCTGATGGGGGCCTTCGGCGAAAAGGCCGGGCTGACCACCTTAATCAGCTACAGCGTCTATGGCGGCAGTATGGTGCTGCTCTACCTGGCCTCAACGCTCTACCATGCGATACCGCACGCACGCGCCAAATACTGGCTGAAGAAAATTGACCATTGCGCCATCTACCTGCTGATTGCCGGCACCTATACGCCGTTCCTGCTGGTGGGGCTGAACTCGCCGCTGGCGCAGGGGCTGATGGCAGTGATCTGGGGGCTGGCGCTGGTCGGGGTGCTGTTCAAACTGGCGTTTGCCCACCGCTTCGAAAAGCTGTCGCTTATCACCTACCTGACGATGGGCTGGCTGTCGCTGGTGGTGATTTACCAGCTGGCCGTGACGCTGCCGTGGGGCGCAGTGGCGCTGCTGGCGCTCGGTGGGGTGATTTACAGCCTGGGGGTGATTTTCTACGCCTCTGAGCGCTGGCGCTTTGGCCACGCCATCTGGCACCTGTTTGTGCTGGGCGGCAGCCTCTGCCACTTTCTGGCGATTTACCTGTACGTATAATGAAACGTGCGGTGATCGCGAGGCGATAAACGCGCAACGTATAAAAAACGGAACCCCAGGGGTTCCGTTTTTTTTCATGCCGCCAACCTGTTATTTCTCTTCGGCCAGGGAATAGGGCAGCGGCTGGATAGACAGGGTGCCGGAGGCGTCGTCACGCACGCGGAACACGCTCTCCGGGGCCAGATCGTTATTCATCACTACCTGTACCCACAGGCTGCCGTCGCTGAGCTGAACGGCCGCCAGCACCGTGCCGGTGCGCCGCCAGTTTTCGCCCATCTGCATCTCCAGGTCCTCCCCGGCTTCCGGCACGCGCGCTGCCTGCCCGGCCAGCCAGTAGAGCGCACGCTTGTTTGCCCCGCGGTATTTGGCGCGCGCCACCATCTCCTGCCCGGCATAGCAGCCTTTGCTGAAACTGATGCCCGCGGGCAGGGCCTGCAGGTTGGTGGCCTGCGGGATAAACTGCGCGCTGTTGGCGCTGTCGATCACCGGGTAACCGGCCTCGATGTCCAGCGCCAGCCACTGTTCGCTGTCATTGTACTGCGCCTGTTCGCCCAGTTTTGCCATCAGCGCCCCGGCTTTTTCCGGGGTGGTGACCAGCAGGTAACGCTCGGCAGGCAGGGCGAAGTGCAGCAGCGTGGAGTCGCCGGCGTGCACCACCGGGTGCTCTGCCGTCGGCAGTTCATCAAACAGCCCAGCCAGCGCGGCGCGAGCCTGGAAACCGGCCACGCCCAGCAGCGCTGCCTGATCGTCGGCCGCAAAGGTCACTTTGGAGAATACCGCGTACTTCTTGATCTCAGCCAGCTGGCTGTCACGCACGCTGCGGCGCTCCAGATAGGCCCAGCCGTCACCGTACGGGAACAGCCGCAGGTTGCTCCACATTTTGCCTTTGGCATCACAGTGGGCGCACAGCACATGCTGGTCAGTGCCCAGTGACGCCAGATCGGCCGTGACCTGGCCTTGCAGGTAACTGACGGTGTCAGCACCGGCCACCGTCACCAGCGCCCACGCCTCCAGGGAGATCAGGGTCAGGGGCAGATGGGAGGACGCCGAGGGTTTTTGTGGGGGAAACGGGGTGGTATACGCCATATAAGGTTCCTGCCAGTAGAGGGCCATAAGGGTTTGCCTTAATGGTAAAAGAGGTTCAGGGGATTGCAACAGGTATTCGTGGCATCCGCTGCGCAGAACCCTGCTGCCCGGCAAGGGGTTGCAGACTCTTTTTCCGGCATGTGCCGAATTGTTACGTCGCCGCGCGTGCAGAATGTTAAAATCAATTTAAACTGATGCACTCCCCTGACAGAAAAGGCCGGTAAAACACATGGATATTAACAACAAGGCACGCATTCACTGGGCATGCCGCCGCGGTATGCGCGAGCTGGATATCGCCATCATGCCGTTCTTTGAACACGAATATGACACCCTGAACGAGACGGACAAACAGCTGTTCGTCCGCCTGCTGGAGTGTGACGATCCGGATCTGTTCAACTGGCTGATGAATCACGGCGCGCCGCAGGACAATGAATTGCAGCGCATGGTTACCCTGATTCAGACGCGAAATAAAGACCGTGGCCCAGTGGCGATGTGATATCCGGGTCTCCTGGCGGACGCAATTACTCTCCCTGTTCCTGCATGGCGGGCTGATCCTGCTGGTGCTGCTGGCCCCGTGGCCGGAAGGTTACCTGCTGGTGTGGCTGACGCTGGTGGTGCTGCTGGTGTTCCAGTGCATCCGCAGCCAGAAAAATATCTCGGCGCGGCACGGGGAGATGGTGTTTCTGGCGCCTGCGCACCTGCGCTGGAAACAGCGTGAATGGCTGGTGGTGCGCCCGCCGTGGCTGATGCGCAGCGGCATGATCCTGACGCTGCAACCGCTGGCGGACGGCACGCGCCTGCCGTTCTGGCAGCGCCGCCGCCAACGGCTGTGGCTCGCCTCAGACGCCCTGACGCCCGCGGCGTGGCGGCACCTTTGCCTCTATGCACGCCAGCAGGGCAGCGCCCCGCACGGGGCCGACAACCACAGCCCCTGAACGGCATGACAGACCTGAACGGGATTACAGTCCTGATCGGCGTTACAGTCCTGAACGGGATTACAGTCCTGAACAGTGTTACAGCAGTGGGGCCATCTCCTCGAGGATCTGTTCGCACCACTGCTGGAGGCGTTCGTCGCTCAGCTCATACTGGTTCACCTCATCCAGCGCCAGCCCGACAAAGTGTTTGCCGTCCGGCGTCACGGCTTTGGGGCTGGTGAACTCAAAGCCCTCGGTGGGCCAGTAGCCGATAAAATGCACGCCTTTCGGTTTCAGCTGGTCATGCAGCAGGCCGAGGGCATCCAGGAACCATTCGCCATAGCCGAGCTGGTCGCCCATGCCGTACATGGCGACAATTTTGCCTTTCAGGCTCAGGGTCACCAATTGGTTCCAGACGGCTTCCCAGTCCTCCTGGATTTCGCCGAAGTCCCAGGTCGGGATGCCGAGGATCAGTACCGGGTATTCTTCCATCAGTTTGGGGTCGGCATCGCGCAGGTTGTGCAGGTCAACCAGCTCCTCGCCCAGGATGTCGCGGATCTTTTCCGCGGCCATTTCGGTGTAACAGGTGCTTGAACCGTAAAACAGACCAATCTTCATCTTTATGTTGCCATTTGGTTACTGAATTGCAGATAAGGTGAGTGTATCAGATTTGCCCCACTATTTTGCCCGGCGATAAGGCATAATGGCGGGCGAATTCACCTCATTCCGGGAGCCGGTGTGACAGAGCATGAGCACGATCACAGCCTGATTGAACAGTTTCTTGATGCCCTCTGGCTGGAGCGCAATCTGGCACAGAATACCCTTGATTCCTACCGTCTGGATCTCCAGGCGCTGGCCGTCTGGCTGCACCACCATCAGGCCGGGCTGCTGAGCGCCGATGCCCCGGCGTTACAGGCGTTTCTGGCCGAGCGGGTGGAGGGCGGCTACAAGGCCAGCAGCTCGGCGCGCCTGCTCAGCGCCATGCGCCGTTTGTTCCAGTACCTCTACCGTGAAAAGCAGCGCAGCGATGACCCGACAGCGCTGCTCTCGTCACCCAAGCTGCCGCAGCGGCTGCCGAAAGATCTCAGCGAGGCGCAAATCGAGGCGCTGTTGCAGGCGCCCAGCACCGAAAACCCGCTGGAACTGCGCGACAAAGCGATGCTGGAGCTGCTCTACGCCACCGGGTTGCGCGTCTCGGAGCTGGTGGGGCTGACGCTGAGCGACGTCAGCCTGCGGCAGGGCGTGGTGCGGGTGATCGGCAAAGGGAATAAGGAGCGGCTGGTGCCGCTGGGCGAAGAGGCCGTGCACTGGCTGGAGAATTACCTGGAGTTCGGCCGCCCGTGGCTGCTGAACGGCCAGGCGCTCGACATCCTGTTCCCCAGCAACCGCAGCCAGAAAATGACGCGCCAGACCTTCTGGCATCGCATCAAGCACTATGCGATCCTTGCCGGCATTGACAGTGAGCGGCTGTCGCCCCACGTGTTGCGCCACGCTTTCGCCACCCATCTGCTGAACCACGGTGCGGATTTGCGGGTCGTACAGATGTTGCTGGGCCACAGCGATCTCTCCACCACCCAGATTTACACCCATGTGGCGACGGAACGGCTGAAACAGCTTCACCAACAGCATCATCCCCGCGCCTGAGTGCCGGGTGAACCCATCAGGATATGCACAAGGAACTGACCATGAAAAACCATTTTGTGTCGCTGGCACTGCTGACCGCCGTGTTGTGCGGCAGCGCGCAGGCGGACGATGCCGCCATCAAAGCCAGCCTGAAAGGGCTGGGCGTGCAGCATGTTGAGATTTTGCCTGCGCCGGTGGCCGGGCTGAAAACGGTACTCACTGAAAATGGCGTGCTTTACACCACGGACGATGGCCGTTACATGGTGCAGGGGCCGCTGTATGACGTCAGCGGCAAGCAGCCGGTCAACATCACCAACCGCCTGCTGCTGGACAAGCTGAACAAGCTTGAGCCGGAGATGATCGTCTATAAAGCCGCCCAACAGAAACACGTGATCACGGTGTTTACCGACATCACCTGTGGCTATTGCCACAAGCTGCATGAGCAGATGAAAGAGTATAACGATCTGGGCATTACCGTGCGCTACCTGGCATTCCCGCGCCAGGGGCTGGACTCGGTGACCGAGAAAAAGATGCAGGCCATCTGGTGTGTCGCTGACCGCAAGAAAGCGTTTGATGACGCCATGCGCGGCGAGGCCATTTCCCCGGCGACCTGCGACACTGACATCGCCCGCCACTTTGAGCTGGGCGTGCAGTTCGGCGTCTCCGGTACCCCGGCTATCGTGCTGGAAAACGGCAGTATGGTGCCGGGTTACCAGCCGCCAAAAGAGATGGCCGCGATGCTGGATGCCCAGAAATCCGCACAAAATTAAAGAACGGTGGTAAGCCCTGAGTGATCATGCAAACAACCCTCCGCCGCCGTGAGGCGGCCCCGGCCGACGGCCTGCCCGCAGACCTCAACCCGCTGTTGCGCCGGCTTTATGCCGCGCGCGGCGTCCGTGCCCCGCAGGAGCTGGAGCGCGGCGTGCGCGGCCTGCTCAGTTACCAGCAACTGAGCGGTATTGAGCGGGCGGTCGCGCTGCTGCAACAGGCGCTGGCTGACCGGCGGCGCATCATGGTGGTCGGTGATTTCGATGCCGACGGCGCCACCAGTACCGCGCTGACGGTGCTGGCGCTGCGCAGCATGGGCGGCAGCGAGGTGAATTATCTGGTGCCGAACCGCTTCGATGACGGGTACGGCCTCAGCCCGGAAGTGGTGGAACAGGCGGCGGCGCGCGGCGCGGAGCTGATCCTCACCGTCGACAACGGCATCTCTTCCCATGCGGGCGTTGACCTGGCGCACCAGAAAGGGATTCAGGTGCTGGTCACCGATCACCACCTGCCGGGCGAGACGCTGCCCGCAGCAGAGGCGATCATCAACCCGAACCTGGCCGACTGCGATTTCCCCTCGAAATCCCTGGCCGGGGTCGGCGTCGCGTTCTACCTGATGCTGGCGCTGCGCAGTGCGCTGCGTGACGCCGGCTGGTTTGCCCAGCGCGGCCTGAAAGAGCCGAACCTCGCGGAGCTGCTCGACCTGGTGGCGCTCGGCACGGTGGCGGACGTGGTGCCGCTGGATGCCAACAACCGCATCCTGGTGTTCCAGGGGCTGAACCGCATCCGTGCCGGGAAATGCCGCCCCGGCATCCGTGCGCTGCTGGAAGTCTCCGGGCGTGAGGCGCGCACCCTGGCGGCCAGCGACCTCGGTTTCGGCCTCGGGCCGCGGCTGAACGCGGCTGGGCGGCTGGATGATATGTCGATCGGTGTGGCGCTGCTGCTCAGTGACGACATCGGGCAGGCGCGCGCGCTGGCCAACGATCTTGATGCGCTGAACCAGACGCGGCGCGAGATCGAACAGGGGATGCAGGCTGAGGCGCTGGTGCTGTGCGACCAGCTTGAGCGCACCACCACCGAGCTGCCCTACGGGCTGGCGATGTACCACCCGGAGTGGCATCAGGGCGTGGTCGGCATTCTCGCCTCGCGCATCAAAGAGCGCTTCAACCGGCCGGTGATCGCCTTTGCCCCGGCGGGCGAGGGGGTGCTGAAAGGCTCCGGCCGCTCGATTGCCGGGCTGCACATGCGTGATGCGCTGGAACGGCTCGACACCCTGCACCCCGGCCTGATGATGAAGTTCGGCGGCCACGCGATGGCGGCCGGGCTGTCACTGGAGGAGGCGCAGTTTGAGCGCTTCCGCGACTGCTTTGCGGAACTGGTGGGCGAGTGGCTCGACCCAAGCCAGCTGGAAGGGGTGGTCTGGTCAGACGGTGAACTCGCGCCGCAGCAGATGACGCTGGACACCGCCGAACTGCTGCGTGAAGGCGGGCCGTGGGGGCAGGCGTTCCCGGAGCCGACGTTTGACGGCATGTTCCGCATCCTGCAACAGCGGCTGGTGGGCGAGCGCCACCTCAAGCTGATGGTGGAGCCGCTGGGCGGCGGCCCGCTGCTGGACGGCATCGCGTTCAACATCGACACCACCCTCTGGCCCGACAGCAGCGTGCGTGAAGTGCAGCTCGCGTACAAGCTCGACGTCAATGAATTCTGCGGCAACCGTAACGTGCAATTATTAATCCAGCATCTGTGGCCGCGCTGAGCGGCCGCAGGGCGGGAAAGCGCGCCAGAAATCGGCGCAACTTGCTATAAACCGGCAGCCAGATCCGCTAGAATTACCGGTTCGAATGGCATTCCGTCATCTGCGACACTAACGTAAGACTTAAAAACCATGTTTGAAATTAATCCGGTAAAAAATCGAATTCAGGACCTGTCTGCACGGACAGCGGTCCTGAGGGGGTATCTTTGACTACGATGCCAAGAAAGAGCGACTGGAAGAAGTAAACGCCGAGCTGGAACAGCCCGACGTCTGGAACGAGCCTGAACGCGCCCAGGCGCTGGGCAAAGAGCGCGCCTCACTGGAAGCGATCGTCGAGACCCTCGACCAGCTGAACCAGGGGCTGGAAGATGTCAGCGGCCTGCTGGAGCTGGCGGTGGAAGCCGAGGACGAGGACACCTTCAACGAGGCGGTTGAAGAGCTGGACGGGCTGGACGGCAAGCTGCAACAGCTTGAGTTCCGCCGCATGTTCTCCGGTGAATATGACAGCGCCGACTGCTACCTGGACATCCAGGCTGGTTCCGGCGGCACCGAAGCCCAGGACTGGGCCAGCATGCTGGTGCGTATGTACCTGCGCTGGGCCGAGGCCAAAGGCTTCAAGACTGAAATCATCGAAGAGTCCGACGGTGACGTGGCCGGGCTGAAATCCGCCACCATCAAGATCATCGGCGACTACGCCTTTGGCTGGTTGCGCACGGAGACCGGCGTTCACCGTCTGGTGCGTAAAAGCCCGTTTGACTCCGGCGGCCGCCGCCACACCTCCTTCAGCTCCGCGTTCGTCTACCCGGAAGTGGAAGAGGACATCGATATCGAGATCAACCCGGCAGACCTGCGCATTGACGTCTACCGTGCCTCCGGCGCGGGCGGCCAGCACGTTAACCGGACGGAATCTGCGGTGCGTATCACCCACATTCCGACCGGCACGGTCACCCAGTGCCAGAACGACCGCTCCCAGCATAAAAACAAAGATCAAGCGATGAAGCAGATGAAGGCGAAGCTGTATGAGCTTGAGATGCAAAAGAAAAATGCTGAGAAACAGGCGATGGAAGAGAACAAATCTGACATCGGCTGGGGCAGCCAGATCCGCTCTTATGTGCTGGATGATGCCCGCATCAAGGATCTGCGCACCGGCGTTGAGACACGTAATACCCAGGCCGTGCTGGACGGTGACCTGGACAAATTCATTGAGGCAAGTTTGAAAGCCGGGTTATAAGGAACCAAAATGTCTGAGCAACAACCCCAAGGCGCAGATCAGGCGCAGGAACTCAACAGCGAACTGAAGGCGCGCCGCGAAAAGCTGGCCGCCCTGCGCGAAAAAGGCGTGGCGTTCCCGAATGATTTCCGTCGTGACAGCACCTCCGACACCTTGCACGCAGAGTATGACAGCAAAGAGAACGACGAGCTGGAAACCCTGGGTGTGGAAGTCACCGTCGCCGGCCGGATGATGACCCGCCGCATTATGGGCAAGGCGTCGTTCGCCACCCTGCAGGATGTCGGCGGCAAGATTCAGATCTACGTGTCACGTGATGATCTGGCGGAAGGCGTCTACAACGAGCAGTTCAAGAAGTGGGATCTGGGCGACATCATCGGCGCACGCGGCACGCTGTTCAAAACCAAAACCGGCGAGCTGTCGATCCACTGTACCGAACTGCGTTTGCTGACCAAAGCCCTGCGCCCGTTGCCGGACAAATTCCACGGCCTGGCCGATCAGGAAACCCGCTACCGCCAACGTTACCTTGACCTGATCGCCAATGATGAATCGCGCCACACCTTCAAGGTGCGTTCGCAAATCATGTCCGGCATCCGGACCTTCATGGTGGAGCACGGCTTCATGGAAGTCGAAACGCCGATGATGCAGGTGATCCCGGGCGGTGCGTCAGCGCGCCCGTTCATCACCCACCATAACGCGCTCGACATCGACATGTACCTGCGTATCGCGCCGGAACTCTACCTGAAGCGCCTGGTGGTCGGCGGGTTCGAACGCGTGTTCGAAATCAACCGTAACTTCCGTAACGAAGGGGTCTCCCCGCGCCACAACCCTGAGTTCACCATGATGGAACTCTACATGGCGTACGCGGATTACCGTGACCTGATCGTCCTGACCGAAAACCTGTTCCGCACCCTGGCGCAGAGCGTGCTGGGCACCACCGTGGTGCCGTATGGCGAGCAGGAGTTCGATTTCGGCAAGCCGTTCGACAAGCTGACGATGAAAGAAGCGATCCAGAAATACCGCCCGGAAACCAACCTGGCCGACCTGGATGATTTCGACAAAGCCGTCGCCATTGCCCACTCCCTCGGCATCAAGGTCGAGAAGAGCTGGGGCCTGGGCCGGGTGGTCACGGAGATCTTCGAAGAGACCGCTGAAAGCCACCTGATCCAGCCGACCTTCATCACCGAATACCCGGCGGAAGTCTCGCCGCTGGCGCGCCGCAACGACGAAAACCCGGAGATCACCGATCGTTTCGAGTTCTTCATCGGCGGCCGCGAAATCGGCAACGGCTTCTCGGAGCTGAACGATGCAGAAGATCAGGCGGAGCGTTTCCAGCAGCAGGTGAATGCCAAAGATGCCGGTGATGACGAAGCGATGTTCTACGACGAAGATTACGTCACCGCACTGGAGCACGGCCTGCCGCCGACCGCGGGTCTCGGCATCGGTATCGACCGCATGGTGATGCTGTTCACCAACAGCCACACCATCCGCGACGTGATTCTGTTCCCGGCGATGCGCCCGCAGAAATAACCCGCTGTTCTGTTCTGAAAGGGCGCTCCGGCGCTCTTTTTTATGCCTGTTATCTGGCGTGAGTGATGTGTTATGACCAGGCCTGATATTTTGTTATGGGCTAAATGATAGGAATAACAGTGCCTTAGTGTGACGCTGGTCAGACACGTTCAGACAAGGGGCACATCATGGCAACACAACTACCGTCCGGCCTGCATCTGGCCGCCAGCGCAATTGACGTCAATAGCTGGTACCAGCCGGCCACCCTGACCTTCAGCAACCGCGGCACGCAGCCGCTGGATCTCAATCAGGCCGAGCTCTGTTTTACCGCCAACGGCAGCATCGACCACTATGCGCCGGTGGGCGGCAGCCTGATGCCCGGCAAAACGCCGGATATCACCTTTATCGATGAATGGCCGCTGAAACACAGCCGGGTGGTGCTGGATAACGGCGGGCCGCTGCTGCTGGCACCGGGAAAGCAGGGCACGCTGGTGTTCAACCTGGCGGCCAGCCAGATCCCGTTTGAGGTGAGCCACTGGACGCTGACCCTGGCGTCCGGCGAAGCCAGCGGGCCGGTAGCGCCTGCGGAGCCGGACGCGCCCGCCGAGCCTGAGGAGCAGCCGCCGGCCGACGATTTCCTGCCGGAATTGCCGGATGAACCTGCGCTACCGGATGAACCCGCGTTACCGGACGAGCCGGCCGTGCCGGAGGAACCCGTCTTGCCGGACGAGCCGGATGAAGAGACGCCCATCACGCCGCCAACCCCCAGCGGCAACCCGGCCGAGGCCAGCGTGGCCGTCAGCGTCAGCGGGCTCTCCTCGAACAGTTGGTACCAGAAAGTCACCTTCACCCTCACCAATACCTGCCAACAGATGATTGACCTGGCGCAGGCAAAAATTGAGTTTATGGCCACCGGCCACCCCGATGAGTACAGCCCGTTCAGCGGCACACTCTTCTCCGGCACCGCGCCTACCGTCACGCGTGACGGCGGCTGGCCGCTGGAGAAAAACACGCTGGTGCTGCCGTCGGGCGGCAAAATGAGCCTCGCCCCCGGTGCCACCGGCACCCTGAGCTTCAGCCTGAGTGCCACCCAGACCCCGGTCACACTGGGCGACGTGCATGTCACGCTGGTCAATGACCCGGCACGGCAGGGTGAACTGGTGATCGCCACCCCCGCCAGCCCGCTGGCCGGTTTCCCGCCGCCGCAGGTGATCCTGACGGACCCCGAAGGCAACCGCGAGACGCACACCCTGCAATGGAACAGTGCGCAGCGCATCAAAAGCCTGAGCTATGGGCGTTACAGCCTGCAACTGCCGGTGCTGGAGAACCAGGAAGCGAGCCTGACGCCGCAACAGCCGCAGCTCACGATCACGCTGTCAGCAAGTAATTCGCCTTACCATGCGACGCTGGCCTACCATCCGCCACGGATTTTCGCGTCTGCCGCGCTCACCCTGATGAGCAACAACAGCATTAAACAGGGCAACATCGGCATTACGCTGACCCAGGCCGGGCAAACGGTCGCGGGCGACCATCGCCTGACATTCGGCACGCCGCTGACCATTAACAAACTGACGCATCAGGTGGCCTGCCAGGTAAAAATCATCACCACCAGCATCAACAACACCGAGTTCTCCGGCCTGACGGCGCTGACCTCGTTTATCCCGAATAAAAACAACGTGCTGCCGGTTACCGTGGACTACCAGACCCGGCGGCTCAATACCGGCAATATGATCAAGGCCACGCTTCAGGCCGGTGGGCTGCCCTCCGGCAGCCATAAACTTAACGTCTCGTTGATAAGCCCGGACGGCACGACCCAGTACTATTTCACCCTGAACGGCATAGGCAAGCTGGCGGTGCCTTATCCGCTGGCGGCGGGCGATTACCTCATCAGCGCCGAGAAACTGACGCTGAACGGCCGCAGTTATCTGCCGGTACGCGGGGCGAAGGTCACGGTGTCGGCCGGCAACGCCGCGTTGCAACTGGCGTTTGAACAGGGGGTGGAACTGCAGGTACGCGGCTGGCCCGATTACCTGGCCCACGGCGGCGTGACGGTCAACGCCAACGCCTCCGTCACGGCCTACAGCGGCGTGCCGGTCAGCGCCATTTTCAAATATGACGGCTTTGACGGCGGCGGTGACCCGATCCCGGCGGCGGAAGTGGATAAAAACGGCGACGGCTACCTCGACCTCGACAGCCTGCCGGTGCACCGCACCTGTGACGTCGCCCGTAAAATTGCGCAGGAAGCGAACCGCCCGGTGATGCCGGTGATGGTGGTGTACACCGCCAACGCCAGCGGCGGCAGCGCCCTGCCGGATCTCCAGGATGAGCAGCGGCTGCGCAACCATTTCGGCAGCTTTATCACCCAGTGCGTGGCGGCGCAGAGCTACAAAGACGCGGCGCACCCGGTACCGGTGACCTTTGTGCTGAACCCCGATTTCCTTGGTGCGATGCAGCAGGAGCCTCATGGTTACATGGTGGTGCGCGGGCTGGGCAGCGTGAAGGTCAACAGCCTGTTGCAGAGTGCAGTACGGGATCTCCAGCCGCTGTTGCGGTTCAGCACGCCGCTGTTGCCGACCTTCAGTGATGATCTGTACGGTTACCTGCAGGCGATTAACTTTATCGTGCGGCATTTTGCGCCGGATGTGCCGTTTGGCTGGCAGACCAACGTCTGGGCGACCGGCACCGCCGACTGGGTGCTGCGGGAGAACGTGGACGCACGCGAACATGCCAATGCGGTGGTGGATTTCATCAACGAACTGCGTGTCTACCAGGGCCAGTACGCGCCGGATTTCATTGTGTTTGATAAGTTCGAACGTGACTGCTTCAGCCCGGACGCGCTGGCGCACTACGGCTGGAACGCGTCAAGCTGGCTCAACTACCTGAAGCTGGTGAAATACACCGCGGCCGGGCTGAACAAACCGGCGATGATCTGGCAGATCCCCGGCGGCCACATGCCGACGGAAGAGGAGGGCACCAGCCTGATCCCCAGCACGCACTTTGCCTCCGGCGGCACCTTCTTTATGGGCGATGAGCGCATCGGCAAGGAGGTGTCCACGATTTACGCCGGGCTGCGCAACACGGCGATAAACCCGGTGAACTATGGCGTCAGCCGGGTGGGGGAGTTCCTGCAACGTGACAACGGCTACGACTGGTCGCAGCAGCAGGTCTACAACCTGCCGGACTACAACATCTTCTCGATATTGTGGGGCGGCGGCTCGACGGTCAGCATCACCACTATCCACTCCAACGGTGACGACGGCGGCTGGCTGGCAGAGAAAATGCGCGCCTACTACCAGGCACCCTGCTACTTTGCGAAATAGGTTTTTATACCAAAATGGACTGACTGCTCAAAACACCGCCAATTGGCGGTGTTTTACTGCTTGTCACTCAGCGAGTTAGGGTTATAATGCCCAACGCACACCGACGCGGGTGTAGTTCAATGGTAGAACGGCAGCTTCCCAAGCTGCATACGAGGGTTCGATTCCCTTCACCCGCTCCAAAAACACTTCCGGCACCACCTTCTGAGCTCTACCAATCCCAGACATAGCAAGGCTTTCCGCGTTTCAGTCATTTCTACGTCCTGTACTGCTCATTGTACCCTCTATAATAATGTGTATAGGACAGGAATTAAGACCTCTTTTCTATACACGCTATGACTTTTTCATGAGCCCTGATGAAAATGGCTATTTTTAAAATTTCATTATATAAAAACAGATAGGCAGGAAAAGACATTTATTGAACTCCTTTTATCGTGCTGTTTTTATCTAAACTAAACTCAGCTTTATACTTAACATCATTAAGAATATAACTCAGCTCGTAGGCCACATTTTCTTTCAATGTAATGCTATTGATACATGTGTCTGGGTATGTTCTGTTTATCTCTACTTCAACAGCCAGCGGCGGGGCATAGTTATTTTCGGAGGAACTTAATAAATAGTAGGTAAGTCTATCGCCAGGTGTTGACTTGATACAAACAAGGCGATTTCCTTCCAGATAAACAGTGCCTTTGTTCCGGAATTCTAAACGGTCACCTACGCAACCAGAAAGAGATAAAGTAAATATCAGCGGTATAACGGCTCTTTTAAATAAGGGGCTTCTCCTGAAATGCGTTGATGCTTTTAAATTGCAGTTATTATATTTTTCTGAGGTGATGTTTTTTATATTTATTCTCTCGTGTATCATCCTATTAATCCCTTGTTATAAGTAAGCCAATGCCCGCTATCCTATCAATATGGGGTATTTAAAAATTGAACGGTGTCTACTTTTTGCAGAAACAGCAGACCTGCAAGAATGGGTCGCTGTGAGTCTTTTTGAGTGCGTACTCTTCCCTGTTTCCTGCCCTTCCGCCTTGCAATCTGTGTCAATGCACTATACTGAAAACAGCGTAACGCTTTGCATAACCGTGTGAGGTATATCGAATTTTTAGCGTCAGGCTGCGGCCTGGCCCCCATTCTCAGGCGAGATTCGCCGTCAGATAACAGGAGACAGACCCATGACAAACCGTCCTACTCCCCCACAACCTGAACAGCAGCAAACCGTACCGGGCACCATTTTTGACATGAAACCGGCACCGGATCATGGTGAAACCAGCTACCAAGGCTCCGGCCGCCTGGCGGGCAAAAAAGCCATTATCACCGGCGGTGACTCCGGCATCGGCCGGGCGGTGGCGATTGCCTACGCCCGTGAAGGGGCAGATGTGCTGATCTCCTATCTGAACGAGCATGAAGACGCCAAAGACACCGCACGGCTGGTGGAAGAGGCCGGGCAGAAAGCGGTACTGGTGCCGGGTGATTTAACGGAAGCCGAGCATTGCCGCGCCGTGGTCGACAAAGCGGTAGAAGCGTTTGGCCGTATCGACATCATCGTGAATAACGCCGCCTTCCAGATGGTGCGCCAGTCGCTGGATGAGATCAGCGAGGAAGAGTTCGACCGCACGATGAAAACCAACATCTATGCGATGTTCCGCATCGTAAAAGCGGCCGTGCCGCATATGCCGCAAGGCAGTTCGATCATCAGCACCACGTCGATCAATGCTGACCAGCCGAAACCGATGCTGGTGGCTTACTCCGCCACCAAATCTGCCATCCTGAATATGTCCGGCAGCCTGGCACAGTTGCTGGCTGAAAAGGGCATCCGCTCCAACACCGTGGCCCCCGGCCCGATCTGGACGCCGCTTATCCCGGCTACCATGCCGGCTGATCAGGTCAAAGAACTGGGCAGCGCCATGCCGATCAAACGTGTCGGGCAACCGGCCGAACTGGCTGCACCGTACGTGATGCTGGCCAGCGACGAAGCGAGCTACATCTCCGGTGCCAACATCGCCGTGACAGGTGGCCAGCCCATTATCTGATAACAGCGGGAGGTACGCATGAAGGCTTATCCTTTATCGCTGACCCTGCCGCTCGCCACCCATATTTTTGGCGGGCATAACATCAGGGAAAGATTGGGCAAGGCAGGGCTGCCGGACGGCCGTATCGCTGAAACCTGGGAGGTCAGCGATGTTGACGGCATGATCGCCACGGTGAAAAACGGGGAACTGGCCGGCCAGACCCTGCGTGAACTCACCGAACGTTATCCCGATCATCTGGTCGCGCCCGGCTGGCGCGGCCCCCATTTTCCGTTGCTGACCAAGTTTATCGACGGCAACGGGATGTTGCCGGTGCACCTGCATGCCAATGATGAGGCCGCGGCCCGGCTTGAAGGCCAGCCAAACGGCAAAACCGAGGCGTGGCACATCCTCTGGGCGGCAGAAGGGGCGACCTGCCTGCTGGGCGTCAAACCGGGCGTTGACCGGGCAACGCTGCGCAGTGCGCTGCTCGACGGCGACTACGATGCGGTGATGTACCGCTACCCGGTACGCGCCGGGGACACCTTCTATGTGCCGGGCGGCATGTTGCATTCGTTTGGGCCGGACACGCTGATCTATGAGATCGAGCAGACCTCCAACATTCAGCAGCATGCGATGCCGTGGAACATGGAGGATGGCTCGCGCCTTGCCAGGGCAACCCAGGAGAAAAACATCGACGCGCTGCTCGACGAGCTGCGCCCGGCGCTGGTGTCATTGCCGCATCCGGGCCTGCTGCGTGAAGAGACGCCCGCCTGCCGCCGGGTAATATGTTGTGCCGGGCCCTATTTTGCGCTGGAGCGCTGGCGCATCGCGTCGGAATACGCGTACACCTTCGGCAGCGTGCGGCTGGTGTCTAACATCGGCGAGCCGTGCGAACTGGAGGCCAATGGCGAGCGCTACCCGCTGGGGCGGGCAGAGAGCCTGCTGCTGCCGGCGGCCCTGAAACAGGTGACGTTCCACGGCCCCGGCGAGGTGCTGGTGGGGTATGTGCCGGATCTGGAAAACGACGTGCGTGCACCGTTGCGCGCGCAAGGCTGTGACGACCAGACCATCCGGTTGTTGGGAGATGTGTGGGATGAGCGGCGCTGACAGCGGCCGCCGCCCGTAAACAAGCTAACCAAAGGAGCAGATATGAGCGCCAGTTATAAAGTGGTCTTTGAGCGTCAGGACGGCAGCCATGCCAGTGCGGAAGAGTTGGTTATCGTGAGTGAACAGGAACTCACGGACAAAAGCCCGGAAGTGCTGGAGCAGGCGAAACAGAAAACCGGCGGTAAAGAGGTGAAAATCATCTCCGTGGTGCCGGTTCCCTGAGTTTTATCCCTGAGCCGGTGGCGTTACAGCCAGCCGGACAGGGCCTCGCGCGCCCGGAGCTGTTGGTAAGCCGGGCGCGCAGTTAACCGCTCTGCATACGCCTTCAGCCGCGGCCATTGTGTCGCCGGTCTGGCCATCTCGCGTGACCGGTACATCAGCATCACAGCCATAAGATCCACCGTGGAAAGGGCATCACCCACCAGATATTCCCCGTTGCGGCTCAGTTGGGCATCCAGGGTTTCCCACGCCTGTTCAATCCGCTGCTGAGCCCGTTGCCGCACGGTTGGGGCCAGTTCAGCCGCACCATCCTGGTCGGCATAAAACCAGTCGCGCATCGCGGGCAACAGCGTATTGGCGAAGAAGATCATCGTCTCCAGCCACACCGCACGGTGCTCACTGCCCGGCAGCGGGGCCAGCCCGCCCTCCGGGTGGCGCTCGGCCAGCAGCATCAGCAGCGCGCTGGACTCACACACCGTTTCGCCGTCAACAAACAGCGCCGGGACGCGGCCCAACGGGCTGATTTTGCGGTACTCACGCGAATGCTGTTCACCCTCATGTAACTTGACCCACACGGCGTCAAACGGCACACCCAACTCCAGCAACATCCAGTGCACCGCCATACTGGTCGAACCCGGCGAATAAAAAAGAACATAATTCATGGTGCACACCTCTGAGAATAGTGAATCCACCGTAACAGCCGGGGTGGCCGCGGCGCAAGGCGGGCGGGGCAGATTTCACCCGGCAGCCGCAACGGCTTCCCCAGTGCAGTAAATTGCATAATGCAAGTGACTCCGGTAAAGTGACTTTCATTATGCAAGTGAGGTAATGATGAAACGCAAAAATTTAAGCGGGGAGCGCTGCCCGATTGCGCGCAGCCTGGAGCGCGTCGGTGAGTGGTGGAGCCTGCTGATTATCCGCGATGCGCTCCACGGGCTCTGCCGCTTTGATGAGTTCCAGCAGAGCCTGGCGATTGCGCCGAACATCCTTAGCCGCCGGCTGGCAACACTGGTCGAAAACGGGTTGCTGGAAAAGCACCCCTACAACACCCGGCCGCTGCGCTATGAATACCGGCTGACCGACGCCGGGCGCGGGCTGGAGCCGGTGTTGTTCACGCTGTTGCAGTGGGGCAATACCCATTTCTCGCCGGAAGGGGCCAGCATTTTGCTGGCGGAGCGCACGACCGGCACGTTGGTGGAACCTACACTGTTTGATCAGGTTCACCAGAAACCCATCAGCCTGGCTACCCACCAGCTGGTGGCAGGCCCGGCAGCCGATGGGAAAATGGCTGCCCGACTCGCGCGGGCTGCCGCACAGCATCAGGCTGATTCAGCCACAAAGGAGAACACACCATGAGTTTGCAACGCATTGTCGTGACCGGCATGGGGATCGTCTCCCCGCTGGGTTGTGGGGTAGGGCCGGTCTGGCAACGCCTGCTGGCAGGGGCGTCCGGTATCCGGCCGCTGGCGGAAGAGGTGGTGGCCGATCTGCCGGTGAAAATCGGCGGCGTAGTGCCGACCCTCGCTGAAGACCCGGAAGCCGGGTTCGATGTGGATCAGGCGGTGCCGGTCAAAGAGCAGAAGAAGATGGACCGCTTTATCACTTTCGCGCTGGGTGCCGCCAAAGAGGCGCTGGCGCAGGCGGGCTGGCAGCCGGAGACCGACGCGCAGCGTGAACGCACCGCCACCGTCATCGCCTCCGGTATCGGCGGCTTCCCGGCGATTGCCAACGCGGTGACCACCACCGAACAGCGCGGCCCGCGCCGTCTGTCGCCGTTTACCGTGCCCGCCTTTCTGGCAAACATGGCCGCCGGTCACGTCTCGATGGCGTTTGGCTTTAAAGGCCCGCTGGGCACCCCGGTCGCGGCCTGCGCGGCCAGCGTCCAGGCGATTGGCGATGCGGCGCGGTTGCTGCGTAATAACGAGGCGGACATTGTGATCTGCGGCGGCAGTGAGGCAGCCATTGACCGCGTCAGCCTCGGCGGCTTTGCCGCCGCGCGGGCGCTCTCCACCGGCTTCAACGACACGCCGGAACTGGCGTCCCGCCCGTTTGATACCGCGCGTGACGGCTTTGTGATGGGCGAAGGGGCCGGGGTGCTGGTGGTGGAAACCCTGGAACATGCGCTGGCACGCGGCGCGACACCGCTGGCGGAAGTGGTGGGCTACGGCACCAGCGCAGACGCCTACCACCTCACCGCCGGGCCGGAAGACGGCAGCGGCGCACGGCGTGCGATGAGTATCGCGCTGCGCCAGGCCGGGATTGAGCCGCACCAGGTGCAGCACCTGAATGCCCACGCCACCTCAACGCCGGTCGGCGATCGCGGCGAACTGGCGGCGATCAAGGCGCTGTTCGGCACTGAAAACCGCATCGCGGTCACCTCGACCAAATCCTCTACCGGCCACTTGCTGGGCGCGGCGGGCGGCATTGAGGCGATCTTCACGGTGATGGCCCTGCGTGACCAGATTGCACCGCCGACCCGCAACCTGGAGCACCCGGACCCGGACGCCGAAGGGGTGGATCTGGTCGGGCGCGAAGCACGGCCGATGGCGATGGAGTACGCGCTCTCCAACGGGTTTGGGTTCGGCGGCGTCAATGCCAGCGTGATCTTCAAATGCTGGACGGACTGACGTTTCCCGCCCACCTCTGTCTGCATACATCAGCCCGTAAACACCAGCCCGCCGGCGTCAGCCCGGTGGGTTAATCACACGCAGCGCGGCCGGTAACGGGCCGCGCTGCTGCATGACCAGCCCGCAAAACCTCTGGCCCCCCGTGGCCCGGCCCATCTCCCTGGCAGGGGCATCACGCGCCACCGCGATTCAGCCATCCCGGAAATAGCCGGGAAAGGTGACATACACGCGCTCTCTTGAAAGGTAATTAATCAGGCCGCTGACGATAAGCAGGCGAATGACGTGCATCTCTGATTTCCTGCCGGGAACACAGGGGAAAAATCCGCCCTGTACGCGCAACCTGGTGCCAAAAGCGGCGAATTTGCCAGGCAAACCGGCCGGCAGCCGGAGCGGTGAAAATGTGACCACCCTCATACTCTGGCCGATGCTGTCTATACAACGCCGGGGTTCGTGACTTTACTCAAAGTACGAATTTTCACCCTGCCTCAAGGAGTTCGGCACATGATCAAGCTCAGCAGCAAAATCCATGATCTGGGTAAGGCGCTGATGACGCCCATCTCGGTGATTGCCGCCGCCGGGATTTTTCTCGGGCTGGCAGCGGCCTTACAGAACCCGGCGATCACCGGGGATGCCTTCAATGACATGCGTTACCCACAGCTGGTGATCGGCTTTATCCGGGCGGTGTCCGGGGCGCTGTTTGCCAACCTGCCGCTGTTTTTCGCCGTGGCAACGGCGATGGGGCTGGCCAATGCGGAGAAAGCCACAGCGGCCTTTGCGGCCGGTATCGGCTTTATCGCGCTGCATGTCGGGGTCAATTTCTGCCTGAAGGCGCAGGGCATCACGGCGGCCACCACCACGGTGGCGCATCTGACCGGGCAGGGCATGGCGCAAACGGAAGCGATGATGTACGCCGCCGAGTTCACCAATACGCTCGGTATTTTCACTTACAACATGAGCGTACTGGGCGGGGTGATCACCGGGCTGGTGGTGATGCTGCTGCATAACCGCTTCTATACCATCACCCTGCCGACGGCGATTGCCTTCTTTGGCGGACGGCGTTTTGTGCCGATCATCACCGTGCTGGTGCTGCCGCTGGTCGGGGTCGGGATGGCGCTGATCTGGCCTGCGGTGGCGCAGGGTATTTTGTGGGTCGGGGAGCTTATCGGCAAAACCGGGGAGGTAGGCACCTTTATTTATGCCACCTCGGAGCGGCTGCTGATCCCGACCGGCCTGCACCACATCATCAATGAAACCGTGCGCTTCACGCCGATCGGCGGCATGACCACCGTGGACGGCCAGAGCATCGTCGGCGCGCTGAACATCTTCAACGCTGCGCTCTCGACACCCGGCTCCATCCCGGATGAGATCACGCGGGAAGCCACGCGCTTCCTGGCGCAGGGCAAAATCCCGGTAATGATGTTCGGCCTGCCTGCGGCGGCGCTGGCGATGTACCACACCGCGCGGCCGCAGCACAAAGAGCGGGTCAAGGCGCTGATGATGGCGGGGGCGCTGGCCTCGTTTACCACCGGCATCACCGAGCCGCTGGAGTTCTGCTTTATCTTCGTGTCGCCGGTGCTCTACATCCTCCATGCGTTGCTGACAGGGCTGTCGTTTATGCTGATGCAGATAATGGATGTGATGATCGGTAACGTGCAGGGCGGGGCGATCGATTTCCTGATCTTCGGCGTGCTGGGCGGCGCGCGTACCCACTGGTGGGATGCGCTGATCCTCGGGGCTGTCTATGCGCCGCTTTACTACTTCTCGTTCCGCTGGGTTATCCTGAAAATGCGGGTGGAAACCCCGGGGCGCGAGAGCGAAGGCGAACTGGGCGAAGTCACCAACTCCCCACAACCGGCTACCGGCACCACCGCCGCGGTCGGCACCAAACCGGCGGCGGGTGACCAGTCACAGGTGATCATCGACGGGCTGGGCGGCGTGGCCAATATCCTGCAAGTGGATTGCTGCTTTACCCGCCTGCGGGTGAAGGTGAATGACATGGCGCAGGTGCTGGATGACAAACTGAAAACCACCGGCGCGCATGGCGTGAAACGGGTCACTGAACATGATGTGCATGTGATTTACGGCCCGCAGGTGGAGAAGATTGCCAATCAGGTGAAAGTGGCGCTGGGCGCAACGGCGTAAAGCGCGGCACAAACAGAAACGGCGGCCATCTGGCCGCCGTTTTTTATCGCGTCTTTATTACGCCGGTTCAGGCAGCGCCGACGGCGTCAGCACCACCGCGTGTTGGGCCTGATCGGCCTGGAAGCGCCAGCACTGCTGGTGGTATTTCGCCACGCTGTTGCGGTGCGCGACGCTCACCAGCGTCATCTCCGGCAGGTTCTCCACCATCAGCGTATACATCTGCTGTTCGGTCTCGTCATCCAGCGCGCTGGTGGCTTCGTCCAGGAACAGGATATCCGGTTTGATCAGCAACACGCGGGCAAACCCGAGCCGCTGCTGTTCGCCCGGCGAGAGGCGGTGGCCCCAGTTCCCGGCCATATCCAGCATCGGTTGCAGGTGTTTCAACCGACACTGCTCCAGCACCGCCAGCAGTTCGCTGTCCGGGTGGCGTGACGGGTCATCCGGGTAGCTCAGCGCCTCACGCAGGGAACCGATCGGGATGTAACTGCGTTGCGGCAGGAACAGCGTGGTCTGTTGGCGGTTAGCGGCGATCTGCCCGCTGCCGTACGGCCAGATCCCTGCCACCGCACGCAGCAGCGTGGATTTGCCGCAACCGGACGGCCCGGCAATCAGCACGCGGTCACCGGGCTTCAGCGCCACGCTCGCCGGGGCAAACAGCGGTGCGCCGTCCGGCAGGGTGAGTTGCAGTTTGTCGAGCACCAGCGCATGGTCAGGGGAATCGGCGTGCTGGATGCCGTTCGGCCGCGCTTCAATTTCATCCACGGCGTTGTTGAAACCGGCCAGACGGTTCACACAGGCTTTCCAGGTCGCCAGATCGTTAAACGCATCGATAAACCAGGAGAGCGCCCCCTGCACCTGCCCGAAGGCGGAGGAGATCTGCATCAGCATCCCGAGCTGGATCGAACCGGAGAAGTAACGCGGGGCGGCCACCAGGAACGGGAAAATAATCGCGAATTGCGCATAGAAGGTTGAGGCAATATTCAGCGACTTGGTGACGCGCATGATCGACCACCAGTTGCTGCGGATCGCCTCGAAACGGCCCTCAAGTTGCTCACGTTCGCGCTTTTCACCCTGATAGAGGGCGATGGCGTCGCTGTTCTCACGGATGCGGATCAGCCCGAAACGGAAGTTTGCCTCGAAGCGCTCCTGGTTGAAGCCAAGGCGCACCAGCGGCCGGCCGATCCAGCCCACCAGCAGCGAGC
This sequence comes from Chimaeribacter arupi, assembly GCF_002858805.1. GTDB lineage: Bacteria > Pseudomonadota > Gammaproteobacteria > Enterobacterales > Enterobacteriaceae > Chimaeribacter > Chimaeribacter arupi. Next base: position 60,159 of record NZ_PJZI01000030.1, read on the forward strand.
CGAGCACGGCGTACAGCAGGGCAAACCAGACCATATAACCGGGGATGGTAAAGGTATGGGACGACACCATAAAGGTCAGCGGGCCGCTCACCGCCCACAGGATCGAGACGAACGACACCAGCGTCACCACGCTCGACAGCAGCCCCAGCGTCAGTGACAGGGTGCCGTTGGTCAGCACATTGAGGTCTTCGGCGATACGCTGGTCGGGGTTATCCACCGTCTGCTGCTGTTCGGTGTGGTAATAGGCGTGGTGCTTCAGCCACTTGGACATATATTGCTTGGTCATCCAGCGCCGCCAGTACATTTGTAACCCCTGGGTCAGGTAGACCTTGTAAATCGAGATCACGATAAACGCCAGCGCCAGCCAGGTGAAGTGCAGCAACTGTTCTTTGAACACCGGGTAATTTTTGTTTTGCAACGCATCATAAAAGACGCGGTTCCATTCGTTCAGCAGCACATTGATATAGACCGTGGCCAATGACAACGCCACAATGGTGGCGAGCATCGTCCAGGCGCGCCACTTCTCTTCGGAGTGCCAGTAAGGTTTAATCAGGCGCCAGATCTGGCGCCATTGGCTGTGTGTTCCTGGGGTTTTTGTCATAGTGAATCCAACTTCCAGCAAAAAAGAGTCTAGGTCTGATCATGGCCAAATAAAGGCCAGAATGGGTGTCTGTGATCCAACTGGCAATTATAGACTTGTAAGGATGTTTTTCGTTCCCCCGGTGATCATCAGGGCGTGCAACACAACAGAGGAAAACGAATGAAGGGTTTGCCGACAGGCGTGGCGGCCGGTGCCGTACTGCTCGCCGGGGTGCTGACGGCACTGAATGCCGCGGCAAAAATAGATGAGCCGGACATTGAGGCGGATTGCCGCAACGTCGGCCAGTATGCGGTAAAAGGGCAGGCGGCTTACCAGAACGGTGACTATGCGCGGGCGCGGGACATTTTCCGCGATCAGGTCGCCTGGAGCGAATTCTGCCGCCAGCCGGAGGGCGCCACCGTCACCGCTTACAACAACATTGCGCTGGCTTACCTGCGGCAGGGGATGTGGCTCAAGGCGCGCGCCTGGCTGCAACTCGCCCCGGACGATGAGAAATCGCGCTATAACCTCAGCCTGATGCAACCGCAGCTCGACGCCCTGCCGCCGCCGCGCAGCCCGGCGGGCGAATACTGGCAATATGCCGGGTACGGCAACTGGAATACGCTGGTGGTCAAACCGCAGGGCGACCGCTTCGCGATTGAGTACAGCGGCCTCTACATGGGCGCAATGGCGCTCTACTACGGGCCGAACATCGGCGAGTTTTCCACCGTCACCGCGATCCGTGACCGGCACGCGGTGTACCACCAGTCCGCCGAGTCCGATTTCGGCAGCGCCTGCGACGTCAGCATGGCCTTCACCGACCATGACGTGATGCTGGCCACCGACGGCGACTGCGGTTTCGGCCACAACGTCCGCGCCCAGGGTGTCTACTGGCGGGTCACGCCGTAAGGAATTAGACGACTGTGCGCTCCACCGCCTGCCGGCTGGCCTTGCGGCGGGCAGGTGTGGTATCTCTATCAGGTAACGGATAAGAAAAGCCTGACAAATGAAAGGGCTATCCGGTGCCTCCGGGCGGTGTCACGCCTGACCTTCACTTTTATGACGACCCGGCACACGGCGTTTTCCGTGGGCTGGCTTATCGTCTGTGATAAACATAACGTTGTTATAAAAATTCATCTGCGATAACGCCGCCGCTGTGCGGCGGCTGCAATCACACGGGGAGCGTGTATGCCTGTTTCACTTCTGGCGCTGGCAATGAGTGCCTTTGCCATCGGGACCACTGAGTTTGTCATTATGGGCCTGCTGCCGCAGGTCGCGGGGGATTTGCAGGTCAGCATTCCGCTGGCGGGCTGGCTTATCAGCGGCTATGCACTGGGTGTGGCGATTGGCGCGCCGATTATGGCGATCCTGACCGCCCGGCTGCCGCGCAAAATGACGCTGCTGTTGCTGATGGTGATTTTCATCGTCGGCAACCTGATGTGCGCGCTGGCCTACAGTTACCACTTCCTGATGCTGGCGCGGATCATCACGGCGCTGTGCCACGGGGCGTTCTTCGGCATTGGTGCCGTGGTCGCGGCCAATCTGGTGGCCCCCAACCGGCGCGCCTCCGCGGTGGCGCTGATGTTTACCGGCCTGACCCTGGCGAACGTGCTGGGCGTGCCGCTCGGCACTGCGCTTGGGCAGGCGCTGGGCTGGCGGTCAACCTTCTGGGCCGTGGTGGTGATCGGCTTTATCTCGCTGCTGGCGCTCTACACCAAATTACCGGACGTGAAAGAGGAGCAGCCGACCAACCTGCGCAAAGAGTTGAGCGCGCTGCGCGGGCTGGGCATCTGGCTCTCGCTGCTGATGACGGTCTGCTTTGCGGCGGCGATGTTCGCGCTGTTCACCTATATCGCACCGGTGTTGACGGATATTACCGGGGTGTCACCGCATGGGGTGAGCTGGACGCTGCTGCTGATGGGCGTCGGGCTGACGGTCGGCAATGTGCTGGGCGGCCGCCTGGCGGACTGGAAACTCCCGGTCAGCCTGACACTGACCTTCCTGCTGATCGCGCTGTTTTCGGTGCTGTTCAGCATCACCAGCCACCATCTGGTGGCGGCGGAAGTGACGCTGTTCCTCTGGGCGGCGGCGGCGTTCGCGGCGGTACCGGCGTTGCAGATAAACGTGGTGGCCTACGGCAAAAATGCGCCGAACCTGGTGTCAACGCTCAACATTGCCGCGTTTAACGTCGGTAACGCGCTGGGTGCCTGGGTCGGCGGATCGGTTATCGCCGGTGGGCTGGGGCTGACGGTGGTGCCGGTGGCGGCAGGCGGGCTGGCGCTGCTGGGCTTTGTGCTCTGCGTGTTCACCTTCCGCCGCGCTGCGCGCAAAGCAGTGGCGTGACGGGCATAACGCAGCAATGATCTTTCGCCGCGCCTACGCGGCGATGTAAACCGCCTGGCCCGGCTAGCGGTAGGCGATGGCCGCCGCCAGCCGGGCAGGGAACTGCGCCGCCAGCCGGTGCAGCCAGGTGATAAAGGCGTCCACCACGTCAGACGAGGGGCGGTGCAGCGGGCGGATCAGGCTCACGGTAAACGGCACCGCCACACTGAACGGACGCACCGCAATGCCGCCCTGGGCGGCGTAATCCACTGCCGTCAGCGGGTTCACCACGGAAACACCGACCCCTTCCCGCACCATCGCGCACACTGACGCGGCGCTGTGCGTCTCCAGCACCATCCGCCGCGTGACCCCGGCCTCCAGAAACAGCGCATCCAGCAATTGCCGGTAACTGTCGGTGCCGGAGAGGCTGACATAGTTTTCGCCCTCAAAATCGTGCGGGGTCAGTTGCGTTTTCGCCAGCAGCGGGTGCCCGGCCGGCAGTACGCACACTTCATTGTGCGTCATCAGCGTAAAACGTTCAGTCCCGGCCGGTGTCAGGGTGGTTTCCGTCAGGCCGAGATCGTGGCGTTGGGCGGAGAGCCACTCCTCCAGCAGAGGTGACTCCTGCGGCACCACATTCAGGCTGACGCCGGGGTAAGCATCGGTAAAGGGCTTGCAGACTGACGGCAACAGCGACTGGCTGAACGCGGGCAAACAGGCGATGGAGAGCTGCGCCTCCTGAAACTGGCGGATGCCCGCCGCCGCGGCGCTGATGCGCTCCAGCCCATAGTACGAACGCTGCACCTCCTCAAACAGCCGCAACCCCTGCACCGTGGGCACCAGCCGCCCGCGCACCCGGTCAAACAGCGACAGGCCGACGCTTTTTTCAAAGCGCGCCAGTTCGCGGCTCACGGTGGGTTGCGAGGTGTGCAGCAGCGCGGCGGCTTCCGTCAGGTTGCCGGCGGTCATCACCGCATGGAAAATTTCAATCTGGCGCAGGGAGAGGGCAGGCATCAACGGAGTTCCGGCGAAAAGCCATATCATAAATGAATAGCCTGCCGCCAAACAGATATTTTCCCGCCGTGCGGCGCGCAGGTAGCATGGCAGCCATACTTGTTATTCTGACCCTGACTTAACCGGACAGCCGCTGATGCCTTACGCCCTGAATGATCATTCTACCGCCCTGAATGCGGACAACCTGCTGGCCCTGCCTGCCCGTTTTGGCTGCCCGGTCTGGGCGTATGACGCAGACATTATCCGCCAACGCATCGCTGAATTGCGCCAGTTCGATGTGATCCGCTTTGCGCAGAAAGCCTGCTCCAACACCCATATCCTGCGGCTGATGCGCGGGCAGGGCGTGCGGGTGGACTCTGTGTCGCTGGGGGAGATCGAACGGGCGATGCACGCCGGTTACCAGCCGGGGCCGGAGGGGGAGATTGTTTTCACCGCTGACCTGCTGGACGAGCCGACGCTGGCGCGCGTGACGGAGCTGGCGATCCCGGTCAATGCCGGTTCCATCGACATGCTGGCCCAACTGGGCGAACGCCGCCCCGGCCACCCGGTCTGGCTGCGGGTTAACCCCGGTTTTGGCCACGGCCACAGCCAGAAAACCAACACCGGCGGTGAGAACAGCAAACACGGCATCTGGTATGCCGATCTGCCGCAGGCGCTGGCGCTGATCCGCCACTATTCGCTGACGCTGGTCGGCATCCATATGCATATCGGTTCCGGTGTGGACTACAGCCACCTGGAGCAGGTGTGTGACGCGATGGTACGCCAGGTTATCGAGCTTGGGCATGACATCGAGGCGATCTCCGCCGGCGGCGGCCTCTCGATTCCTTACCAGTTCGGCGGTGAGCGCATCGATACCGATCACTATTTCGGCCTGTGGGACCGGGCGCGCCAGCAGATTGCCGCGCACCTCGGCCACCCGGTGAAGCTGGAGATCGAACCGGGGCGCTTCCTGGTGGCGGAGTCCGGGGTGTTGCTGGCGCAGGTGCGGGCGGTGAAAAACATGGGCAGCCGCCACTTTGTGCTGGTGGATGCCGGGTTCAACGATCTGATGCGCCCGGCGATGTACGGCAGTTACCACCACATTTCGCTGCTGCCTGCAGACGGCCGGGACACCACCGGTGAGCCGCTGATTGAGTCGGTGATCGCCGGGCCGCTGTGCGAGTCGGGGGATGTGTTCACCCAGCAGGCGGGCGGCGGCGTGGAAACCTGCGCCCTGCCCACGGCGCAGATTGGCGACTATCTGGTGTTCCACGACACCGGCGCGTATGGCGCGTCGATGTCCTCCAACTACAACAGCCGCCCGCTGCTGCCGGAAGTGCTGTTTGACGGCGACGACGTGCGGTTGATCCGCCGCCGCCAGACCATCGAAGAGCTGCTGGCGCTGGAACTGATTTAACTCCCCGGCGTGAAAAACGGCCCCGCCGCCACCGAGTCGCGCACCCGCAACTGACCGGTGAACGGGGCCAGCGGCACCACCGGCTGGCGGTTAAGCAGCCGCAGCGCCTGGGCGATGGCGGTTTCGATCATCGCATCAATCGGCAGGTAGACGGTGGAGAGCGCCGGTTGCAGGAACGCCGCCGCAGGCTGGTCATCAAACCCAAACAGCGACACCTCCTCCGGCAGTGTTTTGCCCGCCTCCTGTAACGCTTTCATCGCGCCAATCGCCATATCATCATTGCTGCAAAACAGCGCGCTGAACCTGCCGTCATTCGCCAGCAGGGTGCGGCAGGCGTGGTACCCGCCGGTGACTTTATTGTCCCCTTCCGCCACCCAGGCGGGGTTAAAGGCGATCCCGTGCGCGTCGAGCGCCGCCTGGTAACCGGCCAGCCGCTGCTGCGCGGTGGGGGTTGCCATCGGCCCGGTGATGCAGGCAATCGCCCGGTGGCCCCGGCCGATCAGGTAACTCACTGCCTCAAACACCGCCTGCTGTTGTTCGAAGAAGACACAGCGGTCGCGCGCCTGCGGCACATCGCGGTTAATCACTACCAGCGGCATCGGCAGCGTCTCCAACAGCGCCATGATCTGCGCCTCTGACATATGGCGGGTATAGAGCACGATCGCGTCACAACGCCGGTCCGCCAGCAGGCGCACCGCTTCTGCCTCATCTTCCGGCGTATCGTGGCCGTCGGTCACAATCAGGTGCTTGCCGCTTGCCTCCACATCTTTCGCCGCCTGGCGCAGCAGCGTACCGAAATAAGGGCCATCGAAATTGGAGAGCACCAGCCCGATGCTGTTGGAACTGCGCGTCGCCAGCGACTGCGCCAGGAAATTGGGCCGGTAGCCCAGCTCCTCCATGGCGCGGAACACCGCATCGCGCGTGCTCTGCCTGACCTGCCCGGTGCCGTTCAGCACGCGGGAGACCGTGGCCTTCGACACCCCGGCCCGCAGTGAGACATCCAACATGGTGATCATCCGTCAGCACCCTCAATAACCGGCTGCAATGCCGGGAAAACGTTGATATGGCCGCAGTTTAGCATAGGCGGCAGAGGGAAAAGGGGCACCCCCGGCCAGCGCGATCGCCGTGGATCTTCCCTCCTGGCCCTGCGATCCCCCGTCCGGGTTACCGCTTCGTTGCGAAAAATCCTATTTGGTATACCAAAACGCGTTTTAGGCCATTATTGGAATTCCAATTCTCGCTTGTGCGGTGATGATCACAGAAATTTAACCTCATTCCGTTAACTTTGGCATACCAAACGCGATTAAGCCGCACGCGTTTTGTTGGACACTTTTCGCCATCTGATGCTCTGTGCTGCCCGATACGATCGGGCAGGGCGGCCCGCATTTACCTCTGGCCATGCGGGCCGACCCTGCGCACAGAACACCGGCACCACCAACAGTTACGAGGTGCGTATGTCATATAAGGACCGGCTGATTGACTCTCTGGGGAGTTTTGCCAATACCTTCAACAGTTACCGCTACATCATGGCAATCAAAGCCGCCTTCATCACCCTGATGCCGGTGATCATCGTCGGGGCGTTCTCGGTGTTGATCTCCAACATGGTGATGGACCCGAAAAACGGCCTGGCGAGCTTCGAGATCTTCTCCTTCCTGGCTGTGCTCAAGCCGATCATGACCAGCATCAACTACGCCACCCTGAGCTTTATCACCATCGGCGCGGTGTTTTTGATCGGGATTGAACTGGGCAAGATCAACGGCAACCGCACACTGTTCCCCGGTATGCTGGCGGTGATCTGCTTTATCGCGGTGACGCCCACCACGCTTGAGCTGATGGTCAACGACCAGTTGCAGGTGGTGAAAGATGTGCTGGCGAAACAGTTCTCTGATACCAAGAGCCTGTTCCTGGGGATGTTTATCGCCATCCTGTCGGTGGAAATTTACACCCGGCTGGAGCGGATCAACGGCCTGCGCATCAAGATGCCGGAGAGTGTGCCGCCTAATGTCGCCGCCTCGTTCTCGGCGTTGATCCCGGCGATTATCACCGTGGTGCTGATCGCCACCTTCGGCTTTGTGTTCCACCGGGTTACCGGCATCTACCTCTATGACGCGGTCTACAAAGTCATCCAGCAGCCGCTGGAGTCGGTGATGCAGAGCCTGCCGGGCATCCTGATCCTGATGTTTGTTGCCCAGCTGTTCTGGGTGATCGGCATCCACGGCAACCAGATGATCAAGCCCATCCGCGAACCGCTGCTGCTCGGCGCGATCACCGTCAACATGACGGCGTTTGAGCAGGGCAAAGAGATCCCGAACATCATCACCATGCCGTTCTGGGACGTCTATATGAGCATCGGCGGCTCCGGCTGTACCATCGGCCTGCTGCTGGCGGTGATCCTCGCGTCACGCCGCAAAGAGATGAAAGAGATCGGCAAGCTGTCGCTGGGGCCGAGCTTCTTCAACATCAACGAACCGGTGATCTTCGGGATGCCGATCATGCTGAACCCGATCCTGGCGATCCCCTTCATCATCACCCCGCTGGTCACCGGCACCATCGGCTACTTCGCCACCAGCCTCGGCTTTGCCGGGCGCGCCGTGGTGATGGTGCCCTGGACCACGCCGCCTGTCATCAATGCCTGGCTCTCGACCGCCGGGTCAATGGGCGCGGTGGTCACGCAGCTGGTGTGCATCGGCGTCTCGGTGGTTATCTACCTGCCGTTTGTCAAAGTGGCTTCACGCCGGGCGGATGCGGCCCAGCTGGCGGCCGAAACCGGTAATGAACTTGGCACCCAACCCGTGAGGTAAGCATGAGCAAGGTTTCACTGGCACTTCCTGAAGGATTCATCCTCGGCGCGGCGGCGTCCGCCTGGCAGACCGAGGGCTGGAGCGGCAAAAAGCCGGGGCAGGACTCCTACCTCGATGCCTGGTACAAAAACGACCGCCATGTCTGGCACAACGGCTACGGCCCGGCGGTTGCCACGGACTTCATCAACCGCTACCCGGAAGACGTGGCGCTGATGAAGGCCAGCGGCCTCAGCCACTACCGCACCTCGATCAACTGGTCGCGCTTTCTGACGGACTACGAAACCGCGACGGTGGACGAGGAGTACGCGGCCTATCTCGACCGCTGGCTGGACGAGATGGAGGCGGCCGGGATTGTGCCGATGCTCTGCCTCGAGCACTACGAGCTGCCGGCGGCGCTGCTGGAAAAGTATGACGGCTGGAGCAGCAAGCACGTGGTTGAGCTGTTCGTGCGTTACGCCGAAAAGGCGTTTGAACGCTTCGGCCACCGCGTCACACGCTGGTTTACCTTTAACGAGCCGGTGGTGGTGCAGACCCGCGTCTACCTCGACGCGCTGCGCTGGCCGTATGAGCAGAACACCGCCAAATGGATGCAGTGGAACCACCACAAGGTGCTGGCGACAGCGAAAGTGGTGGAGCTGTTCCGCCGCCGTGGGCAGGCCGGGACGATTGGCGTGATCCTCAACCCGGAAGTGACCTACCCGCGCTCGCAGGCGGCACACGACCAGCGCGCCGCCGAGCTGTACGATCTGTTCTATAACCGGGTCTTCCTCGACCCGCTGATCCTCGGTGACTACCCGGCGGAGCTGCTGGCGCTGCTGCGCCGCCATGAGGTGATGTTTGAGCATGACGCGGCGGAGCTGGCGACCATCCGCGAAAACACCGTGGATGAGGTCGGCATCAACCTCTACTACCCGCACCGGGTGAAAGCGCCCAGCCGGGCCTGGAACCCGGAAACGCCGTTCCACCCGGCCTGCTATTACGAGCATTTCGAGCTGCCGGGCCGCCGTATGAACCCGTCACGCGGCTGGGAGATCTACCCGAAAATCATTTACGACATGGCGCAGCGCCTGAAGCAGGATTACCGCAACATTCCGTGGTTTATCGCAGAAAACGGCATGGGCGTTGAAAACGAGGCGCAGCACCGCGGCGCGGACGGCGAAATCCAGGACGATTACCGCATCCGCTTTATCGGCGAGCACCTCTACTGGACGCTGAAAGCGTGCGAAGAGGGGGCAAACTGCCGGGGCTACATGCTGTGGGCATTTACCGATAACGTCTCACCGATGAACGCCTTTAAAAACCGCTACGGGCTGATTGAGATAGACCTCAACAACCAGCGCGCGCGCCGCCGTAAAAAATCTTCCCACTGGTTCGCCGCCCTGAGCGAATCCCGCACCCTGACACTGACCCTGGATGATGATGAAAAATGAGTGAAGCCAACCTGAAACGTATCGTACTCGCCTGCTCGGCAGGCATGTCCACCTCGCTGGTGGTGACCAAAATGGAGAAAGAGGCTGAGGCTCGCGGGCTGGCGTTCCGCATTTACGCCATCCCGGAACAGAACCTGCGCGATGAGCTGCAAAACTACGGCAATGACGTGGTGGCGGTGCTGCTGGGGCCGCAGGTGCGCTTCAAGCTGGCGGCCAATAAAAAGATCACGGATGAACACCAGGTGCCGATCGGTGTGATCGATTCGGTCGCCTACGGCACGCTGAACGGGGCAAAAGTGCTCGATCAGGCGCTGGGTTTGATAGACTAGCCGCCTCGATCCCCGTCCGCCCTTCCGGCAGGTGGGGCGGCAGGCTAATCATTGCAAGGTGCTTCAGGGTGAAACCGTGGAAAAAGGCGTAATTCCGCAGGAAAAGAAACAGTATCAGGAGATTGGCCAGGATCTGCGGGCGCAGATCCAACAGGGCCACTATCCCGTCGGGTCACGGCTGCCGCCGGAACGCAATATGGCGGAGAACTACGGCGTCAGCCGCACCATCGTGCGGGAGGCGCTGCTGATGCTGGAGCTGGAAGGCACGGTGGACATCCGCCAGGGCTCCGGCGTGTATGTGATCCGCATTCCGTCGGATGACGAGCAGGATGACGATTTGCTCAATGAAATCGGCCCGTTTGAGGTGTTGCAGGCGCGGCAACTGCTGGAGAGCAACATCGCCGCCTTTGCCGCCACGATGGCCACCAAAGCGGACATCGAAAACCTGCGCCGTACGCTGGAGCAGGAGCAGCGGGCGATTGTTGCCAATGACACCAGTGGCGACAACGACAAGCTGTTCCACCTGCTGATTGCCGGGGCCACGCAAAACCAGATGCTGCTGGAGACGGTAAAAAGCATCTGGCAACGGCGTGACAACAGCCCGCTCTGGCAACAACTCCACAGCCATATCGCCACCCGCGGCTACCGGCTGAAGTGGCTGGCGGATCACCAGAACATCCTGGCGGCCCTGCGCCGCCGCGATGTGATGGGGTCGTACCAGGCGATGTGGCAGCACATGGAAAATGTGAAGAGCACCCTGATGGAGCTGTCAGACGTCGATGCACCGGAGTTTGACGGTTACCTGTTTGAATCCGTGCCGATTTTCCAGGGGAAACTGGTGTGACTGCCGTTTCGCCGGGCACGGTCACCCTCGGCTTTCTGGCCGATTTTCCAGAACACCACCCGCAGGTTACCGACTGGCTTTGCCAGGCGTTCGGCAATGCGCAGAGCCGCGCTTTTTTTGACAGCATCGTGGTCAGCAGCCTGAAAAAAACCGGTTTGCCCATCACCTTTATTGCCCGCGACGGCGACCGGCTGGTGGGCACTGTCGGGCTGTGGCGCAGCGACCTGTTAAGCCGCCAGGATCTGACGCCCTGGCTGGCGGCGCTGTATGTCGATGAGGCATACCGCGGCCGCGGCATCGGGCAGCAGTTGCAGGCGCATGTCGTGGAGGTTGCGCGGCAGGCCGGGTTTGCCGCGCTTTATCTCTATGCGACGTTCAATGGGTATTATGAGCGGCATGGGTGGGGGTTGATGGGGGAGGGGGTGGAGTATCCGGATGAGGGGGTTTGGGTTTATAGCCGGAGTTTGTAGTGGGTGGTCGGTTTCGGTTGTTTAT
>NZ_PJZI01000031.1 GCF_002858805.1 Chimaeribacter arupi
CGAATCCTAATACCGTGCAGCCTTCATTAATGGCCGTGACACCCTCATCCACCGAACGCATTCCGTGTTTGGCTTTATAACCATATTTATTTTGTGCGGTAATCGCCCCGGCCCCGCCGCTGCCGCAAAATGAGATGCCGAAGGTTGCGCCTTCTGCTTTCATCACATCGCCCAGCCGCATATCCGCCGCCATGCCCGGCACCACCACCGCCCGGCCGCCCGCGGCTTCCACGCCCTGCGCGACTTTCTGCCCTTTGCCCAGCCGGTCACCAATCACTACGGTAATATCCATTGTTATCCCCTTATCTGGTTACATGTCGTTATCGTGGGTATTTTCTTTTGCGACTTCAAAATGCACCGAGAGCAAATACGCCTCTTCAATCGGCAAATTACCGACGCTCCCGATGACCTGTTCCGCCAGCGCCATCGACTCTGCGGAAATATCCTCAAACAGATCTTTGTCCACTTCCGGCAACGGCTCCCCGGTAAAAGAGCGCAACACCATGGCGCGGATATGGGAATCCAGCATCTGTTGCTGTACGGCATTTGGGTAAATGGCCTGGCGGCGCAATAACCCCATTATTTCGGCCAATACCTCTTCCGTCCGGTTATCAGCCATTTCGGTATCCACCCTGACGGCGTGATGCCCCGGTGCGGTTCCATTATTCACGGCGCGTCTCCCTGCCGGTTATTTACGGGTAATGGGAATACCCTACGCGCAGCCGGGCACGCTGTGTAGACGCACTTTTTCCAGTTCAAACTGGAAATGAAATAGGCAGAAAAGATCCAATTCGCAAAACAGTCGGATTAAATGAAAAATAGGGGGGAACGGAAAATAAAAACAGGAAGAAAAACAGAAAGAAAAACGGCCCACTACGGGGCCGTTTTTAAAGGAAGGTGGGGAAGGCTTATTCGCCGGCGATTTTCATTTCCGGCAACAGCACGGAGCCGCACTGGATGTTGCTGCGGGTTTCGATGTCACTGCCGACGCTGACGATATTGCGCAGCATCTCTTTCAGGTTACCGGCAATGGTTATCTCGCTGACCGGGTACTGGATCTCGCCGTTCTCTACCCAGAAGCCGGACGCACCGCGCGAATAGTCACCGGTGACGCCGCTGACGCCCTGGCCCATCAGTTCCGTGACCATCAGGCCGGTGCCGAGCTGTTTCAGCATGGCGGTGAAGTCGTGCCCCTGCCCGGCAATACGCCAGTTATGGATGCCGCCCGCGTGGCCGGTGCTTTTCAGGCCGAGTTTGCGCGCTGAGTAGCTGGTCATCAGCCAGGTTTGCAGGATACCGTCTTTCACGATGTCACGGCGCTGGGTGCGGACCCCCTCGCTGTCGAACGGCGTGGAGGCCAGCCCCTTCAACAGGTGCGGGTGCTCCTCAATCGTCAGCCACTCCGGCAGGATCTGTTTGCCCAGGCTGTCGAGCAGGAAGCTCGATTTGCGGTAGATGCTGCCGCCGCTGATGGCGCCGACCAGGTGGCCGAACAGGCCGGTCGCCACTTCGGAGGCAAACAGCACCGGCGCTTTCATGGTCTGTAGTTTGCGCGGCGACAGGCGGGAGAGCGTGCGGCGGGCGCACTCTTCCCCGACCCACTCCGGGCTTTGCAGATCGTCAATCGCGCGGCCGATGGTGTAGGCGTAGTCGCGCTCCATGTCGCCGTTGTGCTCGGCAATCACGCAGCTCGACATCGAATGGCGGCTGGAGCAGTAGCTCTGCAACATGCCGTGGCTGTTGCCGAACACCTTGATGCCGACGTGGCTGTTGAAGCTGCCGCCTTCACTGTTGGTGATGCGTTTGTCAGCGGAAAGCGCCGCCTGTTCTGCCCGTGCCGCCAGCTCAATGGCGCGCTCGGCGTCCAGCTCGGTCGGGTGGAACAGATCGAGATCCGGGGCCTCAAAGGCCAGCAGTTCCGGGTCGGCGGCCCCAGCGTACGGGTCCGGCGAGGTGTAGCGGGCGATGTCCAGCGCTGCCTGCACCGTGCGGCTGATGGCCTCCGGGCTGAGATCGGTGGAGGAGGCACTGCCCTTGCGGTTCTGCCAGTACACCGTGATGCCCAGCGCGCCATCGCTGTTGAACTCCACGTTCTCCACGTCGCCAAACCGGGTGCTGACACTGATCCCGGTGGATTTACTGACGGCCACTTCGGCCTGATCGGCCCCGGCCTGCGCCAGTTCCAGGGCGCGGGCGACCGCCTGTTCCAGCGTTTTACGTTGCTCTGCAACTTGAGTGACTACTTTCATCGATCTGCCATAATTAATGAGATAATCGTCCGGAAACCGGCTGGGTTCGCCTGGGTTCCCGCTCCACGTCCACGGCGTTTTACACCTGATTGATAGGCTTGAGTCTAACAGAGATTCACATAAATTGATGGCGGCCGCCAATCCGCCGGGCATCTTTGCCCACAATCCGCGCAGCCTTGCGCCATAATAACCGGGCTGCGGGCGCGATCTTTGCTGCTAAACCCGGCTGTCGCTGGCGATCCACGCCGACAACCTGATAGGATTAGCCTCTTTTTTTGGAGTCCCCATGAACAAACCACACGAAGACTGGCTCGACGACGTCCCTGAGAATGAAAACGAAGAAGACGACGAGATTATCTGGGTCAGCAAAAGCGAAATTAAACGTGATGCCGAAGCGCTGAAAGATCTGGGCGCAGAGCTGATGGAGCTCGGCAAAAACGCGCTCGACAAAATCCCGCTGGATGAAGACCTGCGCGCCGCGATTGAACTGGCACAACGCATCAAAAAAGAGGGCCGCCGCCGCCAGTTGCAGCTGATCGGCAAAATGCTGCGCGCCCGCGATCCGGAGCCGATCCAGACCGCCCTCGACAAGCTGAAAAACCGCCATAACCAGCAGGTTTCCCTGTTCCATAAACTGGAAACGCTGCGTGATCGCCTGGTTGAAGAGGGTGACGACGCCGTGCCGGACGTCCTGGCGCTCTACCCGGACGCTGACCGCCAGCAGTTGCGGGCGCTGGTGCGTAACGCCCAGAAAGAGAAAGCTGCCAACAAGCCGCCGAAAGCATTCCGCCAGATTTTCCAGTACCTGCGCGAACTGGCTGAAGCCAAAGATCAGTAATCCCCACGCCGGGATCTGCCAGCCGGGGGGAGAGGAACTCGCCCTGTGGCTGGCCCGGCCGCCGGCTTTCCGGCGGCGCAATGATCGGCGGTGCGCTTACTGACGAATGTTAAAACGCAGCCCGCCTTCCAGCTCTTCCTCCGCCTCTTCAAACAACAGCACCAGCGCGCCGAAGCGTCGCTTTTTGCGTGCATTCAGGTTGACGAACTCAATCTCTACCGGCAGCCCAAGGCGGCCTGTCACCACATCCCACAGCGCATCCAGATTTGCCCCAAAACCGTCGCCCAGCGCAAACTCCCGCGCAAATTCGCCGTAAAACCGGGGCAGATCCGGTATCTGATTAAAGTCGAAAACCACTTTCCCCATGCACTTACTCCATCCTGATGAAATGTTTACCGTTACCGCACGTCAGGCCGGTTCACCCGCCCCCGTCAGAGATTGCCGAGGTGCAGGGTTTTGACTTCCAGGTACTCTTCCAGGCCCAGCACCGAGCCTTCACGCCCCAGCCCGGACTCCTTCACGCCGCCAAACGGGCCGAGCTCAGTGGAGACGGAGCACTCGTTGATGCCGATCATGCCGCTCTCCAGCGCCTGCGACACGCGGAACACCCGTTGCAGGTTCTGGGTATAGAAGTAAGCCGCCAGCCCGAACTCGCTGGCATTGGCGCGGCGGATAACCTCCTCTTCCGTACTGAAGCGCAGGCAGGCCGCCAGCGGGCCGAATGTCTCTTCGTGGGCCACCTGCATCTCGTCGGTGACATCCGCCAGCACCGTGGGCTGGTAGAAGTTGCCGCCCAGCGCGTGGCGCTCGCCGCCGGTGATGACCCGCGCGCCTTTGCCCAACGCGTCGCTGACGTGCTGTTCCACCTTTTCAACCCCTTTCGGCTCAATCAGCGGGCCGACCACCACGCCTTCGTCCATGCCGTTGCCGACTTTGAGCTTTTTCACTGCCTCCGCGAGGCGGCTGACGAATTCATCATAGATGCCGTCCTGGATATAGAAGCGGTTGGTGGCGACGCAGACCTGCCCGCTGTTGCGGAATTTGTTGGCGATCGCCCCCTGCACCGCCAGTTCCAGGTCGGCATCCTCAAACACGATGTAAGGCGCATTGCCGCCCAGCTCCATCGAGACTTTTTTCATGGTCTCTGCCGCGTTGCGGACCAGCGTTTTGCCCACTTCCGTGGAGCCGGTGAAGGAGATTTTACGCACGGTTTTGCTGGCCATGATGGCGTCGCTGATGGCATGGGTGTCACCTGCCACACCGTTCAGCACCCCTTTCGGCACCCCGGCGCGGTCTGCCAGTTCCAGCAACGCAAAGGCAGAGAGCGGCGTATTGTTGGCCGGTTTAATCAGGCCGGTACAGCCCGCCGCCAGCGCCGGGCCGAGTTTGCGCGTCAGCATCGCCAACGGGAAATTCCACGGGGTGATGGCGGCGACCACGCCAATCGGCTCACGGGTTGCCAGAATGCGCGCGCCGGGTTTGGTGCCGGGGATAATCTCGCCGTTGGCACGTTTCGCCTCTTCGGCAAACCACTGGATGTAACTGGCGGCGTAGTCCACTTCGCCCAGCGCCTCTTTCAGCGGTTTGCCCTGCTCCGCCACCATCAGCTCGCCCAGGAAAGGTTTGTTTTCCTGAATCAGCTGATACCAGCGGTAAAGGATTTCCGAGCGTTCTTTGGCGGTTTTGCTGCGCCAGGCCGGGAAGGCCTCCGCGGCGGCGGCAATCGCGGCGTTGGTTTCCGCTTCACCGGCTTTCGCCACATTGGCGATGACCTCACCGGTAGCCGGGTCCTGCACCTCAAAGGTCTCACCGGCCTGCTGCCAGACGCCCGCCACAAAGTAGCCGGTTTTGAATAAGTCGTTTTTTTTCAGGCTGTCATAGCGCGCCATACTCTTCTCCTGATGCACACACGGCCTCAGCGCCGCGTGAAAAATAAAGCAGTCCAGCTAAGTATAGCGGTTTCTCATGGCATGGAGATGACGCGCCAATTCAGCCATCATTGCCTTTAATATCATCCAGTTATTGCTTCATCGCAAAAGGCGGGCAAAAAAAAGCCAGACCGGCGTCTGGCTTGGTTATCACGCGCTGAGCAGCGCATTTTCATATTTGTGCAGCATGTCTGCCAGCCGCTTCACCGGTTCGGTGACGTGGCGCGGAGCCTGGTAGTGCACCAGTTTTTGCTGGTACTCATTCAGCTCTTTCAGCAACCGGTCGTAGTAGTAGCGGCGCTTGACGTCATTGGTGGCGGTAACCACATGGTCGGCAGTGTTGCGGATCTGCTTATGGAACGCCGAGAGCTCCTCATTCACCGGGATTTCCGCCTGCCGCATCCGCTGGTGCGCGATGATCAGCGTCAGCGCCAGCCGGTATTTGGCGATGTCATTCGGGAACATCACCAGCAACTGGTTAAGCTGCTGATAGAGCGCCGGTAAATGGTTTTCACGGCGGCGTGACGCCTTGGTGGTCAACGCCGACACCGCGCTGCTCATCAGCCGGTTCAGCAGCGTGCGGCCGGTACGCTCTTTGGATTTATCGCGGATCAGCAGGATCACCACCAGCGCCACCCCGGCACCGATAAACTGGCCGGTGGCGTTATCGAGGAAGCTGGTGACGTTGAACGTCATCGGGTTGCTCAGCACCAGGATGTTGATGCTGCCCGCCAGCAGGCCCAGGGTGCCGAGCCGCCGCTTCTGCACTTCAATGCCGCAGATAAAGGTCAGCACGCCAAGGCACAGGCAGAGCAGCAATACGCTCTGCTGGGTGGCGGGCAGGATCAGCATAAAGTAGAGCGAGCCGACCGGGATCGCCACCATCATGCCCAGCACGAAATCCATCGCCATCATGCGCGGGTTCGGGGTGCGCATCGCCAGGGCGGTGACCACGCCGATGATGACCATAAAGCCGCTGCCGGACGTCCAGCCGGTCCAGAGCCAGATCAGGCTGCCCGCGGCAGTGGCCGCAAAGGTGCGCAGGCCGTTGATCATCGCGTGGTAACGCTCGGCGGAAGGGGTTTTGATCACCACTTCATCGCTCAGCACGCCCTCTTCCACATTGTTGATGCTGCTGTTGGTGCGCACGCCTTTTGCCAGCAACAGATAGCGCGAGGCGGCCCCGACCCAACTGGTGACGGTGACCGGCGCGCTGGCGTTGTTTGTCAGCAGGTGGCGCAGCACTTTCATCCGCTTATGCACCTCCGGCAGGGTGTCGGCCGGTTCATCAAACAGGCTGCGCACACTGGCGGAGATCTCTTCCGGGTGGTTCAGCAGGATGAAATAGGTTTCGCACGCCTGGGTGATAAGCGTCAGCGACAGGGTATGCAACGCCCGCAGCCGCCGGTTGGCGCGCCCCCAGCGGGAGGATTCCATCATCAGGTGGTTGCGCATCCCGTTCAGGGCATTGGTGTTTTTCACCAGATCGCCCCAGGCTTTGTCCACGGTTTCCCGTTCGGCAGAACCGAGGCAGAGCTGCATCAGCCGGTATTGGTCCACCAGCAGTTTCTCCACCAACCGGTCGATGTCCGCTTTGATGGAGCGCGGCGAGAACAGCAGATCGGCGATCACGGCACTGACGATCCCCAGCACAATTTCACTGCACCGCTCCACAGCGAACTGCGGGGTTTGCAGCGGGGTATTGGCAGAGGTGACGACGATAATCAGCGCGGTATAACCGGCCAGCCCCAGCGCATAGGAGTTTTCCACCCGCACCAGTGAGGACCACCAGGTACAGAAACCGGCCCAGATGCAGCAGAGCAGCAGCATCACCACCGGCGCGCGGATGGTGGCGATCATGATCACCAGCGCCGCCAGGCAGCCGATAAAGGTGCCGATGATCCGCAGCCAGCCGCGGTGGCGGATGGCGCCGGAGAACGGCTCGCCGCCGGCGACAAACGCCGGGCCGGCCACCACGATCGCGGCGGTCATCGCTGACCAGCGCGGCGTCACCAGCTCCAGATGGAAGCCGAGGATCAGCGCAAACAGAATGGCAAAAGTGAGCTTGAGCGCAAACCGCATCCGCGGAAAGGGAAACTCAACGTTGAGGCTTTTCATCGCTGCCCCTTAGCCGAACTCGCGCAAACGGTGCAGGAACTGCACAAACGGCGACTCCGTGGTCACGTCACGGTCATTGGTACCGGTTATCACCACCGTGGCCGTGGTGCCCGCCGGGTACGGGTGCGCCTGGTCAGCGGCATCCAGCCGGATGCGCACCGGCACGCGCTGCGCCAGGCGTACCCACTCCAGGTTGGAGTCCACGGTCGCCATGCCTTTGCTGTCCGGCGTGCTGCTGCTGTTATTGACCCCGGCGGCGATGCTGTCCACGGTGCCGTGCATGATGCGGTTACTGCCGAGCGGGGTGATCTCCACGCGGTCACCGATATTCACCTGCGGCAGCTTGGTCTCTTCCATGTAGGCCAGAATGTAGAAGGTGTTTTTCTTCACCAGCGCCACGGCAGTCGAGCCGCGGGTGATGTAGTCCCCACCGTGCACGTTCAGGTTGGTGACCCAGCCGTCCGCCGGCGCTTTCACGTCAGTACGTTCCAGGTCAAGCTTCGCCAGATCGCGTGCCGCCACCGCTTTCGCCAGCTGGTGCTGGGCGGTTTGCAGCGAGTTGTTGGACTGGTCAATCTCCTCCTGCGACATCGCCTGGACACCCAGACGCACGCGGCGGCCCGCCTCACGTTTCTTCTCCGCCGCCAGCGCCTGGTAGTAGGCCACGTCGGCTTCGGCCTCTTCCAGCGCCTGCTGGTAACGCGGCTTGTCGACGGTGAACAGGATCTGCCCGGCTTTCACCAGCTGGTTATCTTTCACCGGCACATCGGTAATCAGCCCGGTGACGTCCGGTGCAATCCCCACCACATCGGCGGTGAATTTGGCATCGCGCGTCCACGGCGATTCGGTATAGAACACCCAGGCGCGGAAAATCGCGATGGCCGCGAGGATGACCAACAGCAGGGTGATCGCAATACGAATTATTTTTATAGAAAGGGTTTTCACAGCGACCTCAGACAAAGAGACAAGAAATCAGATAGAACAGACAGCAGTACAGCGCTGTATTGAACAGTGCAGGGTGCCAGACAAAATCATAGATCCCGGTGGGTTGCAGCAGCCGCCGCAGAATGAAAAACAGCGCCAGGGCGGCGAGTATTTCGAAAAAAACCGGGGGAAACGATAATCCGAAAATCACCATTACCGGAAGCAAACTCATCATTTATTCCTTATTGTTTACTCTGCCGGGCTAATACCTCACCATACCGCGCCGGTGCTTCAGCTATTTTAGGCAATATCCGGCACCTTCCACTGGGGAAGCGCAGGAAGGCGTTAAGAAAAAGTAAGCTGAAAGCAGTGCGGAGGTGTCGCGAGGAGAATTGATTGACTACAGATTCGCCCAATCAAAGGCACTTCACCCGTGGGACTATGGTAGCGTTGTTGTTATCAGTCTATCTACCTTATGTGATCTAAATCACTTTTAAGCCAGAGTGAATAATGGAACGACTCAAGCGCATGTCCGTGTTTGCCAAAGTAGTGGAGTGCGGCTCGTTTACCGCCGCGGCGCGCCAGCTGGAAATGAGTGTCTCCTCCATCAGCCAGACCGTCTCCAAACTGGAGAATGAGTTGCAGGTGAAACTGCTGAACCGCAGCACCCGCAGTATCGGCCTGACCGAGGCAGGGAAGATTTACTATCAGGGCTGCCGCCGTATGTTGCAGGATGTGCTGGAGGTGCATGAGCAGCTTTACGCCTTCAACAACACCCCGACCGGCACGCTGCGCATCGGCAGCTCCTCGACCATGGCGCAGAATGTGCTGGCGAACATGACCGCCGACATGATGCGCGAATACCCCGGCCTGACAGTAAACCTGGTGACCGGCATCCCCGCGCCGGATTTGATTGCCGACGGGCTGGACGTGGTGATCCGCGTCGGTGCGTTGCAGGACTCCAGCCTGTTCTCAAAACGCCTGGGCTCCATGCCGATGGTGGTGTGCGCCGCGCGCAGCTACCTGAACCAGCACGGCACGCCGGAGAAACCGGCCGACATCGTCAATTTCTCCTGGCTGGAATACAGCGTGCGGCCCGACAGCGAATTCGAACTGATCGCCCCGGAAGGGATCACCACCCGCCTCAGCCCGCACGGGCGTTTTGTCACCAATGACTCGCAGACCATGATCCGCTGGCTCAAGGCCGGGGCGGGCATCGCCTATGTGCCGCTGATGTGGATTATTGATGAGATTAACGCCGGTGAGGTGGAGATCCTGTTTGCCCGCTACCACTCTGACCCGCGCCCGGTGTACGCGCTCTATACCGAAAAAGACAAGCTGCCGCTGAAAGTGCAGGTGTGCATCAACTACCTGACGGAGTATTTCAACCAGGTCGGGACGCTGTTCAAGCAGTACCGTGAGCAGAAGCCGCTCGAGGAGTGAAGGCCGGAAAGCAGACTGCCCGCAGGCGCGGGCAGTCTGTGTGTATCAGAAGACAGGATTACGCGGTGCCGCCGACGGTGAGGGTGTTGAGTTTCAGCGTCGGCTGGCCAACGCCCACCGGCAGGCTCTGCCCCTCTTTGCCGCAGACGCCGACGCCCTTGTCGAGCGCCAGATCGTTGCCGACCATCGAAATCTGTTGCATCGCCTCGATGCCGGAGCCGATCAGCGTCGCGCCCTTCACCGGTTTGGTGATGCGCCCTTTCTCAATCAGGTAGGCTTCTGAGGTGGAGAACACGAACTTGCCGGAGGTGATGTCCACCTGGCCGCCGCCGAAGTTCGGCGCATAGAGGCCATACTCCACGCTGCTGATGATCTCTTCCGGCGTGGACTGCCCGGCCAGCATGTAGGTGTTGGTCATGCGCGGCATCGGCAGGTGCGCGTAGGACTCACGGCGGCCGTTGCCGGTCGGGGCCACACCCATCAGGCGCGCGTTGAGTTTGTCCTGCATGTAGCCTTTCAGGATGCCGTTCTCGATCAGCACGTTGTACTGGCCCGGCACGCCTTCGTCGTCAATCGCCAGCGAGCCGCGCAGCCCCTGGAGGGTGCCGTCATCCACCACGGTGCAGAGTTCAGAGGCCACCAGCTCGCCCATCTGGCCGCTGAATACCGAGGTGCCGCGACGGTTGAAGTCCCCTTCCAGGCCGTGGCCGACCGCCTCATGCAGCAGCACGCCCGGCCAGCCTGCGCCGAGCACTACCGGCATCGCCCCGGCCGGGGCCGCGACGGCGGAGAGGTTCACCAGCGCCATACGCACCGCTTCGCGCGCCCAGGCTTCCGCCCGCACTTCGCCGTTTTCGTTCTGCAGGAAGAAGTCATAACCGAAACGCCCGCCGCCGCCGCTGGAGCCGCGCTCGCGTTTGCCGTCCTCTTCCACCAGCACACTCACGGAGAGCCGCACCAGCGGGCGCACGTCCGCCGCCAGCGTGCCGTCGGTGGCCGCCACCAGCACGGTTTCATACACGCCGGTCAGGCTGGCGCTGACTTCCTGCACGCGGCGGTCAGCGGCGCGCGCCGCCTTGTCCACCCGGTGCAGCAGGGCGATTTTCTCTTCACGCGGCAGGCTTTGCAGCGGGTCGAGCAGCGGGTAAAGCGCAGTGTGGTTGACGGCGCCCAGCGTATGAATTTTGCCGCTGCCGTTCTCACGCACGATGTTACGTGCCGCCTGGGCGCTCAGGTTCAGCGCGTTCAGCGTCAGTTGGTCGGCGTAGGCGAAGCCGGTTTTCTCACCGCTGACGGCGCGCACGCCGACACCCTGGTCGATGTTGTAGGAGCCGTCTTTGATGATGCTGTCTTCAATCACCCAGGCTTCATGGTAACTGGACTGGAAATAGAGGTCGGCATAGTCGAGGCGACGCTCAGCCAGTTGACCCAATACCGAGGAAAGGTCTTGGTGCGTAAGGTTGTTCGCAGTAAGTAACTGCTCACTAGCAAAGGCCAGGCTCATAGTATCTTCACTCATTGTTATAGGGTTCCGGTGCGGCGCACCGGATTCGGGGATGTTGCGCCCGGCTACTTCGCCCCGGCCGCTTTCGGCTCGCGCAACACCTCATTAATCTTGGGTTGATCCAAGTTACCACTGATGTGGTAACGGATCAGGGAGATTTTGTTCCAGAGCGGTGCCAGCGCTTTGGTGGCGGCAAACACCGCCGCGCCAATCACCGGGTTTATCACAAACGCGGTGGCCACCCCCACCGTGGCGGAGATTTCCGGCGCGATCACCGCTTCCATCTCAATCTGCCGGCGCACCAGATCCACCTGCCCGTTCATGGCGATGTCAGCGGCCAGCCCATCCACCAGCAGGTCATCCGTGTGCAGCACGCCATCCTTGATCCAGATAGTGGATTTAATGGAGTCGAAATAGAAACCTTTACCGAAGGTGTCACTAAAATCAAGCTGCAACTTGCGCAGCAGGGCATCGAAACTGATCAGCCGCAGCAATTGCCCGGCGCGGCCGCCGCCGAGATCGGCGATTTCCCCTTTGCCCAGCGCGCTGTTTAGCGTGCCGTTCAGCGTCGGGATGGACGGTTTCCACGGTTCGCCCTGCCAGTGCAGATCAAACGCCACATTGAACGGCGCGGCTTTCAGCGGGGTAGAGAGGCCAAGCCAGGCGGCGGCTTCATCAATTTTCTCGCCCTGCAATGTCCCTTTCAGCCCGGTACGCGATCCGGCGCTTCCCTGTTGCCACTGGCCGTCCACCGTCAGGCGCATTTTGCCGGTGTCCACCAGCCCGTTACGCAGCGTAAGGGTGTCGCCCTGCGGCGTGACATCCGCCTCCACCCGGCCCACGTTCTGGCCGTAGAACCAGCAGCTCCGGCAGCGCAGCATCACCGATGGCCAGTTGCGGAAGGAGATGTTTTCGCCGAACGGATTGCTGCCGGTGCCGGAGGCGCGCTCGCCGGTGGCCGCGGCGAACTGCGGATTATAATAAAGGTAGCGGATATCCGCCTGCCACGGCGCACTTTCCGCCATCTTCAGGGTGCCGTCCGCTTCATCCGCGTGTACCTGCGCCTGCATCCCGCCCGCTTGTTGGGTGGTGTTCACCGCGACGTTATGCCAGCTCTGCCCGCCGGCCTCCAGCACCGGGGTGGTCAGGGTGACCAGTTTCGGGAAATGGAACGCCAGCGCCGGGGCGGCATTGGCCGCTGCCGGGATAGCCTGCGCCGGTGACAGCAGCGCCAGCCAGCTTTCGCCATCCAGCGCCGGGAGGTCGAGCGTCAGGCTGCTGTCGGCAGGCAGCGGGGGTGGGGTGGCGCTGTGGCGCTGCCAGGCGGCGCGGTCAAGGGTCAGTGCGTCCCCCAGCAGCCAGCGGCTGTTAAAGGCGTTCTCTTTGCCGACGCGCCCGGTCAGGTTAAAGCTTTTCAGCCCACCTTTCGCCCTGGCAGTCAGCAGCAGCGGCTCACCGGCGGTTTTGGCCAGCGGCGCGGGTAAGTGACTGCTTACTGCTTTTAGATCCACGCTGGCCTCTACGTCATACTCCGGCTTGCCCTGGTGCGGCAGGGTAATGCCGACCTGGCTTTTCCAGGCTGCGCTGCCGCCCAGGGCCGGAATAGCCGCCGCCGGTAAGCCCGGCAGCCTGGCGGGTTGCCAGTCACCGGACAGATTCACCTTGATGCCCATACTCTGCGGCTGCTCCTGGGTGGAGAAATCCACCGCCAGCGGTTGCCCCAGCCAGTTACCCTGCATCGGTTCGCTTTGCAGGTTGCCGTTGTCATAGCGGAAGCGGCCGTTCAGGTGCTTGATGGTGGTGTTCAGCGGTTTAATCAGCAGGCTGTTATCCGCCAGTTGCACATCACCGCTGGCCCTGACCTGCTGGCCGTTCAACGGAATATCGAGATGTAAGCGCCCACTGACATCGCCGCCGATCTGCAATTCATCCAGCGCGGCCCCCAGCGAGCCTTTCAGGGGGGTCTGGTTGAAGTAATTTCCCACTTCTTTACCCGCACCCCGGATATCGGCATCCACCAGCAGCTTCTGTTTCAGGTAATCCGGGATTGCGGCCACCACATTATTGCCCTGCACCTGCCCCAGCGTGGTATGGGCCGCTTTCATAAACAGGCCGTCGTTGAGGAAGTTGAGGTCGATGTCCAGATCCTGCAACGCCGGCCAGCCCGGCTGGAAGCGGAAGGTGGACGCGCGCAGCGGCACATAAACCTGGAACTGGCCGTCATTGTGTTTGTAAGGGAACAGGTGCGGGTTCCCGGCGTAGACCAGCGTGGCGTTCTCCACCTGCCCGCCCTGGATCGCCCCGCTCAGGTAATCCACCAGATGGGTGCCCATCAGCGGTTCCGGGAAGTAGCGCCAGGCGTCACCGGCGTCATACAACCGGATACCGGAGAGAATCGACAGCCACGGCGTACCGTTGGCCGGCTGCATATAGTCGAAATCACCGGTGGCCCACAGCGAGCGCGCCTGCACGTCCAGCCCGCGCCCCCAGAGTTCCAGCCGGTCGCTGTTGTTGACCCAGCCAATCGCCCCCTGCGCGCGGTGCACTTCCAGCGGCGCGCGGAACATCTCGCCATACGGCAACACGCTCTCGTTGAGGTCCAGATCCAGCCGCCCCTGCGGCACGCTGCCGCTCAGCGTCCCGGCGAAATGGCTGACGCCCGGTAACACTTTCCAGTGCTGCCAGCTGACGTCATGCCATTTCGCCTGGAAACGGGTCAGTTCCGGCTGCTTGAGCGGGATGTCGAGCGCCAGCGCATCGATATGCCCGGCGGGTTTCAGGTCATTCCAGCGGTCCAGCAGATTGGGGGAGAGGAACGCCACCATCGGCAACAGCGGCCCGAGGCGCTCAATGCGGATATGGCGGGTGCGCAGGCGTAACTCTTCGCGTTGATTCGGGCCGAGGAAATCGGTGTTTTCCGGCAGCCACAACGCAGAGATGCCGCCGCGCGGCCACGGTTGGCCGTCGGTCTGCAACGCCAGTTGCGGCACATCAAATTGCCAGCCGCGCCCCTGCCGTTTCGCATGGAGGGAGAGATCCGCCACCTCGAGCCGGTGCGGCTGGCCGTCGATGTTCCAGCGCGCCTCGCCCTGCCGTACCCGCGCATCGCCCCCGGCAATTTCGCCGTTCTGCACCTGCAACCAGGCCGCCAGGCTGACGTTGCCGGTTTGCAGGCCGGTGTTGCGGCGCAGCCAGCGCCCCAGCCACGGCTTGAGATCCACATCGTCCGCCTGCAGATAGACTGTGCCGTTGTTCAGCAGCCCCTGGCTGTCGTGCAGGTCCATGCGCAGTTGCACCACGCCATGCTGGCCGGTAAAGGTTGAGAGGCTGAGCTGCCCCTCCGCGCGGTGGCGGTTGTCGCTGTTAAGCCAGGTGAGTTGCGGGATGTCAAACACCGCGCGCGGGCCGGAAGGCGTCAGGAACGAGATGCGGCTGTTGCGCAGGTCAAAGTGGTCAACCTGCTTGAGGAAAAGGTTACTGATTTCATTGGGTTCCACCGAGCTGCCCTGGTGGTCGCGGCCGCCGAGGGTGGAATCCAGGTCGAGCTGGAGGTTATAGAAGGTAAGGTCGCGGAACTGCCAGCGCCAGTGCAACAGCGATTGCCAGACATCCAGCGCCAGCGTGACGCGCTCCAGCTGCCAGGTGGAATCCGGCAGCCGCGCCTGTAAGCCGTTGACTTCCAGCGTCGGGCCGAAGGTTTCCCAACGGCCGGTTAACTTTTCTACCCTGACCGGTACCCCGCTCACCGCCTCGATTTTGCTCAGCAATTGCGGGCGGAACGTGTCCAGCTTCGGCAGCGCCAACCGTAACCCACTGATCAACAACGCCACCATCACAATAATGGTGGCGCAGGTGGTTAACAGAATACCCGGCACTCGCCTCACGCGTTTCTCCTTTCATCCCGTTGTCATCAGTACGGGATACGACATCAAATTAATTTACAGCCATGCGTGACGCAGGGGCGACAACATGCCGGCAGCCTCGTGCCGCCGGCCAGGTTACATCATGACGACGTCAAATTGTTCCTGGTTATAGAGCGGCTCGATCTGCACTTTGACCTGTTTGCCGACGAAAATTTCCACTTCCGCCAGCGCATGGGACTCTTCGCCTTTCAGCGCTTCGCCCACCGCCTGCGAGGCGTAGACCAGGAAACGGTCAGCATCATACGCATGATGCACGCGCACAATTTCGCGCAGGATCTCATAACAGACCGTTTCCACCGTTTTCAGCGTGCCGCGGCCATGACAGGTTGGACAATCATGACAGAGCACATGTTCCACGCTTTCACGCGTGCGTTTGCGGGTCATCTCCACCAGGCCGAGCTGGGAGAAACCATTGATGCTGGTTTTCACCCGGTCTTTGCTCAGTGCCTGCTCCAGCGAATGCAGCACGCGGCGGCGGTGGTCCTCGTTGCTCATGTCGATAAAGTCGATGATGATAATGCCGCCGAGGTTACGCAGCCTTAACTGGCGGGCGATGGCCTGCGTCGCTTCGACGTTGGTGTTGAAGATGGTTTCATCAAGGTTGCGGTGGCCGACAAATGCCCCGGTGTTGATGTCGATGGTGGTCATCGCCTCGGTCTGGTCGATAATCAGGTAGCCGCCCGATTTCAGTTCGACTTTGCGCTCCAGCGCCCGCTGGATCTCGTTTTCCACATCGTAGAGATCGAAAATTGGCTGCTTGCCGGTGTAGTGCTCCAGCTTGCTGGTGAGTTCCGGCATATATTCGCCGGTGAACTCCAGCAACAATTCGTAGGTCAGGCGGGAATCGACGCGGATGCGATCCAGCGCTGCGCCGGCGAAATCACGCAGGATGCGCTGCGCCAGCGCCACTTCACCATACAGCTTGCACTTGGTGACATTGCGTTTTTTGCGCTCGGTGACTTTCGTCCAGAGGCGTTTGAGGAAGGCGGCGTCCTGGGACAGCTCCTCCGCCCCTACCCCTTCGGCGGCGGTGCGGATAATAAAGCCGCCCAGATCGTCACAGTACGCGGAAACGATTTTCTTCAGGCGATCACGCTCCGCCTCACTGGCGATGCGCTGTGACACGCCGACATGCGCCGCGCCCGGCATAAACACCAGGTAACGCGACGGCAGGGTGATGTCGGTGGTGAGGCGCGCGCCCTTGGTGCCGAGCGGGTCTTTCACCACCTGCACCATTAAGTCCTGCCCCTGGCGCACCAGCTCGGCGATGTCACGCACGTGGAAATTTTTGCGCTCGTCCCCGGCCACGCATTCGGTGTGCGGCATGATGTCGGAGGCGTGGAGGAAGGCGGCCTTGTCGAGGCCGATGTCCACAAAGGCGGCCTGCATCCCCGGCAACACACGGCTGACGCGGCCCTTGTAGATGTTGCCGGCGATGCCGCGTTTGGCTTCGCGCTCGATGTGGATCTCTTGCAGAATGCCGCCGTCAATATAGGCGACCCGTGTCTCTGAGGGGGTGATGTTTACCAGTAATTCAGCGGTCATGGTCTCTCCTTACCTTGCGGACAGCCATAAACTGGCTGTACAGCTCCTGTGTCTCCACCAGCGGCAACCCGACCACGGCCGGGTAGCTGCCGCGGATCTCCCGCACAAAACAGCCGCCTTTGCCCTGGATGCCATACGCACCCGCCTTGTCAAAGGGTTCGCCACCGGCGATATAGTGTTGAATCTCGTCTGAGGAGAGTACGCGGAAAGTGACCTCCGTCGTCACCAGCGTGCAGAGCAGATCGCCCCGGTCGGCTATCGCCACCGCGGTCATCACCTGGTGCTGCCTGCCGGACAGCGCCTGCAACATCTCTGCGGCGTGCTCCGCGTCACGCGGCTTCTCCAGCACCTGCCCCTCTAATACCACGATAGTATCAGAACCGAGGACCGGCAAATCCTGCGGGGCAGCGGCCACCCCGGCCAGCGCCTTGTCCTGTGCCAGCCGCCGTACATAGCCTTCCGGCGTCTCTTCCGGACGGCGCACCTCTTCCACGTCCGCCACAATACGTTCGAACGGGATCTCCAGCAGGGAGAGCAATTCATGCCGCCGCGGGGAGGCGGAAGCCAGATAGAGCGAAGTCATCTTGGTCCTCATTGTACGGCAAATTGACGGCGGATTTTACGCATCAACAGGAACAGCCACGGCCACAGGATGCCGTCAATCACACTACTCCAGAATACTTCCGGTCGGAACGACACATTTATCACTAAAAATTCAGCCCAGAACACCACAACGTGCATCGCCAGCGAGAGCAGCATCACAATCAGCGCTTGTTGCCATAATGCCATGTTGCGGAACAGCTGGAATTTGAAGGCCACCAGATAAGCGATGATGCCCAGCGCCAGCGCCCTGACCCCAAGCGTGGAGCCGAGGATCAGGTCATTGAGCAGGCCGAGGATAAAGCCGGTACCGACATTCACCCGGTGCGGCAGCGCCATCACCCAGTAAATGAGCAGCAGCGTCAGCCACGAGGGCCGGAACATGTAGATCTGTTCAGGCCAGGGCATAATTTGCAGCAACATGGCAATAAAGAACGAGATCCAGATTATCCAGCGCCCGTGGCTGCGGTAGCGGTTCATGGCTGTGTCCCCCTGGCCGGCGAAGCCGGTGCCGCACCGTTAACCGGGGCAGCACCGTTTGCCGGTACAGCATTAGTCGCCGGGGCCGGAGCCGGGGCGGGTGGCCCCATCTCATTGGCGCGCGGCAATACCTGCGGCATCATCTGCATCAGGCGTTCATTGGCGACGCGGTGCACTTCGTCCGGCGGCAGGGGCATGTCCCCGTTACGGTCAGACCCCCACAGCAGCAGCAGATAGCGCAAACGTTGCAGGCCGGCCGTCGGGCGGGCCTGGATAACCGTGTAGGCGCGCTGGTTGTCCACTTTCACCGAGGAGACCACTGCCACCGGATACCCTTCCGGGAAGCGGCCGCCGAGGCCGGAGGTCACCAGCACATCGCCGACACGGATGTCCGTGTTGCTCGGCAGGTGCTCAAGCTGAAGGTCATCGGTACAGCCGCTGCCTGCGGCAATCACCCGGATGTCATTACGCAGCACCTGAATCGGCAACGCGTGGGATGCATCGCAGATAAGCAACACGCGGCTGGTGAATTGCGCCACCGCCACCACCTGCCCGACCACGCCCTTGTCACTGATCACCGGCTGGCCTTCATAGACGCCGTTTTCAGAGCCCTTGTCGATAACCACCTGGTCGCTGTACGGGTCGGTGCCGGTAGAGATCACCTGCGTGACCATCTTCTGCTCGTCCTGGCGCAGGGGTGACCCCAGCAATTCACGCAGGCGGGCATTTTCCTGCTTGAACTGGCCAAGCAGCAGTTGATCGCTGTTTTTCAGCAGCAGCTCCTGGCGGAGCGCACGGTTTTCCAGCTCGAGCTGCTGGCGGGTCGCCAGCGTGTCAGAGACGCTGTCGAGCAGTTTGCGCGGGCCATTAGACAGGAAATAGAAGGGACTGACGGCCGTATCCATATAGGTACGGATCTTCATGAAGGTACCGAGACGGCTGTCGGCGATAATCAGGGCAATCGCCGCGACAATAGCCAAAAAGAGACGTAATTGCAGGGAAGGCCCCCTGCTAAAAATCGGCTTCATAAATTATGCGGATTCCTCGACGACAGAAGGGGGTAGCCACATGGCGTGAAAGCCGTTCACGCCCGGCACGCAGGTCAACCAAACCGGGCAGGCCGGCGCACCCTGCGTGGGTACGCCCTTAATGCCGTGACACAGCGGTTCATGCTTGCGCACCGCGATGTGCGCCACCCCTTCCCAGGGCTGATGAGATGTTGCGCGGATTACTCTTCGCTGAACAAATCGCCGCCGTGCATGTCGATCATCTCCAGCGCCTTGCCGCCGCCACGGGCAACACAGGTCAGCGGATCTTCTGCCACGACCACCGGGATGCCCGTCTCTTCCATCAGCAGGCGGTCGAGGTTACGCAGCAGCGCGCCGCCGCCGGTCAGTACCATGCCGCGCTCGGAGATGTCCGAGGCGAGTTCCGGCGGGCACTGCTCCAGCGCCACCATCACCGCGCTGACGATGCCGGTCAGCGGCTCCTGCAACGCTTCGAGGATCTCGTTGGAGTTCAGGGTAAAGCCGCGCGGCACACCCTCAGCCAGGTTACGGCCGCGCACTTCAATTTCGCGCACTTCGTCACCTGGGTAGGCGGAGCCGATTTCGTGTTTGATGCGCTCTGCGGTCGCTTCACCAATCAGCGAGCCGTAGTTACGGCGCACATAATTAATGATGGCTTCGTCAAAACGGTCACCGCCGATACGGACAGAAGAAGAGTAGACCACGCCGTTCAGGGAGATCACGGCCACTTCGGTGGTACCGCCACCAATATCCACCACCATGGAGCCGGTCGCTTCAGACACCGGCAGGCCGGCGCCGATTGCCGCGGCCATCGGTTCTTCAATCAGGAAGACTTCACGTGCGCCTGCGCCCTGCGCGGACTCACGGATTGCCCGGCGTTCAACCTGGGTCGCGCCAACCGGCACGCACACCAGCACACGCGGGCTTGGGCGCATAAAGCTGTTGCTGTGGACCTGTTTGATGAAGTGCTGAAGCATTTTTTCAGTCACAAAGAAGTCAGCAATCACGCCGTCTTTCATCGGGCGGATAGCCGCGATGTTGCCGGGCGTACGCCCCAGCATCTGTTTGGCGTCATGTCCCACCGCCGCAACGCTCTTAGGGGAACCGGCACGATCCTGGCGAATGGCAACCACCGACGGTTCATTCAATACAATGCCTTGCCCTTTAACATAGATCAGGGTATTGGCCGTACCCAGGTCGATGGACAAGTCATTGGAAAACATGCCACGGAATTTCTTAAACATAACGAAAGGATAATCCTGCAAGCTGGGGGCGGAAAATAAAATCCGCCTACTTTACCAACCACGCGAAGCAGCGACAAGGCGCATAAACAGTCTGCTCCGGTGAAAAAATAGTCTGCGATGTTGACAATTTATCGGCCATAAAACAAGGGCTGCCCTGATTTTTCGGCACCGCTTGCAGAGTCTTCTTCTGGCACGTTATAAAGGCGCGCACATCACACATACATAGCTACATTACACACACATACATTTTCCCCGCTTCAGAATGTTGGTAAGGACTCACCAACACCCCTGCCAGCGGGCTGGCTCATTCTACGTCAATTCGACCCAATGGATCAGCGTATTGCTATCAGTTATGGGAATATTTTTTGTTGCTTCTTTCAACAAGCGCCGGTAACGCAAAATAATCCCCCTGCCCGCCGTGCACGCCTTTCTCTTTCAGGGTTTGCCACTCCTCGGCGGTCCTCACCCCCGCGGCAAATACCTGCACCTGAGTGCCGTCGCAGGCGTTGACCAGGCTCTGGACAAACAACTGGTTTTCGACCCGCCGGTCAATGCTGCGCACCAGGCCGGGGTGAAGTTTAACCAGCTCCACCGGTAACGATTTGATATAGGTGGTGCTGACCACCGTCAGCCCCGCCTGCGCCACCACCAGCCGGCACCCTAACCCATGCAGTAACCGCAGCACCGGCCGTAAACGGTCGATATGTTGACAGAGATCCGCCTCTGCAAGTTCAATCATAATTCGCCGGCGCTGGTTTTTTTCAGATTGCAGCAACGTATCGCGCAGCCATTGCTGGAACGGCCGCTGCAACAGCGCATCCACCGTCAGCGGAAACGCCAGCGCGTCGTCCGGCCACTCCGCCAGCAGCGGCAGGATCTGCGTCAGCGTCTGGCGGTCATAACGCTGCGCCAGGCCAAACAGCATGGCGAACGGGATAAACTCCGCCGCCGGTAACTCCTGCTCGCCGTCAAAAATGCGGCGCAGGATCTCAACATGGTGCCGGCGGCCGTCGCGGGTCAGGGCGGGTTTCTGGTAGAGCCGCAGCCCGTCGCGCGCCAGCGTGTGCTCCAGCAGGGTCCGCCAGCGGACGCTGCCGCGCCCGCGCTCCGGCACCTGGCTGTCATGCACGACCCAGCCGTTGCTGCCCTGCAACGAGGCCAGCCTGGCGGCCTGTTCGGCGTTATCCATCACCTGCTCCGGCGACTGGCCGTAACGGTAAGTGCTGATGCCGATAGAGAGCAGCGCCTCCAGATCAATTGGCTGGTTCGGCAAGGCGCCCACCGCATTCACCAGTTGCCCGGCGATCACATCCGCCTCTTTCAGCGTGCTGTGCGGCAGCAACACCGCGAAATCACTGGCGAAATAGCGCGCCAGCAGCGCCGCCGGGTAGCGCATCACAAAGGTAGAAAGCAGGTTGGCGACGGCGTTCAGCAGCTCCTGCACCGCCGGGCGGCCATGCACATCGCGCAGGGTGTCGATATCCGGCAGGCGGATCAGCATCACCACGCCATAGGCCCCGGCATCTTCCAGTTGCGTGGTGAGCTGGTTGTCAAAAAAGAGCCGGTTATTGAGGCCGGTGCCTGCATCCTGTGCAGCAAAGGTGCGGATCAGCGTGTCTACCCGGCCGCGCTCCTCCTGGGCTTCGCGCAGTTCCCGCAGCAGCCTGTCCAGCGCACTGCTGGCGGCAGGCGGCCATTCGCGGATGTCGCCCTGCCCCACATTGTGGCGCTCACCGCGCAAAATCTGCCGCGCCCGCGCCTCCAGCCGTTCATAACCGGCAATCTGCCGCGTCAGCCAGCGGTAACTCAGCCCCATCACCCCAATCATGGCCAGGATAGCCAGGCTGATGGGCAGCGACGTGCGCAGAGAGTGGGTGTAACCGGCAATCGGGTCGAGGTAGGTCAGGCGGATAGACGAGCCGGGGTGCTGCAATAAAGGCAGCGTGATGTCACGGTACTCGGTGGGCAGGCGCGGATGGGTGCTGTCAGGCGGCAGCGCCAGATGGTAGAAAAGGCTGTGGCCGTTGACCACATTCACCTCAGACACCCCCACCGTACGCATCGCCAGCGGCAGCCAGTTACGCACCGTGCCGGGCGGCTGGCTCAGCAGCGCCTGGTCAAAGGTGGTGGCGAGTGTGGCGAGGCGGTCATGCATCCGCTGATGGCTGAGATTGAAAAAGCTGAATGCGCATCCCAGCAGCATCAACAGCATGGCCAGCGCCACCAGCAGGGTAATAAAGGCTGAAAGTTTGGTCGTGAATCGCATCCCTGTGCCTTGCGCAACATGGTTGAGTAAAAGGACGGCCTCCCGTGTCGGCACGCTACTATAAAATAGAAAAGCCTGGAGTAAACGGCGTTAAACCCGCCTGCCGGCCTCGCTATTCTACGGATAGCGGCATATCGGAAAAAAACAGGGTTTACGGCGTTTTTTGTTCTGCCGCATCCTGTTCCCGTAACGGGGCGTTTATATTCATAGAAAGACAACACAGTTCCCAAATAATTCATCTTTTATATAGAGAGGTTCTATGAAAGCGCTTTTGCTCGAGCAACATGAAGGCCGGATCGCCGCAGAGATACAGGAGATCGCCCCCGATCGGCTGCCGGACGGCGACGTAACGGTAGAAGTCGGCTGGTCTGGGCTGAACTATAAAGATGCGCTGGCGATCACCGGCAAGGGCAAAATTGTGCGCAACTTCCCGATGGTGCCGGGCATCGATTTCGCCGGCACCGTAGTTGACAGCAAAGACTACCGTTTCCGCCCCGGCCAGCAGGTGGTGCTTACCGGCTGGGGTGTGGGTGAAACCCACTGGGGCGGGCTGGCGGAGCGGGCGCGGGTCAACGCGGACTGGCTGGTGGCGTTGCCGCCTGCCCTGTCGGCCCGCCAGAGTATGATCATCGGCACTGCGGGGCTGACGGCGATGCTCTGCGTGATGGCGCTTGAGGAGGGCGGCGTGGCCCCGCAGAGCGGCGAGGTGCTGGTCACTGGGGCCAGCGGCGGCGTCGGCAGCACGGCGGTGGCGATCCTCGCCCAGCAGGGCTACCGGGTGTCGGCAGTCAGCGGCCGCCCGCATACCCACCCATACCTGCGTGACCTCGGTGCGGCGCATATCCTGCCGCGTGAGGAGTTCTTTGAAACGGCGCGGCCGCTGGAGACGCAGCGCTGGGCTGGGGCCATTGACACCGTGGGCGATCGCCTGCTCGCCAACGTGCTGGCGCAGATGAACTATAACGGCGTGGTGGCCGCCTGCGGGCTGGCCGGCGGTTACCTGCTGCCGACCACGGTGATGCCGTTTATCCTGCGCAATGTCCGGTTGCAGGGCATTGACTCGGTGCGCGCGCCGCTGCATCGCCGCCAGGCAGCCTGGGAACGGCTCGCCGGCCTGCTCCCTGCCCGCTTCTATGAGCAGGCCGCCACGGAAATCAGCCTGGAAGAGGTGCCGGAGGCCGCTGCCGCGCTGATGGACAACCGCATCACCGGCCGCACGCTGGTGCGTATTGGTGGGTAAAGTCCGGTAACAACATTGTCAACCTGCGCGATAATGTGTAACAAATGGCAGGATTGACTGTCAGAATGGCGGTGAACAGCAATAATAGAGCCATTGCCCGCCGTTCTGGCCCCTGCTTCTCCCGGAGACCGCCCCTATGCGCAAGCCACGCAAACTTACCGAGGCTGACGTTACCCCTGAAAGCCTGTTTATGCAGGACCGACGCCGGATCATGCAGGCGCTCGGCATCTCCGCTGCCTCACTGGCGCTGCCTGCCGCCGCCCGTGCTGACATCCTCTCCTGGCTGAAAGGCAGCGAGGCCCCCAAGGCCCCGCCCGGCAAGCCGCTGGATTTCAGCAAACCGGCCGCGTACCAGCCGGGCTGGCCGCTGACGCCGGAAGACAAAGTCACCGGCTACAACAACTATTACGAGTTCGGCCTGGATAAGTCCGACCCGGCCGCCAACGCCGGGACACTGCAAACCGCCGACTGGAAAATCCGCATCGACGGCGAGGTCGCCAAACCGGTCACGTTCAGCATGGATGACCTGCTGAAACGTTTTCCGCTTGAGGAGCGCATCTACCGCCTGCGCTGTGTAGAGGCGTGGTCGATGGTGGTGCCGTGGATAGGTTTTGAGCTGGGCAAGCTGATTAACGCCGTGGAGCCGACCGGCAACGCGCGCTATGTGGCGTTCCAGACGCTGTATGACCCGGAGCATATGCCCGGCCAGAAAGATCGCTTTATTGGCGGCGGGCTGGCTTACCCCTATGTGGAGGGGCTGCGGCTGGATGAGGCGATGAACCCGCTCACCCTGCTCACCGTAGGTGTGTACGGCAAAACGCTGCCGCCGCAGAACGGTGCGCCAATCCGCCTGATTACGCCATGGAAATATGGCTTTAAAGGGATTAAGTCGATCGTGAATATCCGCCTGACCCGCGACCAGCCGCCTACCACCTGGAACCTTTCCGCGCCGGATGAATATGGCTTTTACGCCAACGTGAACCCGCATGTTGACCACCCGCGCTGGTCACAGGCCACGGAGCGTGCGATTGGCAGCGGCGGCATTCTGGACGTGAAACGCCAGCCGACCCTGCTGTTCAACGGCTATGGCGATCAGGTGGCGTCGCTCTATAAGGGCCTCGATTTACGGGAGAACTTCTGAGTGAAGCGGCTGACGGCAAAACAGATTACCGGCCTGAAAGTGCTGCTCCATCTGGCGGGGATACTGCCGCTGGTGTGGCTGGTCTGGTCGGTGAGCCAGGGCGGTTTCAGCGCCGACCCGGCCAAAGATATCCAGCACTTTACCGGGCGGACGGCGTTGAAATGGCTGTTCGCCGGCCTGCTTATCACCCCGCTGGCGCGCTACGGGAAACAGCCGCTGCTGATCCGCGTGCGCCGCCTGATCGGGCTGTGGTGCTTTGCGTGGGCCTCGCTGCACCTGTTGAGCTATTCGTTCCTGGAACTCGGCATCAATAACCTGGGCCTGCTGGGCAGTGAACTTGTCTCCCGCCCTTACCTGACGCTCGGCATCCTGAGCTGGCTGATGTTGCTGTCGCTGGCCGCCACCTCGACGCTGGGCGCGCAGCGCCGGTTGGGGAAAAACTGGCAACGGCTGCATAACGTCATCTATCTGGTCGCGATCCTCGCGCCCATCCATTACCTCTGGTCAGTGAAAACCCTGTCGCCGCAACCGGTGATTTACGCCGTTTTTGCTGCGATTTTGCTGGCATTCCGTTACAAAAAGGTCAGGCAATGGTGGCGTTAACGCCCCTGAACGTTCTGTGTTCTGCGCCACATAATAAGGGCCAAAACAGTGTTTAATATCGATAAAGGGTTGATTATCTTCGCTGATAAGACCAGTATTTAGCTGCGATTTGCCACGATATCATTATAATGCCCCACTTTAGCGGTTACTGCGCAGGCGATTGGCCGCTAAAAAGGTGACAAAACGATGACATCGGGTTATTTTCTACAATACAGGTCAAATTGACGGAGATAGGCGCACGATGGCAGACAAGTTTCATATCTTGCTTCTCAATGGCCCCAACCTGAACCTGCTGGGTTCACGCGAGCCGGAGAAGTATGGGCACACGACGTTGCCGGAGATTGTCAGCCGTCTGGAAACCCAGGCCAGTGAATTGGGCCTTGCCCTGAGTCACCTGCAATCCAATGCGGAACATGCCCTGATTGATCGCATCCATCAGGCGCG
The DNA here is from genome assembly GCF_002858805.1 of Chimaeribacter arupi. Taxonomy (GTDB): domain Bacteria; phylum Pseudomonadota; class Gammaproteobacteria; order Enterobacterales; family Enterobacteriaceae; genus Chimaeribacter; species Chimaeribacter arupi. The sequence goes on from NZ_PJZI01000031.1 coordinate 25,519, forward strand.
TGGCAACACGGATTTTATCCTGATTAACCCGGCGGCGTTCACGCACACCAGCGTGGCCCTGCGCGATGCCCTGTTGGGGGTGGCGATCCCGTTTATCGAGATCCACCTCTCCAATGTGCACGCCAGGGAGCCGTTCCGCCACCACTCCTATCTTTCTGATATTGCCGTCGGCGTCATCTGCGGACTGGGGGCTGACGGTTATACCTTTGCATTACAGGCAGCGGCGCGCCGCTTGTCACAATCCAATTAAATCAAGCAAAAAGAGTACGGAATCACACTCATGGATATTCGTAAAATCAAGAAACTGATCGAACTGGTTGAAGAATCCGGCATCGCTGAACTGGAAATTTCTGAAGGTGAAGAATCAGTTCGTATCAGTCGTGCCCCGGCAGTGCCGAACTACCCAATGATGCAGCAGGCGTACGCCATGCCGATGCAGCAACCACAGCCGGCCCTGGCCGCTGCCGTTGCCCCGGCTGCCACCGTGGAAGCCGCTCCGGCTGCTGCGGCTGCCATCAGTGGCCACATCGTTCGTTCACCGATGGTCGGCACCTTCTACCGCACCCCTAGCCCGGACGCCAAGCCGTTCATCGAAGTGGGCCAGAAAGTGAATGCGGGCGATACCCTGTGTATCGTTGAAGCCATGAAGATGATGAACCAAATCGAAGCTGATAAATCGGGTGTGGTGAAAGCCATTCTGGTAGAAAGCGGTCAACCGGTTGAATTTGACGAGCCACTGGTCGTCATCGAATAACGAGGCGTCTCATGGTAGATAAAATCGTCATCGCCAACCGTGGTGAGATCGCCCTGCGTATTCTGCGTGCCTGTAAAGAACTGGGCATCAAAACCGTAGCGGTTCACTCCACCGCGGATCGCGATTTAAAACATGTGCTGCTGGCAGACGAAACCGTCTGTATCGGCCCGGCACCTTCTGTAAAAAGCTATCTGAATATCCCGGCCATCATTGCTGCTGCTGAAATTACCGGCGCGGTTGCGATTCACCCTGGGTATGGCTTCCTGTCCGAAAACGCTGACTTTGCTGAGCAGGTTGAGCGCTCCGGCTTTATCTTCATCGGCCCGAAAGCAGAAACCATCCGCCTGATGGGCGACAAAGTTTCTGCCATCAACGCGATGAAGAAAGCCGGCGTCCCGACCGTACCGGGGTCTGACGGTTCGCTGACCGATGACATGGAAAAAAACCGTGCCTTCGCGAAACGCATCGGCTACCCGGTGATCATCAAAGCCTCCGGCGGCGGCGGCGGTCGTGGTATGCGCGTTGTGCGCAGCGACAAGGATCTGGAAGAATCCATTAACATGACGCGTGCGGAAGCCAAAGCGGCTTTCAACAACGACATGGTTTACATGGAAAAATACCTGGAAAACCCGCGCCACATCGAAATTCAGGTGTTGGCAGACGGCCAGGGCAACGCCATCTATCTGGCAGAGCGTGACTGCTCCATGCAGCGCCGCCACCAGAAAGTGGTGGAAGAGGCACCGGCACCGGGCATCACCAGCGAAATGCGCCGTTACATCGGCGAGCGCTGCGCCAAAGCCTGTGTGGACATCGGCTACCGCGGTGCAGGTACGTTCGAGTTCCTGTATGAAAACGGCGAGTTCTATTTCATCGAAATGAACACCCGTATTCAGGTAGAGCACCCGGTCACTGAAATGATCACCGGTGTGGACCTGATCAAAGAGCAGCTGCGCATCGCTGCCGGTCAGCCGCTCTCCATCACCCAGGACGAAGTGCGTATCCAGGGCCATGCGGTCGAGTGCCGTATCAATGCGGAAGACCCGAACACCTTCCTGCCGAGCCCAGGTAAAATCACGCGCTTCCACGCGCCGGGTGGCTTTGGCGTACGTTGGGAATCGCACATTTACGCCGGGTACACTGTCCCGCCGTATTACGATTCCATGATCGGCAAACTCATCACTTACGGTGAAAACCGTGACGTGGCGATCGCCCGCATGAAAAATGCGTTGGCGGAGCTTATCATCGACGGCATCAAAACCAACGTTGACCTGCAACAGCGCATCATGGCTGATGAAAACTTCCAGCACGGTGGCACCAACATCCACTATCTGGAAAAGAAACTGGGTTTACAGGAAAAGTAATCACCTGACGCCCTGCCCTAACGCCCGCTGATGCGGGCGTTATTATATGTATCTCCTCTCTTTTTCCTTACGCCCTTTTCCCTCATCCGTGACGTTATTATTCCCTCACCTTAACTTTTGCATTAATAATAATATTCCAACTTATTACTATAATGCCTGTTTAATACAGGTATTATTAAATACGCCTATTGTTCCACACATAAAATATTCACACCTCTATTAAGGGTTCTAATAACTCACTCAGCACTTATGGTAATATGCCGGGCAGTCATTCACCGTGCATCGCATTACCCCCTCCCGGCCATTATTTTAATAAAACGCACCTGCATAACATTGATTCAAGATCTCAATACATTGACGGATATTTATATTAAGGAGTAATAAATGAAACGAGATAAAATGCATCAGGCCGCGCTCGGCCTGGCAGTAATGCTTAGCGCAGGTGCGGCATTGGCAGCATCAAATCACCCTACGCCTTCTGTCCTGCCTGCCCCCACCGCGGCGGATAGCGATTCCTCCTCCGCAGGCCGTCTGTTTTTAATGGATACCTGGTGGGCAAACCAGCAGTCTTCCGAAGGATTTAAAGAGGCCATCGCGCAATTTGGTTTAACCATTGAGCAGATGAATGAGAATTATGAGGTCATGGAAGCGCGGGCTAAAAATCCTAATGACCCGTTATTCTGGCTGAAACGCACCCTGGAAACCTATCCTGCACAACAGGATCAGTATGCGATTCCGGTTACCGAAGAAAACGGCGTGATGCGTGACCGGACGACACAATGGAACCGCAACCCCTATTTCCTGACGCGAGAATATGGCAAAGCCGGTGAGCGCATCACCATCAAAACCGCAAAAATCCCAGCGGGTATCGCCTGTTATGCGGCCATGCAGGGCAACATGGGCGGCTTTGACGGGCCGGATGGGGTAAAAGCGTTGGCCTCTGACAGCATCAACACCTACGTGCTGCCGCATGACGGCATCCTGATGTTGGGCTGCCCGGACTACAACAAAGATATGAGCACGATAGACACCTCTGTCCCGATGCAGATCCTCAGCGGCGGCTCGCAACGCCATCCGCTGTTCCTGTTCGGGATCAATAGCCAGCGTGAATGGGCAGACTTCACCCAACAGGTGACCCCGACCGGCTATGGCGTCTTCTTTGATGGCCGTACCCGCTACGCTGCCAGCCAGAAAAAACTGCGCGCCTCTGCCACGACCAACATCATGCAAACGATGCGTGAAAACCTGCTGCGCAGCATCAGCTACGACAAGCTGAATGGCCTGGACGGTTCCTCGGCCCTGCACCAGCCGGTGCGTTCACTGTTTATGGCCAGTTATGATGCGTGCTGTTATGCCAGCAGCGGCAGCGGGAAACTGGCGATTGGGTTTGAAGGCACTGTGCCGACGACGCACGGCTGGGGCGCCTGGCATGAGTATGGCCACCAATACCAGATGGGCTGGTCATGGGGCGGGCAGAGTGAGGTCACGGTAAACCTCTATTCGCTGGCGGCCTGCTATACACAACTTGGCCATGTGGAGAACAAACAGTGCCACCCCAACCTTGAGTTGCAGGGCTTCACCTGGGACCAGCAAGCCGTGGGCAGCTTCCTGAAATCCGGCCAACGCTGGCATTTTGATACCGAGCCTAACGTGTTCCGCCGGCTCACCATGTTCGGGCAACTGATGACCACCTGGCCGGATCTGTACCCGGCACTGGGCAAAGCCTACCGTGAAGCTTACAACCGGGGTGGAAACAAAGCGGCGCTGGATACCACCCAGGAAAAAATCGACTGGTTTGTGACGAACGCCAGCCGCCAGAGCGGCCGCGATCTGCGTGAGTTCTTCACCCGCTGGGGCCTGGGTTACAGCGCTGCCGCAGGCGAGCAGATTGCCGCGATGAAACTGCCGGCCCCGACCCAGCCGACCACGACCTATGAAAAACCGCTGGTTCACAGCGGCAACTCACCGACGACCGTCTCCTTGCAAATTGACAACGACAATCAGGCACACGGCATCGGGTTGCTAACAAATAGCGCGAAGACTGGCCCACAAAAACTCGTCTGGGTCGCAAACGGCGAGACGACGCTGCATACGCAAGTGGTAGATACGCAAAACCGGCCGTTTACGATCGCGCTGCGCGGCAAAAAATTAACCGGGGGCTGTGCGTATCACACCATCAACAGCGCCGTCACCTGTGGTTTAGGCTCGGATATCCACCTCAGCGTGATTTACCGCCCGGAAGATAACCCTGACCTGCCGGCCGGTGATTATCACGGCACCCTGCCGCTGATCGCCGCGGGGTGGCACGACCCGAGCTGGACAGCTAACGTGAATTTCCCGCTGACGATTACAAAGTAATTATCCCATCTGCTGCACCTGAAATGGGTGCAGCAAGGCACGCAATGGAATAGCCGGATAATCTTCTCTTTCCCATTAATATAATGCCTGCGTAATGCAGGCATTATTATTATCATCAATATATTCCGCCCCGTATTTTCATTTACCTCACCGCACCTACTGCATTACGCCGCGTGTATGTTAGGATGCTTCGCCGTGATTTTTACCTGTCGCACGCTTTTCTAATTCTTATTTTAATAAGACACACCTGTACACGGTTACCCTCTTTTTTGAACACAGCATTGGATGTTTATATTAAGGAATAATGAATGAAAGGTTATAAAATTAACCGGCTCTCCCTGGCTGTCGCCTTAATACTCAGCTCAGGGGCGGCATCAGCCGCGCCAGAAAACATCACGTATCACGGTAACACGTCAGGTTCAATTATCAATTTCGGCCCGGCGCCGGCTAAGCCAGTTAAGCCGGTTATTGATGATGCCGATCTGGGCCAGAAAAATATCACCCTGGTTCTTGATACCTGGTGGTGGAACTATCAGTACACCGACGGGTTTAAAGAGGCCATTACGCAGCTGGGCTTAACCATCGAGCAGATGACGGCCAATTATCAGGAGATGGACGCCCGTGCGAAAAACCCGAACGACCCGTTATTCTGGCTGAAACGCACCCTGGAGATTTATCCGTCTCATGCTGCTGACCGTTACAATATCCCGGTGACGGAAAGCAATACCGTGATGCGTAAACGCACCACCACCTATGATCGTAATAACTATTTCCTGACGCGCGAGTATGGCAAAACCGGCGAAGCCATTACCATTAAAGCCGGAACGATCCCTGCGGGCGTGACGTGTTATGCGGCGATGGATGGCGATATGACGCTCTTTAAAGGCACCGGCAGCGAAAAACCCCTGCTCTCTGGCGGTACCATGACTTATGTGATGCCGCATGACGGCATCTTGCTGTTGGGCTGTAAAGACAATAACAGCCATATGAAAAATCTCGACACCACGGTGCCGATGCAGATCCTCAGCGGCGGCTCACAGCGTCACCCACTGTTTATTTTCGGCATTAACAGCCAACGCGACTGGGCAGACTTCAGCCAGCAGGTCACGCCTACCGGTTATGGGGTCTTCTTTGACGGCCGCAGCCGTTACGCCGTCAGCCGGCAACGGCTCGCGGCTTCTGCCGACACCAATATCCTGAAAACCCTGCGGGAAAACCTGTTGTTGACCATCACTTACGACAAGCTGAACGGGATGGATGGGTCGTCTGAGCTGCATCAACCGGCGCGCTCACTGTTTATGACCAGCTATGACGAATGCTGCTGGGCCAACAGCGCCGGTGGGCGGCTGGCGATTGGCCGCTACCCGACACTCCCGGACATCGGTAACTGGGCAACCTGGCATGAGTATGGCCATGATTATCAGATGGACTGGTCATGGAAAGAGGTGCAGGAGGTGACCGTTAACATCTACTCACTGGCGGCCTGTTACACCCAGTGGGGTTATGCCGCCCTGAATCAGTGCCATCAACAAGCCGAAGCACTCGGTTTCAGTTGGGATCAGCAAGCGGTCGGCAGCGCGATTAAAGCGGGCCAGATTTGGAATATCGATGCGCAGGGTGAGCACTTCCGCCGGTTAAACATGTTTGCGCAACTGCTGGCCAGCTATCCGGATCTCTACCCGGCGCTGGGCAAAGCCCTGCGGGAAGACGTCAACCGGGGTACCGGCAGCGTCGTGTTGGATGAGAAACAAAAACAAGTCGACTGGTTCGCCATCAATGCCAGCCGTTTCAGCGGCCACGACCTGCGTGCGTTCTTCGACTTGTGGACGCTGCCTTACAGCGCCGCCGCGGGTGAGCAGATCGCCGCGCTGAAGCTGCCGCAACCGGCCCAGCCGGTCGCCACCTATGAAGCCACGCTAACCCATACCGGCAGCACGCCGACCACGGCTAAACTCAAAATAGAGAATAATACCGACAGAAAAGGCATCGGCTTTGTGGCTAACTCAGAGAAAGTCGGCCCGCGCGCGCTGATCTGGTCTGGTGAGAACGAAAGCAGGCTGCACACCCAGGTGGTGGATGCGCAGAACCGGGCCTTTACCGTGACGCTGCGCGGTAAAAGGGCTATGGGCGGTTGTTCAGGCCATGCGGTTAACACGGCGGCAGTCTGCGGCTCCTCAGATGCCGGCATCCACCTCAGCGTGAGTTACCACCCGGAAGATAACCCCCATCTGCCGGCCGGTGACTATCACGGCACACTGCCGCTGATCGCCACTGCCTGGGGAAATCCGGCCTGGACGGCCAATGTGAATATTCCGCTGTCCATCAGTAAGTAATCCCTTCCTGCGGCGTCCTTTCCGGGCGCCGTTATTACCCTGATCCGCCGCGAGGCATAGCAAGGTAATAATATTTATTTCAATGGAAATGACACCGGATTAATATAGGTGCTATTATTTTTACTTATTATATTTGCACCATTATTGAGTGGTCAGGATTCCCCCATCACCTGATAATAAATCAACCCGCATCTGTTCCCATAAAAATCATGGCTGCCGGGTAACGCCTGCCGCCCTGACGTGACAACCTCCGCCCCCAACCCGCTATAATTGATAGGAAAATACCGTCCTAAAGCAATCTGTCTTTTTTTAACCCGGAATAAATAACTGAAAAAATAATAATGGATGAAAAAACGCAGGAAATGCACCGCGTGTTCACCCCGAAAAAGAGAGGCACCCTGATATACTGCCGGGTGCCGGAATACACTCCGCCCCTCGCTAAAAATTTATAACTCCATAAAACCCAGACAACGATTAATTCGTTGGCGTCTATTCACATCAGGATAAATAAATGAAAGGACATTCATTTAGCAAAATAGCGCTGGGATTAGCCCTCGCGCTGAATACCGCAGCGGCATTGGCCGCTTACACCCCCGACGACATGAACGAAATCCATACCGACGGTAGCGATGCACACTTTGACATCACGGAAAGCGTAGTAAGTTATGACACCTGGTGGAATGACTACGCGCACCGGCCCGGTTTTCAGGACGCCTTATCCGAACTGGGCCTCACCCTTGAGCAGTTAAACCGGGACCCCAACACATTCGCCGCCCGTTCCGGGCAGGTGAATGACCCGCTGTTCTGGCTCAAGCGCACAATGTCAATTTACCCGGCGGATAAGCAACGCTACGCCATTCCGGTAACCGAAAACGGCGGCGGTGCGGCCCGGCAGTCCACCTGGGAACGCGATAACTATTTCCTGACGCGCACCTATGCCCGCGCCGGGGAAACGGTGCTGATTGAGGTCGGGCAGATCCCGGATAAAGTCACCTGTTACGCCGCCAATAAAACCACGGAAACCATGAAATCCCGCCCCGGCACCCTGGATGTGGTTAAACTCCCTGCCCAGGGGCTGTTCCATTACCCGGTAAAACATGAGGGGGTGATCGCCCTCGGCTGTATCGATAGCACCGAAACGCTGAACAGCATCGACAAGAGGGTGACGATGCGGATTATTGCCGGCGGTGTTGAGCATCCGCTGTTTATTCTGGGCCAGCAGCCGCGCAGCCAGTGGGCGTCAATCAGTCAGCAAACCACCCCTTCCGGCAACATTCTCATGTTTGATGGCCGCAGCAATTACTACATCAATAATGCGAAAGCCAGGGAATCAACCAATACCGATATGCTGCACGCCATGAATCAGGCGCTGGTGCGGAGCACGGTTTACGACACGCTGAACGGGATGAATGGCTCCTCTTCCCTGCATCAGCCTAACCGCGGCACCTTTACCGCCACCTATAACGCCTGTTGTGCCGCCGGCAACTGGGACGGGATGCTGTCGATTGGGTTCAAAAATGCTATCCCCACTAACGCGTCCTGGGGCCACTGGCATGAGTATGGCCACCTGCACCAGAACCGGGTGCTGTGGTGGAAAGATGGCCTGCGGGAAGTGGTTGTGAACATCTACTCACTGGCGGCCTGCTATTCCCAGTTAGGCAATGTGGACCCGAAAAAATGCCACGGCAATCTGTCAGCGAACAACATGGCCTGGGATCAGCAGGCGGTCGGCCACTTCCTGCAATCCGGCCAGACCCACAATTTTGATGCGGAAACCAATGTGTTCAAACAGCTGGGCATGTTTATGCAGCTTATCACCAGCTACCCGGACATGTACCCGGCGCTGAACCGTGCCATGCGTGAAGAGTTCAGCTACAACAAAAACCGGGCGCTGATTAACACCGACCAGAAGAAGAAAGATTGGTTTGTTGTCCAGGCCAGTAAACTCTCAGGGTATGACCTGCGCGACTTCTTTGATCGCTGGGGCCTGGCTTACACCGCCTCCGCGCGGGATGAGATTGCCGCGATGACACTGCCCAGCCCGAAACAGCCGGTCGCCTCTTATCAGGCTACCCTGCGTCATAACGGTAACGTACGCAGCAATGCGATCCTGACGCTGCCGGTCGTCCAGGACATGACCTCGATGGGCATCGTCACCCACTCGGATCAGATCGGCCCGAAAACGTTGGTCTGGTCTCAACCCGGCCCGACCTTGCTGAAGGCGCGGGTGGTGGATGCCCACCAGCGACCGTTCACCGTGACACTGCGTGCAGAACGCCGCATGGGCGGCTGCCCGGTGCTGAGCATGAACTCGGCCGCCTCCTGCGATGGGGCAGACTACGCGACCCTGATGGTCAACTATTATCAGGAAGATAACGCCGGCCTGCCGGCAGGCCACTACACCGGCCAATTGCCGCTGATTGTCACGGACTGGCATAAAAACGGCCTCAGCGCCAACGCCACTGTCCAGCTCGACATTACGCAGTAATCTCCCTTCCCTGCGGCATCCACACCGGGTGCCGCAGAAAATCTTTGGGCAAGCCCCGCACAATCCGTACAATCCCCCTCTTTACCCATTTGGAAACGCTATGGATACGCGATTTATTCAGGCGCACCGGGAAGCACGCTGGGCCGTGGGCCTGACCGTCGCTTACCTGCTGGCCTGGGTGCTGGCGGCCTACCTGCCGGACAGCGCGCAGGGCTTCACCGGGTTGCCCCACTGGTTTGAGATGGCCTGCCTGCTGGTGCCGCTGCTGTTTATTCTGCTTTGCTGGCTGATGGTGCGCGTGGTGTTCCGCGAGATGCCGCTGGAGGAGCACGACCATGCAAACTGATGTGCTGCTGCCGCTGCTGGGCTACCTGCTGCTGGTGTTCGGCCTGTCGGTGGTGGCATACCGCCGCCGCCAGCAAGGCAATTTCCTTAACGACTACTTCCTCGGCAACCGTTCGATGGGCGGCTTCGTGCTGGCAATGACCCTGACCGCCACCTACATCAGCGCCAGCTCCTTTATCGGCGGCCCCGGCGCGGCGTACAAATATGGCCTCGGCTGGGTACTGCTGTCGATGATCCAGCTGCCGGCGGTCTGGCTGTCGCTGGGGGTGCTCGGCAAGAAGTTCGCCATCCTGGCGCGCCGCTATAACGCGGTGACGCTCAATGACATGCTCTACGCCCGCTATCAGAGCCGCCTGCTGGTATGGCTCGCCAGTTTCAGTTTGCTGGTGGCGTTTCTCGGTGCGATGACGGTGCAGTTCATCGGCGGCGCGCGCCTGCTGGAAACCGCTGCCGGGATCCCTTATGACACCGGGCTGCTGATTTTCGGCATCAGCATCGCGCTCTACACCGCCTTCGGCGGCTTCCGCGCCAGCGTGCTGAACGATGCGATGCAGGGGCTGGTGATGCTGCTCGGCACCGTGCTGCTGCTGGTGGCGGTGATCCACGCCGCCGGCGGGCTGCACGCCGCGGTCGGCAAACTCCAGCAGATTGACCCGAAGCTGGTGTCGCCGCAGGGCGGGGATGATATTCTCAGCCTGCCGTTTATGGCCTCTTTCTGGGTGCTGGTCTGCTTCGGCGTGATTGGCCTGCCGCACACCGCCGTGCGCTGCATCGCCTACCGTGACAGCAAAGCGGTGCATCGCGGCATTGTGCTCGGCACCATTGTGGTGGCGGTGCTGATGCTGGGGATGCACCTGGCAGGCGCACTGGGGCGGGCGATCCTGCCGGATTTGACGATCCCGGACCAGGTGATCCCGACGCTGATGATCGCGGTGCTGCCGCCGTTTGCCGCCGGGATCTTCCTGGCCGCGCCGATGGCGGCGATCATGTCCACCATCAATGCGCAGTTGTTGCAGTCTTCCGCGACCATCGTCAAAGATCTCTACCTGAACGCCCGGCCGGAAGCGCTGGAGAATGAAAAGCGCCTGACGCGCATGACCAGCCTCGCCACCCTGGTGCTCGGCCTGCTGGTATTGCTGGCCGCCTGGCACCCGCCGCAGATGATCATCTGGCTCAACCTGCTGGCCTTCGGCGGGCTGGAGGCGGTGTTCCTCTGGCCGCTGGTGCTCGGCCTCTACTGGGAGCGGGCCAACGCCACCGGTGCGCTAAGCTCAATGTTAACCGGGGCAATCAGCTATACGCTGCTGGCCGGCGTCGATCTGCATATCGCCGGTTTGCACCCCATTATTCCGTCGCTGCTGCTCAGCCTGCTAGCGTTTACTATCGGTAACCGGTTCGGTAAGGCCGCGGTCAGCGCGCTGCCGGTGACCGGGCCACAATCATAAAAGAGATGTGCCATGCCTTGGATTCAACTGAAAATTAACACCCGCGGCAGTGATGCGGAGAGCCTGGGCGATGCCCTGATCGAGAGCGGTGCGGTCTCCGTGACCTTCCAGGACACCCACGACACGCCGGTGTTTGAGCCGCTGCCGGGCGAAACCCGCCTGTGGGGCGATACCGACGTCATCGGCTTGTATGACGCGGAAACCGACATGAAAGCCGTGGTCGCTATCCTGGAACACTCGCCGCTGCTGGGTGCGGGCTTTGCCCACCGCATCGAACAGCTGGAAGACAAAGACTGGGAGCGCGAGTGGATGGACAACTTCCACCCGATGCGTTTCGGCGAGCGGCTGTGGATCTGCCCGAGCTGGCGCGACGTGCCGGACCCGGACGCCGTCAACGTGATGCTCGATCCGGGCCTGGCGTTCGGTACCGGCACCCACCCGACCACCGCGCTCTGCCTCCAGTGGCTCGACAGGCTGGATCTCGCGGGCAAGACGGTGATCGACTTCGGCTGCGGCTCCGGCATTCTGGCGATTGCGGCGCTGAAACTCGGCGCAGCGCGCGCCATCGGCATCGACATCGATCCGCAGGCGATTCAGGCCAGCCGGGACAACGCCCAGCGCAACGGCGTTTCTGAGCGCCTGGAGCTGTTCCTGCCGCAAGACCAGCCCGCTGACCTCAGCGCCGATGTGGTGGTGGCGAACATCCTCGCCGGGCCGCTGCGTGAGCTGGCACCGCTTATCGGCTGCCTGCCGAAAACCGGCGGCCACCTCGGCCTTTCCGGTGTGCTGGCGACGCAGGCGGAAAGCGTCTCTGAAGCCTACCGCGATCTGTTCGACCTCGATCCGGTGGCGGAGAAAGAGGAGTGGTGCCGCATTACCGGTGTACGCCGTTAACATCCTGTTAATAAAGGCGTAATCTTTTCGCTGATTATTCTTTAAACAGCACGATCGGCCACCTCCGGGTGGCCAAAATGCCACGATTTGCCCTTTCCCTTGCAAAAAGCAGGCGTACTCTGCGCGCCGTACCCTGCCGATAATTCCTGGCCGGTCATGCCACTTTCCGATACCCAATTTGCTTAAGAGAAAGAGATGAAACGTAGCCTGTTTTTGGCCGCCGCCTTGCTGGCGGGCCTGCCTGCTTATGCCGCCGATCATGCCGTTGATCACCCCACAACCGCCCCTGCTGAAGCGCACCCGCACTGGGGCTATGAGGGCGAAGGCGCGCCTGCCCACTGGGGGGCGCTCTCCACCGATTTCCACCTGTGTGAAATTGGCCGCAACCAGTCCCCGATTGACATCCATGACGCGCTGACCGCCCACCCGCGCCCGCTGAAGGTAAAATACAGCCTTGCGCCGAACAGCATCGTCAACAACGGCCACACTGTGCAGGTCAACGTGCCGCCGGGCAACACCCTGACGCTGGATGGCGAAACCTTCACGCTGCAACAGTTCCACTTCCATGCGCCGAGTGAAAACACCATCAAGGGCCAGTCCTTCCCGATGGAGATGCACCTGGTGCATGCGGATGCGAGCGGTGAAGTGGCCGTGGTGGCCGTGATGTTTAAATCCGGTGCCGCGAACCCGGCGCTGACGGCGCTGTGGCAGAACCTGCCGAAAGAGGTGGGTAAGCCGGTGACCCTGAGCCAGAAAGTGGACCTCAACGCCCTGCTGCCTGCGTCCCTGACCCACTACCGCTTCTCCGGTTCCCTGACCACCCCGCCGTGCACCGAAGGTGTCCGCTGGCTGGTGATGAAAAAACCGCTGACGCTTTCCCAGGCGCAACTGACGCAATTCACCCAGTTGATGCACCATGCCAATAACCGCCCGGTGCAGCCGCTGCACGGCCGGGTCGTGGTGCAATAAGCCTGCATTCTTCCGGCCTGTGTGATTGCAGGCCGGAAAACCGCACGTTTTGCTGTTCCCCGCCTTTCCCCTTACTGGTTGTTATTTAACCAATCACCAAAGTAATCTCCTGATAACCTGGCGTCAGCCGCCTACAATAGCGACGGTTTCTGCTGCTTTTGCAGATAAAATGCTGTGTTATTGGGATTATTTTTCTGGTCAATTGTTAACCATAAAAAGATAAGATGCTGTTATATATAGCTAATTTTTAGGAAAAAGTGACGGCCGTCACCTTTTTCACGTCATGCCGTGCCAATTGTTCAAAGTTTGGCCTTTCATATCGCTGTAAAAATGCGTAATATACGCGCCCTTGCGGACACAGTATGGTCAAAATTTTGTCTATGCGCATTGGACACCACCAACTTACTAATTGCCTGATTGCCGCCCCGATGGCCGGTGTCACTGACCGACCGTTTCGTGCGTTATGTCACGCGATGGGAGCGGGGATGGCGGTTTCTGAAATGCTCTCTTCCAACCCGGAAGTGTGGCGGACGGATAAATCGCGCCTGCGCATGGTGCATGAAGATGAACCCGGGATCCGGGCCGTGCAGATTGCCGGCTGCGACCCGGAGGATATGGCGGCGGCCGCCAGAATCAACGTGGCAAATGGTGCCCAAATCATCGATATCAATATGGGTTGCCCGGCCAAGAAAGTGAACCGCAAACTGGCAGGCTCTGCATTATTGCAGTACCCCGATCTGGTCAAACAGATCCTTCAGGCCGTGGTTAACGCGGTAGACGTGCCGGTGACGCTGAAAATTCGCACTGGTTGGGCACCAGAACATCGTAACTGTGTAGAAATTGCCCAACTGGCTGAAGATTGTGGTATTCAGGCCCTGACCATTCATGGCCGAACCCGTGCCTGCCTGTTTAACGGCAACGCGGAGTACGACAGCATTCGGACAGTTAAGCAGACTGTTTCCATTCCGGTTATCGCGAATGGCGACATTACTGACCCGCATAAAGCCAGGGCTGTGCTCGACTATACGGGGGCTGATGCCCTGATGATAGGCCGCGCAGCTCAGGGGAGACCCTGGATCTTCCGGGAAATCCAGCATTATCTGGACACAGGGGAGCTGCTTCCACCCATGCCACTCGGTGAGGTGAAGCGCTTGTTGATTGAGCATGTACGGGAATTGCACGGCTTTTATGGTCCAGGCAAGGGATTCCGCATCGCTCGTAAGCACGTATCCTGGTATATCCAGGAAAATGCCCCAAATGACCAGTTTCGGCGCTCCTTCAACGCTATAGAGGATGCCAGCGAACAGCTGGAGGCGTTGGAAGCATATTTCGAAAATCTTAGCGTAAAAAAAGAGCTGACAGAACTATGTTCGAACAACGCGTGAATTCTGACGTACTGACCGTTTCTACCGTAAATTCTCAGGACCAGGTGACCCAAAAGCCCCTGCGTGACTCGGTTAAACAAGCACTGAAGAACTATTTTGCTCAACTGAACGGTCAGGACGTAAATGACCTGTATGAGCTGGTATTGGCTGAAGTTGAACAGCCACTGTTGGACATGGTGATGCAATACACCCGTGGCAACCAGACCCGTGCTGCCCTGATGATGGGTATCAACCGTGGTACGCTGCGTAAAAAATTGAAAAAATACGGCATGAACTGATTCCGGTCAGCTAACTGTCTGTTGACTAAGGCGTTAATCGGCATGGATTAACGCCTTTTTTATCGCCTTTTTTCCTGCTTTTGCGGCGTGACGCCCGCCCGTGTTTTATTCAGCCCACCCCTGATATCTTTACAAAATGGCGTGATATACTGCGCGCCGAAAGTCGCCTCGCTCGCTAAACACTCCTGTCCCGGTTTACCTCGCGATCTCCGCTTTTGTGTAAAGATTGTGTGCAGTTGGGCTTTTTTCTAAACGATCCCCCTCCCGCAGTGTCTACACCCCCGTACCGCTGATGAGACCTTGCTCTATAGGCGTTACGCCCCCCTTGAATGCCTATATGAGTTCCTGATGATTAAACCGCAAAAATTTACCCGCGCCTTGCTGCATCCCCGCTACTGGTTTACCTGGTTTGGGCTGGGCGTGCTGTTCCTGCTGGTGCAACTCCCCTACCCGGTGCTCTACCGCCTGGGTGTCTGGATGGGCCGCACCTCGATGCGCTTTATGAAGCGCCGTGTCTCGATTACCCGCCGCAACCTCGAGCTCTGTTTCCCCGGCATGGACCCCTGCCTGCTGGAGCGCAAAGTCGTGAGCAATTTTGAGTCCCTCGGCATGGGGCTGATTGAAACCGGCATGGCCTGGTTCTGGTCAGATCGCCGCGTCAAACGCTGGTTTGACGTCAACGGCCTGCATAACCTGAAGATGGCGCAGCAGGACAACCGCGGCGTGCTGGTGATCGGCATCCACTTTATGTCGCTGGAGCTCGGTGGCCGGGCGATGGGCCTCTGCCAGCCGATGATGGCGATGTACCGCCCGCACAATAACAAAGCGATGGAAGTCGCCCAGACCTGGGGCCGGATGCGCTCCAACAAAGCGATGCTGGACCGCAAAGACCTGCGCGGCATGGTGCAGGCACTGAAACGCGGTGAAGCGGTATGGTTCGCCCCGGATCAAGACTACGGCCCGCGCGGCAGCGTGTTTGCCCCGCTGTTTGCGGTAGACCAGGCGGCCACCACCAGCGGCACCTTTATGCTGGCGCGGCTGGCCAAACCGGCGCTGGTGCCGGTGGTGCTGGTGCGCCGGGAAGATGGCCGCGGCTATGAATTGCTGATCCAACCGGCGTTGCAGGATTACCCGCTGGATGACGAAATGGCTGCCGCCGCCTACATGAACCGTATCGTGGAGCGTGAAATCATGCGCGCGCCCGACCAGTACATGTGGCTGCACCGCCGCTTCAAAACGCGCCCTGCCGGTACGCCGTCGCTCTACTGATGCCCGCCGCGCTCCCGGCCCTCAGGCCGGGATTTTTTTGCCCCGTCCCTCCCCCTGCCTCTGCCCAATCCCTTTTTTCACCGTCCTTGCCCTGCCTTTTGCTTCTAAGCCATATAATCACGCATAAAACCATTGGCTTACGAAGCATTCCCTGCGTCCTGAGCCGGATAACCTGAATAAACAACCTACTGATTTATAATGACTTTATCTTAAATGTTGTGAGCCAGCACACAAAGTGCATCTTTTTGCGCCAACAGGCGGCAAAAACAGCGCACCTGCACTCTTTTGGTGCTATAGGTTTCATAATGCAGGTAAATGTTTCTGTTTCCTTCATTCGCCCCTTTGATTCTTAAGCCTTTTCAAAGTTGGCACTGCCTTTGCTAATACCTTTCCAGGGCCATCGCCCACGAACAGAAAGGGTGCACCAGGGTGTGCCGATAATGAAAACCCACCGTTTCCGCCTCACAGGATGCTTTATGAAGAAGATGATGCTTTCGACATTACTTGCTGCCGCCTCCTTTCTTGCCGCAGCAAACCAGGCACACGCAGGCGCCACGCTCGACGCGGTGCAAAAAAAAGGCTTTATCCAGTGCGGGATCAGTGACGGCCTGCCGGGCTTCTCCTATGCCGATTCCAGCGGCAAATTCTCCGGGCTGGACGTTGACCTCTGCCGGGGCGTGGCCGCGGCGGTATTCGGTGATGCCAACAAAGTGAAATACACCCCGCTGACCGCCAAAGAGCGCTTCACCGCGCTGCAATCCGGCGAAGTGGACATCCTGTCACGCAACACCACCTGGACGTCTTCACGTGACGGCGGCATGGGCATGATCTTCGCCGGGGTGAACTACTACGACGGCATCGGCTTTTTGACCCACCAGAAAGCGGGGCTGAAAAGCGCCAAAGAGCTGGATGGGGCCACCGTCTGCCTGCAGGCCGGCACCGACACCGAGCTGAACGTGGCGGACTTCTTCAAAGCCAACAAGATGCAGTTCACGCCGGTCACCTTTGACCGCTCCGACGAAAGCGCCAAGGCGCTCGACTCCGGCCGTTGCGACACCCTGGCCTCTGACCAGTCCCAGCTCTATGCCTTGCGCATCAAGCTCGGCAACCCGAATGACTTCATCGTGCTGCCGGAAGTGATCTCCAAAGAGCCGCTGGGGCCGGTCGTGCGCCGCGGTGATGAAGACTGGCTGGCGATCGTGCGCTGGACGCTGTTCGCGATGCTGAACGCCGAAGAGATGGGCGTGACCTCCGCCAACGTTGACCAACTGGCCGCCAACCCGAAAACCCCGGACATGGCGCACCTGCTCGGCAAAGAAGGCAACTACGGCAAAGACCTGAAACTGCCGAACGACTGGGCGGTAAAAATCGTCAAGCAGGTCGGCAACTATGGCGAAGTGTTTGAGCGCAACGTTGGTATGGGCAGCGAGCTGAAAATCAAACGCGGCCTGAACGCCCTCTGGAACCAGGGCGGCATCCAGTACGCCCCGACAGTACGTTAAACCCGGTGCGCCCCCGGCAGCACGCCGGGGGCGCCCTCCCGCTATTGCGTCACGGTGTGATGACAACACGGCCCGTTGCCGTGTTGCCCCTGTTCTGAGGTTCCTGTTATGTCGCAACGCCCAACCGGAAAAGGCAGCTTTTCGCTGACCAACCCCGCGGTTCGCGCCTGGATTTACCAACTTATCGCGGTGGCTTTGCTGCTCGCCTGTGGCGGCTATCTCCTGCACAACACGGTGGTTAACCTCTCCACCCGCGGCATTACCTCCGGGTTTGCCTTCCTGAATAACAGCGCCGGGTTCGGCGTGATCCAACACCTGATTGACTATGAGCAGGGCGACACCTACGGCCGCCTGTTTGTGGTCGGCCTGCTGAACACGCTGCTGGTGTCGGTGCTCTGTATTGTGTTTGCCTCGCTGCTCGGCTTTGTGGTCGGCCTCGGGCGGCTCTCGGACAACTGGCTGATCCGCAAGCTCTCGACGATTTACGTCGAAACCTTCCGCAACATCCCGCCGTTGCTGCAAATCTTCTTCTGGTACTTCGCGGTGTTGCGCAACCTGCCCGGCCCGCGCCAGAGCCTCGATGCCTTCGGCGTGATCTTTATGAGCAACCGCGGCCTCTATCTGCCGTCGCCCCAATTAGGGGAAGGCGCGCTGGCCGCCGTGGTCGCGCTGCTGCTGGCTGTCGCCGCGATTGCCGCCCTCGCCCGTTACAACCGCTTCCGTCAGATCCACACCGGCCGGGTGTGGCGCATCTGGCCCTGGGCGCTGCTGCTGATCGTGGGGTTGCCGCTGCTGGCGCACATGCTGTTCGGCGCGGCGCTGCACTGGGACTTACCGGCGCTGCGCGGCTTCAACTTCCGCGGCGGTATGGTGCTGATCCCGGAACTGGCGGCGCTCACTGTCGCGCTCTCGGTCTATACCTCGGCGTTTATCGCGGAGGTGATCCGCTCCGGCATCCAGTCGGTGCCGTCCGGCCAGCACGAGGCGGCGCGCTCACTTGGCCTGCCGAACCCGGTGACGCTGCGCCAGGTGGTGTTGCCGCAGGCGCTGCGGGTAATCATCCCGCCGCTCACCAGCCAGTACCTCAACGTGGTGAAAAACTCCTCGCTGGCGGCGGCCATCGGCTACCCGGACATGGTGTCGCTGTTTGCCGGGACGGTGCTCAACCAGACCGGCCAGGCGATTGAAACCATCGCCATGACCATGTCGGTGTACCTGATTATCAGCCTGCTGATCTCGTTTTTGATGAACGTCTACAACCGGCGCATTGCGCTGGTCGAGCGCTAAGAGGCTTCCATGACCATGACGTTACCCCCGCCATCACGCAGCGCGGTGCCGCCTTCCGGCCCGGTCGGCCGGGCCGTGCTCTGGGCGCGCCGCAACCTGTTTTCCAGCGTCTTTAACACCCTGCTGACGCTGTTCTGCCTCTGGCTGCTGTGGCTGATTATCCCGCCGCTGCTGAACTGGGCGGTGTTCCAGGCGAACTGGATAGGCACCACCCGCGCGGACTGCACCAAAGACGGCGCCTGCTGGGTGTTTATCCATGCCCGCTTCGGCCAGTTTATGTATGGCCTCTACCCCGCTGACCAGCGCTGGCGCATCAACCTGGCGCTGGTGATTGGCCTGATCTCCATCGCGCTGATGTTCTGGCGCGGGATGCCGCGCCGTGGGTGTTACATCGCCTGTTGGGCGGTGGCCTACCCGCTGCTGACCTGGTGGCTGCTGTATGGCGGCTTCCTTGGCCTGCCGCGGGTTGAAACCCGCCAGTGGGGCGGCCTGACGCTGACGCTGATCATCGCCTCCATCGGCATCGCCGGGGCATTGCCGCTCGGCATCCTGCTGGCGCTGGGGCGGCGCTCACGCCTGCCCGTCGTGCGCATCCTCTCCATCTGCTTTATTGAGTTCTGGCGCGGCGTGCCGCTGATCACCGTGCTGTTTATGTCCTCGGTGATGCTGCCGCTGTTCCTGCCGGAAGGCACCAGCATCGACAAACTGCTGCGCGCGCTGGTCGGGGTGATTTTGTTCCAGTCCGCGTACGTGGCGGAAGTGGTGCGCGGCGGGCTTCAGGCGCTGCCGAAAGGCCAGTACGAGGCGGCGGAGTCGCTGGCGCTGGGCTACTGGAAAACGCAGGGGCTGGTGATCCTGCCGCAGGCGCTGAAGATGGTGATCCCCGGCCTGGTAAACACCATCATCGCGCTGTTCAAAGACACCAGCCTGGTGATCATCATCGGCCTGTTTGACCTGTTCAGCAGCGTGCAGCAAGCCACCGTAGACCCGATGTGGCTGGGGATGTCCACGGAGGGCTACGTCTTCGCCGCGCTGGTCTACTGGATTTTCTGTTTCAGCATGTCGCGCTACAGCCAGCATCTGGAAAGGCGCTTTCACACCGGACGTTCCAACCACTGAGGTAAACCATGAGCGACCATCAGGTTACAGACGATAAAAAAATGATGATTACGCTGGAAGCAGTCAATAAGTGGTACGGACAGTTCCACGTGCTTAAAGACATCAACCTGAACGTGAAACAGGGCGAGCGCATTGTGCTGTGCGGCCCGTCAGGTTCCGGCAAATCCACCACCATCCGCTGCATCAACCACCTGGAGGAGCACCAGCAGGGGCGCATCGTGGTGGACGGCATCGAGCTGAATGACGACTTGCGCAACATTGAGAAAGTGCGCACCGAAGTCGGCATGGTGTTCCAGCATTTCAACCTGTTCCCGCACCTGACGGTGTTGCAGAACTGCACGCTGGCCCCGACCTGGGTGCGCAAGATGCCGAAAAAAGAGGCGGATGAGCTGGCGATGCATTACCTGAAACGGGTGCGGATTGCCGAGCACGCGCACAAATACCCCGGCCAGATTTCCGGCGGCCAGCAGCAGCGGGTGGCGATCGCCCGTTCGCTCTGTATGAAGCCGAAAATCATGCTGTTTGACGAACCGACCTCCGCGCTTGACCCGGAGATGGTGAAAGAGGTGCTGGACACCATGATCGGCCTGGCGCAGGACGGCATGACCATGCTCTGCGTCACCCACGAAATGGGCTTTGCCCGCACCGTGGCCGACCGGGTGATCTTTATGGACCGCGGCGAAATCGTCGAACAGGCCGCCCCACAGGAATTTTTCTCCAACCCACAATCACCGCGCACCCGCGAATTCCTCTCTCAAGTGATTCACTGATGCCCTTCCCCTGCGCCGGGCCCGCCCGGCGCAAACCTTCACAGTTGGCTTAACCGCGCGACCAGCGCCATCTCCTGTTCGCTGAACGGCAGGCCGTCCGGCGTCAGCACATCATGGAACCAGAGCGCGGCGGTCGCTTCGTCCGGCGCAATACCCGGCCACGGCAGCCAGGTCTGGGTTTTGCCCTGCACCAGCCCCCACTGGTAACAGGCCACGCCTTGCGCCCTGAACAGCGGCAGTTGCTCCGCCATCACACTGCCGACGTGGCGCGCCAGCCACTCCGTACACAGCACCGGGCGCTGGAATGCGGCCAGCCGCGCCAGAATCGCCACTTGCCCCGGCGTGTCCACATACGCGTGGTAGCTGACCACATCCGACAGGTGCAGCGCGGCGATGTCGATCGGGTGCCGGAACGCCTGCCCGCACGCGTGCCTGTCCGGGATATGCCAGGCGGCCACCGTCAGCGGCTGGCAAGGGTCAGCCTGCCGCGCCCAGCGGAACACCTGGATCATCAGCGACAGCGCGTAGATGTCCAGCCGGTTGTCATACTCCGCATACTGGCCAACGCCGCAGAAAATGCCGCCGTTGCCCGGCTCGTTATAGAGATCCCACACCCCGATGCGCGGGTCGTCACGGAAACGGCCGACCACCTCCCGCACATAGGTTTCGATCTGCGGCCAGAGGCCGGGGTTCAGCACCACTGCCCGGCCGGGGCTGCCGGCGGCCTGGCTGTTATGTACCCCCGGCCGCGGCGCTTTCTGCGGCCCGATGACCGGCTCGTCGCCGGAGAAGGCGCAGTCGTCGAGCAGGGTCAGCATCACCTGGAAACCGCAGGCGTCGGCTACCGCCAGAAAACGGTCGATGCGCGCCAACAGCCCGGCGCGGTCGTGCTGCCACACCGTAAACGGCAGGTTGGTGCGCAACCGGGTGTAGCCGTAGCGGCCGGCCCAGCGCAGTTCCTGTTCAATGGTGGCCGGGTCGAACGTCTCCTCCTGCCACATCTCCAGCCAGTTGACCGCGGTGCGCGGCAGGTAATTAAACCCGCACCCCCAGCGCTGTTGCCGGTGCCAGGCCTGGGCCTGTTCAGTGGGCCATTGTGTATACATGCGGCCCCCTATTTCGCGCTGGTGAGCGTGACGGTGCCGACGATGCGGCGTGTGGCCGCGCCGCCCCAGACTTCATCGTACTCATAGCCGGTAAGCTGTTTGATCACCACGCGCGTCTTCTCATCACAGTCGCGGCAGTCGCCGCCCAGTTTGCGGCGCGCGATCTCTTTAATCAGCAACTGGTGCGTGTCCCGCGTGAGTTTGAACGGATAGGTGGTGTAGAAACTCACGGCCAGCAGCGCAGCGGTGGCAAAAATCATCAACCCGATAATCGCCTGCAACGCGCCTTCCGGCTGCGTGCCGCTGCCTTTCACAAACCCGGCCTGCTCCAGCACCAGCCCGATAATCATAATGGCGAGCGCCACGGTACTTTTACGCGTCAGTACCATCACCCCGGCGAAAATCCCCTCACGGCGCTGTTGGGTGACCATCTCGTCAATATCGGGAATAAAGCTGTAGATATTCCACGGGATATAATACAACCCGGCGCGCGCCGCCCCCAATAACACAAAGACCGCAGAAAACAGCAGGCCGGGCACGGGTATTTCACCGTAATAGACCACAAACAGGAAACACAGCACGCTGAAAATAACCCCATAGGAGAGGCGTAACGCGGCAGAGGGCGTGAACCGGCATTTATTCAGCAGCAACATAAAGCCGTAGGTGCCGGGTACCGAGGCAAAAGCCGCAATACTGAGCCAGCCGGACACCGCCACCGTATCCTGGTTCAGGCAATACACCACATAATAGGTAAACACCGCGCCGAAGACATCCATCGCCGTAAAGGAGAAAATATAGATAATAATATGCAGCCGGAAAGCGCGGATACGGAATGACGAGAACAGATCCTGCACCAGATAGGTTAAATGGTTTATTAGCCCGCTGCCGCGTTTCACCTCCGCTTTAAACGCGCCCGCCTGTTCAATATCTTTGGCTTCCCAGGTGCAGCGCCAGGTAATAAATACCGCGACACAAAAGACGCAGGCAAATATCAGGCCGGTCAGGGTATAGGTAAAGGGATTATCTTTACCGGTAAACTGCATAATCACACCGGGCACCGACACCGCCAGGAAGCCGCCCAGTTGCGAGCAGATCATCCTTACCCCTGACAGGCGGCTGCGCTCCTCGTAGCGGTTGGTCATCTCTGCCGCCAGCGTTTCCCACGGCACCAGCACCATCGCCGACAATAATTCAATCGAGAGATAGGTGCCGAGATAATACCAATAGCCCATATCGGTGAGCCACAGCAGGGCATATAAAAACATTAACGGGGAGCTGAGCAATAAAAAGAAACGGCGGCGGCCGAATTTACGGCCAAGCCAGGTGTTGCCGAAATTATCGGTGACATAACCCATAATCGGGCTTAATAGCGCGTCGATAACGCGGGCAATGGCAAAAATAGATCCGGCCTCCAGTACCGTCAGGCCGCAATAACTGGTGTAGAAAAAAAGTAACCAGGTGCCGATAATCGCGAAGGCACCGCCGCCGAAAAGATCTGTTACGCCGTAGCCGATCGCCACGCCATAGCCGACCCTGCGTTCAGTAGGTTTGACCATAATAATTGTCCAGTTTGTAAGATATCGGTATTACCGGAAAGCGCCGGCTCTTTTTATTTACTGCTGGAATGCTGTGCGTGATCTTTTTCTTATTGCGTGATGACAGGTCAGGTAAAAACAGCGCGGAGATTACCGGCCCGGCGTTACCCATTGCCGGGTCTGGGAGGAACGGTATATCGCCTCCACGATCGCCAGTGATTTTTTCGCCTCCTCAACCGGGGTGTAGTCCGCCGGGGCCGACGGGTGGTGAAGCGCCTGGTAAAACTGCCGGATCGCCGCCAGGTGGCCCGCGCCCCAATAGGCTTTGGCGTCACTTTCCGGGGTAGGGTCGCTGATTAAGAGGGTGCGCGCCCCTGCGCAGACCCGCCACAGCCGGTTATCCCGCAGTTGCAGCATCCCGGCTTCGCAGTGGATCTCCAGCAGCAGCGGGGCGTCGGTGGTGTAGCTGTTGCTGGCATAGAACAGGCCGCGCGCGCCGTTGTGGAAATGCAGCGTCGCCATCGCGCTGTCTTCCGCTTCGGTGACGCCGGCCAGCTCGCCGCTGTCCACCACGCCTTTGACGCGGGCCACGCCCCCGGCGAACCACTGCATCAGATCCAGCGTGTGGATGGCCTGATTGATCAACAGGCTGCCGCCTTCGGTGGCATAGCGGCCGCGCCACGGGCTGTGGGTGTAGTAACTGCCGCCGCGTGACCAGGTCAGCACCGCGCTCATGCCGACCATCTTGCCGAGCGTGCCGCCCGCCAGCTCGCTGATGATCTGGCGGCTGGTGGGGTTAAGCCGGTTCTGGTAGCAGACCGCCAGCCGCCCCGGCGCGCGGGCGGCCGCGGCCGCGATGTCCGCCGCTTCCCGCCCGTCCAGGCCGATCGGCTTTTCGCAAAATACATGTTTCCCGGCCGCCAGCGCCTCCATCACCATAGTTTTATGCAGGTGGTGCGGCGTGCAGATATGCACCACATCGATGTCATCACTCCCCAGCAGGGCGTGGTAATCCCGGTAAAAACGGCAGCCGTAGGTCTGGGCAAGCGCCTGCCCTTTGTCGCTGTCGATCTCCGCCAGCGCCTGCAAGTGCGCGCCCGGCACCTGTTGCAGCGCCAGCGCATGGCAAAGGTGGATGGCGCCGCCGCCCACAATCGCGGCATTCAGTGTGTTCATGTCGCCTCCTGGTGCGTCAGCGCGCGGCGTTCGCCAGCATCTGCGCTTTTATGCAGAGTTCCGCTGCCTTGAACGCGTGCGCCTGGGTCATGGCGTGTTCGGTGCGGTGCAGGCAGTCGAGGATCAGCGCGCCGAAATAGGGAAAGCCGACCTGCCCGGCCACCGGGTAGCGGAACTCGCCCACCCGGTTCACCAGATACACCACATCCTGCTCGCCGCGGGTGAGATCGATATATTTGCGGATCTCGATATAGCCTTCGGTGCCGAGCAGCGTCAGCCGCCCGTCGCCCCAGGTCGTCAGCCCGTCGGGGGTAAACCAGTCGCAGCGGAAATAGCCGGTCGCGCCGTTTTCGCCGCGCAACATCGCGTCGCCGAAATCCTCAAAGTGCGGATAGTGCGGGTGGCTGACGTTGCGCACCTGGCTGGCGACCACCGTGGCATCGCGGTTGCCGGTGTAATAGAGGAATTGCTCGATCTGGTGGCTGCCGATGTCACACAAAATGCCGCCGAAATCGCGCCGTTCGTAGAACCAGCCGGGGCGGCCCTGCCCTTCGCGGTGCGGCCCGACGCCGAGCGTCTGCACCACCTGGCCAATCGCGCCCTGTTGCACCAGCTGGCCGGCGAACACCGCACTCTCCACATGCAGCCGCTCGCTGTAGTAGACCGCGTATTTGCGCCCGGTTTTCGCCACGCTCTCCTGGGCATCCGCGAGTTGCTCCAGGGTGGTGAGCGGCGCCTTGTCGGTGAAGTAGTCTTTGCCCGCCGCCATCACCTCAAGCCCGAGGGCGCAGCGCCGGCTGGGGACGGCCGCCCCGGCCACCAGCCTGACCTCGCTGTCTGCCAGGATCTCCGCCAGCGACGCCGCCACCCTCACCTGCGGGTACTGTTGCAGGAACGGTTTCACCTTCGCCGGGTCGGGATCGTAGACCCATTTCAGCGTTGCCCCCGCCTCCAGCAGGCCGTTGCACATGCCGTAGATATGGCCGTGGTCGAGCGCGGCGGCGGCAAACACAAACTCCCCGGCGTTCACCACCGGTTGCGGTTTGCCGACCGGCGCATAGTTCATGCCATCTGAACAGTTCATAGCCTCTCTCCTTTCTCCAGATTTTTACCTGCCGGAATCGCCCCTGCCTCGGTGAAATTGGCCACAGCGGCGGATTTTTGGTAGAAGCGCGGTGCCTGGGCGCTGATGCCGCCGGTGTGGTAGAACGGGTCGTCACACGGGATCGGCAGCCGCACCACGTGCCGGGTGATGGCGGATTGATACAACGCAGTGATCAGTTCCAGCGCGCGTTTGCCCTGTTCACCGTCCACCAGCGGCGGCGTGCCGGCGGCAATCGCGGTGAGCAGGTTGTCTATCTGCCCGGTGTGCAGCGTCCAGGCGAGCGGCGGGAGTTGCCGGTACAGGGCGTCGAGCCGGGCCTCCAGCCCCGCATCATTGTCCGGCTGCGGGAAGCCGTTGTCGGCGCTGCGGTGGGCGCACACCGCCCAGGGCGCGGAGATGCGCGCCTTTTCCCCCTGCAACACGATCTGCTGCTCCTCGCCGTGGTGCACCACCGAGGCGGTGAGCTGCGCCAGCGCGCCGTTGGGGTAGCGGAAAATCGCGGCGCTCAGGTCTTCCACTTCCGCGTTGTCATGCGCCACGTTCGCCATCATCGCCACCACCTCGCAGGGGGTGCCCAGCAGCCATTGCAGCGCGTCGATGTGGTGCACCGCATGGTTGAGCGTGCAGCCGCCGCCCTCTTTCTCCCAGGTGCCGCGCCACCATAAATCGTAATAGCAGTGGCCGCGCCACCAGAAAGAGTCGACCTGCGCATGGCAAATCTTCCCGGCAAGCCCCGATTCCACCACCGCGTGCAGCCGCCAGAACGCGTCGGTAAAGCGGTTCTGCGCAATCACGGACAGTATCTTCCCGCTGGCCTGTTGGGCGGCGATCATCGCGTCACACTCCTCCAGCGACGCCGCCATCGGCTTTTCACACAGCACATGTTTCCCGGCGTGTAATGCATCGATGGCGATCGGCGCATGGACGTAAGGCGGCGTGCAGACATCCACCAGATCCACCTCCCCGCACGCGCTCAGCATCGCCTGATGGCTGCTGAACACCTGGGCGTCCGCCAGGCCGTAACGCTGTTTCTTCTCCTCCGCCTTTTCCGGGTAGATGTCCACCAGCGCCACGATGCGGCAGCGCTGCGGGAAGTGCAGATAACTTTGGATATGGTTGTGCGCGATGTTCCCGGTGCCCACGATAGCGACATGCAACATAGTTCCCCCTTGGTTTACCAGGTGCCGCCGGCATCCAGCGTGCGGTTGGCGGCGGGCTTCTCCACCGAGGCATTGATGCGCTGCTGCAACAGCGCCAGATAGTGCGCCTCGTCCAGCGGCAGCGTGACCCAATCATCCGTCCAGGTGGAGAGGTGCATGGCGTTGGAGAGCGTCAGGCCGTGGATGCCCTCCACGCCGGGTGCGATCAGCGGTTCGCCGCGCAGCACGGCGGCGCAGAAATTGGCGGTGATGACGTGGTGGTCACTGCACGCCGGGGCCACCGGCACGGTGATTTCCCAGCACTCCGGCTCACCGAAACCGTTCCGCCAGCGGGCGTTGAACGCCGGTTCCGGCTCGCACAGCCGCCAGTAGCGCAGCCGCCCCTCTTCCACCACCACTTTGCCGCGATCGCCGGTTATCTCCAGCCGGTTGGTGCCGGGTGTCTCTGCCACGGTGGTGATAAACACCCCGGTCGCCCCGTTGGCGTATTCGGCGTAGGCGGTCACCTCATCGTCCACTTCGATCTGCCGGTGTTTGCCGAACTGGCAGAACGCGCGCAGCCGCACCGGCATCCCGACCAGCCACTGCCAGAGGTCGAGCTGGTTCGGGTCCTGATTCAGCAGCACGCCGCCGCCCTCGCCTTTCCAGGTGGCGCGCCAGCCCCCGGCGTCGTAGTAGCTTTGCGAGCGGTACCAGTTGGTGATGATCCAGTTAGAGCGGCGGATCTCACCCAGCTCGCCGCCGTCAATCAGCGCTTTTACCTTTTGGTACAGCGGGTTGGGCCGCTGGTTGTACATAATGCCGAACACCACGTCACAGGTGCGCGCGCAGGCGTTCATCTCCTGCACCTGGGCGGTGTAGACCCCGGCCGGTTTCTCGCACAGCGTATGGAGGCCGTGGCGCATCGCGAGCATCGACAGCCGGGGGTGGTCGTAGTGCGGTGTGGCGACGATCACCGCGTCAATCAGCCCGCTGGTGATCATCGCCTCCGCGTCCTCAAACAGCGGCAGGCCCTCGCCCACCAGCCGCCGGATCGCCGGGTGTTTGCTGCGGTCGTTATCACAGACCGCCGCCAGGCAGGCCTCGCTGATCACGCCGTCCAGCAGGTAACGGGCGTGGACGGTGCCGATATTGCCGATGCCGATAATGCCAAAACGTAGCTTCTCCATAACTCACCTGTATTCCACTGCGTGGGGGATAGCGGGAACATAATGAAGCGGGGGAAGCGCGACAAACGGAATGTGTGAGAGGAATCGCAAGGCCGCGACGCCAACCGCCCCACGCCCCGGATTTGGTTGTAAAATCAGCAAATTACCTCTAAGAATATTTGCAGAAATTTATTGCGAGCGGGGTCACATCATGCCGGGAAAGCTACAGATGGATAAAATCGCCGCCCTGACGGGGTTTTCCGTCAGCACGGTGTCACGCGTGCTGGCGGGGAAACCCTACACCAGCGATCGCGCGCGGGAAGCGATCATCAGTTGCGCACGGCGGCTCGGCGTGCTGGACGGCCTGGCCTGCGGGCGGCTGCTGATTGACGGCGTGGCGGTGTTCGCGCCGGGCCGCACCTTCAACGCGCGCGGTGATGTGTTCTACCTGGAAGTGACGCGCGGCATCGCCGAGGCACTGGCGGCGCACAACGTTTACCTGAGCTATTGCGGGCTGGAAGAGGAGCACGCGGATATCGAAGCCTTTCTGGACAAGGCCGGAGACAAGCACATCAACGCCGTGATCATCATCGGCACCGATGACCCGACCATCTTCAAACTGGCAGCGGCGCTGAATAAGCCCTGTGTGCTGATCAACACCCACGACCGGGAGACGGCACTCGACGCCGTCTCACCCGACCATTACGCCATCGGCTTCAACGCCGCGCGCCACGTGTTCGAACGCGGCCACCGGCGGATGCTGTCTTTGACCTGTTTGCGCCGCAAAACGCTCTACACCCGGCTGCACGGCATCCAGGACGCTTACCGCCATTTCAGCGTGCCCTTTGATGCGCAACAGGATGTGATCATCACTGAAGGGTTTTCGCCGGAAGAGGCGGAACAGGCGCTGGAGGCGTGGCTGGCGTCGCACCCGCCCGCCTGCTGGCCGGAAGTGATTTTCCCCGGCAGCATGGGCATGACGACCGGCGTGCTGCGCGTGCTGGCGCGGCGTCAGGTGCAGGTGCCGGAACAGATGTCGCTGATGACCACTGACTTCAGCTGGCATCTGGAAAACAGCGCAGGCATCCCCATCACCGGCATTGCGGTGCCGTGCCGGGAGCTGGGCATTGAGGCGGTACACCTGCTGCAACACCGGCTGAACCGGCCGCAGGCGTCGGTGTGTCATCTGTTATTGCAGGGGAAACTCAGGGAGGCGGGGTCAGTACGGTACGCCACGCGCCACGCAGCCCGCGTGGCGCTGGGTCAATAACGGTGCGGGCTGTGGCCCGCACCGAGGGGTTACACCTCTTTTTCCACCAGCAACGCTTCCAGCAGGTCGAGGTCATGCAGCAGTTTTTGCAGCGTCTCGTTGCTGATGCGCTGGGTGGCGCGCAGATGGTACAGCTCTGCCCGCTCAGCGCGCAGCGCGTTCAGGCGGAAGCGGCGCTCGAGGTTCTCCACCATCAGCATGTTTTCCATATCATCCTTGTTATAGGTGCGGCGGCGCAGGTTACCGATCACCCGCGAGCTGACCTCACGCACCGTCTGCTCGTCGATGTTCTCTTCGGCATCCGCGGCGATGCGCTCCTCCATCTTGTGCAGGCTCTCAATCGCCACTTCAGCGGCCACGGCGCGCGCCATGTGCTCCTCTTCCTTATAAACGGATTTATCCACCGTTTTCACCCCGCGCAGCAGGAACGGCAGCGCAATCACCCCGGCAATCAGCGAGAACAGGATCACCCCGGCCGCCAGGAACACCAGCTGGTAGCGTGACGGGAAGGCTTCGCCATCCGGCAGGAACAGCGGGATAGAGAGCACACCGGCCAGCGTAATCGCCCCGCGCACCCCGGCAAACGACGCCACCCAAAGCTCCCGCGTGCTGTAGCTGCCGAACATCAGCGGGCGCTTTTTCAGCAGGCGGTTGCTGAGCTTTTTCATCGACCAGAGCCAGACAAAACGCAGCATCAGCAGCGCCATATAGATCAGCACCACATCGGCGAACAGTTGCCAGGTCGGGATGGTCGGGTCGTTTTCCACCATCAGGATCGAGGTTTCCAGAATGCCCGGCAGTTGCAGGCCGAGCATAATGAACACCATGCCGTTGAACACAAACTCCAGCATCGACCAGACGCCGTTGGCGCGCAGCCGCATCGCCAGCGGCGCATTGCGGATCACGCCGGACTGGCTGATGGTCATCCCGGCGGCGACGGCGGCCAGAATGCCGGAGACGCCGATATGCTCGGCGATCAGGTAGGACGCGAACGGCAGCAGCAGCAGGAACACCGTCTGCGTGGCCGGGTCATCCCCGCTCCAGCGGCTCATGATGCGCAGCGATTTACTGTAGAGCCAGGTCACGGCGACCCCGGCCAGCAGGCCGCCGACCGCCACTTTCAGGAACTCCACCGTCGCGCCGGAGACGGTAAACACCATCGTGCCCATCGCCACCGCAATCGCGAACTTCAGCGACACCAGGCCGGAGGCGTCATTCATCAGCGCCTCACCCTCCAGCACGCCCATGATCGATTTCGGGATGCGCCCCTTGCCGACAATGCCGGAGAGCGCCACCGCATCGGTCGGCGACAGCACCGCCGCCAGCGCGAACGCCGCCACCAGCGGGATGTTCGGCACCATCAGGTAGATCAGGTAACCGATGCCGACCACCGTCAGCAGCACCAGCATCAGTGCCAGCCCCAGCACCTCGCGGCCGTGGTGCAGGAACTCACGCATCGGGGTTTTCCAGCCATCGGCAAACAGCAGCGGCGGGATAAACAGCACCAGAAACAGCTCCGGGTCAAAATCGACATGCAGGCCGAAATTGGGCCAGGCCAGCAAGGCACCGACCGCAATCTGCATCAGGGGGAGTGGGATCTGGAAGGGTAACATTCTGGTCACGACACCCGAGAGTGACACCACCAGAATCAAAATGAGGATTGTAAAAAAGATTTCCATGCGTTCCTTGGGCTCTTGTCATTATCACTTTCAGCCGGGCGCAGGCGGCCCGGCATTCGCAGGGGTGATAGTAGACCAGAACCGCCGGGCTGTTAAACCCGTGCGTGCGCTTTGGCCGAATGTCCCGCCGGAGAGGAAATCACAGGCATAAAAAAAGGGAGCCGGTGGGCTCCCCTAGGTGTGGCGGCGGCGTCAGATCGCCCAGCCACCGGCGTAAAACGCGGCCAGCAATACGGCGATGATCACCGTGCCGGCGTTCAGTTTGCGCCATTCACCGGCCACCACGCGGCCAATCACCAGCGCGCCGAAGCCGAGCATAATGCCGGTGACGATGTTGCAGGTCAGCACGATAAACACCGCGCACAGCAGGCCGGACATCGCGTCCACAAAGTCGGTGAAGTCCAGCTTGGTGACGTTGCTCAGCATCAGCAGGCCGACATACATCAGCGCCGGGGCCGTTGCGTAGCCCGGCACCAGATAGGAGAGCGGCGACAGGAACAGGATCAGCAGGAACAGCACGCCCACCACCGCGGCGGTCAGGCCGGTTTTGCCGCCGGCGGCCGTGCCGGCAGCGGATTCGATGTACACCGCCGCCGGGGCAACGCCCACCAGCCCGGCCACCATGCTGCTCACGGAGTCAGAGGTCAGCGCTTTGCCGCCGTTGATGATCTGCCCCTGCTTGTCCAGCAGGTTCGCCTGCCCGGCCACCGCACGGATGGTGCCGGTGGCGTCAAACACGGCGGTCATCACCAGCGCCAGCACGCTCGGCAGCACCACCGGCTTCAGCGCGCCCATGATGTCGAGGCTGAACATGGAGGAGTTGCCGTTGGCATCCGTCAGGGACGGCATGGCAAACAGGCCCTGATATTTCACCGCCGGGTCGAAAATCAGCCCGATCACCGACAGCGCCACAATCACCAGCAGGATGCCGCCCGGTACCCGGCGCTTCTCCAGCCCGATGGTGGCCGCCAGGCCGATAAGCGTCATCAGCACCGGGAACGAGGTGAAATCACCCAGCGCCACCGGCAGGCCGTCGATCGGGTTTTTCACCACCAGCCCGACGCCGTTGGCGGCGATCAGCAGCAGGAACAGGCCGATACCGATGCCGGTACCGTGCGCCACGCCCATCGGCAGGTTACGCAGGATCCAGGCGCGGATGCCGGTCACGGAGATCAGAGTGAACAACAGGCCCATCAGGAACACCGCACCCAGCGCCACCGGCACGCTGATGTGCTGGCCCAGCACCAGGCTGAACGCGGTAAAGGCGGTCAGCGAGATGGCGCAGCCGATGGCCATCGGCAGATTGGCCCACAGCCCCATCAGCAGCGAGCCGATGCCCGCCACCAGACAGGTGCCGACGAACACCGCCGCCGGCGGGAAGCCCGCTTTGCCCAACATGCCCGGCACCACAATGACGGAGTACACCATCGCCAGGAATGTGGTCAGCCCGGCGACCACCTCTTGCCGCACGGAGCTGCCGCGGGCGCTGATTTTGAAAAATGCATCCAGCGGGCCGGTCGGCTGAACCTTGCCGCCCGCTTGGGTGTTATTGCTAGACATGCTGATGTCCTCTGAAGGTGATCCTGGAATGTCGGTGCGTAGTGTCGTTAAGGCGTCGTGTCCGTCCGTTTACTTCCCTGGCACCGCGTTTTCTGTAAGAGAGGCCAGAAAACAAGGCAAACGATTAACTCTGTACCCGCCTGACGTTATTAAAATGGGCGATCAATAAAAAGCAAACGATTATCCGGTGTCACAGCAGGCTTTTTCAACTCTGAATCACGACATTTTCGCGTTGTTTGCGCATTAAAGCGGCAGGAAGGAAAATGCGAGCCGCATCACATCTTATTCAGGGCAGAAAAAGAGCGGAAAGCGCGGAAATTTACCGCGTCTGTTGCGCAACTCCGCTGCCCCACCGGCCCTTGTGCCGGGTAAAACAGGGTTTCATTATTTTTGTGATGGCAATCACAAAACTATTGATCTGGTGAATTCTTCAGCGTACCCTTTTCTTGTGACACACATCACATTTCATCGCGCTTGCGCGCCATTTCCCGACAACCGGAGGCCCCTTATGAAAACGTCTTTGACTTTGACATCCGGCGACACCGCCCGCGCCCCTGCGCCTGCGGTGACACGCCCGACGTTGCGCCGTAAAAGCCTGCTGTGGGTGAACAGCTTGCTGCAAAAGCTCGGCCAGGATTTCGTCGGCACCGGGAAAAGAATGTATTGAGCGCAGGCGGTTTTGCCGCCGCTCAGCCGGCGATCTGGTAAGGCCCGCCCTGTTTCAGCGCCTGCTGGTACGCGGGCCGCGCCTGCACTTTCTTCAGCCAGCCGCTGAGGTGCGGGCAGCCTGACAGCCCGCCACGGGCGTTCAGCCCCTCCACCGGGAAACTCATCTGAATATCCGCTGCACTGAAATCCGCCCCGGCAAACCAGGCATTTTCCGCCAGATGGTTTTCGAGGTACCCGCGGTGGGTGGCGAGCTGCTTGTCCAGGTAGGCTTTCTGCACCCCTTTGCCGATCGCCCCGGCAATCGGCCGCGCCAGCAGCGGCACCGGCGGCTTGCCCAGGCGGCTGAAGATCAGTTTCATCACCAGCAACGGCATCAGTGAACCTTCGGCATAGTGCAGCCAGTAGCGGAAACTCTGGCGCGCAAAATGATCGGTGGGTTTCAGCAGCCCCTGCGCATCGTAGGTTTCCTGCAAATATTCAATGATTGCGCCGGACTCCGCCAGCGTCAGGTCATTGTCGGTCAGCACCGGCGATTTCCCCAGCGGGTGCACTTTCTTCAACGCCTCCGGCGCCAGCATGGTATGGGGGTCGCGCTGGTAGCGTTCGATCTGGTACGGTACCCCCAGCTCCTCCAGCATCCACAAAATACGTTGTGAACGGGAGTTATTGAGGTGGTGAACGGTGATCATGCCTCGCTCCTTTTGTTGCAGTAATGTACGTTAATTCAAAGGATAGCGTTCTCCCTCTCCCCGCGCCCGCCTTTATTCATCGCGGTTAAAGCCAAATAGACCGCCGAATATCATCTAAACTTGGCTTATCAATGATAAATAATGTTTTTATTTTATACTTTCTCCATGTTGAGCAATAGAACGGTTACGGCTGTTTAACGTTGGTGAAAAAGTCGCTAATATCGCTGCACCAGTTTGAAATATCACATAATTAAACTTAACCAAAATCGCCGCCGGCCGCGTGGCTAACCCCCTCATTGTTAAGGTTATGTGATGTTTAATCCTTTTCCCGGCGATCGCCTGACCGATATTGCACTGCAATAACGGGGCGGGGGTTGCCCTTAGCCCTGTTATGTGGAGAGCAAGTTATGCTTGCCAGCAGTTACAACGATGTTTTGGTGCTGTTTTCATTCATCGTGGCCATTCTTGCGTCCTATACCGCGTTGGATATGGTGGGGCGCGTCACCACGACCGATCGCACGGCCTCCCGCTGGTGGCTGGGCGGCGGTTCCGTCGCGATGGGCATCGGCATCTGGTCGATGCATTTCATCGGGATGCTGGCGTTCAGCCTGCCGGTTTCCATCAGTTATGACCCGCTGATCACCGGCTTGTCGATGCTGATTGCCATCGCGTCGTCGCTGTTTGCACTCTGGTTTGTCACCGCCGCCGCGCTGACCCTGCCCCGGCTGGTGGCCGGATCGCTGATTCTGGGCTGCGGCATCGCCGGGATGCACTACACCGGCATGGCGGCGATGAGCGTGATGCCGGGCATGAATTACGATCCGCGCTGGGTGCTGCTCTCGGTGGTGATTGCGGTGCTGGCCTCGGCGGCCGCGCTGTGGATGGCGTTCCGCCTGCGCACCCAGATCAACAACGTGAAATTGCTGCGCGCGCTGGCGGCGATCGTCATGGGCGTGGCGATTGTCGGGATGCACTACACCGGCATGGCGGCCGCGCACTTCCACATGATGGGTAACATGGCGCACCACCACAGCGGGGTGAACACCAACTGGCTGGCCGTGGTAGTGATTGTGTTTACGCTGGCGGTGCTGGCGATCACCCTGGTGGTGTCGGTGCTGGATGCGCGCCTGCAGGCGCGCACGGCGATTCTGGCGCAGTCCCTCGAACAGGCCAACCGTGAGCTGATGCAACTGGCGCTGCATGACAACCTGACCAAGCTGCCGAACCGGCTGCTGCTGGAGGACCGCATCCAGCAGGCGTTGCAGAAAGCGGAGCACGAAGGCGAGCTGTTTGCCGTGCTGTTTATGGATCTGGACGGGTTCAAAGCGGTGAATGACGCCTACGGCCACCACATCGGCGACCAGTTGCTGATCGCCGTGACCCACCGTATCCAGGGCAGCCTGCGTGCGCAGGACACCCTGGCGCGCCTCGGCGGCGATGAGTTTGTGGTGCTGATGGAGATCCGTGACCCGGCCGACGCCGCGACGCTGGCCGCCCAGCTGGTGATGCTGATTGAGCAGCCGTTCAATGTGTCGCGCTACGAGCTGCTGGTCTCAGTCAGCATCGGCATCGCCGTTTACCCCAGCGACGGCATCACCGAACGGGAACTGATGCTGAACGCCGACGCAGCGATGTACCACACCAAAAATTCCGGCCGTAACGGCCACAGCTTCTTCCAGAAATCGATGAATGTGAATGCGCAGGAGCAGCTGCAACTGATGCATGACCTGCGGCTGGCGATTGAGCGCAACGAACTGCGCCTGCACTACCAGCCGAAATTCACGGCGCCGTCCGGCCCGGTGTGCGGGTTTGAGGCGCTGGTTCGCTGGGAGCGCCCCGGCAGCGGGATGCTCAGCCCGGCGGTGTTCCTGCCGCTGGCGGAAAAAACCGGGCTTATCCTGCCGATGGGTGAATGGGTGCTGAACGAGGCGTGCCGCCAGCTCAGCGAATGGCACCGCCAGGGACATGCGGAGTGGAGCATTGCGGTGAACCTGTCGGCGTTGCAGTTTGAACAGCCGGATCTGGTGGAAAAAGTGGTCAGCATCATTACCCGCCACCAGATCCCGGCCGACAAACTCACGCTGGAGGTGACGGAAACCACCGCCATGCTCAACCCGGACGTCAGCGTGGCGATCCTGGACGAGCTGACCAGCCTGGGGGTGAAAGCGTCGATTGATGATTTCGGTACCGGCTACTCCAGCCTGCTCTACCTGAAGCGCCTGCCGGCCAGCGAGCTGAAGATCGACCGGGCGTTTATCAACGATCTGACCACCAACAACGAGGATGCCAGCATCGTCTCCGCGATTATTGCACTCGGCCAGACGCTGAACCTGAAAGTGGTGGCCGAAGGGGTCGAGACGGTGGAACAGCAGGCGTTCCTCAGCCGCCTGGGCTGCGACACCCTCCAGGGCTTCCTGCTCGGCCGCCCGATGACCCCGGCACAGATTGGCGACCGCATCAGCAGCGACTGGCCCGGCCATGTGATCCCGGCGACCGAGCTTGCGGCAACGCCGGTGGCAGACAGCGTAAAATAGCGCCACAGGCGTGTTCAGCCCACAGACATCAGGCCACCGGAAGGTGGCCTGATTTACAAACGTTTTTTTAAAAACACATAGAAAAATCACCCTAAAGTGTACTCTTGTGAGAGTCATGACTCATTGGGCAATCACATCTTCTATCCGCTTTTTCAACTCATCAGCACCAAACTCAGAAGGATGACGGTCGCTATCAGGATTGTATTGATCTGCCAGACAGAAAATTGTAGATAACTTTTCACTCAATGCAGGATCATCCTGAAGCAGCAAACCATTATTACCTTCCCGTTTCCACATCGCCTGATAGGGATCAGCAAAGCTATCGGCAGATATTTCCCCAGATACAAAACGTTTAGCAAATTTCAGCAGTTCATGGCTCATAAGGTTCGTTTCCCTCTTCCTAACGGCAATGCTCACAAAATGTATATGGTTTATTTCAGGACTCTTGCACCACCAGAAATGTTTAATTAAGCGGTGAGACGTGAAAATATCTCTCAATCAACTGGTTTTAAAGAGGGGTTTGTCATTTGCCTGACGCCATGCCTTAATCTGATCAACGATACCTTTTGCTGTGATGTCTGGATCTTCAGGGTAGAAAATCAAGTCTGTTGACTCTGGGTGCTCACTCACGATGTCAAAATTAGTAATAAGCGCATCCTGATATTTTTCGCCACCCTCAGCACTACAAATGGTTTCGACCAAGGCTAAAAATTCAGCTTCGGTATAATCCTCAAATTTATGTCTTAACTGAAAAGTACCCATTTTAATATTTCCTCTATGACAACGCGCCATGATGTTACAGCGGGGGCGCTGTTCAGTGCCTGATTTTACGGCCCCCCTCGCACCTTTCCCCGCCCCCTGCTGCCCCTGCCCCATGGTCTATAGTCTCTACTTACCCCCCGCCCTGACTGGAGGCAGTATGAGTGATGAGCAGACGTTCCCTTATGAGAACCGCGGCCCGGCGACGGCCATCGGCCATGCGTTACCGGCGGCCGCTGCGCCGTTGCCGCCGTCCGGCATCGACAGCGGCCAGGTGAACGGTGACCAGGTGACTTTCCCGGACTGGAAAGGGGCGGCCGATACCCCGGAGCCGTCGCCGCCGGTCGCCCTGCCGCCTGATGAGCGGGTCGGGTTCGCGGTGGTCGGGCTGGGGCGGCTGACGCTGAACCAGATTTTGCCGGCGCTGCACCGCGCTAAAAATGCCCGCCCGGTGGCACTGGTCTCCGGCCACCGGGAGAAAGCGGAGACGGTGGCCGCGCAGTACGGCATCAGCCCGGACGCGATCTACAGCTATGACGAGATGCACAAGATGGCCGACAACCCGGCGATTCAGGCGGTGTATATTGTCACGCCCAACGGGTTACACCGCGACCATGTGCTGGCCGCAGCCGCCGCCGGAAAACATGTGCTGTGTGAAAAACCGATGGCGAATACCTCCGCCGAAGCGCAGCAGATGATTGATGCCTGCCGGGATGCCGGGGTAAAGCTGATGATCGCCTACCGCTGCCAGTTTGACGCCTTCAATAAAGAGGCGGCGCGGCTGGTGCAGTCCGGCGAGCTGGGGCGGCCGCGCATCATTGAGGCGACCAACGTGCAGATGATGGGGCCGGACGGCCAGTGGCGCTTCAAAGGCGGGTTGGCGGGCGGCGGCGCACTGCCGGACATCGGCCTCTATTGCCTCAACGGCGTGCGCATGATGCTGGCCGAGAACCCGATCGAGGTGTATGCGCAGGCGGTCAACCCCACCGGCGACCCGCGTTACACGGAAGTGGAAGAGACCATCAGCTTTATTCTGCGCTTCCGCTCCGGCGTGATTGCCCACTGTGTCACCAGTTATGGCGCGCATGAGGGCAAAGAGATGACGGTGCGGCTGGAAAACGGCTGGGTGAAACTCGACAACGCCTATGCCTACAGCGGCCAGCGCCTGACGGTGGCGCAACGCAAGGGCGAGGCGCAATCGCTTGAGGAGCGCAAATTGAGTGCCGGGCCGCAGTTTGTGCTGGAGATTGAGCACTTTGCCGACTGCGTGCGCAACGGCAGCGTGCCGCGTACGCCCGGCGAAGAGGGCTTGCAGGATCAGGTGTTTATCGAGGCGATCTACCGCTCGGCGCAGGAGGGGCGGCCGGTCACGCTGGAGCGCAACGATCTGCACGTCACCGCATCACAGAAACCGTGACGCGCCCTTGACCTTGCCCTAAGGGCAAGGTTTACCGTGGTGGCGGATTCATTCACAGGAGGAAGAGAAGATGCGTAGTTACCGAGCCTGGGCCGCGGGCCTGTTGCTGGCCCCGCTGGTGGCCTGTGCGGCCCCCGGCGGCACGGCAGACCATAACGGCCACAGCGGCGCAGTGCCTGACTCTGCGTCCCGGCAGGCGTATGCACGCGGCATGGAGACCATGCACGGCGACATGATGAAGGCGATCCAGTCTGACGACCCGGACATCGCCTTTGCGCAAGGGATGATTGCCCACCACCAGGGCGCCATCGACATGGCAAAAACTGAACTGAAATATGGCAAAGACCCGGCGATGCGCAAACTGGCGCAGGAGATCATCGCCGCGCAACAGCCGGAGATAGACCGGATGCAGCGCTGGCTTGCGCAACACCCCGCCCACTGAGCCGGTTGCGCATCAGGCCGGCAGCGGTTCCGGCTTGATGCGCATCGCACTCACCACCCCGATCATCAGGCAGGCGATGCCGCACAGCGTCAGCAACGGCGGCCAGCTCTGGCGCAGCAGGAAGGTATAAGCCAGCCCGGCCAGGATCTCG
Source organism: Chimaeribacter arupi (assembly GCF_002858805.1). Taxonomy (GTDB): domain Bacteria; phylum Pseudomonadota; class Gammaproteobacteria; order Enterobacterales; family Enterobacteriaceae; genus Chimaeribacter; species Chimaeribacter arupi. Next base: position 64,476 of record NZ_PJZI01000031.1, read on the forward strand.
AACACGATTAACGGCCCGACCAGCACCGTCGGCAGCCGCTGGCTCGCCTCACTCCAGCAGAGCGTGCCCAGCCAGGAACAGAACAGGCCAATCGCCGCCATCAGCGCAATAAACAGCCCCGGCCGCGGGCCGAACGGCAGCGGGAATGGGTCATGCGTCAGCGTCATCTGCCCGCAGGCCAGCGCGTAGGCCACCAGCGCCATCGGCAGCACCGCCAGCCCCTGCGCGGTGGCCCAGGTGCCGGCGCGGTGTTGCGGGTGTGACCGCATCCAGCGGGCATTGCGCAACGGGTACCACGTCCAGCAGACCAGTGCCACCAGCGCCAGCCCGATGCCGCTCAGGTAGCGCCCGATGTTCTGCGGGCCGCCGTCACCGCGCAGCTCCGCGATATTCACCAGACACAGCCCGGTGCCGATCAGCAGCAGCGACGGCAATAGCCGGTGCCACGCCAGCCGCCCCTCATGCCGCCCGTACAGCAGGTTGGCGGAGACCGCGATCACCACCGGCAGGGTGCCGATAATCATGGTGGAAATGGGTGCGCCGGTGCGCTGGATCGCCCCTGCCAGGCAGACGTAATAGAGCAGGTTGCCCACCGCGCTGAGTTTGCATGCCTCTTTCCAGTCGCTGCGCGTCAGTTGCCGCACCCGGCGGCGGTCAACCCACGCCAGCGGCAACGCAATCAGCCCGAACGCCACATAGCGCCCGGCTGACTGCAACATCGCCGGGTACTCCGGCACCACCACCGGGCCGACAAAAATCAGCCCCCACATCAGCCCTGCGGCCAGGGCAAACAGCACACCTGCCATCATAATCTTTACGGTTCCTGCGTGAAAAACCCTACCTTAACGCAGGCCACGCGGCCGGTATTGTAGCAGCTTGCGCATTGGCGTCAGCGGCGCATCACCGCCCGCTGGTAGCGCACCGGGGTGACGCCATAACGGGTGGCGAAGGCGCGGGTCAGGTGCGCCTGATCGGTCAGGCCGACGTCGGCGGCCACCTGCGCCGCACTGACGCCTGCGGCCAGCAGCAGCTTGGCGCGGTAGAGGCGGATCGCCATCAGCATCTGGTGCGGCGTCACGTGGAAATGCGCCTTGAACTGGCGCTGGAAATGGTAAGGGCTGAGCGCGGCCTCGGCCGCCAGCTCCGCCAGTGTCAGGGGTTCGGCAAAGCGGGCGTGCAGGCAGGCTTTCACCCGGTCAAACCGGTGCGCCGCGTCCGGCGGCGGGGGCAGCGGCCGCCGGGCGTGCGGGCGCAGCAGATCCACCAGTGACAGCATCAGGCCGTCAGCCGCCAGCGCATCGTTGCTCTGCCAGAGCGCCGCCAGCGTCATCGCCAGCTGTTGCGCGGTGCGCGGATCGCGCCGCACCGCCTCATGGCTGAACCACCAGCCCGGCTCGCCGGAGAGCGTTGCCAACGTCGCCGGGTCGATGTAGATCATGCGGTAGCGCCAGCCCCCGTCGGTTTCCGCCTGGCCGGTGTGCAGCTCGTCCGGGTTCATCAGCACCAGCGACCCCGGCCCCGCCACATGCTGCACGCCGCGGTAGCGGAAACGCTCTGCGCCCGCCTCGATCGTGCCGATGCCGAACGCCTCGTGGGTGTGCGGCTCAAACACATGGCGGCTGATGTGCGCGCGGTACAGCTCCACCCCCGGCAACCCGGAAAGTTGCCGGAACTGCGCCTGGTCGGTTTCACACTCAAACTGCTCTGGTACGCCCTGCACGCCCGCCTCCCCTGTTCTGCACCCTGATTATACGTTAGCTGAATTTGGCTCCGCCGGACACAGCCCCGCCTTGATCAGGCAGTCACGCAACACATTAAACGCCGGCAGCATCGCGCTCTCCTCCACGCAGGCAAAGCCCAGCAGCAGCCCGCGCCGTGACTGGCGATGCATAAAATATTGCGACAGCGGCCGCACGCTGACGCCGCGCCGCAGGGCATGGGAGGCGATTTTCACATCGTCACAGCCGTTCGGCAGCACCAGCACCAGGTGCAGCCCGGCGTCGTGGTCATACTCATGCAGGAACTCCGGCCCCAGGTAGCGGGTAATCAGTGACACCAGATAGGCGCGGCGGCGGCCATACAGCAGGCGCATCCGGCGGATGTGGGCGTTGTAGTGCCCTTCGCGCATAAACTGCGCCAGCGCGGTCTGGATCAGGAAATGCCCGCCGCGGAACAGCTCGGCGCAGGCCAGTTTCATTGCCGGTGCCAGCGGTTTCGGCAACACCATGTAGCCGATGCGCAACGCCGGGTAGAGCGTTTTGCTGAAAGTGCCGAGGTAGATAACCGGCGCATCCGGCTCCAGCCCCTGCAACGCCGGGATCGGGTTGCCGGCGAAACGGAATTCGCTGTCGTAGTCATCCTCAATGATCCAGCTTCCCTGCTCCCGCGCCAGCGCCAGCAACTGTTTGCGGCGCGGCAGGCTCATCACCGCGCCGAGCGGGTACTGGTGCGACGGCGTGACGAAAATCAGTTTCGGCGACGCCCCTTTGCCGCCCGCCAGCGGCACCAGGCCATGCTGGTCGACCCGCACCGGCAGGATGTCCGCCCCGTTGATGCGCAAAACGTTGCGCGCCCCCCAGTAGCCCGGCTCCTCGAACCAGACGCGATCCCCCGGATCGCAGAGCATTTTGGCGATCAGATCCATCGCCTGATGGGTGCCCTCGGTGATCAGGATCTGATCCACATCGCACTGCACCGATCGCGTGACGCGCAAATACTCCACCAGCGCCTGTTGCAGATCATAGCTGCCGCCCTGGTGGCTGTAAGTCAGGTGATGGTGCAGCGGATCGCGGTTGATCCGCCGCTGGATGGCGCTGAACAGCGCGTGCGGGAACTCGCGCACATCCGGCACGCCGGGCACAAACGCGCCCCACTGGTGCGGCGAGGCGTTGGCGTAACCCATCAGTTTGCTGCCGCGCCGCGACAGCGCCACCTCATCCACATAGCGGTGCGGGCTGCCGGGCTGCCCGGCGGCGGCGGTCAGGTAGCTGTCCGGCAGGATCTCCGCCACGGAGGTGCCGCTGCCGGTCTTCGCCTGCAAATAGCCTTCTGCCTGCAACTGCTCATAGGCATAAAGCACGGTGTTGCGTGATACCCCCAGCTCCCGCGCCAGGTCACGCGTGGCGGGCAGGCGGCTGCCGGGCGGGATGCTGCCGTCCGCCATTGCCGTGCGCAGGCACTGGCAGACCCGCAGCCGCAACTGGCCGCCGGTGGTCTGCTGCAACCGCTGTAAAAGCAGATCTGCGTGTAAAGATCGCAATTGGCTCCCTCCGTTTTCCGTAAGTGGCTCTCGCTTGATGTTAATAGACCCTGTTAATAATTAACAACATTGATGCACGTTATTTCGGCGGCCCGCCCGCCCCTGGAGAATACCATGAAACATCAGCAACTTAACGAACGCAAAGCCGCTGCCACCCCACGTGGCGTGGGGGTCATGTGTAACTTTTTTGTAAACCGCGCGGAGAATGCCACGCTGTGGGATGAAGAGGGCAATCAGTGGATCGATTTCGCGGCGGGCATTGCGGTGCTGAACACCGGCCACCGCCACCCGAAAATCATCGCCGCGGTAGAGAAACAGTTGCAGGCGTTCACCCACACCGCCTATCAGGTGGTGCCGTATGAGAGCTATGTCGCGCTGGCAGAGCGCCTGAATGCGCTGGCCCCGGTTGACGGCCCGGCCAAAACCACCTTCTTCACCACCGGTGCGGAAGCGGTGGAAAACGCGGTGAAAATTGCCCGCGCCCACACCGGCCGCCCCGGCGTGATCGCCTTCACTGCCGCCTTCCACGGCCGCACCATGATGACCATGGCGATGACCGGCAAAGTGGCCCCCTACAAGCGTGATTTCGGCCCGATGCCGCCGTCCGTGTTCCATGCCCGTTTCCCAAGCGAGCAGCACGGCGTCAGCATCGAAGATGCCCTGGCGAGCCTCGACCAGCTGTTCAGCTGTGACATCGCGCCCGATCAGGTGGCGGCGATTATCCTTGAGCCGGTACAGGGCGAAGGCGGTTTCCGCCCGGTGCCTGCCGCGTTCCTGCGTGAATTGCGCACCCTGTGTGACCAGCACGGCATCCTGCTGATCGCCGATGAGGTGCAGAGCGGTTTTGCCCGTACCGGCAAGCTGTTTGCGATGGAGCACTTCCCGGAGGTGAAAGCGGATCTGATCACCATGGCGAAAAGCCTGGCGGGCGGCCTGCCGCTTTCCGGCGTCTGCGGCCGTGCTGAGGTGATGGACGCCCCGGCCCCCGGCGGGCTGGGCGGCACCTACGCCGGGAACCCGCTGGCGATCGCCTCCGCCCATGCGGTGCTGGATGTGATTCAGGAAGAGAACCTGTGTGAACGTGCTGAACACCTTGGCCAGCACCTGCGTGAGGTGCTGGGCCTGGCGCAGCAGCAGAACCCGGCGATTGCCGACATCCGCGGCCTTGGCTCGATGATTGCGGTGGAGTTCTGCGACCCGGCCACCGGCGCACCGGACAAGGCGCTGTGCGCCGCCATCCAGCAACGCGCGATGGAGGCCGGTTTGCTGCTGCTCTCCTGCGGCCAGCACGGCAACGTGATCCGTTTCCTTTACCCGCTGACCATCCCTGACGCCCAGTTCCAGCAGGCGATGGAGATCCTCAGCCACTCCCTGACCGCACGTTGAGGCCCCCGATGAGCGCATTACCCCCGTTACTCGACCATCCGCTGGTTCGCCGGCCGGAGGCCAACCAGCCGACCCCGGCCGGGTTTATTGACGTCACCGACCCGTCACGCGGCAGCGTGATCGCCTGGGTCAAACAGCAGGATGCCGACGATGTGGCCGCGGCGATCCAGCGTGCCGAACAGGCGCAAAAAGCGTGGAAAGCGCAGACCGCGCTGGCGCGGGCGGACATTTTGCTGGCCTGGTATCACTTGATTCTCGCCGAGCGTGACGCGCTGGCGGAGATCCTCACCGCCGAGCAGGGCAAACCGCTGGCCGAAGCGCGCGGCGAAATTACCTATGCCGCCTCGTTTATCCGCTGGTTTGCCGAAGAGGCACGCCGGGTGCAGGGTGACGTGCTCACCCCGCCGCAGGCGCATCAGCGCCTTCTGGTATTGAAACAGCCGATTGGGGTCTGTGCCGCCATCACGCCGTGGAATTTCCCGGCGGCGATGATCACCCGGAAGGCCGCCCCGGCGCTGGCTGCCGGTTGCGCCATGATCGTCAAACCGGCGGAACAGACACCGCTCACCGCCTTTGCGCTGGAGAACCTGGCGCGCCGCGCCGGGCTGCCGCCAGACCTGCTTATCCATGTGCAGGGGGATGCCGTGGCGGTCGGCAAAACGCTCTGCGCCAGCCCGGTCATCCGCAAGCTGAGCTTTACCGGTTCCACCGACGTGGGCCGCCTGCTGATGGCGCAATGCGCGCCGACGATTAAAAAGCTGTCGCTGGAGCTGGGCGGCAATGCGCCGTTCCTGGTGTTTGACGACGCCGACCCGGCCGCCGCGGTGCAGGGCATTATGGCGAGCAAATTCCGCAACAGCGGCCAGACCTGCGTCTGCGCCAACCGCATCTATGTGCAGCGCGGCATCTACCCGGAGATTGTGCGCCACCTGACTGACGCCGTGGCGCAGTTGCAGGTGGGGGATGGCCGTGACGCCGCAAGCAACCAGGGGCCGCTGATTGACGATGCCGCCGTCGCCAAGGTT
>NZ_PJZI01000032.1 GCF_002858805.1 Chimaeribacter arupi
CTTATCTCTTCCTGACCCGGCGACGTGTTGGTCGTTGTTCCCGGTCAGTGGAGGCGCATTATAGGGAGTTCCTGACAGCCTGCAACCCCTAAATTCAAAAAATTATTCAACCGTCTAAAATTTAATCCAGTTGATGCTAAAGCGGCAGTTTTTCGATGGTTTTAAAGCCATAACCGGCTAAAACAGGGCGTAAGGCCTCGGTTTCCGCTGAAATGCCCATACAGTATGCAATGTTTTTTTCTGTGGAAAGCGGCACATTTTCCTGATTTGCAATCAGCCAGGCGGTGCGGCGGGCGATGGCAGCCCCGGAATCCACCAGCCGGGTGCCTTCCGGCAGCACCTGCATTAATTCGTCAGCGACTAATGGAAAGTGCGTACAGCCCAGAACAACCGTATCAGGTGGCTCAGGCAGTTTCAGCCAGGGACGGACAATCTTTTGCAACGCCTCCAGCGAGACACCTTTACCGTGCAGCTTTGCCTCGGCTATCTCCACCAGCTCTGACGAGCCCAGCATCAGGATTTCGCAATCCGTGGCAAAGCGGGTCACCAAATCATGCGTATAAGGACGTTGTACGGTGGCGCGGGTAGCCAGCAGGCCCACAATGCCGTTACGCGTGAGTTTGGCCGCTGGTTTGATCGCCGGAACCACGCCGACGACCGGGCAGGTAAAGCGCTCACGCAGCGCCGGCAGGGTAACGGTACTGGCGGTGTTACAGGCGATGATAATGATGGCCAGCGGATGGCGCCGCGCTACGGCCTCGACAATCTGCACTACGCGTTCGACGATGAACTCTTCTGATTTCTCCCCATAAGGGAAAGCGACATTGTCAAAGGCGTAGATATAGTGGAGATCCGGCAACAACTGCCGGATCTCGTGATAAACCGAAAGCCCCCCGACACCGGAGTCAAAGACCAACGCGGTAGGCCGGGGAGTTAATGAAGGGTCAGAAGGTATAGCTGCCAGTGAGGTAGTATTCACGTCCTGGTGTTTCGTAGCCATAAACCGTCTCATAATCTTTATCAAACAGGTTGGCAATTCTACCACGAACGGTCAGGTGCGATGTAACCGGATAAGAGACCGCAAGATCCCACAGGCTGACGCCGCCCAGTTGCTTCCTTTCATTACTGTTGTAGTCGGTATCATAGCGCTGGCCGAGGTAGTGATAATTCACTGACCAGTCAAAGTCTGCCACCGTCCAGTCGAGCTGGTATTTCACCTGCTGCTTGGCACGGCGTACCAGGATTTCGTTAGTATCCGCATCACGTGGGTCGAGGTACTCCAGTGTAAGCTGATGTTGCAGCGGGCCGGTGGTCAGGGAGCCTGTCCACTCAACGCCTTTGATTCTGGCCTTGCCGATATTGTAGTAACGGCTGCTCGCTGTGTCGTAAGCAATCATCTGATCGATGTCATTACGGTAAGCGGTCAAGCGCCAGCTCAGCGGCCCGGTCAACCCTTCAACCCCGCCTTCCCATTGCTTGCTCTCTTCCGGATTTAAATCCGGGTTGCCGTAGTAACCGCTATAGAGCTGGCCAAGGTTCGGGGCTTTATAAGCGGTGCCATAGGAGCCCACCAGCCGATAGCCCTCCATGAACTCCCAGGCGGCGCTGGTTTGCCAGGTAGAGTGCCAGCCGAACTGTGAATTATCATCACCCCGGAGCGCCCCTTCCAGCGTAACTTCACTGATTTGTTGTTGCGCCGTCAGGTACATGCCGGTGTTACGCTGGGTATAGCCTTCATCCAGGTAGTTGGTTCCCGGCTCGGTGGCAAGTTTCTGCCAGTCCAGCCCGGCACTGACTGTCCCCTGCCCCAGCTGGAAGGTATTTCCCCACTGGAGATTATATTGTTCGGAATCATCCAGCGTGGCGGAATCTGAATAGCGCCCATAGCGGGGGTCATAATTATAGTCTTTGGCCTCGCTATAACTGGCGATTAACTGCGACGCATAGATACCCTGCCGGAATCGCAGGCCGGTGTCATAGGTGCGGCTATAAAGCTGGCGGGTGTCCGGCAAGGCGTCAGAGTGCGCCGGGTCGCTGTAACTGTACGTGCCGTCGTAGGCGCTGCGGTTATCATAGCCGTAAGCACGGGCAAAGCCGCTGAACTGGTCATTGAAATGATGCTCCAGCCCGGCCCACAGGCTTTTACTCATAAAGCCGTCACGATCGGGCTGGCGCGGGTCGCCGTAGTTATCCGGCATTGCCGCGACCACATCATAACCATGCGTATAGGTATAGTTACCCGCCAGCGTGACCACGGTATCTTCACCGAGTTTTTGCTGGGTCGCACCGTCATAGGTTTGATAGCCATACGATCCGACGCCGGCACTCAGGGTGGTACCGACGTTTTCGCGCGTCGTAATAATATTGATCACGCCGCCAATCGCATCCGAGCCATACACCGCAGAGCGTGGCCCACGGATGTATTCGATACGTTGAACCAGGGAGATCGGAATCTGGCTGAGATCGGAGCTGCCGGAAATCCCTGCCTGATTCAGCCGGATACCATCGATCAGCAATAACACATGGCTGGAACTGGTGCCGCGGATAAATAAAGAATTGCTTTGGCCCATCCCACCGTTCTGGGCCATGTCCACGCCCGGTAAACGGCTCATCACTTCAGCAACGGATTTTACCTGCCAGCGATCAATCTCCTCTTTTGTCACGACGCTGACCGGGGCCAGCACAGAGGAAACAGGCTGAGGGAAACGGTTCGCCGTTACCACCACGCTATCATCATTGTTATCACCGGCAGCGGCGGCGTGCGCCCAGCCGGAAAAGGCCGTGGCAGAGAGCGCTGTCCACAGCAGGGATTTTTTCATTGTCATGCGAAACGCATCCACACTTAATTGGCAGGATGCCGCAGGCAGTCATCTTCGCAGTTCGCGGCGAAAATGAATAATGCGACGGGTTATCCCGGCAGGTCTTCGGACTTGGGAGCCGTGCCCTATCAGCACGCCGGGCGAAGACTTCCCACCCCTTGCGGAGCAGTGTCTGCAATTATGCGTTCGCCGTGACTTCCCCTTACCGCTGCGCGTCAGTTCCGGATTTACACCGGATTCCCTTTTAACTCATTGATAGAGGCCGGAGCGCAATGCTACGATCAACCCATATGGAAGTCTAGACTTCCACTGTTCCGGTGGGAAATTAACGTCACAAAACTGGACTTAGCCCTGACTTTCCCTACAATCCCCGCAAACCGACTCTTTTTCCCCAATCCAGACGAGACATTCCATGACGCCTGACACGCTGCCCATTGACCAATATGACGACCAGCTGGCGGAAAAAACCGCCCGTCTCAAGACGCTGATGTCGCCGTTTGCCGCGCCGGAGCCGGACGTCTTCCCCTCCCCGAAACAGCATTACCGTATGCGGGCAGAATTCCGGGTCTGGCATGATGAGGAAGATCTGTTCCATATCATCTTTGACCAGCAGACCAAAGCGCGCATCCGGGTCGACCAGTTCCCGGCGGCCAGTGAATTGATCAACCGCCTGATGACCGCGCTGATTGACGAACTGAAACCGCTGCCGGTACTGCGCCGCAAACTGTTCCAGATTGATTACCTCTCCACCCGGAGCGGCAAAATCATCGCCTCGCTGCTTTACCACCGCAAGCTGGATGAAGAGTGGCAACAGGCCGCCACTGCGCTGCGCGATCGCCTGCGGGCGCAGGGGTTTGACCTGCAACTGATCGGCCGCGCGACGAAAACCAAAATCATGCTGGATCAGGATTATGTGGATGAGTGCCTGCCGGTGGCCGGAAAAGAGATGATCTACCGCCAGGTGGAAAACAGCTTTACCCAGCCGAATGCGGCGGTGAACGTGAAGATGCTGGAGTGGGCGCTGGATGCCACCCACGGCTCGACCGGCGATCTGCTGGAGCTCTACTGCGGTAACGGCAACTTCTCACTGGCGCTGGCGCGTAACTTTAACCGCGTATTGGCGACGGAAATTGCCAAGCCGTCTGTGGCGGCGGCGCAATACAATATTGCCGCCAACCAGATCGACAATGTGCAGATCATCCGCATGGCGGCGGAAGATTTCACCCAGGCAATGAATGGCGTACGTGAATTTAACCGCCTGAAAGGCATTGATTTACGCAGCTACCAGTGCGAAACCATTTTTGTCGACCCACCGCGCAGCGGCCTGGACGACGACACCGTCGCGCTGGTGCAGGGTTACCCACGCATTCTTTATATCTCCTGCAACCCGGAGACGCTGTGTGAGAACCTGAAAACCCTGAGCCAGACGCACGACATCACGCGGCTGGCGCTGTTTGACCAGTTCCCCTATACGCACCATATGGAGTGCGGCGTCTTGCTGGTGAAGCGCGACGCCTGATGACAGGCACAAAAAAGCCCTCAGTTGAGGGCTTTTTTTATGGGCTGCGCCGGGCTTACGCTTCCGGTTTTACCATGGTGTCGCGGGCTTTGAGTTTCACGCCAATCCAGAATACCAGCGCCACTGCCAGAATCGCCGGCAGGAAGTTGGAGCCAATTTGCGGGTACTCCGCCCGGACAATCGCGCTATAGAGCAGCAGGCCCAGCATAAAGCAGGCGGCCGCCAGCGACGGCATACCTTGCGGCATCGCACGGTTCAGGTAACGCTGATGCAGGCAATACACCGCCAGCACCAAAGAAATCAATGGGAAGACGGAAAACGGCACCACCGAGCTGAACAGCGCGGCAAAAGAGCCATTAATCGATAATCCGGCAATCAGGGCAAGCAGCAGGGTGCCTTTCTCGCGGCGAGGGTGTTCTGTCATCTTTTTACCTATCTGTCGTGGGTTTGAAGGAAACATGGGTTGAAAGAAACATACCGGGCGGGAACCGGCGGGCAGTGGCATTACTCCTGCGACAACGCCGCCCTCTCCTGCTCGCGGCGGTACCAGTAATACGCGCCTTTTGAAATCATCCGCAGTTGCAGCACCAGCCGCTCTTCCAGCCGGCGGCGCTGCTCAATGTCCACATCCAGCGCCTCCGCACCGGCACTGAACACAATGGTGACCATCGCTTCAGCCTGGGCTTCGGTAAAGCTGCGCGGCATATGGTTTTCCAGCTCCAGGTAATCGGCCAGTTCAGCAATAAAGTGCTGAATCTCACGCGCCACGGCAGCACGGAACGCGGCAGACGTGCCGGAGCGTTCACGCAGCAGCAGGCGGAATGCGTTGGGGTTGTTGCCGATAAATTCCATAAAGGTGGACACTGACGTGCGGATCACGCTGCCGCCTTTGGCGATGCGCTGGCGCGCCTGGCGCATCAGCTGGCGCAGCATCAGGCCGCTTTCATCCACCATTGTCAGCCCGAGTTCATCCACATCGCGGAAGTGGCGGTAGAACGAGGTGGGGGCAATGCCCGCTTCGCGGGACACCTCACGCAGGCTCAGGCTGGCAAAACTGCGCTCGGCGCTGAGCTGGCTGAATGCCGCCTCGATCAATGAGCGCCGGGTGCGTTCTTTTTGTTGTGCTCTTACGCCCATAACCTTTTCCAGAGGAGTGTCCTGTCAACCGATGCGCCTGCCATGACCGCACTATATCAAACTTTTCAGACCCTACGCTTCTACAAACATGCAACAGTCAGTGACGGTGAAAAAATGGCAGCGCGCCCCACGAAAAGACTACGGTGGATTGGGGATTCAGGCCTATGATGTTACAATCTCGTTGTAAATTTGTATAAGAATAGGTGCCTCATACATGCAACAGCACTTCCAATTTGATGCGATCGTCATCGGCTCCGGCCCTGGCGGTGAAGGGGCCGCAATGGGCCTGGTGAAACAGGGCGCACGGGTTGCGGTGATTGAACGCTACAACAACGTGGGCGGCGGATGTACCCACTGGGGCACCATCCCCTCGAAAGCCCTCCGCCACGCTGTCAGCCGCATCATCGAATTCAACCAGAACCCGCTTTACAGTGACACCACCTCCCGCTCACTCAGCTCCAGTTTCCCTGATATTTTGCGCCATGCCGACTCGGTGATAAACCAGCAGACCCGCATGCGCCAGAGCTTCTATGAGCGCAACCAGTGCCAGCTTTTCTCCGGTGATGCCAGCTTTATTGACGCCAATACCATCAGTGTCCGCTACCCGGACGGCACGTCCGACCACCTGACCGCCGGGCAGATTGTGATCGCCTGCGGCTCGCGCCCGTACCACCCGGCAGAGGTCGATTTTGGCCACCCACGCATCTATGACAGCGACTCCATCCTGCAACTGAGCCATGAGCCGCGCCACGTTATTATTTATGGTGCCGGGGTGATCGGCTGCGAATATGCGTCGATCTTCCGCGGTCTTGGGGTGAAAGTCGACTTGATCAACACCCGTGACCGCCTGCTGGCGTTCCTGGATCAGGAGATGTCAGACGCCCTCTCCTACCACTTCTGGAACAACGGCGTGGTGATCCGCCATAACGAAGAGTACGAGCGGATTGAAGGGGTCGAGGACGGGGTCATTGTGCACCTGAAATCGGGCAAGAAAGTCAAAGCAGACTGCCTGCTGTACGCCAACGGCCGCACCGGCAACACCGACAACCTGGGGCTGGAAACCATCGGCCTGCAGGCAGACAGCCGCGGCCTGCTGAAAGTCAACAGCATGTACCAGACGGCACTGTCGCATATTTATGCCGTGGGTGACGTGATTGGTTACCCGAGCCTGGCCTCAGCGGCGTATGACCAGGGGCGTATCGCCGCGCAGGCGATGATCCAGGGTGAAGCCAAAGTCCACCTGATTGAGAATATCCCAAGCGGGATTTACACCATCCCGGAGATCAGCTCCGTCGGCAAAACCGAGCAGGAACTCACGGCGATGAAAGTGCCGTATGAAGTCGGCCGGGCGCAGTTCAAGCACCTGGCGCGGGCGCAAATTGCCGGGATGAATGTGGGCAGCCTGAAACTGCTGTTCCATCGCGAAACCAAGGAGATTCTGGGTATTCACTGCTTTGGCGAGCGTGCGGCGGAGATTATTCACATCGGCCAGGCCATCATGGAACAGAAAGGGGAAGGCAATACCATCGAGTATTTCGTCAATACCACCTTCAACTACCCCACGATGGCGGAAGCCTATCGCGTTGCCGCACTGAACGGGTTAAACCGCCTGTTTTAATGCGGTGTCAAACATCGGCTGCATATGCTCTTTGATGGCCTCTGCCAGCTGCTCATAGCGGCTGCGCAGGGGTGAGCCGGGGCGGTAGACCAGCGCAATGGTCCGCTTCGGCTCTGGTTTGCAGCACTGCATATAGCTTACGCCGTCACGCTGGCGCTCATTCGGCACTGCCAGGGCAGGCAACAGTGTGATGCCGCTGCCGGCCGCCACCATGTTGCGCAGTGTTTCCAGGCTGGTCGCGCGGAAGTGGGTGTCCTCGTCCGCCCCGGCCTGGAAGCAGAAGCCCATCGCCTGGTCGCGCAGGCAGTGGCCATCTTCCAGCATCAGCAGCTTCTCACCGGACAACTCCGCCATCGGCACCCGGTCGCGCCCCGCCCAGGGGTGATCGGTATACACGGCCAGTTTCAGCGGCTCATCAAACAGCGGCACTTCGATAAAGGATTCTGACTCTTTTACCAGCGCCAGGATCACGCAGTCGAGCTTGCCGCTGTCGAGCTGCGCCAGCAACTGGTGCGTCTGCGCTTCGTGCAGGTACATCTCCAGTTTCGGGAACGTCTGGTGCAGCATCGGGATAATATGCGGCAGCAGGTATGAGCCAAGCGTCGGGATCAGGCCAATATGCAACGGGCCGGACATGGTCTCCCCCTGCTGGCTTGCCATCTCCTTGAGCACTTTCACCTCACGCAGTACAGTGCGCGCCTGTTCCACCAGCAACAGCCCGGCCTGGGTGAACAACACCTTACGGCTGGTGCGCTCCAGCAGCATCACCCCCAGCTCATCTTCCAGCTTGCGGATCTGGCCGCTCAGGGTGGGCTGGCTGACGTGGCAGGCATCCGCCGCACGCCGGAAATGGCGGAATTCCGCCAGCGAAACCAAATACTCTAAATCGCGAATGTTCATTTTTTCCTCCGACCCATGATAGCTCATGGCAATGAATAAGATAGCAATCAACGATTAGATCTATCAACCCCCTGCGTGAATAATGTACCCCAACGAAGCAAGACACATGCAGCAATAAGAAATTCATCCGTTATTTTAAGAGGTTATCGATGTTTTCAAGCCAAGAAGGTAAGCAAGTCCCACAGGTTGTGTTTCATACCCGTCAGGGCGACCAGTGGGTTGATGTCACAACCGACGACCTGTTCAAAAATAAAACGGTTATCGTCTTTTCACTGCCGGGTGCCTTTACCCCGACCTGTTCTTCCAGCCACCTGCCGCGTTACAACGAACTGGCCGGTGTGTTCCGTCAGCATGGCGTAGACAGCATTCTGTGTGTTTCCGTGAACGATACGTTCGTGATGAACGCGTGGAAAAACGATCAGCACGCTGAAAACATCACTTTCATCCCGGACGGTAACGGCGAGTTCACCAAAGGTATGGAAATGCTGGTAGAGAAAGCGGATCTGGGCTTTGGCCCGCGCTCCTGGCGTTACTCCATGCTGGTACGCAACGGCGTGGTAGAAAAAATGTTCGTTGAGCCGAACAAGCCGGGCGACCCGTTTGAAGTGTCTGACGCTGACACCATGCTGAAATACCTGGCGCCAAAGTTCAAAATCCAGGAATCCGTGTCCGTGTTCACCAAACCGGGCTGCCCGTTCTGCGCCAAAGCAAAACAGATGCTGCAAGAGCGCGGTATTCAGTACGAAGAAATCGTACTGGGCAAAGACGCGACCACCGTCAGCCTGCGTGCTGTATCCGGCCGCGCGACGGTTCCGCAGGTCTTCATCGGCGGCCGTCACATTGGTGGCAGCGACGATCTGGAAACCTTCCTGGCCGTATAACCTGACGTAAGAGATAAACCATCCCTACGTATTAACTATAAGAAACAGCCAACGTGAATTTTGGCGGGCTTTTAGCCCGCCTTTTTTATTCCCGTCCCCTTTTTTACACAGCAGAAAACCGAGGCATACCATGAAACAACTCAACGTCGACGTTGCCGTCATCGGCGGCGGCACCGCCGGCCTGGGCGCCTACCGCGCCGCGAAACTTTCCACGCCGAATGTGGTGATGATCGAGGGCGGCCCGTTTGGGACGACCTGCGCGCGCGTAGGGTGTATGCCTTCAAAACTGCTGATCGCGGCGGCAGAAGCCGTGCACCAGACGGAACGCGCCCACGGTTTCGGCATCCATCCCCAGGGTGAAATCCTGATCAACGGCCGTGAAGTCATGGACCGCGTCAAACGCGAGCGTGACCGGTTTGTCGGTTTTGTGCTTGAGGGCGTCGAGAATATCCCGGCGCGTGACAAAATCTCCGGCTATGCCCGCTTTATTGATGACAACACGCTGATGGTAGATGACCACACCCGCATTGTGGCGCAGCGCATCGTGATTGCCACCGGCTCACGCCCTGCCTGGCCTGCGGCCTGGGACGCCCTGGGCGACCGGCTGGTGATTAATGATGATGTCTTCAGCTGGGATGACCTGCCGGAGAGCGTCGCGGTATTCGGCCCCGGCGTGATTGGCCTGGAGCTGGGCCAGGCGCTGCATCGTCTGGGTGTTGAGGTGAAAGTCTTCGGCGTCGGCGGCGGTGTCGGCCCGCTCACTGACCCGCGTGTGCGTGAATATGCCGCGACTACCCTGAGCGATGAGTTTTACCTCGATGCGGATGCAAAAATCGAGATGATGCAGCGCGAAGGCGACCGCGTCTTCATCCGCTACCTGGACAAGCAGGGCAACCCGCAGGATCTGATGGTGGATTACGTGCTGGCAGCCACCGGCCGCCGCCCGAATGTGGATAAGCTCGGGCTGGAAAACACCTCCCTGGTGCTGGACGCGCGCGGTGTGCCGACGGCCGACCGCCTGACCATGCAGACCAGCGTGCCGCACATTTTTATTGCCGGTGACGCCAGCAACCAGTTGCCGCTGCTGCATGAAGCCAGCGATCAGGCCCGTATCGCCGGGGATAACGCCGGGGCTTTCCCGGAAGTGAACCCCGGCCTGCGTCGCAGCGCGATCTCTGTGGTGTTCTCCGATCCGCAGATTGCGATGGTCGGTGCCACCTACCGCGAGCTGAACAGCGCGCTGGGTGCCTGTGGCTGCTTTGAAATCGGTGAAGTTTCCTTTGAGAACCAGGGCCGTTCACGCGTGATGCTGCGTAATAAAGGTGTGATGCGTGTGTATGGCGAACAAGGCACCGGGCGGTTCCTCGGCGCAGAGATGATCGGCCCGGATGTGGAGCATCTGGCACACTTGCTGGCGTGGGCACATCAGCAGAAAATGACGGTCAATCAGATGCTGGAGATGCCGTTCTACCATCCGGTGATTGAAGAGGGGTTGCGCACGGCCCTGCGCGATCTGCAAAGTAAACTGCGTCTCGGCAATGAAGAGGCAGAACGCTGCCAGCGCTGCCCAGGCGAGTAAATCGTCACATTTCTTTACTGGAAAACGGGCCGGACAGGCCCGTTTTTATTTCCCGGCACTCCCTCTGCTTTTATTTAACCTCGTTGAAACCTCGTTATTTAATAAGATAGAAAATAACCTTGATCTATTTAAATAAAGAACTGAAAAACAGTTAATCGCTGCTTCATTAATTATTAAATCCTTCGTGTAATTCGCTTTGGTAATATTCAGCCGCGTCTTTATTAGCACGCGTAACGTTTATTATTCAAAAGGAATGACGATGAAATTAACGCTTATTTCCAGGGCTTTACTTGCCGTTGGTTTGACCGCTGGGGCTGCAAGCGCGTTTGCATTAGAGGCCTGGAATGGCCAGGAGGGTGGCGACACCATGCAGGTGATTTTTGACGGCAACGTCTATCAAAACGCCTGGTGGGTAGGCGCCGACAACTGCCCGAAAGAGGCTGCTGCCGATGAAGCCAATAACCCGTGGCGTTATCTGCGCACGGCCACCAGCGCCGAAATGGCCGAGTACGGTAACCCGACCACCTGTGAGATTAACGGCGGCGGTACCCCGGTTGTGCATGATGCATTCAGCAGTGATAAAGCCTATCAGCAAGGCGATATCGTGAAATATCAGGAAAATACCTATAAAGCCAATGGTGCTGTTCCGGCGAACTCCTTTATTCCGGCACAAGGAAACCCGTGGCAGCGTTATATGCCGGTGGAAACCTGGAACGCCTCCAAAACCTATAATAAAGGGGATGTGGTTAAGGTTGACGGCCAGTCTTATGAAGCGTTGTTCTACACCATCGGGAATAACCCTGCTGACCCGGCCAACCAGAACCCACAAGGCAATAACGGCCGTCCGTGGAAACCGTTAGGCCCAACCGTGGAATACACGCCGGAACAACTGGCTGCCGCGCCGCAGTTCAACACCTCTGCCCTTTACCCGGCCGGGCAACTGGTACAGTTCCAGGGCCAGCCGTATGTGGCACAGACCAAAGTGCAGCACGCTTCCCCAACAGACATTAACCCGTGGGCCGTGTACATCGACTGGGCAGGCACCAAAGAGCGCGTCGGCACGCCGAAAAATCCGTGGCCGGCCCACGTCTATGCCCCGTATGTGGACTTCAGCCTGAATTCCATTCCGGATCTGGCGAAACTGGCAAAAGAGCAGAACGTTAACCACTTCACCATGGCGTTTGTGGTGGCGAAGAGCGGTGACCAGTGCCTGCCGACCTGGGGTACCGCCTACAACCTGCAGGATTACACCCAGTACAGCAAAATCAAGGCGCTGCGTGAAGCGGGCGGCGACATTATGGTGTCCATCGGGGGTGCCAATAATGCCCCGCTGGCCGCCGCCTGTAAAAACGACGCTGACCTGACCCAGCTCTACCATGACATCGTGGATAACCTGAACCTGAACGTGCTGGACTTTGACATCGAAGGCACCTGGGTGGCGGACCACGAGTCGATCCAGCGCCGTAACCGCGCCGTAAAAGCGGTACAGGCGAAATGGCAAGAGGAAGGCCGCAAGGTCGGCATCTGGTACACCCTGCCGATCCTGCCGACCGGCCTGACGGCTGAAGGGCTGTATGTGCTGGAAGATGCGCGTGATGCCGGTGTCGACCTGGCCGGGGTTAACGTGATGACCATGGACTACGGCAATGCCATCTGCCAGTCTGACGGTACCGAAGGCCAGAATATCCACGGCACCTGCGCCACCTCCGCCATCGAAAACATGTTCCACCAGCTGAAGAAAATCTGGCCGGCCAAGTCCGACAAAGAGATCAACGCCATGATGGGCACCACGCCGATGATCGGTTACAACGACGTGCAGGGCGAAGTGTTCTATCAGTCTGATGCAAAGCTGGTGATGGAAGATGCGGTGAAACGGGATCTCGGCATGGTCGGCATCTGGTCGATGGCGCGTGATCAGCCGGGCATCGCCAAACAGGTCAGCCCGGAACACAGCGGCATGACTGAACAGCAGGCACCGATGTATGCCTACAGCAAGATTCTTGCCCCGTTCACGCATGATGACGCAAAAACAAATTGCTGCCATCGCTGGGGTGAGAATGACCGTAAAGGTGCCATAGGCGATATTTACCTCTCTGATGATTTTTATGGTCAGGGCAAAGCCTATTTCAACCTGATGGGCACCGGCAGCGACGGGAAATACTGGTACTACCCTGCAACGAAGTCCAATAACCGATACTGGATTTATCTGGGCGACACTGAAGAGCAAGCCATTGCGAATAATCAGGAATTGATGAAATACCATCGTTGGGGTGAAAATAGCGGCAAAGGCAAGATAGGTGACGTTTACCTGTCAAATCCGGACAGTACCCATCTGGCGTTATATAAGCTGATCGCACTTAATAGCGATCAAACATATGGCTATTACCCACGTTATAAAGAAAGTAATCAATATTGGGAATATGTGGGAGATGTGACGCTTAACCTGAAATAATCTATTGTTTTATAAAAAAAATCCTGCGTAAGAAAAGGTCGCCATCCAGGCGACCTTTTTTTTACGCTTTCTTCGGGTGCAGCTTAGGCCAACCGCTGTTTCGCCTCAGTGATGGCATTTGCCACCTGATGCGGCGACACCCCGCCTTTGGCGTCACGTTTATCCAGGCAGGATTGCAGTGACAGGATCGGGTAGACATCATCGCCGATCACGCTGCTGAACGTCTGCAACGTCGCCAGCGGCAACGCTTCCAGCGCGACGCCCTGAGAGATGGCCTCCACCACCGCCGCGCCGACAATGTGGTGCGCTTCGCGGAACGGGATACCTTTTGCCACCAGATAATCCGCCAGCTCCGTGGCATTGGCGTAGCCCTGCTCCGCCGCTTCCTGCGTACGGGCGCGTTTCACTTTGATGCCGTCCAGTACCAGCGCCGCCATGTTCAGGCAGTCGAACCAGGTTTCCAGCGCGTCAAACAGCCCTTCTTTATCTTCCTGGATGTCCTTGTTATAGGCCAGCGGCAGCCCTTTCATGGTCATCATCATGCCGGTCAGCGCGCCTTGTACCCGGCCGCTCTTGCCGCGGATCAGCTCCAGCGCATCGGGGTTTTTCTTTTGCGGCATCAGCGACGAACCCGAGGTCACGCGGTCAGACAGCTCCACAAAACCCGCTTCGCCGGTGTTGAAGAAGATCAGGTCTTCGGCAAAGCGTGACAGGTGCACCATGCTGATGGCCGCATTCGACAGCAGCTCGAGCACATGGTCACGGTCGGAGACGCTGTCCAGGCTATTACGGGTCGCAGAGGCGAAACCGAGCCAGCCCGCCAGTTGCTCCCGGTCAATCGGGTAGGCGGTACCGGCCAGCGCGCCACAGCCCAGCGGGCTGACGTCCAGCCGCGTCAGGGTGTCACGCAGGCGGCTTTCATCCCGCGCCAGCATCTCGACATAGGCCATGCACCAGTGGGCAAAGGTCACCGGCTGCGCACGTTGCAGGTGGGTATACCCCGGCATCACCGCATCCTGGTTGGCCTCGGCGGTCGCCACCAGCGCCTGTTGCAGGTTTTTCAGCGACAACAGCAATTCCGCGACCTGCTCCTTGCACCACAGTTTCAGGTCAGTCGCGACCTGATCGTTACGGCTGCGGCCGGTATGCAGTTTCTTGCCGAGGTCGCCCACTTTATCGATCAGCTTCTGCTCCACCCAGCTATGGATGTCTTCCGCATCGCTTTCGACAATGGCCTCCGGGTCGGCGCGCACCTCGTCCAGCAGAAACATCAGCGCTTCCTCCAGTCGCTGCTGCTCGTCCTGCGTCAGCACATTGACCGTGACCAGTGCCTTCGACCAGGCGACGGAGCCGACGATATCCTGTTCGGCCAGCCGGTAATCGAAACGCAGGGAGTCATTGAGTTGTTTGAAACGTTGGTCTGCTGCCTGGGTAAAACGCCCGCCCCAAAGTGCCATAGTGTGCGTCCTTCTGATAAATGCTGTAGCTGACAGGGCGCACTGCCGCGCCCTGATAAGAATGGGTGCCTGTCCGGGCCGCCGGGCGGCCCGTGGCGATTACTGCTTTTTCGCGTTCAGCGCACGGATGCGGGAAGAGAGCGAGAACAGGCGGATGAAGCCGCCGGCGTGGCTGTGGTCATATACTTCATCTTCACCAAAGGTCGCGAACTCTTCTGAGTAGAGGCTGTTGGCAGATTTTTTCTGGATCGCGGTGGCGGTGCCTTTGTAGAGTTTCACCACCACTTCACCGTTCACCTCTTCGGCCAGCGCTTCTGCCGCCGCCTGGATGGACTGGCGCAGCGGGGCGAACCAGCGGCCGTCATACACCACGTAGGACATCTCGTGGCCCAGTTGCTCACGCCATTTGAAGCTGTCACGGTCCAGCACCAGCTGTTCTACGCCACGCAGTGCCGCCATCATGATGGTGCCCCCTGGGGTTTCGTAGCAGCCGCGGGATTTAATCCCTACCAGACGGTTTTCCACGATGTCGATCCGGCCGACGCCATGTTTCACACCCAGTTTGTTCAGCGCTTCCAGGCACTGGTACGGGCTGAGCGCCTCGCCGTTGACCGCAACCACCCGGCCTTTTTCCACCGTGACCGTCACCAGCTCGGCCTCGTTGGGGGCCTCTTCCGGGTCAACCGTCCAGGCCCAGCAATCATTGTTCGCGGCATTCCACGGGCTTTCCAGCACGCCACCTTCGGTGGAGATGTGCCAGGCGTTTTCATCACGGCTGTAGATCTTCTCCAGCGACGCCGTGGTCGGGATATCACGCTCTTTCAGGTAAGCCAGCAGCGCCTCACGGGAACGCAGGTCCCACTCACGCCACGGTGCCACCACTTTCAGCTCCGGGGCCAGGGCAGTGTAGGTGGTTTCGAAACGCACCTGATCGTTGCCTTTGCCGGTTGCGCCGTGGCACAGGGCATCCGCCCCCACTTTCAGCGCCAGTTCCACCTGTGCTTTCGCAATCAGCGGGCGCGCCATCGAGGTACCCAGCAGGTAGCTGCCTTCGTACAGCGCACCGGTTTGCAGCACCGGGTACACGTAGTCTTTGATGAATTCTTCACGCAGGTCAACCACATGGCACTCAGACGCACCGGTACGCAGCGCTTTCTGCTCAATCCCTTCCAGATCGCTGCGCTCCTGGCCGATATCAGCGACGAAAGCCACCACTTCGCAGTCATAGTTCTCTTTCAGCCACGGAATGATGGCTGAGGTGTCCAGACCGCCGGAGTAAGCCAGAACGATTTTCTTGATGCCTTTAGTTTGCATGATGATGTCCTTGATACAGATTCAGTAAATTCAGTAAAAACCCGGCGTTACGCCAGGATGCGTGTGCCGATGGCCACGCCGTTAAACAGTGCAGGTAATTTCTCTGCGTTACGCCAGCTGGCAATATCGACCGGGCGGCCGAGGGTGCGGGCGGCGTCCAGCGCGGCGTTGACTTTCACCACCATGCCGTCAGTGATGATGCCCTGCGCGATCAGTTGTTCCGCTTTCTCAGCCGTCATCTCCGCGATGCGCTGGCCTTTGCCGTCCAGAATGCCGCTGACGTCAGAAAGCAGGATCAGGTCTGCCCCCAGGGTTTCTGCCAGCGCCGTGGCGGCCTGGTCTGCGTTGACGTTCATCAGCGCGCCCCCGGCTGTGATGCCGATGGAGCTGATGATCGGCAGGTAACCGGCACCCAGCAGGGTGTTCAGCAAATCGGCGGAACCGGGGGAGGCTTTGCCGACGTGGCCCAGCTCTTCATCAAACTGCGCCACGTTCACGGTGTTGCCGTCAGCCAGGCTCAGGCCCACGGCGTTAAGGTTGTTTTTAATCGCCCAGGCCAGCAGGGTTTTGTTGGCGGTGCCCGCCAGCGCCCCGGTGATGATGTCGATCTGGTCAGCGGGCGTGACGCGCAAGCCGTGCTTTTTCACCACCGGCAAGGAGAGCTTTCTCATCAGCTCGTCCACCAGGAAGCCGCCGCCATGCACAATGATCAGCGGGCGCTGGTGTTCCTGGCGGTAAGCCACCAGTGCGCCGAACAGGCGCTCCAGCGCCTCTTCGCTGTCGAGCAGCACGCCACCCAGTTTGATAATTAACGGATTCATCATGTTCACGCCTCACCCTGTTGAAATCTTGACTCAAATGTTTAGGCGCCGCCCTCCGGCCGCGCCGGAGAATTACAGCAGCGACTGGGTTTCCGGGAACCCGAAGCGCAAATTCAGGCACTGCACCGCCTGGGCTGAGGCCCCTTTCAGCAAGTTGTCCTCGGTGGCGACCACAATCAGGTGCTCGCCCTGCACGGCAAAGCCGATGTCACAGAACGGCAGGCCGACCACATCTTTCAGCGCCGGGACACCTTCACGGTAGAGCCGCACCAGCGGTTTGTCGTGGTAGGCGTTGTGGAACGCTTCCGCCACATCCTGCGCCGTCACCCCTGCGTTCAGGCGGCAGGTGATGGTTTCCAGAATGCCGCGCGGGAAATTCGCCAGATGTGGGGTGAAGATCACCGGCGTACCCAGGTGGGCGACAATTTCAGGGTGATGACGATGGTTAAAAATGCCGTAAGGCTGAAGGCTGGTTTCGCACACGCTGCTTTTCAGGCTGGCTTTCCGGCCGGCCCCGCTGACACCGCTGGTGGCGTTGATCACCGGCCACTGCGCAGGGTTCAGCAACCCGTTCTCGAGCAGCGGCTTCAGCGCCAGTTGGGCCGCCGTCGGGTAACAGCCCGGCACGGCGATCAGTTGCGCGTCGGCCAGGGCATCCGCCTGCCATTCGGCCAGCCCGTACACGGCTTTCTCCAGCCATTCCGGGTGCTGATGCTCAAAGCCGTAGAAATCGGTGTAGAAGGCGGCGTCACGCACCCGGAACGCGCCGGAGAGGTCAAACACCACGCACCCGGCCGCCAGGAATTGCGGGGCCAGATCGTGGCTGACGGCGTGGGCCGTCGCGAGGAACACCACATCAACGCCTTTGGCGGCCTCTGCCACATTCTCCAGCGGCAGCACCGGCAGATCGATAATCCCTTTCAGGTGGGGATGCAGCTCGGCGAGCTGTTTTCCTGCATCTGCACTTTGCGCTGAAACCATCAAACCGGTTATGTTCATATGCGGGTGGCGATTCAGGTAGGTCGCAAGTTCCGCACCGGCATAGCCGCTGGCTCCAACTATCAGCGTATTCAACATGGGTTCCGCTCACCTTCTTAGTGGATGACTGACGCACGCGTCAGGCGTAACAGGTTACCGGGCTCATCAGCATGCTTCGCCGTTCACCCACGGGACTGAGCAGTTCATTTTTCCGTCAGGGCCGCTGCCGGTTCCTTTCTGCTCCGCCTTACTGTATTTTTATTCAAAATAAATGCATGAATATTGATACTATCCTAACTAAGGGCTGTCAACAGTGAAGATGAAATTACCTCCTTTTATTGAGCTATACCGGGCGCTGATCGCCACGCCATCCATCAGCGCCACCGACAGCGCACTCGACCAGAGTAATGAAGGATTAATCACTCTGCTCGCCGGCTGGTTCCGCGATCTCGGCTTTGAGGTCGAGATGCAGCCGGTGCCGGGCACCCGCAATAAATTCAACATGTTGGCCAGCATCGGCAGCGGCAGCGGCGGCCTCTTGCTGGCCGGGCATACCGACACCGTGCCCTTTGATGACGGCCGCTGGACGCGCGACCCCTTTACGCTGACGGAGCATGAAAACCGGCTCTATGGGCTGGGCACGGCGGACATGAAAGGTTTCTTTGCCTTTATCCTTGATGCGCTGCGTGACATTGACCTCAGCAAACTGAATAAGCCGCTCTATATTCTGGCGACCGCCGATGAAGAGACGTCCATGGCCGGGGCGAGCTATTTTGCGCGCTCCACCACGCTGCGGCCGGACTGCGCCATCATCGGCGAGCCGACCTCGCTAAAGCCGGTGCGGGCGCATAAAGGCCATATGTCGAATGCCATCCGCATCGAGGGCCAGTCGGGCCACTCCAGCGACCCGTCACGCGGCGTGAACGCGATTGAGCTGATGCATGAGTCGATCACCCAACTGATGGGCCTGCGCAACTCCCTGAAAGAGCGTTTCCACCATGACGGTTTCGTCATCCCTTACCCGACCATGAACTTCGGTGCCATCCACGGCGGCGATGCCTCCAACCGCATCTGCGCCTGTTGTGAATTGCATATGGATATCCGCCCGCTGCCGGGGCTGACGCTGACTGACCTGAATGAGATGCTGAACCTGGCGCTGGCCCCGGTGAGCGAGCGCTGGCCGGGGCGCGTGACCGTGACGGAGCTGCACCCGCCGGTGCCCGGCTATGAGTGCCCGGCGGATCATCATCTGGTGCAGGTGGTGGAGAAACTGCTCGGCACCAAAACCGAGATCGTGAATTACTGTACGGAAGCGCCGTTTATTCAGCAGCTCTGCCCGACGCTGGTGCTTGGCCCCGGCTCGATTGAGCAGGCCCACCAGCCGGACGAATATCTGGACATGGCGTTTATCCAGCCGACGCGCGCCCTGATCACCCAGGTGGTGCATCATTTCTGCCACGCCTGAGGCGGCAGATCCCGCGTTGGCAGATTAGCCGGGCTGATACGCGGCAGCCTGTAATTAAATTTCAGTGCTCAGGCGGTTTTAGCAGTAAGAAAATCGCCGTTTTTGCGGTACATATAGAGTGAAGGGCCGTAAGGCCGGTAAGACGATGCATTAACAGGGCAGCGATGCCTTTCGGGTGAAAGTTATTTACAAAACATAAAATCACAAGAGAAACAGGTCAGGGTCTATGAACGAACAATATTCTGCAATGCGAAGTAATGTCAGTATGCTCGGCAAGCTGCTCGGTGAAACCATTAAGGAGACACTGGGCGAGCACATTTTGGATCGTGTTGAAACCATCCGTAAGTTATCCAAATCCTCCCGCGCCGGTAACGAGGCGCACCGCCAGCAACTGCTTTCCACACTGCAAAACCTGTCAAATGAGGAGCTGTTGCCGGTGGCTCGGGCGTTCAGCCAGTTCCTCAACCTGACCAATACCGCCGAGCAGTACCACAGCATCTCGCCGAACGGCGAAGCGGCCAGCAACCCGGAAGCGCTGGCGCACCTGATCGCCCGCCTGAAAGAGAACAAGGTCACAGACGACCAGCTGCGTGACTCGGTGGATAATCTCTCGATTGAACTGGTACTGACCGCGCACCCGACGGAAATCACCCGCCGCACCCTGATCCACAAAATGGTGGAGGTGAACACCTGCCTCAGCCAGCTCGACCATAACGATCTGGCCGACTACGAGCGCAATAAAATCATGCGCCGCCTGCGCCAGCTGATTGCCCAGTCCTGGCACACCGACGAGATCCGCAAGCATCGCCCCTCCCCGATTGACGAAGCCAAATGGGGCTTTGCAGTGGTGGAAAACAGCCTGTGGGAAGGGGTGCCCGCGTTCCTGCGTGAGCTTAATGAGCAACTGGAAAATTCCATTGATTACCGCCTGCCGGTAGACGCCACGCCTATCCGCTTCACCTCCTGGATGGGCGGCGACCGCGACGGCAACCCGAACGTCACTGCCGAAATCACCCGCCGCGCCCTGCTGCTGAGCCGTTGGAAAGCCACTGATCTGTTCCTGCGTGACATCGCGGTGCTGGTCTCTGAGCTGTCGATGTCCGACTGTACGCCGGAACTGCGCGCCCGTGCCGGGGGCGATGAGGTGCTGGAGCCGTACCGCGAAATCATCAAAGGGGTACGCAGCCAGCTGACCAAAACCCAGGCCTGGCTGGAAGCAAAACTGAAAGGCGAGCACGCCGTGCGCCCGGATGACCTGCTGGTGCAGAACGAGCAGCTCTGGGAGCCGCTCTACGCCTGTTATGAGTCATTGCAGGCCTGCGGCATGGGCATCATCGCCAATGGTCAGCTGCTCGACACCCTGCGCCGCATCCGCTGTTTCGGCGTGCCGCTGGTGCGCATCGACCTGCGCCAGGAGAGCAGCCGCCACACCGAGGCGATTGCTGAAATCACCCGCTATCTGGGGCTGGGCGATTATGAAAGCTGGTCAGAATCGGACAAACAGGCGTTCCTGATCCGCGAGCTTAACTCCAAGCGCCCGCTGGTGCCGCGCAACTGGGAACCGAGTGAAGAGACCCGCGAGGTGCTCGACACCTGCAAAGTGGCCGCAGAAGCGCCGGAAGGCTCGATTGCCGCCTACGTGATCTCGATGGCGCGCACGCCGTCTGACGTGCTGGCGGTGCACCTGCTGCTGAAAGAGGCGGGCTGCCCGTTCCCGATGCCGGTTGCCCCGCTGTTTGAAACGCTGGATGACCTGAACAACGCCGACAGCGTAATGACCCAGTTGCTGAACATCGACTGGTACCGCGGCTATATCCAGGGCAAGCAGATGGTGATGATCGGCTATTCCGACTCGGCGAAAGATGCGGGTGTGATGGCCGCTTCCTGGGCGCAGTACCGTGCGCAGGACGCGCTGATCAAAACCTGCGAGAAATCCGGCGTGGCGCTGACGCTGTTCCACGGCCGCGGCGGCTCCATCGGCCGCGGGGGCGCACCGGCCCATGCGGCGCTGCTGTCACAACCGCCGGGCAGCCTGAAAGGCGGCCTGCGCGTCACCGAACAGGGCGAGATGATCCGCTTCAAATTCGGCCTGCCGGAAGTCACCATCAGCAGCCTGGCGCTCTATACCGGCGCGATCCTCGAAGCCAACCTGTTGCCGCCGCCGGAACCGAAACCGGAATGGCGCCGCATTATGGATCTGCTCTCTGACGTCTCCTGCACCATGTACCGCGGCTACGTGCGTGAAAACCCGGACTTCGTGCCCTACTTCCGTGCTGCCACGCCGGAGCTGGAGCTGGGCAAACTGCCGCTGGGCTCCCGCCCGGCCAAACGTCGCCCCAACGGCGGCGTCGAGTCGCTGCGCGCCATTCCCTGGATCTTCGCCTGGACGCAGAACCGCCTGATGCTGCCCGCCTGGCTGGGTGCCGGTGCCGCGCTGCAAAAAGCAGTGGAAGAAGGGAACCAGGACGAGCTGGAAACCATGTGCCGCGACTGGCCGTTCTTCTCCACCCGCATCGGGATGCTGGAGATGGTGTATGCCAAGGCCGACCTGTGGCTGGCCGAGTATTACGATCAGCGGCTGGTGGATAAATCGCTGTGGCCGCTGGGCAAACAACTGCGCGATCAGCTGGCCAGCGACATTAACGTGGTATTGCGGATCGCCAATGATGATCACCTGATGGCCGATCTGCCGTGGATTGCCGAATCCATTGCGCTGCGTAACGTCTACACCGACCCGCTGAACGTATTGCAGGCTGAATTGCTGCACCGTTCGCGCCAGCAGGAAGAGCCGGACCCGCAGGTGGAACAGGCGCTGATGGTCACCATCGCCGGGGTCGCCGCCGGGATGCGCAACACCGGCTGACGTCAACGACAAGCACAAGGGCACCCACGGGTGCCCTTTTTTATGGTGATCGTTGTGAGTGCGGAAAAGGCTTAAAAAAGGCCGCACCGGCGGCCAGGCAGAGGGCGGGAAAATCAGGCGTGAACCGGGGCCACGGCACCGGGGCGCACGCCCAGCGTATGGCAGATGGCGTAGCTCATCTCTGCCCGGTTCAGGGTGTAGAAGTGGAAATCTTTCACCCCTTCCCGGCTCAGGATTTTCACCATGTCCATCGCAATATTCGCCCCGACCAGCTTGCGCGTTTCGGCGTCGTCATCCAGCCCTTCAAACATGTGGGTCATCCACTGCGGCACCCGCACGTTGGTCAGGGCGGCAAAACGCTGCAACTGTTTGAAGTTGGAAACCGGCAGAATGCCCGGCACGATTTCCACGTCAATCCCGGCGGTTACGCAGCGGTCACGGAAGCGCAGGTAGCTCTCCACATCAAAGAAGAACTGGGTGATGGCGCGGTTGGCCCCGGCATCGATTTTACGCTTCAGGTTGATCAGGTCAGACTGCGCGCTTTTGGCTTCCGGGTGCACTTCCGGGTAGGCAGCGACTGAAATATCAAAGTCACCCACCTCTTTCAGCAACGCGACCAAATCGGTGGCGTACATCTCCGGCTTGCCGCTTTCCGGCGGCAGGTCGCCGCGCAACGCGACGATATGGCGGATGCCGCTGTGCCAGTAATCGAGGGCAATCTGGCGCAGTTCGTCACGCGTGGCGTCGATGCAGGTCAGGTGCGGGGCGGCTTCCAGCCCGGTGCGCTCTTTGATGCCTTTAATGATGCTGTGGGTGCGGTCACGTTCGCCGGAGTTGGCACCGTAAGTCACGGAGACAAATTTCGGTTTCAGGCTGCTGAGGCGGTCAATGGAGCGCCACAGGGTATCTTCCATTTCGCTGGTACGCGGCGGGAAGAACTCAAAGGAGACATTAAACTGACCATGCAGTTCGGCCAGACTCTGGTTCAGCGCGTCCCGCTGGTTTGCGTGGAAAAAACTCATACCCTACCTCATCAGTCACTGCATCAAGTTATCGAACGTTGTTCTTCTTGTGACATCCGGTTTGCTTAGCATGATAAGCGTCTAGACGTCTAAACGTATGGATAGAAAATGACGGAGATTGGTCAAAGAGTCAACTGAATATTCTTTGCCAACGGTGAGTAATCTTCACCCAGAGTGAAGAAAATTCAAGCAGGAAATGCAACAGGCGGGAAACGCCTTCTGCCGGGGCGGCAGAAGGCATTGAAAGGATTAGAGAAGGCGGGCCAGGCGGTTAAGATCGGACTGAATCGCCCCGGCGGTGACGTCGCGCCCCGCGCCCGGCCCGCGGATCACCAGCGGGTTATCACGGTACCAGCGGCTCTCAATGGCGAAGACGTTATCGCACGGCAGTAACGCGGCCAGCGGATGCTCCGGGCGCACCGCTTCCACGCCGACCCGCGCCTTGCCGTTGGCATCGAAACGCGCCACATAACGCAGCACCAGCCCCATTTCGTTGGCGGCTTCCAGGCGCTGCACCATCTGCTCATTCAGCGCATCGCCGTCTTCAAAGAATTGATCGACGCTGCCCTGGATGCAGTGGGCCGGCACCAGTGACTCGACCCGCACCTGATTCGGCTCAATGTCATAGCCCGCTTCACGCGCCAGGATAACCAGCTTGCGCATCACATCCTGGCCTGCCAGATCCACGCGCGGGTCAGGCTCCGTCAGCCCCTGTTGCCAGGCCTGGTCGACCAGCTCGGTGAACGGCACCGTGCCGTCAAATTGCAGGAACAGCCAGGAGAGCGTGCCGGAGAAGATGCCGCTGATCGCCAGGATGGTATCGCCGCTGTCACGCAGGTCACGCACCGTGTGGTTGACCGGCAACCCCGCGCCGACGGTGGCGTTATAGAGCCAGTGGCTGCCGGTTTTGGCGAAGGCGTCACGGATCTGGCGATAGTTGTCGCCGGCGGAGGCACCGGCCAGTTTGTTGGCGCTGATGACGTGGAAACCGTAGCTGGCGAAATCCAGGTACTGTTCCGCCAGGCTTTCGCTGGCGGTCACGTCCAGCACCACCAAATCGTCAAACGGGTGGGCGCGCATCCACAGGAACAGCGACTCCTCATCCTGTTCGCGGGCTTCGTCGTCAAAGAAAGCCAGCGCCCGGCTGGCGTCCAGCCCGTCATAGCTCAGCAGGCTGCGGCGGCTGTCCACCACCCCGGCCAGCACGAACTCAAAGCCGCTGCGCGCCGAGAGGTTTTTCTGTTCGCGGGCGAACAGCTCCAGCCAGCGCGACCCAATATTGCCTTTGCCGAACAGCATCAGGCCGATGCGTTTCTCGGCGCGGAACAGCGACTGGTGCAGGCCCTGGATCAGGTGTTCCGTCGGGCCGACACGCAGCACCGCCACCAGGCTGATGCCGTCTTCCGCCTGCCAGATGAACTCTACCGGCTGGTCTTTCAGCTCCTGATAGAAGCGGTGGCTGTGCAGTGGGTTTTTGCATACCCCGGCACCCACCAGTGCCACCAGCGCCAGCTTTTCACGCAGGTGAAGCTGGCCCGGCAGCCCGGCATCTTCCAGCGCCTGCAGGGCACTGCCGGCGACTTCAGCGGTATAGCAGAGTTGCAGCAGGTTGCGGTCAGGGTGCACACCGGTCGCCAGCGGCCGGATCTGGGCGCGCTTCAGTACCCGGTCCACCTCTTTCTGTGCCAGCACAAAGTCATGCTGCGGCGGAATAGTAAACTCAATCAGGCAGATATCATCGTGGCTGGTGACGATTTTCGCACCGGTACCGGAGGCCAGCACGCGCTCAATACGCGTTGAGCCCTGTTCCGGCTGGTAACTGCAACGCAATTGCAGATCGATATCGCTGCCGGAAACCGGCTGCAATGTGCGGGCGTGCAGCACCGGTGCCGCCAGGCGGGCCAGCTCGCTGGCCTCATCCAGCCGCAGCAGCGGCAGCAGGCAGGCATCTTTCACCTTGCGCGGGTCAGCGCTGTAAACCCCGGCCACGTCGCTCCAGATGGTGACGCGGCTGACACCGGCCAGCGCGCCAATCTGGGTGGCAGAGTAGTCACTGCCGTTACGGCCGAGCAGCACCGTTTCCCCGGCATCGTTGCGGGAGATAAAGCCGGTGACGACCAGATATTTATGCGGGTGCTGCGCCAGCAATTGTTGCAACAGCGGGTAGGAGCGGCCTTCGTCCACTTGCGGCTGGGCCGCACGCTCGGCACGCAGGAAATCGCGCGCATCGAGCCAGGCAGCCTGATAGTCGAGTTTATTGAGCACTGCCGCCATCAGGCGCGCAGACCAGATCTCACCGTGGCCGACCACTTCGGCATACACCGCATCCGTCAGCGGGGCATCCAGCAGCGCTGCCAGGCGTTCCAGATCGTGAATGAATTGGGTAATCAGCGGCTCAGCCAGTTCCGGCGGTAACAGCCCGGCGATCAGCTCGCTCTGGTAACGGCGCAACGTCTGCTGCACCTGATGCGCCGACAGGCGGTCGCTCTGGCTCAGCTTCAGCCAGCTGATCAGCTGGTTGGTGGTGCTGCCTGCCGCCGACACCACCATCATGTCGCCCGGCTTGCCGTACTCCGCCATGATCCCGGCGACACGCAGATAACACTTCACATCGGCCAGACTGCTGCCGCCAAATTTGTGCAACTGCCGGCTCCCCGCCGGCGCTGCTACCGCAATTGCATTCATGCTTACCTCGTTGCCGCCGCCTGGAAAGCCTGTTCCAGATCGGCAATCAAATCTTCACTGTCTTCCAGACCCACGGAAACCCGCAACAGGCTGTCGGAAATCCCGGCTGCCTTACGCGCTTCCGGTGCCATGCCCGCGTGGGTCATGGTCGCGGTATGGGAAATCAGGCTCTCTACCCCGCCCAGCGACTCCGCCAGCGTGAACAGCTTCAGCGCTTTCAGGAAGCGGCGCAGGGTCGGTTCATCGCCGTCCAGCTCAAAACTCAGCATCGCGCCGAAACCGGCCTGCTGGCGGCAGGCGATCTCATGGCCGGCATTGTCCGGCAGGGAAGGATGATACAGCTTTTTCACCTGCGGCTGCTGCGCTAAATACGCAACAATCGCCTGGGCATTGCTCTGCTGTTGCTTGATGCGCGGCGACAGTGTGCGCAGGCCGCGCAGCAGCAGGTAGCTGTCAAACGCCGCCCCGGTCACACCGATGTTATTCGCCCACCAGGCCAGCTCTGTCGCCAGCGCCGGGTCTTTGGCGATCACCGCACCGGCCACCACGTCAGAGTGCCCGTTCAGGTATTTGGTACAGGAGTGCACCACCAGGTCCGCCCCCAGTGCCAGCGGCTGTTGCAGCGCCGGGCTGAGGAAGGTGTTGTCCACCACAGTGACCGCACCGGCCGCCCGTGAGGCCTCACAAATGGCGGCGATGTCCACCACGCGCAACAGCGGGTTGCTCGGCGTTTCAATCAGGACCAGCTTAGGTTTTTCCTGCAACGCATCGGCCAGCGCGGCGGCGTCACCCTGGTCGACAAACCGCACATGGTATGCGCCGCGTTTGCTCAGGCTGTCGAACAGGCGGTAGCTGCCGCCATAGCAATCATGCGGGGCCACCAGCAGATCGCCGGGTTTTAGGAACACGGTACAGACCAGATGAATCGCTGACATCCCGCTGCTGGTCATCACCGCACCGGCACCGCCCTCCAGATCCGCCAGCGCGCGCTGCACCACATCACGCGACGGGTTGCCGCGGCGTGAATAGTCATGGGCGCGAGGTTCGTTGAAATCGGTGAAGTTATACGTGCTGGACAAATGGATGGGGGGAACAACACAGCCATACTGCTCATCATCATTCAGGCCGCTGCGTACGGCGATGGTTGCTTGCTTATGCGTCATGTGGTCTCTCCCTGACGGGATGCTGGGGGTTAGGGCCTAAAGATTAATCGCATCGATAATAGACGTCAATACATCTGGACATCTAAACTTCTTTGCGTATAGATTGAGCAGAGCCACAATACCCGCTAAAATTATAGCGTTTTCAAATGTGAGTAACATGTCAGGCAGGTTGCAGCCCCGTTGCGCGGCTGAGAGAAAGACTGTTGACCGGTTACAACGGCGTGTCAGTGAGGTTGCTCCGGTAACGGAGATTTTTATCAAGATTGGTTTAGTGAGAACAGTGAAGATCGGGCATAATCAGCCGGTTTTTAGAATTTTATATTTTTCCGACAAATTTAAGGTGTCCCATGGCTGAGTGGAACGGCGAATATGTCAGCCCATACGCTGAACACGGTAAAAAAAGCGAGCAAGTTAAAAAAATCACGGTGTCTATCCCGCTGAAAGTGCTCAAAATTCTGACGGATGAACGGACACGTCGCCAGGTGAACAACCTGCGCCATGCCACCAACAGCGAACTGTTGTGTGAGGCGTTCCTTCATGCCTTTACCGGCCAGCCGCTGCCGAATGATGCTGACCTGCGCAAAGAACGCAGTGATGAGATCCCGGAAGAAGCGAAAGTAATGATGCGCGAAATGGGTGTGGATCCCGATACCTGGGAATATTAAGCGGGGCGGTGGGCCGGTGCCCGCCGTGTTGCGGTGATTTTTCCAGACCTGGAAAAAAGCAGAAATGCCGGAACCAGAAATGCAAAAAGGCGCCTGAAGGCGCCTTTTTCGTCGTGCGGGCAGTAATTACTTCTTAGCGCCCGGTACGCTGAAACGCTTGTTGAAGCGGTCAACACGACCACCGGTAGCCACGTCACGTTGCTTACCAGTATAGAACGGGTGACATGCGCTGCACACGTCCAGGTTCAGATCGTGACCCATAGTAGAACGGGTTTTGATCACGTTACCGCAGGTGCAAGTGATGGTAACGAAATCGTATTTCGGGTGGATACCTTGTTTCATGGGAAAACCTCAGTTAAGGCCGCGTCGCTATCCAGCCCTGTTTTGCCAGACACCACGCGTAGTGGATAAAGTTAGGTTTTGATAACATCAAAATGTATCAAAGGCGGCGAATCATACAGAAACCCGCAGGCCGATGCAAACGCATCCACACATTTTGAGGCACACAGTGTACACTATTCCGACATTTTTTAACAGTCCGGACACCTGATGCCTGTCGTTCATACCGCCCTGCCCGTGCCCCTCAACCGTACTTTTGACTATCTGCTGCCTGACGGCCTGCCGCCGGTGGTGCCCGGCGCGCGCATCACCGTGCCGTTCGGCAAGCGTCAGGTGGTGGGCGTGGCGGTAGGGGTCAGTGAGCAGAGCGAACTGCCGCGTGACCAGCTCAAACCGGTGGACGGCGTGCTCGACAGCCACAGCCTGTTCAGCCCGCTGATGTGGCGGATGCTGCACTGGGCCGCCGGTTACTACCACTTCCCGCTGGGGGAGGTGCTGTTCCATGCGCTGCCGGTGCTGTTGCGCCAGGGCAAAATGGCTGAGCTGCCGCCGCGCTGGCAGTGGTTCGCCACCGAACAGGGGCGGGTGACGCCGCCCGACAGCCTGAAACGGGCGCGCAAGCAGCAGCAGGCGCTGGCCACGCTGTTACAGGGGCCGGTCTGGCGCGACGCAGTGGCTGACCTCGAACTGACCGAACCGGCACTTCAGGCGCTGCGTGCCAAAGGCCTGGCTGACCTGCGCGCGCAGGCGGCCGGGGTGGCGGACTGGCGGCCGGGCTTTGAGGTGCTCGGGGAGCGGTTGCGGCTCAACACCGAGCAGGCCACCGCGGTGGGCGCGATCCGCAGTGAGGATGACCATTTCGCCCCCTGGCTGCTGGCAGGCGTGACCGGCTCCGGTAAAACCGAAGTCTACCTCAGCGTTCTGGAGAATATCCTCGCCGCCGGTAAGCAGGCACTGGTGATGGTGCCGGAAATCGGCCTGACGCCGCAAACCATCGCCCGCTTCCGCGAGCGTTTCAATGCCCCGGTGGAGGTGCTGCACTCCGGCCTGAATGACAGCGAGCGGCTGGCCGTGTGGCTGCGGGCGCGTAACGGTGAGGCGGCGATCGTCATCGGCACGCGCTCCTCGCTGTTTACCCCGTTTGCGCGGCTCGGCGTCATCATCATCGATGAAGAGCATGACAGCTCCTATAAACAGCAGGAAGGCTGGCGTTACCATGCGCGCGACCTGGCGGTGTACCGCGCCCATGCGGAAGATGTGCCGATCGTCATGGGCTCGGCCACCCCGGCGCTGGAGACGCTGCACAATGTCCAGACCGGCAAATACCGCCAGCTCACGCTGGCGCGCCGCGCCGGTAACGCCCGCCCGGCTGCCCAGCACCTGCTGGACCTGAAAGGGCTGCCGCTGAAAGCGGGCCTTTCCCAGCCGCTCCTGAAACGGATGCGTGAACATCTGGCGGCAGACAACCAGGTGATGCTGTTCCTCAACCGGCGCGGTTACGCCCCGGCCCTGCTTTGCCATGAGTGCGGCTGGATCGCCGAATGCCAGCGCTGCGACCACTACTACACCCTGCACCAGCACCTGCGGCAGTTGCGCTGCCACCACTGTGACAGCCAGCGGCGCGTGCCGTACCAGTGCCCGCAATGCGGCTCCACGCAGCTGATGCCGGTGGGCGTTGGTACGGAGCAGCTGGAACATGAGCTGGCCCCGCTGTTCCCGGACACGCCGATCACCCGCATCGACCGCGACACCACCAGCCGTAAAGGCGCGCTGGAGCAACACCTGGCCGATGTTCACCGCGGTGGCGCGCGCATCCTGATCGGCACGCAGATGCTGGCGAAGGGCCACCACTTCCCGGATGTCACACTAGTTTCCCTGCTGGACGTGGACGGCGCGCTCTTTTCCGGCGATTTCCACTCGGCAGAACGCTTCGCCCAGCTCTACACCCAGGTTTCCGGCCGCGCCGGGCGGGCGGGCAAACAGGGTGAGGTGATTTTGCAGACCCACCACCCGGAACACCCGCTGTTGCAGATTTTGCTGCGGGAAGGGTATGACGCCTTTGCCCGCCAGACGCTGGCCGAGCGCAAAAGCGTGTTTCTGCCGCCCTTTACCAGCCACATTCTGATCCGCGCGGAAGATCAGGATAACCAGCTGGCGGCCCAGTTCCTCCAGCAATTACGCACTCTGTTTGAGGCCAGCCCGCTGCGCGAGGAGTCGCTCTGGATCCTCGGCCCGGTGCCGGCGCTGCAACCCAAACGCGGCGGGCGTTTCCGCTGGCAGTTGCTGTTGCAGCACCCGGCGCGCCGCCTGCTCCAGCGCCTGATGACAGAGTCCCAGCCCCTGATTGCTGCCCTGCCGCTGTCACGCAAGGTCAAGTGGACAGTGGATGTTGACCCGATCGACGGCTGACCGGCAGAACGATAATCCCGCGCCGGAAAAAAGCCACCCTCGGGTGCCGGAGTTGCGCAGCACATCGAAAAAGTCTTCACTGCTCACACTTTTCATGCAAATTAGGTAACAAATCCTAACCACAATCTGTTTAGAATGTGGTTAGGTATGCACCCAAAACAGATACGCTGTCAGCCTCAGGGAACCAGGCATGTATGACAAAATGACACGTTGCCTGCCGTCAGTGGCTCAGCATCATGATTTTCCAGGTAGTGGCACCGGCCTGCCGCCTGTGCAAGGAGAGACGCGTTGGAATTAAAAAAAGAAATACCGATGGCGACCATGAAGGACGTTGCCGAGATGGCCGGGGTATCCACCGCCACTGTGTCGCGCGCCCTCATGAACCCCGAAAAAGTCTCCGCCCCAACCCGGCAAAAGGTTGAACAGGCGGTGCTGGCTGTCGGCTATTCTCCCCATGCCCTCTCCCGCAACATCAAACGCAGCGAATCCCGTACCATTCTGGTGATCGTCCCGGACATCAGCGACCCGTTCTTTGCTGATGTGATCCAGGGCGTTGAGCGCACCGCCGCGGAAAACGGCTACCTGGTGCTGATTGGTGACTGCGCCCAGCAACAGCAGGAAGAGCGTACCTTTATCAACCTGATTATCACCAAGCAGATTGACGGGATGCTGCTGCTCGGCTCCAACCTGCCGTTCGATGCCAGCAAAGAGGAGCAGCGCAACCTGCCGCCGATGGTCATGGCCAATGAGTTCGCGCCGGAGCTGGAGCTGCCGACCGTGCACATTGACAACCTGACCGCGGCCTTCGAAGCGGTACATTACCTGCACCGCCTCGGGCACCAGCGCATCGCCTGCATTGCCGGGCCGGAAAAAATGCCGCTGTGCCATTACCGGCTGCAGGGCTATATTCAGGCGCTGCGCCGCAATAACCTGCCGGTGGAGAGCCACTATATTGTGCGCGGGGACTTCAGCTACGAAGCCGGGGCGCAGGCGCTGGGCACGCTGATGTCGTTGCCGAAACCGCCGACCGCCATCTTCTGCCACAACGACATCATGGCGATGGGCGCGCTCTCCCAGGCGAAAAAGCTGGGCCTGCGCGTGCCTTATGATGTGTCGCTGGTCGGCTTTGATGACATCAAACTCTGCCAGTACAGTGACCCGCCGATGACCACCGTCGCCCAGCCGCGGTTCCAGCTTGGCCGCCAGGCGATGCTGCTATTACTTGAACAGTTGCAGGGTCATGCGGTACAAAGCGGCTCACGGCTGCTCGAGAGTGAATTGGTGGTACGTGGCAGCACCGCAGCGCCTAAGCGCTAGTCAAACTTTTTAGGGTTCAGTAACATGACCGACTTCATTCTTCATCACGACACAGCGAAACGATAGTGGCACAGAGAGACTATGTAAGCCGTGGGCGCGCAGGAGCGCGGCGGAAAGCCCCCGGCCGGAAGAAAAAAAGCAGTTCTCCGGGTATCTCCAAAACGATGGTGGCACTGGCTGTCGCGGTTCTGGTGACATTTATCGGTGGCCTCTATTTCATCACGCACAATAAGTCAGAGGATGCGGAACCGCTGCTGCCGGCGCACCCTGCCCATCCGGGCAATGGGTTGCCGCCGAAGCCGGAGGAGCGCTGGCGTTACATCAAAGAGCTGGAAAACCGGCAGATAGGCGTGCAGACCCCGACGGAACCGACCGCCGGCGGTGAAGTGAAATCGCAGACGGAACTGACGCCGGAGCAGCGCCAGTTGCTGGAGCAGATGCAGGCCGACATGCGCCAGCAGCCGACGCAGCTCTCTGAGGTGCCGTATAACGATCCGTCACAGAGCACGCATACGCCGGCCACCACCCGGATGCCGCCGGTGACCAGCAGCCTGCCGCGCGAGCAGCCGGTACAGCCGCAGCCGCCGAAAACCGTGCCGCGGCCCCAAACCACGCCATCGCAGCCTGCCGCGCCGGTCACGGCAGTGCAGCCGAAGGCGGAGAAACCGAAAGAAAAAGAGAAAGAGAAGCCCCAGCGCTGGATGGTGCAGTGCGGCTCCTTCCGCACCGGCGACCAGGCGGAGTCTATCCGTGCGCAGCTGGCCTTTGAGGGCATCGAAAGCCGCATCACCGCCAATGGCGGCTGGAACCGCGTGGTGCTTGGGCCTTACAGCTCCCGCGCCGCGGCAGATAAGTCTTTACAGCGCCTGC
This sequence comes from Chimaeribacter arupi, assembly GCF_002858805.1. Taxonomy (GTDB): domain Bacteria; phylum Pseudomonadota; class Gammaproteobacteria; order Enterobacterales; family Enterobacteriaceae; genus Chimaeribacter; species Chimaeribacter arupi. Next base: position 32,274 of record NZ_PJZI01000032.1, read on the forward strand.
GCGGCGTCGGTATGTCCGGCTGCATTCCCCTTGCAGCCGGGGGTTGAAAAGCCACAATCCTCCCCCATCTCTATTCTCAATATGCCCCGGCCCGGTGTTGATGCCCCGGTCCGGGGGCCTTTTCTGACTGCAACGAGGGTTTGCTCGTGACAACAATTGTAAGTGTGCGCCGTAATGGCCAGGTCGTAATTGGTGGCGATGGCCAGGCAACCCTGGGAAATACCGTTATGAAGGGCAACGTGCGTAAAGTACGCCGTCTCTACAATGACAAAGTGATTGCCGGTTTTGCCGGCGGCACGGCCGACGCCTTCACCCTGTTTGAACTGTTTGAGCGCAAACTTGAAATGCACCAGGGCCATCTGGTCAAAGCGGCCGTGGAGCTGGCGAAAGACTGGCGTACCGACCGGATGCTGCGCCGCCTGGAAGCGCTGCTGGCGGTGGCTGACGAGAACGCGTCGCTGATCATCACCGGTAACGGTGACGTTATCCAGCCTGAAAATGATTTGATTGCCATTGGTTCCGGCGGCCCTTACGCCCAATCAGCGGCGCGCGCCCTGCTGGAAAACACTGAGCTGGGCGCCCGTGACATCGTGGAAAAATCCCTGGGTATTGCAGGCGATATCTGCATCTACACCAACCAATTCCATACTATTGAAGAACTGCCTTCTAAAGCGTAAGGACCGAATACTATGCCGTCTACTATGACCCAACGGTCTGAAATGACCCCGCGCGAGATTGTCAGCGAGCTGGACAGCTACATCATCGGCCAGGACAAAGCGAAGCGTGCCGTTGCCATTGCCCTGCGTAACCGCTGGCGCCGGATGCAGCTCGATGAAGCGCTGCGCCATGAAGTGACCCCAAAAAACATTCTGATGATCGGCCCCACCGGTGTGGGTAAAACCGAAATTGCCCGCCGCCTGGCGAAACTGGCGAACGCGCCGTTCATCAAGGTAGAAGCCACCAAGTTCACCGAAGTGGGCTATGTGGGTAAAGAAGTCGATTCCATCATCCGCGATCTGACGGATGCCGCCGTGAAAATGGTGCGCCTGCAATCGATCGACAAAAACCGCCACCGCGCGGAAGAAATGGCAGAAGACCGCATCCTGGATGTGCTGGTACCGCCGGCGAAAAACAACTGGGGCGTGCCGGATGAAAACCAGGAGCCGTCCGCTGCGCGTCAGGCATTCCGCAAGAAACTGCGTGAAGGCCAGCTTGACGACAAAGAGATCGAAATCGATCTGGCGGCGGCCCCGATGGGCGTTGAAATCATGGCGCCTCCGGGCATGGAAGAGATGACCAACCAGCTGCAGTCCATGTTCCAGAACCTGGCAGGGCAGAAGCAGAAACCGCGCAAAATCAAGATCAAAGAAGCGTTTAAGCTGTTGATCGAAGAGGAAGCGGCGAAACTGGTTAACCCGGAAGAGCTGAAAGAGCAGGCGATCGAAGCCGTTGAGCAGCACGGTATTGTGTTTATCGATGAGATCGACAAAATCTGTAAGCGCGGCGGCCAGGGCTCCGGCCCGGATGTCTCCCGCGAAGGCGTACAGCGTGACCTGCTGCCGCTGGTGGAAGGCTGCACCGTTTCTACCAAGCACGGCATGGTGAAAACTGACCACATCCTGTTCATCGCGTCCGGTGCCTTCCAGACGGCGAGCCCGGCTGACCTGATCCCGGAATTGCAGGGCCGCCTGCCAATCCGTGTGGAACTTCAGGCGCTGTCGACCAGCGATTTCGAACGCATCCTGACAGAGCCAAGTGCCTCGCTGACTGAGCAGTATAAAGCGCTGATGGCGACAGAAGGCGTGACGGTCTCCTTTACCGAAGACGGCATCCGCCGTATCGCAGAAGCAGCCTGGCAGGTGAACGAAACCACCGAAAACATCGGTGCCCGCCGCCTGCACACCGTGCTTGAGCGTCTGATGGAAGACATCTCTTATGACGCCAGCGAGAAAAGCGGTGAAACGTTCGCAATTGATGCGGACTACGTCGGGAAACACCTGGATCAGCTGGTGGCCGATGAAGATTTGAGCCGTTTTATCCTGTAATTCGCGTCCATAATCCCATACTATTTGCAGGGAGGCTTCGGCCTCCCTGTTTTTTTATGGCATTCCCCCCGGACAAAAGCGAATCATGAGCGAACAATGTTATACCTCGCCAGGCCGTGCCTGGCTGGAAAGCCTGCGGCCGCGCACCCTGCCGCTGGCTTTCGCCTCTATCGTGGCAGGCTCGGCGATAGCCGCCTGGCACCACAGTTTCCACCCGGTTATTGCCCTGCTGGCACTGCTGACCGCCGGCCTGCTGCAAATTCTGTCCAATCTGGCGAATGATTACGGCGACGCGCTGAAAGGCAGTGATACGCCTGACCGCCTCGGGCCATTGCGCGGTATGCAGAAAGGCGTGATCAGCGCCGCACAGATGAAACGGGCGCTGATCATTTCCGTGCTGCTGACGCTGCTGTCCGGCATCGGGCTTATCGCCGTGGCCTGTGACACCCCGCAGGATGTGCTGGGCTTTGTGCTGCTTGGCCTGCTGTCGATTGCCGCCGCCATCACCTATACCGTGGGGTCAAAACCTTATGGCTACCGCGGCCTGGGGGACATTTCCGTATTGACGTTTTTCGGCTGGATCAGCGTTGCCGGCACCTATTACCTGCAAACCCACCGGCTCGACGGCGTAGTGTTCCTGCCCGCGACCGCCTGTGGCCTGCTGGCGGCGGCCGTGCTCAACATCAACAACCTGCGGGACATCGACAGCGACAGCGCCAACGGCAAAAATACCCTGGCGGTACGGCTGGGCGCACGTAAAGGGCGCTACTATCACGCCATGCTGCTGGCGGGCGCGGTGCTCTGTTTTACCCTGTTTGCGCTGTTGTACCTGCACAGCCCCTGGGGCTGGCTGTTTGTGCTGGCGCTGCCGGTGTTGCTGCGCCACGGGCGGTTTGTGGTACGGGAACAGCAAGCCTCGGCGATGCGGCCGATGCTGGAGCAGATGGTTAAAGCCGCGCTGTTAACCAACGTATTGTTTGCGCTCGGTGTGGTGCTGAGCATCAGTTAATTCATTATGGCTGAAGGCAAAGTTAACAATTGATGATTTTGCCAACATCCGCCAGAAAGGGATATACTGGATATTCCTGCATCAACCAGACGTTAATCCTATGAAATACGATACTTCCGAACTGTGCGATATTTATCACGAAGAGGTGAACGTCGTTGAGCCTCTGTTCTCCAACTTTGGCGGGCGTACCTCATTTGGCGGACAGATCACTACCGTGAAATGTTTCGAAGATAACGGCCTGCTGTATGATCTGTTAGAAGAGAATGGCCGCGGCCGGGTGCTGCTGGTTGATGGTGGGGGGTCGGTGCGCCGGGCGTTAATCAATGCCGAGCTGGCGCGAATTGCCACGCAGAACGAGTGGGAAGGGCTGGTGGTTTACGGCGCGGTACGTCAGGTGGACGATCTGGCAGAGATGGACATCGGCATCCAGGCGATGGCCGCCATCCCGGCCGGGGCTGCCGGTGAAGGCATTGGCGAAAGTGATATCCGCGTCAATTTCGGCGGGGTGACGTTCTTCTCCGGCGATCATCTCTATGCAGACAACACCGGGATTATCCTGTCGGAAGATCCGCTCGACATCGAATAAGCCGCGTCCGGGGCAGGTTCGCCGGGCAACAAAAAGGCACTCTGCGGAGTGCCTTTTTCGTTCTGACTTTACACCCTTGCGGCGTGCGCCGGGTGCGAGGGAATCAGACCTCTTCCATTTTTCCCAGCAGGGCACGCAGACGATCCTGCCATACGTGCTGCTCTTGTTTCAGCTGCTCATTCTCACGCACCAGCATTTCGTGGTGGCTGCCGGCATTCTGAACTTCCTGAGAGAGCGTGTTGTTCTTCTCTTTCAGTTCTTCAATTTCCATTTGCAACAGGGTGATGGTGTCAATCGCCTGCTGAACTTTCGCTTCTAATCTCTCAAAAACTTCAAATGACATTCTTAATTCCTCTTATGTGCGTAAGGCGTACAGCTTGTTGTGTCGTCCGCTCCAGGGGAGGCAGAGGCAGCAAAACGGCTTAGTTTTGAAAACAAGCGCCCTTTTCGAAACGCTGCGGCTGAATCAGCTCGGCGCGCCGCTTGAACAAATCCGGTTGTATTTAATAAAGTCGATTGTATGTAGCCTGTCTGCCGCTGTCTAGCCACATCCCGGCGTTAACCGGGCTGAGTGCGCCATTTTATTCCCCTCATTTGCCGGCCCGGCAAAAAAGCGTGAACCACCACGCGCAGGCGCCTGACACGAAACGGTAAGATGACCGGTTTACAGATGCGCGATTAGCGTAAATTGGCGAGAAAATAACGCGTATTCGCTCATTTTTATGACAGACCACACACATTTTAAGTTCGCTATTTCTCGTTTTTGCTCGTTAACGATAAATTCACATTGTGTTCTCATTTCTAAAATGAGCAATTAAGTGAATTAACCTTTGTTACATCACAGCGACCAACAATAACTTATGAACCTTACCGTCTGTAGGACTTCACTATGAGCCAATTAACCAGCACTACCCTGAAAGGCCAATGCATCGCCGAATTCCTGGGAACTGGTCTTATCATTTTCTTCGGCGCCGGTTGTGTGGCGGCCATGAAACTGGCGGGTGCCAGCTTCGGACAGTGGGAAATCAGCGTCATCTGGGGCCTGGGCGTGGCCATGGCGGTGTACATGACCGCCGCTATTTCAGGTGCCCACCTCAACCCGGCAATCACCATCGCGTTATGGCTGTTTGCCTGCTTTGACGGCCGTAAAGTCGCCCCGTATATCCTGGCGCAGTTCGCCGGGGCCTTCTGCGCCGCCGCCCTGGTCTACGGCCTCTATTACAATCTGTTCTTTGTGTATGAACAAGGCCACAATATGGTCCGCGGCAGCGTGGAAAGCCTTGACCTGGCGGGCATTTTCTCGACGTACCCTAACCCGCACATCTCGATTTTGCAGGCATTTATTGTGGAAACCGTTATCACCGCTATTCTGGTCTGCCTGATTATGGCCCTGACCGATGACGGCAACGGTGTGCCGCGCGGCCCACTGGCCCCGCTGCTGATTGGTTTGCTGATTGCGGTGATCGGGGGGTCTATGGGCCCGCTGACCGGCTTCGCCCTGAACCCGGCGCGTGACTTCGGCCCGAAACTGTTCGCCTTCCTGGCGGGCTGGGGCAAAGTCGCCTTTACCGGCGGGCTGAGCATCCCTTATTTCCTGGTGCCGATCTTTGGCCCACTGGTGGGGGCGTCCCTCGGTGCCTTTGGCTACCGCGCCCTGATTGGCCGCCATCTGCCGTGCGAAGTGTGCGAGACAGACGAGAAAGCCAAAGCAGCCCCTCAGCCTACACAGCGCAAAGCGTAAGCAATAACGCGTTCCCGGTTAACTTTTTGCAGGATGATTATGATGACGCCAGAAAAAAAATACATTGTCGCGCTTGATCAGGGCACAACCAGTTCCCGCGCGGTAGTTCTCGATCACGATGCCAACATTGTGGCGGTTTCCCAACGTGAATTTACCCAGATCTACCCGAAAGCGGGCTGGGTTGAGCATGACCCGATGGACATCTGGGCCTCCCAAAGCTCAACACTGGTGGAAGTGCTGGCACATGCTGACATCCGTTCTGACCAGATCGCCGCGCTCGGGATTACCAACCAGCGTGAAACCGCGATTGTCTGGGATAAAGAGAGCGGCAAACCCATCTATAACGCCATCGTCTGGCAGGACCCGCGCACCGCGGACTACTGCGAGAAACTGAAAAAAGAGGGGCTGGAAGAGTACATCCAGCACACAACCGGGCTGGTGATTAACCCCTATTTCTCCGGTACCAAGGTGAAATGGATCCTCGACCACGTGGAGGGCGCCCGTGAGCGCGCCAAGCGCGGCGAACTGCTGTTCGGTACCGTGGACACCTGGCTGGTGTGGAAAATGACGCAGGGCCGCGTGCACATCACCGACTACACCAACGCCTCACGCACCATGCTGTTCAACATCCATAAACTGGAATGGGATCAGCGGATGCTGGAGATCCTGGACATCCCGCGGGAGATGCTGCCGGAGGTGAAATCCTCGTCAGAAATTTACGGCCAGACCAACATCGGCGGGAAGGGCGGCACGCGTATTCCTATCGCGGGTATCGCCGGCGACCAGCAGGCGGCGCTGTACGGCCAGCTCTGCGTAGAACCCGGCATGGCGAAAAACACTTACGGCACCGGCTGCTTTATGCTGATGAACACCGGCACCGAAGCCGTGACCTCGACCCACGGCCTGTTGACCACCATCGCCTGCGGCCCGCGCGGCGAAGTGAACTATGCGCTGGAAGGGGCCGTATTCATCGGCGGCGCGGCGATCCAGTGGCTGCGTGATGAGATGAAACTGATCAGCGACGCGGCGGACTCCGAGTATTTCGCCCTGAAGGTCAAAGACTCCAACGGCGTGTATATGGTGCCGGCCTTTACCGGCCTCGGTGCCCCCTACTGGGACCCGTATGCCCGCGGCGCACTTTTCGGCCTGACCCGTGGCGCAAACGCCAACCATATTATCCGCGCCACACTGGAATCGGTGGCGTACCAGACGCGTGACGTGCTGGAAGCGATGCAAAACGATGCCGGCACCCGCCTGCAAACGCTGCGCGTGGATGGCGGCGCGGTGTCTAATAACTTCCTGATGCAGTTCCAGTCTGACATTCTCGGCACCCGCGTGGAGCGCCCGGAAGTCCGTGAAGTGACGGCGCTCGGGGCGGCCTACCTGGCCGGCCTGGCGGTGGGCTTCTGGAAAGATCTGGACGAAGTGCGCGCCAAAGCAGTGGTCGAGCGTGAATTCCGCCCGAGCATTGAAACCACAGAGCGTAACTACCGTTATGCCGGTTGGAAAAAAGCGGTTGCCCGCGCCCGCTCCTGGGAAGATCACGAAGAATAACCTGCCCCTTCAGGCTCCCCTTACCGGGGAGCCTGCTCTCCTGCCCGGTTCCCTGCCCCGCTTTCCCCTGTGTTACACTTCTGCGCATCTTCCTTACCGCAGACAGGTTTGCCATGAAACGTGAATTAGCCATCGAGTTTTCCCGTGTAACCGAAGCCGCCGCACTGGCGGGCTATAAATGGCTGGGCCGGGGCGATAAAAACGCCGCTGACGGCGCGGCTGTCCATGCCATGCGCATCATGTTGAATAACGTAGATATCGATGGCCGGATTGTGATTGGCGAAGGGGAGATTGATGAAGCGCCGATGCTCTACATCGGGGAGAAAGTCGGCACCGGAAAAGGGGACGCCGTCGACATCGCGGTGGATCCGATTGAAGGCACGCGCATGACGGCGATGGGCCAATCCAACGCCCTGGCGGTGCTGGCCGTGGGCGACCACGGCACCTTCCTGCACGCACCGGACATGTACATGGAAAAACTGGTGGTCGGCCCCGGTGCATACGGCAGTATTGACCTGACGCTGCCGCTGGAACAGAACCTGCGCAACGTCGCGGCCCGGCTCAACAAACCGCTGGCTGACCTCACGGTGATCATTCTGGCCAAGCCGCGCCACGACGCCACCATCAGGCAGCTGCAACAGCTCGGGGTGAAAGTCTTTGCCATCCCTGACGGTGACGTGGCCGCGTCTATCCTGACCTGCATGCCGGAAAGCGAAGTGGATGTGATGTACGGCATCGGCGGTGCGCCGGAGGGCGTCATCTCGGCGGCGGTGATCCGCGCACTGGACGGCGACATGCAGGCCCGGCTGTTGCCGCGCCATGAAGTCAAAGGGGAGAATGAAGAGAACCGCCGCATCGGTGAGCAGGAGCTGGCACGCTGCAAAGCGATGGGCATTGAGGCCGGTCAGGTGCTGACGCTGGAACAGATGGCGCGCAATGACAATGTGATCTTCTCCGCGACAGGCATCACCAAAGGGGATCTGCTGGACGGCATCCGCCGTCAGGGCAATATGGCGACCACAGAAACCCTGTTGATCCGCGGTAAATCCCGCACCATCCGCCGCATCACCTCCACGCACTTCCTGGATCGCAAAGACGCGGCGCTGCACCCTTACATCCTGTAGCCACCGCGTCTGAGCATCTGCGCCCGGTGTCAGGCGGTGTCACCCGCTTCCTGATGCCGGGCCGCCATCGGCCACCAGCAGAGCAGCATCAGCACCGCCGTAGCGAACATCAGCAGCCCCAGGCTGAACTGGCCGGTTTGCGGCAGCATCGCTGAGAGCCAGGCCACCAGTCCCGACCCCATATTCTGCATCCCGCCGACCAGCGCCCCGGCCGCCCCCGCCAGATAGGGGAAGGGCTCCATCGCACCGGTCGTCGCGAGGGGAAACAGCATCCCCGCGCCAAAGAAAAACAGCGCCGCCGGGATAATCAGCGTCCAGATGGTCATGATGCCGAACCACCCCGGCACCCACATCATTAACCCGGCCAGCAGGCAACTCAGCACCGCGTACCACATCAGCTGGTGAAACGAGGCACCCGCCTTACCGGCAAACCAGGCACCGAAAAAAGCCGCCGGCAGCGGCAGGATAAACAGGATACTCACCGTCAGGCTGCTCAGCCCCAGCACGCCGCCCATCAGCACGCCGCAACTCGCTTCAAACACCGCGATCCCTGCCAGCGCGCCCATCAGAATCACCAGGTAACGGCTGAAGTTGCCGTCGGCCAGCAACGGTTTAAAGCCGCTGAACAGCGCCCGCGGTGCCTGCCCCGCCGGGCGGGTTTCCGGCAGCCCACGATACATCGCTAACGCGACTCCGCTGCACAACAGCAGCAGAAAGGCGAAACAGGCGCGCCAGCCAAACCAGCCCGCCAGTGCACCGCCGATAAGAGGTGCCAGCAGCGGGCTGACCAGAATGCCCATATTCAGCAGGCTGTTCGCCTGACGCAGCGCACTGCCGGCGTAGAGGTCACGCGGCATGGTACGCGCCATCACCCCGGCAACGCCGGTGCCCATACCTTGCACCGCCCCGGCCACAATCAGCCCGTTCAGGCCGGTAGCCAGCAGCGCCCCGGCGGCACCCAGCAGGAAAATCAGCATCCCGGTAAAGATCACCGGCCGCCGCCCCACCCGGTCTGACACCGGGCCATACACCAGTTGGGAGAGGCCATACATCATCAGGTAGGCGGCCATTACCCGCTGCACTGCGCCGGGTTTAACGGCAAAGTCCTGCGCTATCTCAGCAATGGTCGGCACATAAATGGTCTGCGCCATCTGCCCGACGGCCACCAGCAGGATCAGCATGGCCATCAGGTGAAGGTTTTCAATTTTTTTCATGGTTTTCAGGGTAGTAAATCAAGCTCAGAGGCCGGCGCGCCCGCGGCCGGGAAAGTGGGCTGTACGCTACCAAAACCGCGGCTATTGTTAAAACTTTGCAGCGATCTGGTTTCAGGCGGGCTGGCAGGCGGCCGCTCCAGCGCTGTAAAGCGCGCTGTACGCCAGCCGGCCTTTCAGCACGCCAATCCCATTTAATCGATAATTGTTCACAGAAAGATCACCTACCATCGGGGTCACAGGATGCAGCGTGCCGCAACGCGGCCACCCGATAATCAACAGGAGCACTGACACTATGGCAGAGTGGGTAACAGGAAAGGTCACGCAGGTGGAACACTGGACAGACGGCCTCTTAAGCATCCAGGTCAATGCGCCGGTCGATCCTTTCACGGCCGGGCAATTCGCCAAGCTGGCGCTGGAGATAGAGGGCGAGCGCGTTCAGCGCGCCTACTCGTATGTCAATGCGCCCAGCGATAAGAATCTGGAGTTTTATCTGGTGACGGTGCCGGAGGGCAAGCTCAGCCCACGGCTTCATGCGTTACAGCCCGGTGATGAACTGATGGTCACGAAAGAGGCCGCCGGCTTTTTTGTGCTGGATGAAGTACCGGAATGCCGGACGCTGTGGATGCTGGCCACCGGCACCGCCATTGGCCCTTACCTCTCTATTTTGCAGGAGGGCAAAGATCTGGAACGTTTTGACCACATCGTGCTGGTACACGCCGCCCGTTATGCGCGCGATCTCAGCTACCTGCCGCTAATGCAACAGCTTCAGCAACAACTGAACGGCAAGCTGAAAATCCAGACGGTAGTGAGCCGCGAAACCGTCCCCGGCTCCCTGACCGGGCGTGTCCCGGCGCTGATTGAGAGCGGGGAACTGGAAGCGGCGGTCGGCCTGCCGATGGAGGCGGAAACCAGCCACGTCATGCTGTGCGGCAACCCGCAGATGGTGCGCGACACGCAGCAGGTGCTGAAAGAGAGCCGCGAGATGCGCAAACACCTGCGCCGCAAACCGGGCCACATTACCAGCGAGCATTACTGGTAACCGGCCCCGTCCGCCAGGCTATAACCGGTAACGCACCGGTTCAGCCGGCGGGCCGAAGCGGTTTTTGTCCGGCGTGCCCGGCATAAAGCCGCACTCCACCAGCATCATGGCAAAAATCACTGACGGAAGCAGGCGGCCCAGCGCCCAGGACGCCGTTGACGGCAGCATCTGCCAGTTTCCGGCTGCCAGTACCCAGGCCAGAATCAATAAAAATGCCCACCCACCGGCGCGGTTGCGATCATGCAGGCGTTTCACCAGCACCGCCGAGGTGGGCCACAGCAGGAAAACAATCAGGAACGCGGCCGACTGAATCTCCACCCAGCGCCGGTCAGCGGCCAGGAACGCCGCGCCCATCACCACTAACCACACCACCAGCCATACCCAGAAATCCCGCCGCCCCAGACGGCCGCGAAAAGAAAATCCCCATGCCTGCAATGTCATTCACGCTTCTCCTTATCCGCACTGAGCGCCAGTGTACCTCACGCCCGCTCGCCCCGGCAGCGCAGTGCGGCTTTTTTGACTTTTACCCCTGAATGCCGTTTTAATCGGACACAGATTCCCGCGATATATACGACATGATGAAAAGATCCCTGATTCCAATATTGGCCGCCCTGCTGGCCGTCAGTGCCCTGCCCCGTGCGGTGGCCGATCCGCCCGATGCCGGGCATAGCGCCCTGGGCAATGAGATGCCCAAAGCGCCTTATCTGTTGAATGGTGCCCCCACGTTTGACATGACGGTGGTGAAATTCCGTGAAACCTATAACGGCCAGAACCCCTCCCTGCCGATTAACGAGTTTCGCTCGATTCCGGACACCGAACCCCATGCCGTCCTGACGCGCGCCGCCAGCAAGATCAATGAAAATCTCTATGCGTCAACCGCGCTGGAGAAAGGCACCGGCAAAATCAAAACCATGCAGGTGACCTACCTGCCGATTCAGGGTAACGAGGAAAAAGCCGCGCGCGCCACCGCCATCAGTTATATGGCGGCGTTGATGCGTGAGTTCGAACCGGCGCTGAATGTCGAGCAGAGTACCGCCAGGGTGGCGGAACTGCTGGAAGCCGGCAAAGGCGCGCAATTTTATCAGCACCAGGTTGGTGCCATCCGCTATGTGGTGTCTGATAACGGGGAAAAGGGGCTGACGTTTGCCGTAGAACCGGTGAAACTGGCCCTTTCGGAGCCGTAAGAGCAGGGTTAACCATGACGAAAAGCAAAGCCTTTTGCAGCAATCCTCTCTATACTGGTCCGCAGGTAAATTGCCTGTAAGGCAGTCATTTTAGTCGAATCTCGTCTCTCAGCTTGGAGGATTTAACATGCGTCATCCCTTAGTAATGGGTAACTGGAAGCTTAATGGCAGTACCCATATGGTTAACGAACTGATCGCAGGCCTGCGTAACGAATTGAGCGCAGTCAACGGTTGCGGCGTAGCCATCGCACCTCCGGCACTCTATCTGGATCAGGCCCGCCACCAGCTGGCCGGCAGCCGCATTGCCCTGGGTGCCCAGGACGTAGGCGTTAACCTGTCAGGTGCATTTACCGGCGAAACTTCTGCCGAAATGCTGAAAGACATCGGCGCGCAATACATCATCATCGGCCACTCTGAGCGCCGCACCTATCACAAAGAAAGTGATGAGTTCATCGCCAAGAAATTTGGCGTGCTGAAAGACACCGGTCTGATCCCGGTGCTGTGCATCGGTGAAACCGAAGCGGAAAACGAAGCCGGCCAGACGGAAGCCGTGTGCGCCAAACAACTCGACGCCGTGCTGAACACCCTGGGCGCGAAAGCCTTCGAAAACACCGTGATTGCCTATGAACCGGTCTGGGCGATTGGTACCGGCAAATCTGCGACCCCGGCACAGGCACAGGCAGTGCACAAATTCATTCGTGACCACATTGCCAAACAGGATGCTGACGTCGCTGAGAAAGTGATCATCCAGTACGGCGGTTCCGTGAACGCCGGTAACGCGGCTGAACTCTTCACCCAGCCGGACATCGACGGCGCGCTGGTGGGCGGTGCGTCCCTGAAAGCTGACGCGTTTGCCGTGATCGTGAAAGCGGCAGCAGAAGCCAAACGCGCATAATTTCCCTGCCGTTGGCCCATAAAAAAACCCCGCCTGGCGGGGTTTTTTATTGCGCTGGACGCAGGGTTTCTCGTCCTGAAAAACTGATATCGCCCTTAAAACATTAGCGGCGGGTGATCTGGTCAAAGATGGCACCGGTGGCGAAGTGCGTTTTCTGCGCGTCAGCCCAACTGCCGGCGACGTCATCCACAGTAAACAGCTTCAGTTTCGGGAATTCGTTGGCAAATTTTGCCGCAACTGCCGGGTCACGCGGGCGGTAGTAGTTCTGCGCGGCAATCGTCTGGCCTTCCGGGCTATAGAGATATTTCAGGTAGCCTTCCGCCACTTCGCGGGTGTTGCGGCGGTCTACAATACGGTCCACCACAGACACCGTTGGCTCCGCCAGAATGGACTCGCTCGGCGTCACGATATCAAACTTATCTTTACCCACTTCTTTCACTGCCAGCTGGGCTTCGTTCTCCCAGGCGATCAGCACGTCACCCATACCACGTTCCACAAAGGTATTGGTGGCACCGCGGGCACCGGAATCCAGCACTTCCACGTTTTTATACAACGCCTTCACGAAATCCTGTGCTTTGGCCTGGTCGTTATTGTTGTGGTGCAGTGCGTAGCCCCAGGCAGCCAGGTAGTTCCAGCGTGCGCCGCCGGAGGTTTTCGGGTTCGGGGTAATCACCGACACGCCGGGCTTCACCAAATCCGGCCAGTCGTGGATCTGTTTCGGGTTGCCTTTACGCACCAGGAAAACGATGGTGGAGGTGTACGGCGCGGAGTTATCCGGCAGGCGTTTGATCCAGGCTTTATCAATCCGGCCGCGTTCAGCGATAGCGTCCACATCATAGGCCAGCGCCAGCGTGACGACGTCTGCATCAATACCGTTGATCACAGAGGTCGCCTGCTTGCCGGAGCCGCCATGTGACTGGCGAATCGTGACATGATCGCCGGTTTTCGCTTGCCAGTATTTGGTAAACGCCTGGTTATACTCCTGGTAGAGCTCCCGCGTTGGGTCGTAAGAAACGTTAAGCAATTGGATATCTTTTGCCAAAGTGCCTGTTGCGGCCAGCATTAGTGCCAGTCCTACTCCCCATTTACGCATCGTTATGCTCTCCCGGTGTCGATCATTGCAAAGTGGTTTATGGCTTTCAGCCTGCCAGAAACCCCAGCAAGGATTAAAGAATAAAAAGATAGCGACTATGTTTTTTTGGAATAAGCATTTGAAGGCGAAAAAAAACCTCCCGGCGGGAGGTTTTTTGAAGACAGGGGATCAGTAGAGCTTTTTCGCGGTATCCAGCCAGTCAGACTTGAACGGCCGCTTCATGTTTTCGATGGCATCAATGATGTCATGGTGAACCAGCTTCTCGTTCTGAATACCGACACAACGGCCGCCGTAACCCTGGAGCAGCAACTCGATGGAGTATGCGCCCATGCGGGACGCCAGGATGCGGTCGTAGGCGACCGGCGCACCGCCGCGCTGGATGTGGCCCAGCACCGTGGCGCGGGTTTCGCGCTTGGTTTCGCTCTCAATGTGGCGCGCCAGCTCGTCGATGTCACAGATGTGTTCGGTGATCGCCACAATCGCGTGTTTTTTCCCTTTGGCGATACCGGCTTTAATCTCTTCGACCAGATCGTCACGGGTAAACTCAACTTCCGGCAGGACGATGAACTCACAGCCACCGGCAATGGCCGCGGCCAGGGTCAGGTCACCACAGTAACGCCCCATCACTTCAACAATCGAGATACGCTGGTGAGAAGAGGAGGTATCGCGCAGGCGGTCAATCGCTTCGACGACCGTTTCCAGCGCGGTGAAATAGCCGATGGTGTAGTCGGTACCGGCCACATCATTGTCGATGGTGCCCGGCAGGCCGATGCACGGGAAGCCCATTTCGGTCAGGCGTTTTGCCCCCATGTAGGAGCCGTCACCGCCGATAACCACTAACGCGTCGATGCCGCGTTTTTTCATGTTTTCAATGGCTTTGGCGCGAACCGCTTCATCACGGAATTCAGGGAAACGGGCAGAACCCAGGAAGGTACCGCCGCGGTTGATCATATCGGACACGCTGTAGCGGTCCAGTTTTTCCATGCGATCTTCGTACAAGCCGAGGTAGCCGTCATAGACACCGAAAACTTCCAGCCCTTCGGTCAATGCGGCACGCACAACACCGCGGATTGCAGCATTCATACCTGGGGCGTCACCGCCACTCGTCAGTACACCAATTTTTTTGATCATGACTACCTCTGAACTTGTAGATGCAATTTCTTAAAAATGCTTATTCCGCCGATTATACGTACGCCGCGCAGTATAGAAAATGAACCGGTCTTTGGGTCAGCGATAGTATAACAAAAAGCCCTGGCTGAATTGATTCAGGTCACTCTATCGCCGGGTAATCCACTGCTTGTTGCAAGGCTGTTCAATAATCGGCATCCAAAAACGTTTCCTGGTGAAAACTGGCCTGATGTTCTTATGTCCTTGCCGTTCCTGCGTTAACGACAGGCAGGTGTCCTGGGTAATGAAGCGTGCGTGCGCGTCTGAGCCGGCACGGAATACCAACACGCTGCGGGAGGTATCATACCTTTTTCTGCCGCACATTGATGCTATAAGAATAGCACTATTCCTAACCCCGTCAGAGGGATGAAAAGAGGCCATGTTTGCACGCTTATCACCGGAAGGGTGAACCGGCCGCAGGCCGGCGGAAGCATGATACAGCGTAAAACAGTCAGGCTACCGTGATAAGTCAGAAAGAATCTGCCTGCAAAAAAGTGCAAAAAAAACCCCACCTTTCGGTGGGGAAGACAGGGATGGTGTCTATGGCAAGGAAAAACAGGGTACTACTCTTTGGTACTCAGCTTCTGGGCAGAAGTCGGTTGCAACTCGTTCATGCGCTGCGCGTTTTGCTGTTGCACTTGTTGCATCCTCTGCAATTGGTCCATACGTTGCTGGTGTTTCTGTGCCAGCACGGTTTTCTGGTCATCGGTCAACAGGTTGTACATCAGGTTACGCACCCGGGCCATTTCAACCTGGCGGGCCACTTGCTCACGGGCCATCTTTTCGGCCTGGGCCTCAACCGCAGCCTGATCAAAGTTCTTCGCCGTGATCAGCCTATGCATGGTTTCCATTTCAGCTACATTGATACGGGGCATGTCACGACGTGCCTGGTGCATCAAGTCACGCATTTGCTGGCGTTGTTCTTCCGTGAGGCTGACGCCATCAAACATTAATTCATTGTTCGCGTAGCCATGCTTCAGCATGGATTCGTTATGGTGCCAGGCAGGTTCACTGGTCGTTGTCTCAGCAGCCTGTGCCATACCCGCAGAGAGCGGCAACAAGGTGGCCAACACTAACGCAGTTACCTTTTGCATCTAAAAACTCCTGGTGCCGTTCACGATTCGTTATTCAATGTGAACCAGTGTAGGGCAGCAGCTGCAAACATGCGTCAGTGCATGTAAAACTTCGTAAAGTCATGGAATGCCAACAATTGATGACGTATTTTGCGTCTAGAGGTAAAGACAATGAATAAAATCCTTTTAGTCGATGACGACCGTGAACTCACGTCGCTTTTGAAAGAACTGCTGGATATGGAAGGGTTTGACGTCGTGGTCGCCCATGACGGTGAACAGGCCCTGGAACAGCTGGACAGCAGTATTGACCTGCTGTTGCTGGACATCATGATGCCGAAGAAAAACGGCATTGATACCCTGAAAGAGCTGCGCCAGCACCACCAGACGCCGGTGATTATGCTGACCGCCCGCGGCAGCGAGCTGGACCGCGTGCTGGGGCTGGAACTGGGCGCAGATGACTACCTGCCGAAGCCGTTTAATGACCGGGAGCTGGTTGCCCGCATCCGCGCCATCCTGCGCCGTTCACACTGGAGCGAGCAGCAGCAGAATGGGGAAAGCGGCGCGCCGACCTTACAGGTGGATTGCCTCCAACTGAACCCAGGGCGACAGGAAGCCAGCTTTGAAAATCAGGTGCTGGATCTGACCGGCACGGAATTCACGTTGCTCTATCTGCTGGCGCAGCACCTGGGCCAGGTCGTGTCACGTGAGCATCTCAGCCAGGAAGTGCTGGGCAAACGCCTGACGCCGTTTGACCGCGCAATTGATATGCACATCTCCAACCTGCGCCGCAAACTGCCTGAACGCAAAGACGGGCACCCGTGGTTCAAAACCCTGCGCGGCCGTGGCTATCTGATGGTATCCGCAACATGATCAACAGTTTAACAGCACGAATCTTCGCCATTTTCTGGTTTACCCTGGCGCTGGTGCTGATGTTAGTGTTGATGGTACCTAAACTGGACTCCCGCCAGCTGACCCCGTTGCTCGAAAGTGAGCAGCGGCAGGGGCTGATGCTGGAACAGCATGTGGAAGCCGAGCTGGCCAGCGATCCGGCCAATGACCTGATGTGGTGGCGGCGTCTGTTCCGCGCCATCGACAAATGGGCGCCGCCGGGCCAGCGCCTGTTGCTGGTCACCAGTGAAGGGCGGGTGATTGGCGCGCAGCGCAACGAGATGCAGATCGTCCGTAACTTTATCGGCCAGTCGGATAACGCCGATCGGCCGAAAAAGAAAAAATATGGCCGGGTGGAAATGGTCGGCCCGTTCTCGATCCGTGATGGTGAAGACAACTACCAGCTCTACTTAATCCGCCCTGCCAACAGCCCGCAGTCTGACTTTATCAACCTGATGTTTGACCGGCCGCTGCTGTTGCTGATCGTCACCATGTTAATCAGCTCACCGCTGCTGTTGTGGCTGGCGTGGAGCCTGGCGAAACCGGCGCGCAAGCTGAAAAATGCCGCAGATGATGTGGCGCGCGGCAACCTGAAGCAGCATCCGGAACTGGAAGCCGGGCCGCAGGAATTCCTGGCGACCGGGGCGAGTTTCAACCAGATGGTGAGCGCACTGGAAAGAATGGTGACTGCCCAGCAACGGCTGATTTCTGACATCTCCCACGAACTGCGCACCCCGCTGACGCGCCTGCAACTGGCTACGGCCCTGATGCGCCGGCGTCATGGCGAGGGTAAAGAGCTGGAGCGTATTGAAACCGAGGCGCACCGGCTGGACAGCATGATCAACGATCTGCTGGTGCTGTCCCGCAGCCAGCATAAAAACGAGCTGGCGCGCGAACCGCTGAAGGCCAATACCCTGTGGGCGGACGTGCTGGAAAATGCGCAATTTGAGGCGGAGCAAATGGGCAAAAAGCTGGAGATCACCTCTCCGCCGGGCCCGTGGACGCTGATTGGCAACCCTTCCGCCCTGGACAGCGCGCTGGAGAATATCGTGCGCAATGCGCTGCGTTATTCCCATCATCACATTGCCGTGGCCTTTGCCTGTGACGAGGAAGGCATCACCATTACGGTGGATGATGACGGCCCCGGCGTGTCACCGGCCGATCGGGAGCAGATTTTCCGGCCGTTCTACCGCACTGATGAAGCGCGCGATCGCGAATCCGGCGGCACAGGGCTGGGCCTGGCGATTGTCGAAACCGCCGTTTCCCAGCATCGCGGCTGGGTACGGGCCGATGACAGCCCGCTCGGCGGCTTGCGCCTGATTATCTGGCTGCCGCTGCACCTGCGTTAAGTTTCTGGTATTCTGCGCCCCTCAATTCTGGGGGGCGTATGCTGAATATCGTTTTATTTGAACCTGAAATCCCACCAAATACCGGCAATATCATCCGCTTATGTGCTAATACCGGTTTTCGTTTACACCTGATTGAGCCGCTGGGCTTTCCCTGGGACGACAAACGCCTGCGTCGCGCCGGGCTGGATTACCATGAATACGCGTCGATCCAAAAACACGCCGACTACGCCCGGTTTCTGGAACAGGAGCAGCCTGAGCGGCTGTTTGCGTTGACCACCAAAGGCACGCCTGCTCACAGCGCAGTGAGTTACCAGGCTGGGGATTATCTGTTGTTCGGGCCGGAAAGCCGCGGTTTGCCTGCCGACATTCTGGATGCCCTGCCCGCCGGGCAGAAAATCCGCATTCCGATGCAGCCCAACAGCCGCAGCATGAACCTGTCGAATGCGGTGTCCGTGGTGGTGTATGAGGCGTGGCGCCAGCTTGATTATGCCGGGGCGCTGGTGAAATCCTGATTAGTGCAGTGACAATAAAAAAAGCAGGCCGGGCCTGCTTTTTTTGTTTCTGCCGGAACGGGTGACGGTTAAATCCCGTCACCATAGACGAAACCGTCGCCGTTAAAGTGTTGATCCATATCGAGTGACGGTTTCTCACTCTCCGGGCGGCCCACAATACGCGCCGGCACCCCGGCCGCCGTGGTGTGCGCCGGTACGGAATGCAGCACCACGGAACCGGCACCAATTTTCGCGCCGCGCCCGACTTCAATATTGCCGAGAATTTTTGCGCCCGCGCCAATCATGACGCCTTCCCGGATTTTCGGGTGACGGTCGCCGCTGGTTTTCCCGGTCCCGCCCAGGGTCACGGATTGCAGAATCGAGACATCGTTTTCCACCACCGCCGTTTCCCCGATCACAATGCCGGTTGCGTGGTCGAGCATGATGCCGCAGCCGATTCTGGCCGCCGGGTGGATGTCCACGCCAAAGGTAACGGAGATCTGGTTCTGGAAATACACCGCCAGCGCCTGGCGGTTCTGCTTCCACAGCCAGTTGCCGATGCGGTACGCCTGAAGCGCATGGAAACCTTTCAGGTAAAGCAGCGGCGTGGAGTACTTGTCTACCGCCGGGTCGCGCAGCCGGACGGCCAGAATGTCCCTGGCGGCGGAGAGGGTCATCTGCGCATCAGAGCGGTACGCCTCTTCCACCACTTCACGGATGGCGATGGCCGGCATAATCGGGCTGCCCAGCTTGTTGGCCAGAATGTAACTGAGGGCGCCGCCGAGGTTTTCATGTTTAAGCAATGTTGCATGGAAGAAACTGGCCAGCATCGGTTCACAATCAGCCAGCGCCCGTGCTTCTGATTTGATGTAATTCCAGACCTGTTCTAACTCTTCAGACGACATTGCCTTTTCCCCTCTGCCTTACGTAAAGAAGCCACGCGACCGGCTTTAGCGGCCGCGTGGCTGGATAAAATCACCGGTCAGGCGCTCTGTTTTTCGTCTTTTCTGGTGCGACCCAGTAACGTTGTGGCGGCTTCCCGTGCATCTTTATTGCAATACAACACCTGATATATCTGTTCAGTAATCGGCATTTCAACCTGATGGCGTTGCGCCAGCGCCAATACCTCTTTGGTATTGCGATAGCCTTCTACCACCTGGCCTATCTCATCCTGCGCCTGCTGAACCGTTTTCCCCTGCCCCAGCATAATACCGAAACGCCGGTTACGGGATTGGTTATCTGTGCAGGTCAGCACCAGATCGCCCAGGCCGGCCATCCCCATAAAGGTGGTCGGGTCCGCGCCCAGCGCCGAGCCAAGGCGGCTCATCTCTGCCAGACCGCGGGTAATCAGCGCGGTACGGGCGTTGGCCCCAAACCCGATGCCGTCTGACATGCCGGCACCAATCGCGATCACGTTCTTCACCGCACCGCCCAGCTGCACACCGATAAAATCGGGGTTGCTGTAAACGCGGAAGCTTTTGCCGCAGTGCAACAGCACTTGCAGGTCATCCGCGAATTGCGCGTCAGTGGAGGCGAGCGCGATAGCCGTCGGCAAACCGGCCGCCAGCTCTTTGGCAAACGTCGGGCCGGAGAGCACCGCGAGCGGCATGGCATCACCCAGTGCCTCACGCGCCACATCCTGCAACAGGCGGCCGGTTTCTGCTTCCAGCCCTTTCGTCGCCCAGACAATTCTGGCATCCGCACGCAAATGCGGTTTCAGCTGGCGCAAGACATCCCCGAACACATGGCTCGGCACCACCACCAGCACATCGCGGCTGGCCGCCAGCGCACGGGCAAGGTCGGTTTCCAGCAACAGGGAATCAGGGAAAGGCACATCGGGCAGAAAAGCCTGGTTGCAGCGGGCTTGCTGCATGGCATTGATATGGTGTGGGTTGTGGCCCCACAACACGACGTGGTGGCCATTACGCGCGAGGGTAATGGCCAGAGCGGTGCCGTACGAGCCGGCACCGATCACTGTCATTGACGCATTGACACTATCCATCAGGCATCCTGATGTGGAGCAGCACCTTCGCCTTCAGACTGCTGTTGCAGGTAGTTCATGAACAGCGCATCAAAATTGACAGGGGCCAGGTTCAGTTGCGGGAAAGTACCGCGTGACACCAGGCTGGTGATGCACTCACGCGCATACGGGAACAGGATGTTCGGGCAGTATGCACCCAGGCAATGCGCCAGTTGCGTCCCTTCGATACCGGCGATAGAGAAAATCCCGCCCTGTTGTACTTCACACAGGAATGCGGTTTCTTCGCCCAGGGAGGCGGTCACGGTGACACGCAATACCACTTCATACACGTCGTCAGCCAGTTGGCTGGAGGCGGTATCAAGATCCAGTTTAACTTCCGGCTGCCACTCCTGCTGGAAAACCTGCGGAGCGTTCGGCGCTTCGAAAGAGATATCTTTAGTGTAGATACGTTGGATCTGGAAACCCATTTCTGTGTTGTTTTGCTCTGACATGTTAGTCATACCTTTTAGTTAAACGTCCTTATTGCACCCGCGGCGAACCGCGCCCGGCCTTAGAGTAATGGGTCCAGGCCACCGCGCGCCTCAAGCGCATGTAAATCATCACAACCGCCGATGTGCCGGCCGTCGATGAAAATCTGGGGAACCGTCGTGCGGCCACTGCGGGTGATCATCTCTTCACGCTTTTCCGGGTGCGCATCAATCGCGACTTCAGAAAACGCGGCACCTTTCGCATTCAGCAGCGCCTTTGCGCGATGGCAAAAAGGACAGGTTGCTTTGGTGTACATCTCGATCTTAGCCATGACTAGCCTCCGGTTTCCGTAAATGGGATTATTTGCCGCGTGCCAGCGGCAGGTTGTCGCCGCTCCAGCCCGCAATGCCTTCTTTCATGACAGACACGTGCTCAAACCCGGCGGCGCTCAGTGCTTCCGCGGAGGCACGGGCGCTGGTGCCGTTGGCGCATACCACGATAACCGGTTGCGCTTTGTGTTTCGCCAGCTCGCCAATGTTGTTGTTTTTGATATCGGCGGCAATGACGTTGATTGAATTCGCGATATGGCCTTTGCGGAAATCATCACGCGGGCGGGTATCCACCACCACGGCATCTTCTTTATTAATCAGGCGTGTGGCTTCACCACGGGTAATTTCACGAACCTTGGAAAAACGGCTCTTGAAGGTCGTTACGATCACTGCAATCAGTAATGCAACCCAGGCCAGGCTCAGTACGAGATGATCTCTAACGAATTCCATAATGTCTTGCATGGGGTGTAGCAACTCCCGTCAGTTAGGGGATAAAAATAAGGCTTCAGAGTATACCTGCGCGTTGCCTCAAATACAGCCGGTAAGCCGGCATGAGTGAAGAAACTGCGGCGCAGCACGAAAATTAGCATTGTTGCCCGGCAAAAGTTAACTCTTATTGCGACGCATCTTTGATCTTCCTGCGCTATGGCGTTTTTTCAGTACGATAAAATCCGCTGCTCCTCAGGGCCGGGCACCACGCCGTTATGCCCTGCGATTTTCCTCTTTTCAGGTGAGTAAACACGCCATGTCGAGCAATAAGAAACCTACTGTGCTGGTCATTCTGGACGGCTACGGCCACCGCGGCAGCGCCCCGGATAACGCCATCCTCAACGCCCATACCCCGGTAATGGATAGCCTGTGGCAGAGCTGCCCGCATACGCTTATCGGCGCGTCCGGGCTGGACGTCGGCCTGCCGGACGGGCAGATGGGCAACTCCGAAGTCGGCCACGTCAACCTCGGCGCCGGGCGCATTGTCTACCAGGATCTGACCCGGCTGGACAAGGCGATAAGCGACGGCGATTTCTACCATAACCCCACGCTGACAGCGGCAGTCGACAAAGCGGCGCAGGCCGGGAAAGCGGTGCATATCATGGGCCTGCTGTCGGCCGGCGGCGTCCACAGCCATGAAGACCATATTCTGGCGATGATCGAACTGGCGGCCCGGCGTGGCGCAAAAGCGGTCTACCTGCACGCCTTCCTGGACGGCCGTGACACCCCGCCGCGCAGCGCACACGCCTCGCTGGCCCGTGCCGCTGAAACGTTCCGCACCCTGGGTTGCGGCCGCATTGCGTCCGTGGTCGGCCGTTATTATGCGATGGACCGCGACAACCGCTGGGATCGCGTGCAGCGGGCGTATGACCTGCTGACCGCGGCCAACGGCAGCTTCAGCGCGGCCACGGCCACGGCGGCGCTGGATGCCGCCTACGCGCGTGATGAGAATGACGAGTTCGTACAGCCTACCGTCATCCGGGCGGAGGGTGAGGAAGCCGTCACGATGGAACAGGGTGACACCCTGATCTTTATGAATTTCCGGGCTGACCGCGCGCGCCAGATTACCCGCGCTTTTGTGGAGCCGGATTTTGACGGCTTCGTGCGTGAAAAGGGGGTAGCGTTCGGCGAATTCGTCATGCTGACCGAATACGCGGCAGACATCACGGCGGCCTGCGCCTACCCGCCTGCGTCGCTTGACAATACACTGGGTGAATGGTTGATGAAGCAGGGCAAAACCCAGCTCCGTATTTCGGAGACTGAGAAATATGCCCACGTGACGTTCTTCTTTAACGGCGGCGTAGAAACCC
Organism: Chimaeribacter arupi; assembly: GCF_002858805.1. Classification (GTDB taxonomy): domain Bacteria; phylum Pseudomonadota; class Gammaproteobacteria; order Enterobacterales; family Enterobacteriaceae; genus Chimaeribacter; species Chimaeribacter arupi. Next base: position 55,303 of record NZ_PJZI01000032.1, read on the forward strand.
CGTTCACCGGGGAGGATCGCATTCTGGTCAACTCGCCGAACGTCGCGACGTATGACCTGCAACCGGAGATGAGCGCGCCGGAACTCACGGATAAACTGCTTTCCGCCATCGGCAGCGGCCGTTATGACCTGATCATCTGTAACTACCCGAACGGTGATATGGTCGGCCATACCGGCGTGTACGAGGCGGCGGTGAAAGCGGTGGAAGCCCTGGATGGCTGCATCGCCCAGGTGGCCGGTGCCGTGAAAGCGGCAGGCGGCCAGTTACTGATCACCGCCGATCACGGCAACGCCGAGCAGATGCAGGACCTCACCACCGGGCAGGCCCATACGGCACACACCAGCCTGCCGGTGCCGCTGATTTATGTCGGCGGGCCGGCCAGGGCCATTGAGGGCGGCAAACTCTCTGACATCGCCCCGACACTGCTCAGCCTGATGAACCTGCCGATTCCGCCGGAGATGACCGGCAAACCGCTGTTTACGCCTCTCTGACCTGCCACAGGCCGGTGCACAGCCGGCCACGCCCTCTGCGCCGCAGCATGACGCGGCGCCGTTTCCCCGGCCTTCCTGCTGGAAACAGCAAAAACGTTAACACTTCAGCAGTGGCAATTCCGGCTAAAAAAGAAATACTAAAGGGGCAGCCTGCGGCGGGTGCCTGCCTTTTGGCTGTGCATCCGGCGCGCGATCAGTGCTAGGATAACCTCCGGGATTTGCCCTGCCAGGACGAATCAGTTTTCACACAATGGACGACAGTTTGCGTAAATCTCCCCGCTCCAGCCAGCCTATTCTCCCGCGCCTTTGCCTGATGCAGAGCACGATTTCCTGCCCGCCCGATGCCCTTACCCTGCTGGCCCGCCCGGCCGGTTGCCTGCTGGCGGCCACGCTGTGGGCCGGTGCGCTGCTCAGCCCGCCCGCCCACGCGGAGGACAACAAACAGCAGCTGAAATCCCTGCAACAGGACATCGCCGAAAAAGAGAAAAGCGTCCAGTTACAGAAAGCGCAGCGCAGCGCCTTGCTTGACCAGCTGAAAGCGCAGGAGAAGATCATCGCCCAGGCCAGCCGCGAACTGCGTGATACCCAGAGCGGGCTGGCGTCGCTGGAGAAAGAGACAGGCGCGCTGACGGCGTCGATCCAGAAATTGCAGAAGCAGCAGTCCGCCCAACAAACCATTCTGGCTAAACAGTTGGATGCCGCGTTCCGCCTTGGGCAGCACAGCGGCCTGCAACTGGTGCTGAGCGGGGAAGAGAGCCAGCGCAGCGAACGGATTCTGGCCTATTTCGGCTACCTGAACGAGGCGCGGCAGAAAACCATCAATACGCTGGCCGAAACCCGTACGGATTTGGCCGCCCAGCGTAAAACGCTGAAAGCCAAGCAGGAGCAACAGGCGCAGTTGCTCACCCAGCAGCAGGCGCAACAAAAGACGCTCGAACAGGCCCGGGTAAACCGCCAGAAAACCCTGACCAGCCTGGAAGCCTCGCTGGAAAAAGATCAGGCGCGGCTGGTGGAGCTGCGGCAGAACGAAACGCGCCTGCGTGACCAGATCGCCAAAGCGGAACGTGAAGCGCGTGCCCGTGCCGAGCGTGAGGCGCGCGAGGCGGAAAAAGTACGCGCCAAAGAGCAGCAGGCGAAGAAACGCGGGTCGAGCTACAAACCGACCGAAAGCGAACGCTCGCTGATGTCACGCACCGGCGGGCTGGGGCGGCCGGGTGGCCAGGCGATCTGGCCGGTACGCGGCCGGACGATCCACCGTTTCGGCGAGCCGTTGCAGGGGGAGTTGCGCTGGAAAGGCATGGTCATCACCGCCGCAGAAGGCAGCGAAGTCAAAGCGATTGCGGACGGCCGCGTCCTGCTGGCCGACTGGCTGCAGGGCTATGGGCTGGTGGTGGTGGTCGAGCATGGTAAAGGTGACATGAGCCTTTATGGCTATAACCAGAGCGCGCTGGTCAATGTGGGCCAGCAGGTAAAAGCCGGGCAGCCGGTTGCACTGGTCGGGACCAGTGGAGGACAGGGCCAGCCTTCACTCTATTTTGAAATTCGTCGCCAGGGACAGGCCGTTAACCCACAGCCGTGGTTGGGAAGATAAGTCGTGTTACAACGAGTATGGAAGAAGCACTCTCACCTCGCCGCAGCGTTCAGTACCCTGCTGCTGGCATTCTCCGCACAGGCCGGTAAGCTCTCCATCGTCATCGATGATGTGGGCTACCGGCTGCATAATGAAAACCAGGTGTTGCAGATGCCGCTGCCGGTCACGGTGGCGATTCTGCCTAACGCCCCGCACTCCCATGAAATGGCCGTCAAAGCACATAATCAGGGGCGTGAAATCCTGATCCATATGCCGATGGCACCGCTGAGCAAACAGCCGCTGGAGCGCGACACGCTGCACCCCGCCATGAGCGGCGAGGAAGTGAGCCGCATTATCCGGCAGGCGGTGGCGAATGTGCCTTACGCCGTCGGCATGAATAACCATATGGGCAGCGCCATGACCTCCAGCCTGCCGGCCATGCAGCATGTGATGCAGGCGTTGAGCAGCTATCACCTGTTCTTTCTCGACAGCATGACCATCGGCAGCAGCCAGGCAACCCGTGCGGCCGCCGGTACGCCGGTAAAAGTGATTAAGCGCCGGGTGTTTCTGGATGATGTGCAGAACGAGGCGGAGATCCGCCGCCAGTTTGAACGCGCGGTGCAACTGGCGCGCCGCAACGGCTCGGCCATCGCCATCGGCCACCCGCATCCGGCGACGATCCGGGTGCTCCAGCAGATGCTGCCTGCCCTGCCGGGTGACATTGTGCTGGTGCGGCCCAGTGATTTGCTGAATGAACCGGCGTCTGCCGGCCATACCCCTGCCGCGCCGCCGCCGAAAGCGCCGAAACCAAAACCGGCCCCTGCGCCGCGTAACCCGTTCCAGGGTGTGAAAGAGTGCAAGGCGAAACAGCCACCGCAACCGGTTTATGCCGATGCGATGCTGAACGCGATTGGCGAAAGCCTGATTACCTCGCCGGGCGTACAGTTTATTCAGCGCGAGTGGCAGCAGTGGCAGGCGCTGAAACTGGTGCCGGATTCCGCGGCGAGTCCGGCGAGTCCGGCGAGTCCGGCGAGTCCGGCGAGTCCGGCGAGTCCGGCGAGTCCGGCGAGTCCGGCGAGTCCGGCAGGGCAGCCTGCCCCGGCGGCACAGCCGTAGGCAAGCGTTCCGGTGGCCGCATTTCCTGGGTCGCCGCTTACTGTTTTTGTTGCCTCCCGGTTACCTGATCCCCGGCCCGGTTCCCCTGGCCGGGGAACCGGCTATGCCGGTGCGACGCCGCCGGTTGGTGCGCATACCACGCCTTCAGGTATTTCAGGAAAGAGTAAATCACCGCATAACTGCCGGTCACCACCCCGATTTTCCCCTCCCGCCACGCCCCGCTGAACAGATACCACTTAAAAAAAGCCCCGATGGCGCTGGCGATACCACGCCACAGCGAAGGCCGGAGGGTTTTGTATTTCACCAGCCGTGTGGTGTAGCCATTTGCTTTATGAAAGACTTCATGCAGGGAATAAAAGGTGTCGTGCCGCACCGCACCGGGGATGATTTTGCTGCGGGCAAAGCCTGTGGCCTCATCGTCTACCGGGCGATCATTGAAATGCACCACCTCGCGGTGGAACAGGCGCACCGGAAAGTCAGGTGACGACACCGGGTAAAGGGTTCTGACCGGTTTTCCCATCACAAACCAATATCGTGACAGGCGGAAGGCGGTGTGCGGGTCAGGTGGCGGGGCGGCCTTAAAGTGGGTAAGCCAGGTCAGGGTCATCGGGTCGAGGATTTCATCGCTGTCCACACACAGCACCCAGGGGTGGCGGGTGTGCCGGAGGGCGGTATTCATCTGTCTGCCGTGGGTTTCATACTCAGCGTAACGCGGCGTGATGCCCAGCTCCCGGCAGACAGCCAGGGTGTCATCCGTGCTGCCGGAATCCACCACCACCAGATCATCCGTAATGGTTAACAATGGGGTTAAGACAGACTTAATTAATCGACCGGAATTATAGGTGAGGACACAAACACTCAGCTCCGTCATGCTCAGAACTCCCTGTAAAATAAAAGCAAAGCGCCTTTATATAAGGAGCAACGGAGCGGAGATCAAACGCCCCAGGCCGGTTTATTGACCCAGGGCAGAAGAGGGTGAATTAGTCCCAATTCAGGATGACTTTCCCGGATTGCCCGGAACGCATAATGTCAAAACCCTGCTGGAATTCATCAATCGGGAAGTGGTGGGTGATGATCGGCGTCAGGTCGAGGCCGGACTGGATCAGCGCTGCCATTTTGTACCAGGTCTCGAACATCTCACGGCCGTAGATCCCTTTGATAAACAGCCCTTTGAAGATCACCTGGTTCCAGTCGATCGACATCTCAGACGGCGGGATACCCAGCAACGCGATGCGTCCGCCGTGGTTCATCGCCTGCAACAGCGAACGGAATGCCGGCGGCGCGCCGGACATCTCCAGCCCGACATCAAAGCCTTCGGTCATGCCCAGCTCCGCCATCACGTCGGTGAGGTTTTCGCGGCTGACGTTCACCGCGCGCGTGACGCCCATGTTGCGCGCCAGATCGAGCCGGTACTCATTCACATCGGTGATCACCACATGGCGCGCGCCGACGTGCTTACAGACCGCCGCCGCCATGATGCCGATCGGCCCGGCACCGGCCACCAGCACATCTTCACCCACCAGATCAAACGAGAGCGCCGTGTGCACCGCATTGCCGAACGGGTCGAAAATCGCGGCCAGCTCATCCGGGATGTTGTCCGGGATTTTGAAGGCGTTGAACGCCGGGATCACCAGATACTCGGCAAAACAGCCGGGGCGGTTGACGCCCACGCCCACCGCGTTGCGGCAGAGATGGGTGCGCCCGCCGCGGCAGTTACGGCAGTGCCCGCAGGTGATATGCCCTTCCCCGGAGACGCGATCCCCGAGGCTGAACCCGCGCACTTCCTGCCCGATCCCCACCACTTCACCCACATACTCATGGCCCACCACCATCGGCACCGGGATGGTTTTCTGCGACCATTCATCCCAGTTATAGATGTGCACATCCGTACCGCAGATGGCAGTTTTACGGATTTTGATCAGCAGATCGTTATGGCCCATTTCGGGCTGCGGCGCATCGGTCATCCAGATGCCGGATTCTGCTTTCAGCTTGGCTAATGCTTTCATGGCCCTTCCTTATGCGATAACGCCCAATTGCCGGCCGATGCGGGTAAACGCCGCCACGGCATGTTCAATCTGTTCCGGGGTATGCGCCGCGGACATCTGGGTACGGATGCGCGCCTGCCCTTTCGGTACCACCGGGTAAAAGAAGCCGGTGACGTAAATACCTTCCTGTTGCAGCGCCTGGGCGAATTCCTGCGCCAGCCGCGCCTCGCCGAGCATCACCGGGATAATGGCGTGGTCGGCCCCGGCCAGGGTAAACCCGGCGGCGGTCATTTTTTCGCGGAACAGCGCTGCGTTGGCCCAGAGTTTTTCACGCAGGGCGCCGCCCTGCTCCAGCATCTCCAGTACCTTGATCGACGCTGCCGCAATCGACGGCGCCAGGGAGTTGGAGAAAAGATAGGGGCGCGAGCGCTGGCGCAGCCACTCCACCACCTCTTTGCGCGCCGCGGTATAGCCGCCGGATGCCCCGCCCAGCGCCTTGCCCAGCGTGCCGGTGATGATGTCCACGCGATCCATCACCCCGCAGTACTCCGGCGTGCCGCGCCCGTGTTCGCCGACAAACCCGACCGCATGCGAGTCATCCACCATCACCAGCGCGTTGAACTCCTCCGCCAGATCGCACACGCCGTTCAGGTTGGCGATCACGCCGTCCATCGAGAACACGCCGTCGGTGGCGATCAGGATGTGGCGCGCGCCTTCCGCCGTGGCCTGCGTCAGCCGTTCGCGCAGTTCTGCCATGTCATTGTTGGCGTAGCGGTAACGCTTCGCCTTGCACAGCCGCACGCCGTCGATGATGGAGGCATGGTTCAGCGCGTCGGAAATCACTGCATCTTCCGGCCCCAGCAGGGTTTCAAACAGCCCGCCGTTGGCATCGAAACAGGAGGAGTAGAGAATGGCATCTTCCATGCCGAGGAACGCCGCCAGCCGCTGCTCCAGCGCCTTGTGCAGATCCTGTGTGCCGCAGATAAAACGTACCGAGGCCATGCCGAAACCGTGTTTCTCCATGCCGGCCGTGGCCGCCGCAATCAGGTCCGGGTGGTTCGCCAGCCCCAGATAGTTATTGGCACAGAAGTTAATCACCTGCTTGCCGTCCGCCAGGGCAATTTCAGCCTGCTGGGCGGAGGTAATAATCCGTTCGGTCTTATACAGCCCCTCGGCGCGCGCGGCCTCAAGCTGGTCTTCCAACTGCTGGTAGAAGGACATCGACATGCTGTTATCTCCGGGATAGGTCATTTCGCGAAAGATATTACTGGCAGCCAGGCGGGTTGACGATGCAGAGCGGGGATGAAATGTCACTTTTGCAGCATATATCACGCCACTCAATGATCTTCACGTGGGCAATCAGGGATATTCAGCCGCTTCCCGCTGCCAGCCAGGAAGTGAAGTGCTATGATATTGCCCATTATAGCGTGGGGCATGGTGCTCCACCGGCAAGTTGAATAAAGGTAAACCCCATGATTATTGTCACTGGCGGCGCTGGTTTTATCGGCAGCAACATCGTTAAATCCCTGAATGATATGGGGTACCGGGACATTCTGGTGGTGGACAACCTGAAAGACGGCACCAAGTTCGCGAACCTGGTGGATCTGGACATCGCCGACTATGCGGATAAAGAAGATTTTATCGCCAGCATCGTCGCCGGGGATGATCTGGGTGACATCGAAGCGGTGTTCCACGAAGGTGCCTGCTCCTCCACCACCGAGTGGGACGGCAAGTACATGATGGACAACAACTATCAGTATTCAAAAGACCTCCTGCACTTCTGCCTTGACCGCGAAATCCCGTTCCTTTACGCCTCGTCTGCCGCAACCTACGGCGGCCGTGACGGCAACTTTATTGAAGAGCGCCAGTACGAGCAGCCGCTGAACGTTTACGGCTACTCCAAGTTCCTGTTTGACCAGTATGTGCGTGAAATCCTGCCACACGCGGAGTCGCAGATCTGTGGTTTCCGTTACTTCAACGTCTACGGCCCGCGTGAAGGCCATAAAGGCAGCATGGCGAGCGTGGCGTTCCACCTGAATAACCAGATCAACGCCGGTGAAGCGCCGAAGCTGTTCGAAGGCAGCGAAGGCTTCCAGCGTGACTTCATCTACGTCGGCGACGTGGCCGCAGTGAACCTGTGGTTCTGGCAGAACGGCGTGTCCGGCATCTTCAACTGCGGCACCGGCCGTGCCGAATCCTTCCAGGCGGTGGCTGACGCGGTGGTGAAACACCACAACAGCGCGGGCGTTGAGTACATCCCGTTCCCGGAAAAACTGAAAGGCCGCTACCAGGCATTCACCCAGGCTGACCTGACCAACCTGCGCGCCGCCGGGTATGACAAACCGTTCAAAACCGTGGCAGAAGGTGTGGCTGAATACATGGCCTGGCTGAACCGCGCGGTCTGAGCCCCCGCCATAAGGAACTGAAGCGGTATGAAAATCCTGGTTATCGGCCCCTCCTGGGTAGGCGACATGATGATGTCGCAAAGCCTTTACCGTACCCTGAAGGCCGTGACGCCCTCTGCCGAGATTGATGTGATGGCACCCGCATGGTGCCGTCCGCTGCTCGACCGGATGCCGGAAGTGAATGAGGCGCTGGCGATGCCGCTGGGGCATGGCGCACTGGCACTGGGCGAGCGCCGCCGCCTGGGCGTGGCGCTGCGTGAAAAGCGCTATGAACGCGCCTATGTGCTGCCGAACTCGTTCAAATCCGCCCTGGTGCCGTTTTTTGCCAACATTCCGCAACGTACCGGCTGGCGCGGTGAGATGCGCTACGGCCTGCTGAATGACATCCGCACGCTGGATAAAGCCGCCTTCCCGCTGATGGTGCAGCGTTATGTGGCGCTGGCCTATGAGCGCAAGCACGTCCATAGCTGGAAAGATCTGGCGCAGCCGCTGCTCTGGCCGCAACTGGCGGTAGCCGATCGGGAGATTGCCGACACCACCGCGGCGTTTGGCATCCAGGCTGACCGCCCGGTAATTGGCTTCTGCCCCGGCGCTGAATTCGGCCCGGCCAAACGCTGGCCGCACTACCATTACGCCGCGCTGGCAGAGATTCTGGTGGCGCAGGGGTATCAGGTGGTGTTGTTCGGTTCCGCCAAAGATCACGCCGCCGGGGAGGAGATCCGCGCCGCGCTGACGGAGCAGGGCCGCGCGCACTGCCTGAACCTGGCGGGCAAAACCCAGCTGGATCAGGCCGTGGTGCTGATCGCCGCCTGCCGCGCGGTGGTGAGCAATGACTCCGGCCTGATGCATGTGGCCGCGGCCCTCAACCGCCCGCTGGTGGCGCTTTACGGCCCCAGCAGCCCGGATTTCACCCCGCCGCTCTCCCATCAGGCCAGGGTTATCCGCCTGATCACCGGCTACCACAAGGTACGCAAAGGGGACGCCGATCAGGGCTATCACCAGAGTTTGATCGATATTACGCCTGAACAGGTCTTTACTGAGTTAAACACCCTGCTCGCTTCGGGCAAGGAGAGTTAATGCACGTTTTGATTGTGAAAACCTCATCCATGGGGGACGTGCTGCATACGCTTCCGGCCCTGACTGATGCCATGCAGGCCCTTCCCGGCATTCAGTTTGACTGGGTGGTTGAAGAGTCCTTCAGCCAGATCCCTGCCTGGCACCCGGCGGTTGACCGGGTGATCCCGGTGGCTATCCGCCGCTGGCGCAAAAACTGGTTTGGCGCGGAGACGCGCCAGCAACGTTGTGATTTCAAGCGTGAACTTCAGAGCCGCCGGTATGATGTGGTGATTGATGCCCAGGGGCTGATGAAAAGCGCGGCGCTGATTACCCGGCTCGCCAGGGGCGAGAAACACGGGCAGGATGTGGCCAGCGCCCGCGAGCCGTTTGCCAGCTGGTTCTTCAACCATCGCCATGACATCGACAAGCGCCAGCACGCCGTGGAGCGGACGCGTGAGCTGTTTGCCAAAAGCCTGGGCTACCCGAAACCGGACACCCAGGGCGACTACGCGATTGCCGCCCGCTTCCTGCGTGACCAGCCGGCCGATGCCGGGCGCTATCTGGTGTTTCTGCACGCCACCACCCGTGATGACAAACACTGGCCGGAAGAAAACTGGCGCGCACTGATTGCGCAGGTGGCACCGACCGGGCTGCGCATCAAATTGCCGTGGGGCGCAGAGCATGAGCACCAGCGCGCGCAGCGGCTGGCCGCCGGGTTTGGGCATGTGGAAGTGCTGCCGAAGCTGACGCTGGAAAACGTGGCGAAAGTGCTGGCCGGGGCGAAAGCCGTGGTGTCGGTGGATACCGGCCTCAGCCACCTGACCGCCGCGCTGGACAGGCCCAACATCACGCTTTACGGCCCGACCGACCCAGGGCTGATTGGCGGCTATGGGCAGAACCAGATCGCCTGCCGCCCCGCGAGCGGCAACAGCATGGCGGACATCAGCGCCGCGCAGGTGTACCAATGTCTTGAAACGGAGCAGTTGATCAGTGGGCAGCCTCTTTAAACAGATCTACCGTTACACGCATACCCGCCCCTTCCGCCACAATGAAAATCTCTGGCCCTATATGAAGATTGGCCGGGCGCCCACCGGGGAGATCGCGTCACTGCGTTATAAAGGCCAACAGATCCCGCTGGCCGACCTGTCGGCATTGCGCGGCAGTTGCCACGGCCCGCTGCTGCTGACGGCCACCGGCCCCTCGGTGAAAACCATCTGCTTTAAAACCCCCTCCCCACTGCCGGCGATGGGGGTGAACGGCGCCTGGTTCCTGCAACAGCAGGTCGGGTTCCGGTTCTATGTGGTGGTGGACATGGGCTTTTATGACCAGAAACGTGAGGTGATTGCGGAGATTATCCGTGATCCGTCACTGACGCTGTTTACCACCGCCCACGGTATTGCGCGCATCCTCGACCGGCACGGGCTGGCGGCGGTGAGGTGCAAACTGGCGCTGATTGAAGACGCCGCCTTTAAAATCTACCAGCCCAAAATTGAGGCACCGGCGTTGCAATCCGCCTATGCGGGGTACCCCTGCGCCCATTTCGCGCCGGACCGGCCGGACATCGGTTTCACCACCGACATCCGCCACGGCATTTTTGATGCCGGTACGGTGGTGTACTGGGCGTTGCAGATTGCCGCGTATTTGGGATTCGATGAGATATTCATTCTTGGCCTGGATATGAATAATTTCCACCAGCCGCGCTTTTATGAAACGGAAGAGAATAAACAGCCTTCCTACCTGGCTGACAGCCTGACGGGGCTGGTGATGCCGTCCCTGCGCCATGCCGGTGACATCCTGCGCAGGCAGCCGGTGCGGGTGGTCAACCTTTCCCCACACAGCGCGATTGATGAGTCTATTTTTGAAAAGGCCGATTACCATGCCATTTTTAACTGAGCGCCTCTCCCTTGAGCGGCTCTGGTTTACGTTTTTCTCCCTGTTTCTGTTTTTCAGCGCCATTTTTTGTGGCTACACCCGCGTCACCAACCTGTTCCATCTGTCGGCCGTCTGCTTCTTAGTGTTGCTGTGGCGCCGCCCGCTGTTCCGGCGGCATCTCCTGGCCAACAGCCACCTGATGACCGGGCTGAAGCTGGCCGCGCTCTATCTGGTTTATTACGCGCTCAGCAACCTCTGGACAGCACACCCGCTGAACATTGAATCGACCCTGACGCACAGCATTTACCTGCTGACGTTTCTGGCGATGCTGGTCACGGTGCTGAACAGCCGTTACCGCCCGGCGATTTACCTGGCGATCTGCTGCGGCTTCGCCGTACTGGCGCTGTTTTTGATGGGGGTCGATCACCATAATATCCTGACCAACCGGTTGATGACGCTGAAAAGCCCAGGGCCGGACAATGTGATTGATGTCGGCGGGTATTTCGCCATCGGCATTATCCTCTCGCTGATGGTCTTCCGCGACACCCAGCGCCGCATCGTGCTGCTGTTGCCGCTGCTGCTGTTTATCGCCCTGTTGCTGACCCAGAGCCGCGGCCCGGCCATTGCGCTGATGCTGGCCCTGGTGATGACCTCACACCTCGGCCTGTTTACCCGCCGTAACCTGCTGTGGTGCGGTGCCGCGCTGCTGGTGCTGGGGGCATTTTTTGCCTACAGCGGGCTGGGCGAGGTGATGATTGCGCGCTTTGAGGCGCTGGCAGTGCAGGTCTACCTGCGGCTGAGCATCTGGCAGCATTCACTTGAGCTGATTGGCGCGGCGCCGCTCTTTGGTTATGGCTTTGACCACCAACTGAGCTTTACCAACTACAGCGGCGAGTACATCACGACGACCCACAGCCTTTACCTCGGCGCCTTGCTGAAGGGTGGGCTGGTTGGGTTTATCACGATGCTGCTGCTGATAGGGTATGGGGCGAAGCAGGCGTTACGGTGCGTGCGTGAAGGGCGGCGGCTGGAGGCATCGCTGTTTATCTTTATGCTGATTTTCTATGTCTCACAAGGGATGTTTAACATCGGCAACCCGGCGGAGTTCTGGTACCTGTTCTGGTTCCCGTTTGCGGTGGTGATGACGCAAAACTGGCCGGTACGCGCGCTTTTCCCTAAAAGCTAATCCCTCTGCCCGGCGTCACCGGGGCGCGTCAGCGCCCCGGTAACCGTTATCTCTTCGGCAACAACTCAACGACCCGTTCAAACACCTCGTCCGCGCTGATGATGCAGAGCGGCTGGCGTAACTGTTCCGGCGTCAGGTTTTTGGTGGTCAGCGGCACCTGGATCACCCGGTGCAGCGCCGGGTCCTGGTAGGGGCCGGTGTGGGCCGGGTTTGCGGTGACAAACAGGCTGACCGTCGGCGTTTTCAGCGCAATCGCCAGATGCAGCGGCCCGGTGTCGCCGGTCACCATCACATCCATATTATTCATGATGCCGAGCAGCGCCTTCAGCCCGGTTTTGTCGATGTGGCTGACCACCTGCTGCAACTCCTGCGCCGTCATGCCCGCCAGAAACTCACGCTCCAGCGCCGCCTCTTTGCGGGTCCCGATCAACACAATCTGATACGCCGGCCCCAGCGCCAGCAGCCGTTTTGCCAGGGCGATAAAGTGCGGCACCGGCCAGCAACGCAACTGCCCGGATGCGCCCATCTGGAAACCGATCTGGATTTTGCCCGGCGCTTTCTCCAACAGCGGGAACGGCACCGGGATCGCCATGTCAGTATTACCGGCATCGCACCCCAGCCGCGCCACCAGGTCAAGCTTGCGCTGGATCAGGTGGCCGTTGTAGCGCACAAACGGGTTCGCCAGCCACCGCTCCAGCCCGCACGGCTTGCCGCCGTAAATATCCTTCAGGATATAACGGCACCCGGCCAGCACCGCGCTCAGCACATCATAGGGGGGTTTGGCGTGCAGGATAATCGCCAGTTCCGGCTGGCGGCGGCGCAACTGCCCCACCACACTGAACAGATCCCTGACTTTTTCATCCCAGTAGACCACGTCGTCGAAATAGTCGCTCTCCGCCACCAGCCCGCGGTTTTTCTCACTGGAAACCAGCGTAATAAACGCCTTCGGGTAGCGCTGCTTCACCGCCCGGATCGCGGGGGTATTGAACATCAGATCGCCCAGCGCTGTGGTGGAATAGATGACAATGCTGCGGAACTCCTGCTGTGCATCCAGCGTGCGCGGGTCCTGCAACCGGCGCGTCAGCGCCACATAACCGCGTAAGAACGCGTTAGTCAGCGCGGTTTTCCATTTCTTAGCCATGATCAGTTCGCCGCCACCTTGCTGCCGGACGCCCGTTTCGCCAGGGTCGCGTCGTAATACTCGGCCAGCGTCATGCCGCGCGTGCGCTCACTCAGCCAGCTGAACAGCGCGTCCAGATCGCGGTACAACCCTTCAATCTCTTCCTGGTTTTTGAAGGTCGGGCTGCCGCCCGGCATGAATTCGGAGGAGTGCAGCATAAATTCCACGTAGTCACTGCCCGCCGCCAGCGTGCGCTCCACCACCGATTTCATGGTGGCCAGATTGCCGCCGGAAGGGCGCAACCAATGCACGGACGGCGAACGCTGTTTGCCGCGCAGGGCGTCATAGCCCTGCTTGATGCTGTTCATCAGGCCGGAGTGTTTGTACTGGATGCTCATCGGCACTTCCAGCAGCGTCGAATTCCCGGCGCGGGCGATATTGTGCGGATCGATAAAATAGGCAGCGTCCGGGAAATGGCGGTAATCGCTGCCGCCCTGCCCGGCCGGGTCACCGGGGGAGAAGCGCCAGTTCACACGCGGCGTGACCGAGCAGTCCACCTGGTAGCCATACTCTAGCAGCAGCGAGGCGTAATACTCATTGAACGCCCAGCGCCCGGCGCGGTGGCTGCGCATTTTGGTCTGGAAGGCGTCTTCCAGCAGTTTGGTCATGTGGTCGACTTTGGCGCGGATCTGGTCAGCCGGGTACTCAATCAGGTAGGGCTTATGGCGCCAGTCATCGTCTGTCAGGGCGATCACCGGCGGGCTGTTCCAGGCGTGGAGGTGCATCCCCACTTCACCCTGGCCGCGGGCAATCACGTCACGCGCAAAGGCCACATACTCTGCATCCATCGCCATCTCATAGTTGGTGAGGTAGACCGGCTTGAAGCCGTACTTCTCACACAGGGCCTGAAAACGCGGCAAATAGTGGGTGTTCTCGGTGGTGATCCGATCGTGGTTCTGCCACAGATTATCGCCTTCGGTATCGATGGTGATGAGGAATGCAGGTGTTGACATAAAAGTTAAGCCCGGTTAATGCGGAGTGAAACATGTTACGCAGGCGGGCGGCGCAGAGCAAATGGCATTATGTGCCGTCACGGCCGCCGAAAAGGTGACCGCGCCCGTTTTGTGACGCGGCATAACGCCTTGAAGTGTAGCCACATGGCGGGGGGTCATTTAGAATCACCCGTTGGCCCCCTGAATAGCGATCACTATGAACAACGCGGCAGTCCACTTCTCCAACGCCCCCGCCCGGCGCATTCTGATCATCAAACTGCGCCACCACGGCGATATGTTACTGACCACACCGGTCATCAATACGCTGCATCAGCATTACCCGGCGGCAGAGATTGATGTGCTGCTGTATCAGGAGACGCGCGACATGCTGGCCGCGCACCCGGCGGTGACCACGATTTTCGCCATCGACCGGCAATGGAAGAAGCTGGGCACCCGCAAGCATCTGCAAAAAGAGGCGTAAAGCCAAACACGGAATGCGTTCGGTGGATGAGGGTGTCACGGCCATTAATGAAGGCTGCACGGTATTAGGATTCG
>NZ_PJZI01000033.1 GCF_002858805.1 Chimaeribacter arupi
CAGAAGTGAAACGCCGTAGCGCCGATGGTAGTGTGGGGTCTCCCCATGCGAGAGTAGGGAACTGCCAGGCATCAAATTTAGTGTGCTGATATGGCTCAGTTGGTAGAGCGCACCCTTGGTAAGGGTGAGGTCCCCAGTTCGACTCTGGGTATCAGCACCAGTTTTTAGCGGTTAGAGTTCGGCAAATAAAGAATTTGCCTGGCGGCACTAGCGCGGTGGTCCCACCTGACCCCATGCCGAACTCAGAAGTGAAACGCCGTAGCGCCGATGGTAGTGTGGGGTCTCCCCATGCGAGAGTAGGGAACTGCCAGGCATCAAACAGAGATGAAGCCTCATGCGAAAGCATGAGGCTTTTTCTTTTTCTGTCATTTATCCCCCACTTTTATGTTTTAATCACTTTCCACGCCTTTGTTTAGCCCCTAATACGAACTTTCATACTCACTTTCCCACATTGCCCGACCAATCTGCGCGTAATATGACCCTCAATGCGCCGGGCTTATGCGCAGGGCAGTGAAACATTTTCATCTATTGCATGAAGACTCGACAAGTCGGGCAGAACCCGCTATCTTCGGGCATCTAGAAGTCTAAACGTTTAAACGTATGCTGTGAGGATATGAGCTATGCCGATTCGGGTGCCGGATGAGTTGCCAGCCGTGAATTTTTTGCGTGAAGAGAATGTCTTTGTCATGACATCTTCCCGTGCGAAGACACAAGAGATCCGTCCTTTGAAGGTTCTGGTACTTAATCTGATGCCGAAAAAGATCGAAACTGAGAACCAGTTTCTTCGGCTGCTTTCAAACTCGCCATTACAGATCGACATTCAATTACTGCGGATCGACAGCCGTGAGTCCAAAAACACTCCGGCTGAGCATCTCAATAACTTCTACTGTGATTTTGAAGATATTAAACACGAGAACTTTGACGGCCTGATTGTGACCGGCGCGCCATTAGGGTTGGTTGATTTTAATGATGTCGCTTATTGGCCGCAGATCGAACGCATTGTGCATTGGGCAAAAGAGCACGTCACCTCGACATTATTTGTCTGTTGGGCGGTGCAGGCTGCATTGAATGTGCTGTATGGTGTGCCAAAAATGACCCGTGAAGTAAAGCTATCCGGTGTCTATCAGCATCAGACACTGCGGCCACATGCTTTGCTGACGCGCGGGTTTGATGAAACTTTCCTGGCACCTCACTCCCGTTATGCCGATTTTCCAGCTGACGTGCTGCATGCATTGCCGGATCTGGATATCCTGGCGGAGTCGGAGGAAGCGGGGCCCTACCTGTTTGCGACGAAAGATAAGCGCATGGCGTTTGTCACCGGCCATCCAGAATATGATGCCGGCACATTAGGCGGGGAATACTTGCGTGATGCTGCTGCCGGTCTTGAACCTACGTTGCCGGTGAACTATTTCCCTCAGGACAACCCTGATTTGCCACCGAAAGCGAGCTGGCGCAGCCACGGGCACCTGTTATTCTCCAATTGGCTGAACTACTACGTTTACCAGATCACCCCGTTTGATCTGCGTCAGATGAACCCTACGTTGGATTAATCTTTCCCCTACGGCAGCCGACAGGCTGCCGTCTGCATTGTTCCCCCTCTCTTTGATCCTCCCCCGGCACTGCCTTAGCTTCGTGGCGTCCTTCGCTTCTTTTTTGAGATCCACTTCTTAATCACGATGAAAATTTCACAGCTCTAACCTTTTGCTTTAAAAGGCCCTTCTCAACATTAATAAATAAAATGGAAATCGTTTTTGATTTTTTCGGTGTATGAATTATGCTCAGTGTTACCGGCGTAATATTGACCACCTCAATGAGGATCGTCCGGCAATCACACGATCGGGTTTGCTGTCCCAGAACGTATGTCTCAGTGATCTGTTTGACTTATGTGCAGGAGAACGTGATGAATCAACCCACCTTAAGCCCGCCACTTAGCTTTACGCAGCCTTTTAATGGCCATGAAAAGGCGATACTGACGGAGCCGGCAATCCGGTTTGTGACTGATCTGGTCAGCGAATTTACTCCCCACCGGAATCAGCTGCTGAAGGCGCGCCACGCCTGGCAGCAACAGATTGACGCCGGTACGCTTCCGAGTTTCATTCCGGAAACACTTTCCATTAGACAGAGTGAGTGGTCAATCCGCGGCATTCCTCAGGATTTGCAGGATCGCCGGGTTGAAATTACCGGGCCGGTCGAGCGGAAGATGGTAATCAACGCGTTAAATGCTGATGTGAATGTCTTTATGGCGGATTTTGAAGATTCACTGGCACCGGATTGGCAAAAAGTCATTGAAGGGCAGATAGCATTACGTGATGCCGTTAACGGGACGATCTCTTATACCCACGAAAGCGGGAAAATTTATCAGCTTAAGCCTGCTCCTGCGGTATTGGTGTGCCGGGTACGGGGGCTGCATTTGCCGGAAAAGCATGTGCAGTGGCAGGGGGAAGCGATTCCCGGCGGGTTGTTTGATTTTGCCCTCTACTTTTTCCATAACTATCAGGCATTACTGGCGAAGGGCAGCGGCCCCTATTTTTACCTGCCAAAACTGCAATCCTGGCAGGAAGCAGCCTGGTGGGGTCAGGTATTCAGCACCACTGAGGATCGCTTTTCTCTGCCGCGCGGCACCATTAAAGCCACGGTATTAATTGAGACGCTGCCGGCCGTATTCCAGATGGATGAGATCCTCTACCACCTGCGTGATCACATCGTCGGGCTTAATTGTGGCCGCTGGGATTACATCTTCAGTTATATCAAAACATTGAAAAATCATAGCGACCGCGTATTGCCGGATCGCCAGTCCGTAACGATGGACCAACCTTTCCTCGATGCCTATTCACGGTTGTTGATTAAAACCTGCCACCGTCGTGGTGCCTTTGCGATGGGCGGGATGGCAGCCTTTATCCCGAGCAAAGACCCTGAGCGTAATGCCGCGGTGCTCCAACGCGTTAAAGCAGATAAAGAGCGGGAAGCCGCCAATGGCCATGACGGCACCTGGATTGCCCATCCCGGCCTGGCCGAAACGGTGAACGCAGTGTTTGATCATGCCTTAGGGGAGCGGCGTAACCAGCTTGATGTGTTGCGCGAACAGGATGCGCCCATCACTGCTGACGAACTGCTGGCTCCCTGCGCCGGTGAACGCACAGAGGAGGGGATGCGCGCCAATATCCGCGTGGCGGTGCAATACATTGAGGCATGGATTGGCGGCAATGGCTGTGTGCCGATTTACGGCCTGATGGAGGACGCTGCCACCGCGGAAATTTCCCGCACGTCCATCTGGCAGTGGATTCATCACCAGAAAAGCCTCAGTGACGGCCGTCCTGTGACCCGCGAGTTGTTCCGGCAGATGCTGGCTGAAGAGTTACACCGGATCCAACAAGAGCTGGGTGAAGAACGTTTCAATCGCGGCCGTTTTCCTGAAGCCGCACAACTGATGGAACGTATCACCACCCAGGATGAACTGGTCGATTTCCTGACGCTGCCCGGCTACGCGCTGCTGGCCTGAACCCGCCCTTATTGATAAAGGATCGCCGCTATGACTCTCTCCCGTCACCAACAGATCTCTGCCCTTGAACAGCAGTGGAAAACCCCGCGCTGGGACGGCATCACCCGCCCTTATCAGGCTGAAGAGGTGATCGCCCTGCGAGGCTCAGTGAACCCAGCCTGTACGCTGGCGCAATTAGGCGCTGAAAAATTGTGGAAGTTACTGCACGGCGACGCGCGCAAAGGGTACGTCAACTGCCTCGGCGCTCTCACCGGCGGGCAGGCATTGCAACAGGCCAAAGCCGGGCTGGAAGCTATCTATCTCTCAGGCTGGCAGGTTGCGGCAGACGCCAACAGCGCTTCTGCCATGTATCCCGATCAGTCTCTCTATCCGGTAGATTCCGTACCGGCTGTGGTGAAGCGCATTAATAACACGTTTCGCCGTGCGGATCAGATCCAATGGGCGAAGGGCATCGGCCCGGGAGATCGCAGCTACACCGACTATTTTCTGCCGATCGTTGCCGATGCGGAGGCCGGTTTCGGCGGGGTGCTGAACGCGTTTGAACTGATGAAAGCCATGATCGAAGCGGGAGCGGCGGCGGTGCATTTTGAGGATCAGCTGGCTGCTGTGAAAAAATGCGGCCATATGGGCGGCAAAGTCCTGGTGCCGACGAAAGAAGCGGTGCAGAAGCTGGTCGCGGCAAGGCTGGCCGCAGATGTGTTGGGCGTGCCGACGCTGGTGGTGGCGCGCACGGATGCGGACGCCGCCGATCTGCTGACCTCGGATTGTGATCCTGAAGACAGCCGGTTCCTGACCGGGAAACGCACGCCGGAGGGCTTTTTCTGCACCCGCGCCGGTATTGAACAGGCCATCAGCCGGGGCCTGGCGTATGCGCCTTATGCCGATCTGGTGTGGTGCGAAACCTCCACGCCGGATCTCGCCGCCGCCCGTGAATTTGCGGAGGCTATTCATGCCCGTTTCCCCGGTAAACTGCTGGCGTACAACTGCTCTCCCTCCTTCAACTGGAAGAAAAATCTGGATGACGCCACCATCGCCCGCTTCCAGGATGCGCTGGCGGAGATGGGGTACGTCTATCAGTTCATTACCCTGGCGGGCATCCACAGCATGTGGTTCAACATGTTCGATTTGGCCCATGCCTATGCGCAGGGTGAAGGCATGAAGCATTACGTCGATAAAGTGCAGCAGCCGGAGTTTGAGGCCGGCCAGCGCGGCTATACCTTTGCTTCCCACCAGCAGGAGGTCGGCACCGGGTATTTCGACAAAGTCACTACGGTGATTCAGGGCGGCAGTTCGTCGGTCACGGCATTGACCGGCTCCACAGAAGAACAGCAATTCTGAGGTGCACGAGGGCGGGCGGCCGCCCTCCGTGTTCAAGGAGGCAATGATGGCAGAGGCAATGGAAACCCTGATTGCGCATACCATCCTTCAGGGGTTTGATGCGCAGTATGGCCGCTTTCTGGAGATCACTGCCGGGGCGCAGCAACGGTTTGAACAGGCGGACTGGCCCGCCGTGCAACAGGCGATGAAACAGCGCATTCATCTGTATGATCATCACGTCGGCCTGGTGGTGGAACAACTGACCTGCATCACCGGGCCGCGCATGCATGACGCCGCCTTTATCAGCCGTATCAAAACAATTTACACCGGGCTGCTGCCGGACTACCCCCGCTATGAAATTGCAGAAAGCTTCTTTAATTCTGTCTACTGCCGCCTTTTCCATCACCGGGATTTAACCCCGGACAAACTGTTTATCTTCAGTTCACAGCCCCCGGCCCCCTTCCATCATGTTCCCCGGCCGTTGGCTCGCCCTGTCAGGCCGGTGCAGGGCATCGCCGCCATGCTGCACACCCTGCTCAGCGATCTGCCGTTGCGCCTGCCGTGGGAGGATCTGCCGCGGGACGTCCGGGCCATTGAGCGGGTACTGTGGCAACAGTTTGGCACCCCGGCGCTGGCGGAGGCACAGTTTGAGATAGCCAATGAGCTTTTTTACCGTAATAAAGCGGCATGGCTGGTCGGCAAAATCCGGCTGGCGGGCGAGGTTGCACCTTTCCTGCTGCCGCTTCATCAGAGTGACGAGGGCGCGTTGTTTGTCGACACCTGCCTGACCGGGCAGGATGACGCAAGCATCGTGTTTGGCTTTGCCCGTGCCTATTTTATGGTGTATGCCCCGTTTCCGGCGGCGCTGGTGGAGTGGCTGCGGGAAATTCTGCCCGGTAAAACGACTGCCGAACTTTACATGGCGATTGGCTGCCAGAAGCACGGAAAAACAGAGTATTACCGTGAATACCTGGCGTTTATGGCCCGGCATGACGAACAGTTCATTATCGCGCCCGGCGTGCGCGGCATGGTGATGCTGGTGTTTACACTGCCCTCGTTTGACCGGGTGTTTAAAGTTATTAAAGACAACTTTGCCCCGCAAAAAGAGGTCAGCGCCGCGCGGGTGCGTGCCTGTTACCAGTTGGTAAAGGAGCACGACCGGGTCGGCCGCATGGCAGACACCCAGGAATATGAGAATTTTGTCATCGACAAACAGGCCATCGCTCCCGCTTTACTGGCAGAGCTATGGCGGGAGGTGCCGGAAAAGCTGGAAGATCAAGGTGATAAACTGCTGATACGCCATCTCTATATGGAGCGGCGGATGATGCCGCTGAACCTCTACCTGGCCGAGGCGGATGAGGCGCAGCAGCGCGCGGCGATTGAGGAGTACGGTAACGCCATCAAACAGTTGGCGGCCGCCAATATTTTCCCCGGTGACATGCTGTTCAAGAATTTTGGCGTCACCCGCCATGCGCGCGTGGTGTTTTATGACTACGACGAAATCTGCTACATGACGGAGGTCAACTTCCGTGATATCCCCGCTGCGCGCTATCCCGAGGATGAGCTGTCAGCGGAGCCCTGGTACAGCGTCGCGCCCAACGATGTCTTCCCAGAGGAGTTCCGCCATTTCCTCTGCGGGGATCGCCGCATCCGGGCACTGTTTGAAGAGCTGCATAACGACCTGTTCAGCGCAGAGTACTGGCGGAGCCTGCAACAGCGGATCCGCCGCGGCCATATTGAGGATGTCTTTGCCTATCGCCGCTGCCGGCGCTTCAGCCAGCGTTTACCGGAGAATCAGCTGCGCGTGCCGCCGTAAGCCTGCGTCACCTCTTTAGCCGCGTGGATAACCAGCGCGCCCAGTTCCGTCACGCGGTCATCTGTGATGCGGGAAACCGGCCCGGAAAGGGAGATCGCCGCGTAGGCGTCCTGGTGCTCATCAAAAATGCAGGCGGCGACGCAGCGCAGGCCAAGCGCATGTTCTTCATCATCAAATGAATAACCCCGTTTGCGGGTCTCTTCCAGCGCTTGCCGCAACTTAGCGGGGGCGGTCAGCGTGCGCGGCGTATAGCTGTGCAGGCCGGTTTTGTGCAACAGCGCCACGACCCTTTCTTCCGGCAGGGTGGAAAGGAACGCCTTCCCGGCCCCGGAGGCGTGCAGCGGCAGTTTGCCGCCAATCGGCGCGGACATACGCATCAGTGCGTTGCATTGCACCTGGTCGATGATGATGACCTGGGAATCGCTGTGGTCGAACACCGCCAGATTTACCGTCTCGCCGGACTCTTCCATCAACCGGCGCAGCACCGGGTGCACCATCGCCAGCAGGTTGCGGCTCTGCAAGAAACTGCTGCCGACCACAAAGGCGTGTGCGCCAATGGTCCACAACCCCAGGTCGCCCACCTGCCGCACAAACCCCTGTTGCTGCATGGTGGTCAGCAAACGGTGGGTGGTGGAGTTCGGCAACCCGGCCTGCTGGGCGAGGTCAGTCAACGCCACGCTGCCGTGTGACGCGGCAATATATTCCAGCAGGGTAAGCCCGCGCGTCAGAGACTGTACCTGGCCGGTAGCCGCAGGGGCGGAGGCCGCAGCGCGGGGCTTTTTACCGCGTTTGGCAGGGGAAGACGTGACCATGGCGAAATCCTTTATAAAGGGTGCGAAAGAGAAAATGTGGAAGTGGTTTTCATTTAATCAGTATGGCGGACAAGCCCAGGGTTTGCTCATCCGATGAGTTAATCGGCATAACTGAAAAAGTCTCAATATGGCGCATGGGGGCGGCTGAAAAACTTGTGTTAGGATGGCGGTTGTCTGATTTTTCAGCACGTCGTCAGGTGCGCCATCGCATACAGGTGCCGGGCCGGCCGCCCGGTAAAAGGTAAGGGTTGAAACAGAGTGACAAATCGAGCAGAAGCGCTGCGTTCGCAGCTTGCCCAACGTATTTTGGTGTTGGATGGCGGCATGGGCACCATGATCCAGAGTTACCGGCTGGAAGAGGCGGATTACCGGGGCGAGCGGTTTGCGCACTGGCAAAGTGACCTGAAAGGAAACAACGACCTGCTGGTACTGACCCGGCCGGAAGTGATTACTGCCATCCATTACGGCTACCTGGAAGCCGGGGCGGACATCCTCGAAACCAATACCTTTAACGCCACACCGATCGCGATGGCCGATTACCACATGGCATCGCTCTCTGCGGAGATTAACTACGAAGCCGCCCGGCTGGCGCGGATCTGCGCCGATGAGTGGACGGCACGCACCCCGGAGAAGCCGCGCTACGTGGCCGGGGTACTCGGCCCGACCAACCGGACGGCATCCATTTCCCCTGACGTTAACGACCCTGCTTTCCGCAATATCTCGTTTGATCAGTTGGTGGAGGCCTACCGGGAATCCACCCGGGCGCTGATTGAGGGCGGGGCCGACCTGATCATGATCGAAACGGTGTTCGACACCCTGAATGCCAAAGCCGCAACCTTTGCCGTGGAAAGCGAATTCGAGGCGCTGGGCGTCGAACTGCCGGTCATGATTTCCGGCACCATCACCGATGCTTCCGGGCGCACGCTCTCCGGGCAGACCACCGAAGCGTTCTATAACTCGCTGCGCCACGTGCGGCCGCTCTCTTTTGGCCTTAACTGTGCGCTGGGGCCGGACGAGTTGCGTCAGTATGTGCAGGAGTTATCGCGCATTGCCGAATGCTACGTGACGGCCCACCCGAATGCCGGGCTGCCCAACGCCTTTGGCGAGTATGATCTGGGCGCTGACGAGATGGCGGCCCAGATTGGTGAGTGGGCGCGCGCTGGTTTCCTTAACATTGTCGGCGGCTGCTGCGGCACCACGCCCCAGCACATCGCTGCCATTGCGCGCGTGGTCGAGGGCGTTGCCCCGCGCCCGTTGCCTGACATCCCGGTCGCCTGCCGCCTGGCGGGCCTGGAGCCGCTGACCATCGATGCCAACACCCTGTTTGTGAACGTGGGGGAACGCACCAACGTCACCGGCTCGGCACGGTTCAAGCGGCTGATTAAAGAAGAAAAATATGCCGAGGCGCTGGATGTGGCGCGCCAGCAGGTGGAAAGCGGCGCGCAGATCATCGACATCAACATGGATGAAGGGATGCTGGATGCCGAAGCCGCGATGGTGCGTTTCCTTAACCTGATTGCCGGTGAGCCGGATATCGCCCGTGTGCCGATCATGATCGACTCTTCCAAATGGGAGGTCATCGAAAAAGGGCTGAAGTGTATTCAGGGCAAAGGCATCGTGAACTCCATTTCAATGAAGGAGGGCGAGGCGGCCTTTATCCACCATGCGAAGCAGGTACGGCGCTACGGCGCGGCAGTGGTCGTGATGGCCTTTGATGAAGATGGCCAGGCGGACACCCGAGCACGCAAAATCGAGATCTGCCGCCGCGCCTACCGCATCCTGACAGAGGAAGTGGGCTTCCCGCCGGAAGACATCATTTTCGACCCGAACATTTTCGCCGTGGCCACCGGCATTGAAGAGCACAACAACTATGCGGTGGACTTCATCGGTGCCTGTCGTGACATCAAAACCGAGTTGCCGCACGCGCTGATTTCCGGCGGCGTCTCCAATGTCTCTTTCTCGTTCCGCGGCAATGACCCGGTGCGCGAGGCGATTCACGCGGTATTCCTCTACCACGCGATCCGCAATGGTATGGACATGGGCATCGTCAACGCCGGGCAACTGGCGATCTATGATGACCTCCCGGCCGAACTGCGGGACGCGGTAGAAGATGTGGTGCTGAACCGCCGTGCGGACGGTACTGAACGGCTGCTCGAACTGGCAGAAAAATACCGCGGCAATAAAGAGGGTGGGGAAACCGCCAAAGTGCAGGCGGAGTGGCGCGCCTGGCCGGTCAACAAGCGGCTGGAATATTCGCTGGTCAAAGGCATCACCGAGTTTATTGAGCTGGACACCGAAGAGGCACGGCAGGCGGCAGCAAGGCCGATTGAGGTCATCGAAGGCCCGCTGATGGATGGCATGAATGTGGTGGGTGACCTGTTCGGTGAGGGCAAAATGTTCCTGCCGCAGGTGGTGAAATCGGCGCGGGTGATGAAGCAGGCGGTGGCCTACCTTGAGCCGTACATTGAAGCCAGCAAACAGCAGGGCAGCACCAACGGCAAGATCCTGCTGGCGACGGTAAAAGGGGACGTGCACGACATCGGCAAAAACATTGTCGGCGTGGTGTTGCAGTGCAATAATTATGAAATCATCGATCTGGGCGTGATGGTGCCCACGGACAAAATCCTGAAAACCGCGATTGAACAGAAGGTGGATATCATTGGCCTGTCGGGGCTGATCACACCGTCACTGGATGAAATGGTCAACGTTGCCAAAGAGATGCAGCGCCAGGGCTTTACCCTGCCGTTACTGATTGGCGGCGCCACCACCTCGAAAGCGCATACGGCAGTGAAGATCGAGCAGAACTACAGCGGGCCGACGGTCTATGTGCAGAACGCCTCACGTACCGTGGGCGTGGTGTCAGCGCTGCTGTCTGATACCCAGCGTGATGAGTTTGTGGCGCGTACCCGCAAAGAGTACGAGACGGTGCGCATCCAGCACGGGCGTAAAAAGCCGCGCACCCCACCGGTGACGCTGGCGGCGGCGCGGGAAAATGCGCTGTCGCTGGACTGGGACGATTACACCCCGCCGGTGGCCCACCGCCTGGGCGTGCAGGCGGTCAGTGTCAGCATTGACACCCTGCGCAACTACATCGACTGGACGCCGTTCTTTATGACCTGGTCGCTGGCCGGCAAATACCCGCGCATTCTGGAAGATGAGGTGGTAGGGGAAGAGGCGAAACGCCTGTTTGCCGATGCCAACGCGATGCTCGACAGCCTGGCCGCCAGCACATCCCTGACGCCGCGCGGTGTGGTGGGACTGTTCCCGGCTAACCGGGTAGGCGATGACATCCACCTCTACCGGGACGAACGCCGTGATGAGGTGCTGCTGGTGAGTCACCACCTGCGCCAGCAAACGGAGAAAAACGATTTCCCGAACTACTGCCTGGCCGATTTTGTTGCGCCGAAATCCAGCGGCAAGCGGGACTACCTCGGTGCCTTCGCGGTGACGGCCGGGCTGGAAGAGGACGCGCTGGCCGCGGCCTATGACGCCCAACACGACGATTACAATAAAATCATGGTGAAAGCGCTCTCTGACCGCCTGGCGGAAGCGTTCGCGGAATACCTGCATGAGCGGGTGCGCAAGGTGTACTGGGGCTATGCGCCGAATGAAAACCTCAGCAATGAGGATCTGATCCGGGAAAATTACCAGGGCATCCGCCCGGCACCGGGTTACCCGGCCTGCCCAGAGCACACGGAAAAAGGGCAGATCTGGCAATTGCTGGATGTTGAAACCCATACCGGCATGAAGCTCACTGAATCCTTTGCCATGTGGCCGGGGGCGGCAGTCTCCGGCTGGTACTTCAGCCATCCGGAGAGCAAATACTTTGCCGTGGCCCAGCTTCAGCGCGATCAGGTTGAGGATTACGCCCGGCGTAAAGGGATGCCGGTGGCAGAGGCTGAGCGCTGGCTGGCACCCAACCTGGGTTACGACGCAGAGTAACCCTCACGCCTGACCCCGCCCCGTCTGCCGTGAAGGGACGGGGTCAGGAAACCAGCGTTTTGAACTGGTCAAACTCAGCATCGGTTAACTCTTCCGAGACTTTCCGGGTAAAGAAATAGAATCCACGCGAGATGGCGGCGAGATCGCGGGTATCCAATTTTTTAGGGTAGTGGGGCCCGCTGTGCCAGTCGATATAACGCAGGCAGTGGCTGCCGGCGTCGGGGTTTTGGTACAGGCGCAGGCCAGGTTTTAGCTTTAATACCGAATGAAAGAAGATCTCATCAGCACAAAAGGTGCCGTTAAATGCGGTAAGCAAATCGGGGTGGGCATCAATATAGTCCACAATAAACTTCACACTGTCAGCGGTTAAGGTAAACCAGTTGGTGCCTTTATAGAGGGGCGGCAGTTGGCCGCTGGCCATTAATGCCATAACCTTGCGGTTTTTAAACAGCCCCCGGCTATAAAAATGGAGTTTGCTTTTTATCAGGCTAAAAAGATTTTTTTGAGAACGGAAAAAGCAGGAGGGGTAGCGATATAAAACCCGCGGGTAAGGGTCAACATAGGTATTGCTATTATTCTGGTAATGAATAAATTCATGGTTTTTATTTTCTTCCAGAAATGTATTCATTCTCTCATCAGAGACGGCCGGAACATCTTCACCAGAGATGAAAAAACAGTAATCAAATTTAACCTGCAATGCCTGACGGAGCAGCAACAGCGTCGCGTGAATTTGTGACACATCACCCCAGCGGACGGGGATACGTTCCTGAAGGATATGCACGTTCTCTTTAGCCAGGGGTAAGATCTCATGGCTGTCAGATTTGGCATCATAATGAATAATGATGTGATTACCGGGAAATGAGGAGAGGTACTCCACTGTCCAAACAAGCGCCCGGCTACACTGGTGTGCCGTCATAATAAATAACTTTCTCATATGACCTTCCCTGATTATTTTTACGCTGGAAATCCGCCGACAAGATACCAAGTCAGCGTGGTAAATCAGTGTGCGTAATCAAAGGAAAGGCGGGTTAAATGATTTTTTTTAGTGCTGTCACTGTCCCTCAAAAAATATCACCTGATTATTTTTTATATAACTCTATAGGCCGGATTTGCCGGTGCTCATTATTATGAGTGTCATGGCCGGGCCGGGCGACTGGCTGGATTATTGTGGTCTACAATTACTGTGATAAATCTTATGGAAAGCTGCACACAGCAGGCCGGAAGGGACAGGTAATTCGCTGATAAGCATGAATAAACCTCTGCGTTGCAGAGAGCGTCTTTCCGGCAGGTTTTTTGCAAGACCGATAAATGATTTGCGAGAGCCGGACCGGGCAAGATGCCTGGTGACGGTAATCGGATGCCATCCCGCTCCAATCGTCAGGCAGGTGGGGTGGCCTGTTAATGCCTGGCGAAGGAGAGCTATTCCGTGTTAACCCTTCTTCATTTGCTGTCGGCCGTCTCCCTGCTGGTATGGGGGACGCATATTGTGCGAACCGGCATTATGCGGGTATTTGGTGCCAACCTGCGCCAGATCCTCAGCAGCAGCGTGGAAAAGAAACCGCTGGCGTTTGTCTCCGGCATTGGCGTTACTGCACTGGTGCAGAGCAGCAACGCCACCGCCTTGCTGGTCACCTCGTTTGTGGCGCAGGGGCTGGTGGGGCTCTCCCCGGCGCTGGTGATCATGCTGGGGGCGGATGTCGGCACCGCGCTGATGGCGCGTATCCTGACGTTTGACCTCTCCTGGCTTTCGCCGCTGCTGATCTTTGTGGGCGTGGCGTTGTTCCTCAGCCGCAAACAGTTGCGCGCCGGGCAGATAGGGCGGGTCGCCATCGGGCTGGGGCTGATTCTGTTGGCGCTGGAACTGATCGTCACGGCCGCCACCCCCATCACCCAGGCCTCCGGCGTTAAAGTGCTGTTCTCGTCACTGACCGGGGATGTGCTGCTGGACGCCCTGACCGGCGCGCTGTTCGCCATCATCAGTTACTCCAGCCTGGCGGCAGTGCTGCTGACGGCAACCCTCACCGCCACCGGCGTGATTTCGCTCAAGGTCGCGCTCTGCCTGGTGATCGGGGCCAACTTCGGCAGCGGGTTGGTGGCGATGATCAACGCCAGCAAACAGAATGCGGAGGCGCGGCGCGTGGCGCTCGGCAGCCTGCTGTTCAAGCTGATTGGCTGCGTGCTGGTGTTGCCGTTTGTGGCCCTGCTGGCAGACGCATTTGACCGGTTGCCGGTATCGGATGAGGAGCTGGTGATCTATTTCCACGTCTTCTACAACCTGATCCGCTGCCTGGTGCTGTTGCCGCTGAGCGAGCGGATGGCGCGCCTCTGCCAGGTGCTGATCGTCGCGTCACCGCAGGAGGACCCGCGCCTCAGCCCGCGCCACCTGGACACCAGCGCACTCGACACCCCTACGCTGGCGCTGGCCAATGCCGCGCGCGAAACCTTGCGCATGGGCGACGTGGTGGAGCACATGCTGGTGCTGCACCATGAGGTGGTGCACGGCAACCTGACGCAGGAGCGGGAAGTCAGCCGGCTGGATGATGATGTCGATGTGCTCTATACCGCCATCAAACTCTATCTGGCGCAGATGCAGAAAGAGGATCTGGGCGAGTCCGATTCGCGCCGCTGGGCGGAGGTGATTGAGATGGCGCTGAACCTCGAACAGGCGGGCGACATCATCGAGCGGATGACCGGCGATGTGGCGGCGAAATCCCACGGCGCGCGCCGGGCTTTCTCCGCCGCCGGGCTGGCAGAGCTGGATGAGCTGCATAAGCGCCTGCTGGATAACCTGCGCCTCAGCATGTCGGTGTTTCTCTCCGGCGACATCACCAGCGCGCGCCGCCTGCGGCGCTCCAAGCACCGCTTTCGCCTGATGGATCGCCGGTATGCCCACGCGCATGTTGACCGGCTGCATCAGCAGAATGTGCAGAGCATTGAAACCAGCTCGCTGCACCTGGGCCTGTTGGGTGACATGAAACGCCTGAACTCGCTGTTCTGCGCAGTGGCCTACAGCGTGCTGGAGCAGGAGCTGGAAGATGATGAACGTGATGAAGAGGAGCTGGTGACACGCTAAGGGCGGGGCAGAGACAGAAGGGGCGCGGGAAACCGCGCCCTTTTTTATGGCCGGCGCCCAGGTCAGCGATCGGCGCGCGCGGTCACCGCCGCATCGGTTTTGTCTACCGGCTTGCCTGACCAGTAGCCGGCCAGCAAGGAACCGGAAAGATTATGCCAGACGGAGAACAGCGCACCGGGCAGGGCGGCCAGCGGCGAGAAGTAGAGGTTGCCCAGCGTGGCGGCCAGCCCGGAGTTCTGCATCCCGACTTCCATCGCCAGCGTGCGGCAGATGGTTTCATCAAAACCGAACAGCTTGCCGCCCCAGTAACCGCTCAGCAGCCCGATGCCGTTGTGCAGGATCACCGCCACAATCACCACCAGCCCCACAGAGGCGATAAAGCCCTGGCTGCCCGCCACCACGGCGCTGATGATCGCCAGGATGCAGACCATGGAAAAGAGCGGCAGCACCGGCTCCAGCTTTTTCACCAGCCCGGTAAACAGGTGGTGAATCACCAGCCCGGCAAAAATCGGGATCACCACGATTTTCAGGATGCTGAGCAGCATCCCGGCCACATCGACGCTGATCTGCGTATCCACATAAAGCCGCGTCAGCAGCGGCGTGGCAAATACGCCCACCAGCGTGGAGACGGCGGAAATGGTGACTGACAGCGCCACATCGCCTTTCGCCAGGTAGATCATCACGTTGGAGGCTGTGCCGCTGGCCACGCTGCCGACCAGCACCATGCCCGCGGCAAGATCAGGCGGCATCTGGAACAGTTTCGCCAGCACCCAGGCGGCCAGCGGCATCACCAGGTAGTGCAGGAACGTGGCGGCAGCCACCGGGGCCGGGCGCGACAATACCCGTTTGAAATCGGCGAACTCCAGCGTAACGCCCATGCCGAACATAATCAGCATCAGCAGCGTGCTGACGTGCGGGGTGATGGGGGTAAAGGTGCCGGGCAGGTAATAGGCCGCGACGGAGAGCAGGACAGCCCATAACGGAAACAGGCGGGTGATTTTCGCTAACATGAGAGGTCGGTTCCTTCTTCTGGTTATGGCGGATGTTGTGTTTTTTACAGGCACCGGTGTTCACGGGTACGCTGTTTTTCTACTGATAACGTCTTTCCTTGCTGGTTTTACGGTGCGGCGGACATAAAAAAGCC
The DNA here is from genome assembly GCF_002858805.1 of Chimaeribacter arupi. GTDB lineage: Bacteria > Pseudomonadota > Gammaproteobacteria > Enterobacterales > Enterobacteriaceae > Chimaeribacter > Chimaeribacter arupi. Next base: position 15,604 of record NZ_PJZI01000033.1, read on the forward strand.
GGGCGTGCGCCCGGCTTCGCCCTGCGCGCCGCGGTATTACTCGAATAGGTTGCGGTGCAGGGTCTGCACGACCTGCTCGGCGTCGCCGCCGGGCACCAGGAAGCAGAGGTTATAGCTGCTGGCCCCGTAGCAGATCATGCGGATGCTGAACGGGTCGAGCACGCCGAACACCTCTTTGCCGACGCCGCACGCCTGCGAAAGCTTGTTCCCAATCAGCGCAATCAGCGCCAGGTTCTCTTCCACCTCAACGCGGCAGAGCGACGACAGCTCCGTCAGCAGCGCAGTGGTCAACAGGCTGTCACCGGTGGAGGTTGAGCCGGTGGTGTCGAGCGTCAGCGCCACGCTCACTTCAGAGGTGGTGATGAGGTCAACCGAGATATTGTGGCGCAGCAGGATGTTAAACACCTCAGACAGGAACCCGCGCGCATGCAGCATGTTCAGGCTGTGCAGCGTCAGCAGGGTCTGTTTGCGGCGCAAGGCCAGCGCACGGAACAGCGGCGGGTTTTTGGTGCTGTTGCACACCAGCGTGCCGCCTGCGGCCGGGTCTTTGCTGGAGCCGACAAACACCGGGATGTCGCAGCGCACGGCCGGTAACAGGGTCGCCGGGTGCAGCACTTTCGCGCCGAAGGTCGCCATTTCGGCGGCTTCTTCAAAGGTGATTTTATCGATGCGTTTGGCCGTCGGCACTACGCGCGGGTCGGTGGTGTAAATGCCCGGCACATCCGTCCAGATATCAACGCGGCCGGCGTGCAGCGCCTCACCCAGCAGTGCAGCGGTGTAATCACTGCCGCCGCGGCCGAGGGTGGTGGTGCGGCCCTTATCTTCACTGCCGATAAAGCCCTGGGTGATCACCAGCGCCCGCTCCAGGCGCGGCAGCAGTTGCTGGGTGGCCAGCTCAGCCAGTTGTGCGGTGTCCGGCTCGGCGCGGCCGAAGCGATCGGTAGTGCGCATCACTTTGCGTACGTCAAACCATTCTGCCGCCACATTACGTTCACGCAGGATCTCAACAAACAGCAGGGTCGACATCAGTTCGCCGTGGCTCACCAGTTCATCGGTCAGTGCCGGGGAGGTGGCCAGGCTGGCGCCTTCGGAGAGCATGGCGATGTTCTCCAGCAGGCGATCGATCTCCTCGCGGATCACCTCAGGCTCAGTGAGTCTGTCTATGATGGCGTACTGAACCCGGCGGATTTCGCTGAGTTTCACGTCACGTTGCTCCTGCTCGCAGCCTTCGGCCAGAGCGACCAACAGGTTGGTAATGCCGGCGGAGGCAGACAGAACAACCAGGCGGTTGGCCGGGTTGGCCAGCACCACATCCGCGCTGCGGTTCATGGCATCAAAATCTGCGACGCTGGTGCCGCCAAATTTCGCCACGATCATCGGCTGACCGGCGTGGAAGGAGGAGGGAACTGCTTGATTCATGGTAAACCTCGTGTCAGGGCCATTATTTTATGGCAACAAATTCAAAACCTTGGCACAAGGGGAGGGCGGTAATAGGGGGCAGACGTAGTGGGCTACGATACTCCCAGAAGCGCTCCACCTTGCTGGCCGCCCGCGTTGGGCGATCTGGTGACAACCCAGAGGATTCAGCCTCTGTAGCCGATACGGGGCATCCGCCTGCCCACGTACCTCGGCGTCGCTCCCCCTCAAGTGCCGTCAGTGGAATACGGTTCCTCTGACACCCTGCCTGGGCGACGCGCCTCTTCTGGCTCGCACACGGTTGCGCGAGTAGGGGGCTAGGATTACTGGTTCTGGCTGCGCTGTCAACGAAAGCATAAGGCTTTTCTGTTTTTATTATTTACGGATGATGCGCATGATCTGTCACACTTCATAACCGATTAATAAATAATCATTAACAGATGCGGCCTATTGCAAGAAAAGGGATATCATCGAAAGGATTACAGGCTACAATCGGCATCAGGCGGTATGTAAAGCGTATCCCAGCATGACGTGTTTGCCCACACTTCGCGCCTGCTGGGATAGGCTTTTAATCTCATAATGTGAAACTCAAACGAGAGCGTTGCGATGAAAAATATCAATCCAAGTCAAACCGCTGCCTGGCAGGCCCTGCAGCAGCATTTTGAACAGATGAAAGATGTTCAGATCAGTGAATTATTCGCCCAGGACAGTGACCGTTTCTCCTCCTTCTCCGCCACCTTTAACGATCAGATGCTGGTGGATTACTCCAAAAACCGCATCACCAAAGAAACGCTGGAGAAGTTGCAGGCCCTGGCCAAAGAGACTGATCTCCAGGGTGCCATCAACGCCATGTTCTCCGGGGAGAAGATCAACCGCACCGAAGACCGTGCCGTGCTGCACGTGGCCCTGCGCAACCGCAGCAACACCCCGATTGTGGTGGACGGCAAAGATGTGATGCCGGAAGTGAACGCCGTGCTGGCGAAAATGAAGCAGTTCTGTGACCGCGTGATCGGCGGCGACTGGAAAGGCTATACCGGCAAGCCGATAACCGACGTGGTGAACATCGGCATCGGCGGCTCTGACCTCGGCCCGTTCATGGTGACCGAAGCGCTGAAGCCGTACAAAAACCACCTCAACATGCACTTCGTCTCCAATGTTGACGGCACCCACATCGCCGAAACGCTGAAAACCCTCAGCCCGGAAACCACCCTGTTCCTGGTGGCCTCCAAAACCTTCACCACCCAGGAAACCATGACCAACGCCCACAGCGCGCGTGACTGGTTCCTGAACAGCGCCGGTGACCAGCAGCACGTGGCCAAACACTTTGCCGCGCTCTCCACCAACGCGAAAGCCGTCGGCGAGTTTGGTATCGACACCGACAACATGTTCGAATTCTGGGACTGGGTCGGCGGGCGTTACTCCCTGTGGTCAGCGATTGGCCTCTCCATTGCGCTCTCCCTGGGCTTTGAGAACTTCGAGAAGCTGCTGACCGGCGCGCACGAGATGGACAAACACTTCGCCAACACCCCGGCGGAGCAGAACCTGCCGGTGCTGCTGGCGCTGATCGGCATCTGGTACAACAACTTCTTTGGTGCCGAAACCGAAGCGATCCTGCCGTATGACCAGTACATGCACCGCTTTGCTGCCTACTTCCAGCAAGGCAACATGGAATCCAACGGCAAATACGTTGACCGCAACGGCAACCCGGTGGACTACCAGACCGGCCCGATCATCTGGGGTGAGCCGGGCACCAACGGCCAGCACGCCTTCTATCAGCTGATTCACCAGGGCACCAAAATTGTCCCGTGTGACTTCATCGCCCCGGCCATCAGCCATAACCCGCTGAGCGACCACCACGCGAAGCTGCTCTCCAACTTCTTCGCCCAGACTGAAGCGCTGGCGTTCGGCAAATCGCTGGAGACCGTTGAAGAAGAGTTCGCGGCCCAGGGCAAAAAACCGGAAGACGTGAAACACGTTGCGCCGTTCAAGGTGTTCGAAGGCAACCGCCCGACCAACTCCATCCTGCTGCGTGAAATCACCCCGGAAAGCCTCGGCGCGCTGATTGCCCTGTATGAGCACAAAATCTTCACCCAGGGCGCGATCCTCAACATCTTCACCTTTGACCAGTGGGGCGTAGAGCTGGGCAAACAGCTGGCAAACCGCATCCTGCCGGAACTGGCGGGGGATGAGCAGGTCAGCAGCCACGACAGCTCCACCAACGCGCTGATCAACCGCTTCAAAGCCTGGCGCTAAGCCCGGCAGTGGGCGGCAAAGCTTAACCGCGGGTTAAGGTTTCGCCGCCAACACATCAACGGCCCTGCGGGATTTTCCCTGACAGGGCCTTTTTATTGCCCTGAGGCGGCCGCCGTCCTGTAGGGTTTGTCTGAAAAAACGGAAATTCAGCTTATGCTGAGTGCGCTTATAATTTCACCGCGCATTATCCGTTATTTTTCCTGAGATTAGCGAAACCGGCGGATATTGTGCTTCCCTTAAGTCGGGTTTTTGGCGTAAAAATCTGTTCGAACTGTTTTTTGACCACTTTCCTTATCTGTTCATCGCGCTGCTGAAAAACCACAGGGGGAAAATCGGCCGGAACACCTCCGATAAAAGATGCTTAAAATCATCTATTTAACAAAAATGCTAAAAATGACCCCTCGCATGAAAAACCTTCCCTGACTAAGCCATTCACGCCATCAATGATGACACTCATTAACAGTTTATTGCATTATAAATAAGCAGCCTTTCCTGCCCGCCCTATCCGACAGAGGCCAGTATCCCCTTGAGGCAACGTATTAATTCGCTGCCGGGGAACCTTTAGTTTCTGGAATGTATCGGCTGACGGAACGGCGCCATAAACTGGCCGCCCGGCAAACGTGCCCCGCTTTTCGCATGGAATTCCAGCCTGTGTGCTGGCGAAAGGGGCCTCCGGTGTTAACCGGTCTACGTTTGCCCGCCGGGGTTCGCCCCGGTGAGGCCAACAATCATGCATCCGCCCGCCCTGTGACGCGGCGGACTTCTGGGGGCTGCCCGCTGCGGCCCCTGTTATGGGCCTGTTTATCCTGGGAAAAGAACGTGCGCTATTTTTCACTGTTATTGGCTTGCCTCCTGCTTTCGGCTTGTAGCCAGACGCAACGGGGCATCGGGGATACGCTGGCGATCGCCGCGTTCGGGATGTCCGATGTCGAGGTCGATGCGCAGACGCTGCGTACCCTGCCGTACTCCAGCATCTATGCCCGGCTGAATGACGGCCCGCAGATTTTTGTGGTGGCCGCCTTCGCGGAAGAGGGCCAGGTCAAGTGGCTCTCCTCTGACCGCGTGCTGCTGGTGACGCAAAACGGCCGCCTGACCAAAACCGTCGGCTACCGTGACAACCTGCTGGAGGTCACCGATCGCCAACACGACCCGCTGCTCAACCCGCAAACCCTGAAAGAGGGCGCGACCTGGACGCGTACCCTGAGCTGGACAGAGGGGCAGCAGTTCCACAGCGCCACCGCCCAATCAGTCTTCCATCTTGACGGCCGCGAACCGCTGGAGATTGCGGGCACCACCCTGGACACGCTGCGCGTGGAGGAAGAGGTGACGGTGCCGTCGCTGGGCCGCCACTACCGCAACCACTTCTGGATCGACCCCGCCACCGGCATTGTCAGGAAAGCGGAGCAGTACATCGGCCCGGATTTCATCCCCGTTAACATCACAATTTTGAAACCGTAAATACCATGAAAAAACGTCTCTTACTTGGAGTAAGCCTGAGCGTTGGCCTGGCTGCGTCCGCGTTCGCGGAGAGCCACGTCACGGTGTATTTACCGGAGCAGGCCGGCAGCGTCACGGTTGACGGCGCCCGGGACCTCAGTGAACTGGTGATGAATCCGGCGTTGTTTAACCGTACCTGGTGGCCGGGCACGGTGATCGCTGCGCCGCAGGCCACCGCACACCAGCAGGCGATGAAGCAGGCGGTGCTGGCCTCCCTGAGCGCGCTGGCCGCCACCTTCCGCCAGGATGATGACGGTGACCTGGCTGCCGCCGCCGACAACCTGCACCAGCAGGTGTCGCAGCTGACGGTGACCGGCCGCCAGTTTGTGCCGCTCGACCCGGACGACGTGCGCATCCGGCCGGAGCACAACCGCCGCCTGGAAGGGGAGTACAGCGTCTATACCCTGCAACGGCCGACTACCGTGCGCCTGTTCGGGCTATTCGAGAACAGCGGCCCGCAGCCGTTTGTCCCGGCGCAGGATGCCAAAACCTATCTCGACAACCACGCCCCGCTGGCGGGGTACGATAAAAACCAGGTCTGGCTGATTCAGCCCGACGGCGCCACCCGGCAGGTGCCGGTCGCCTACTGGAACCACCGCCGCGCCGAACCGGCACCGGGCAGCACGCTCTTTGTGGGCTTTTCCGCCCACGTCTTACCCAGCGCTTACCGCGATCTGAACCTGCGGATTCTGGCGCTGTTGACCAACCGGGTCCCTGACTAATGAAAAGATCCTATGTTATCAGCGCACTGGCGATGGCTGTGGCCGCGGGCGTGCAGGCTTCCCCTTACACCGAACCGCTGGGGCCGTCGCAGGGCGACTTCGGCGGTGTCGGCCTGATGCAGGTGCCGACCGGGCGCATGGCGAAAGAGGGCGAATTCAGCCTTAACCTGCGCCACAACGACCAGTACCGCTTCTATTCCCTGGCCGTGCAGCCCTTCCCGTGGCTGGAAGCCACCATCCGCTACACCGACGTGCGCACCCGCAAATACAGCAGCGATGAGGCATTCAGCGGCGACCAGACCTACAAAGATAAGGGCGTCGACCTGAAACTGCGCCTGTGGGAAGAGGGCTACTGGCTGCCGGAAACCTCCGTCGGCATCCGCGACTTCGGCGGCACCGGGCTGTTTGACAGCGAATTCATCGCCGCCAGCAAAGCCTGGGGGCCGCTCGATTTCACCCTCGGCCTGGGCTGGGGTTACCTCGGCAACAGCGGCAACGTGAAAAACCCGTTCTGTGAGGCCAAGGCGAGTTACTGCTACCGTAACAACGTGCAGGGCGAAGCCGGTGAGTTCAACGGGAAAAACTTCTTCCACGGCCCGGCCTCACTGTTCGGCGGCATCGAATACCAGACGCCATGGCAGCCGCTGCGCCTGAAAGTCGAGTATGAAGGCAACGACTACCAGGGCGATTTCGCCGGCACCATCAAACAGGATTCGAAAGTGAACGTCGGGGCGGTCTACCGCATGACGGACTGGGCCGACGTCAACCTGAGCTGGGAGCGCGGCAACACCCTGATGGCCGGCGTCACCCTGCGCACCAACTTCAATGAGATGTCGCAGCGCCACATCGACCCGCCGCCGCAGCCTTACCAGCCGCAGCCGCAGGACGCCATCCTTGACCATCAGGTCATCGGTGAGCAACTGGCCGCCTTGCAGGACAACGCCGGTTACACCGCGCCGCACATCCAGGTGAAAGACCGTACGCTCTACATGACCGGCGAGCAAAACCGCTACCGTGACAACAATGCGGCCATTGCGCGTGCCAACCGTATCCTGATCAACCGGCTGCCGGACGGGATAGAGACCCTGAACGTTACTGATACCAGCATGAATATGCCGATCTCCAGTACCGTGACCAGCGTGGAGAGCCTGAAGCAGCAGCTGGAGGGCTACCCGCTCGGGCAGGAGAAACCGCTGTTGCAGCACCGCGCCGACCCGCACCTGCCGGAACGGGCGGAGCAGGGTTACTACGTGGAGAAAAGCACCTTCAGTGCCGGGCTGGCACCGGTGCTGAACCAGTCGATCGGCGGCCCGGAAGATTTCTACATGTATCAGGTCGGTATTCAGGGCAGCGCCGACTGGTGGATGACCCACCACCTGCTGGCCTCCGGCTCGCTGTTCCTGAACCTGTTCAACAACTATGACAAGTTCAACTACAAGGGGCCGCCGGCTGACAGCTCCCTGCCGCGTGTGCGTACCCGCATCCGTGAGTATGTCGATAACAACGACCTCTACCTGAACAATGCACAGTTGACGTATATGAACCGCCTGGGCGACGGCTGGTACGGCCAGATCTACGGCGGCTACCTGGAGCAGATGTACGGCGGCGTGGGCGCGGAAGTGCTCTACCGCCCGCTGGACAGCCGCTGGGCAGTCGGCGTGGACGCCAACTACGTCAAGCAACGTGACTGGGACAGCCCGCTGCATTTCACCCAGTACAAAACCCAGACCGGCAACCTGACTGCCTACTGGCAGCCGCGTTTCCTGGACGGGGTGCTGGTCAAAGCCAGCGTCGGGCAGTATCTGGCGAAAGACAAAGGCGGCACGCTCGACGTCTCCAAGCGTTTCGACAGCGGCGTGATTGTCGGGGCATTTGCCACCAAGACCAACGTCTCGGCGGAGGAGTATGGGGAAGGGGAGTTCACCAAGGGCTTCTATATCTCGGTGCCGCTGGACATCCTGACCGTGCAGCCAAGCCGGACACGTGCGCAGATCAACTGGATACCGCTGACCCGCGACGGCGGCCAGATGCTTGGCCGCAAATACCAGCTCTACAACATCACCGACAGCCGCTCGCCCTACTTCAACTAAGGGCAACCCGGCAGGCGTCACCCACCCAACCCCGGCAATGCCGGGGTTTTTTATGGGCATGAGAAGGGTAAACGCACAGGGGCAACGTCCTTCCCTTGTCCCGCCCGGCCCGCATTCTGTATGCTGCTGAAACGATTTAATGACTAAAGAGATTCCTAATGGGCGGTTCACCACGCGGCATCATGATATCCGTTATCATGCAGCGTATTTTGAATGTGTTTTTACTGGGGCTGGGCGCTATCCTGCTGCTGTTTCTGGGGCGGGAAACCTACCATCTGACGCTGGTATTGTTCGTAAACGGCGATGAGCCGTCGTCATACCTGCTGATTGAAGGGATTGTGATTTACTTCCTCTACTTTGAGTTTATCGCATTGATTGTAAAGTATTTCTCTTCCGGGTATCACTTCCCGCTGCGCTATTTCATCTACATCGGCATCACGGCGATTATCCGGCTTATCATCGTTGACCACAAAAACCCGCTGGATACGCTTATCTATTCTGCGGCCATTCTGGTGCTGGTGGTCACGCTGTTCCTCGCCAATTCCGACCGGTTGAAGCGCGAATAGCGCCTGCGGCCCGGCATAAAAAAGGCGGCCCGCAACGGCCGCCCAACACAAAGGTAAGTCAAACAAGAACGGCGCAAAACGAGGGTTACCCCTTCACCCCCCCGGCAGTCAGGCCACCGACCAGCCAGCGCTGGGCCAGCAGGAAGATGGCGGTGATCGGGATGGCGGAGAGCACGGCAGAGGCGGCAAAATCGCCCCATAAATAGTTCTGCGGGTTGAGGTATTGCTGCATCCCAACGGCCAGGGTGTAGCTGTTCACATCACGCAGCAGCAGCGAGGCCACCGGCACTTCGGTGATCGCGGCAATAAATGACAGAATAAACACCACCGCCAGAATCGGCACCGACAGCGGCAGCAACACCAGCCGGAACGCCTGCCACGGCGTGGCACCGTCCAGTGAGGCGGCTTCCTCCAGCGAATTATCAATCGTCCCGAAATAGCCCTTTATCGTCCACACATGCAGCGCGATGCCGCCCATATAGGCGAAGATCACCCCGCCGTGGGTGTTCAGCCCGATAAACGGCAGGTACTGGCCGATGCGGTCAAACAGCGCATACAGCGCCACCAGTGACAGCACCGCCGGGAACATCTGGAAAATCAGCATCCCTTTCAGCAGGCTGCTTTTGCCGCGAAAGCGCATCCGCGCAAAGGCGTAGGCGCAGGTGGTAGAGAGCGTCACGATGCCGATGGCGGTGATAAACGCCACCTTCACCGAATTCCACAGCCACAACAGCACCGGGAAGGGCGGCGGCGTCACGCTGCCGTCAGCGTGGGTGACGCTCAAGCCCAGCGCCAGCCGCCAGTGGTCCCAGGAGATTTGATCGGGGATCAGGCTGCCGGTGGCGAAGTTGCCGGGGCGCAGCGAAATCGCCACCACCATCAGCAGCGGGAACATAATCATCGCTACAAACGCGATCAGCAGCAGGTGTGTCACCAGCAGGCGTACGCGCTGCGATTTTGGTTTTACCATGCCCATTGGCGGCTCTCCTTAGTCAAAGTTCATCTTGGTGGCTTTCAGGTTAAGGATTGCCAGTGCGCCCACCAGCAGGAAAATCAGCGTGGCAATCGCGGCCGCCAGCCCGAAGTCCTGCCCGCCGCCGCCTTCAAAGGCGATGCGGTAGGTGAAGCTCACCAGCAGGTCGGTATACCCGGCCGGGGTGGTGGTGCCGAGCCGGTCGGGGCCGCCGTTGGTCAGCAGCTGGATCAGCACAAAGTTATTAAAGTTAAAGGCGAAGCTGGCGATCATCAGCGGCGTCAGCGGGGTGATCAGCAGCGGCAGCGTGATGCGGAAGAAGTTCTGGAACGGTGTGGCGCCGTCCATCGCCGAGGCTTCATACAAATCATCCGGGATCGCCTTCAACAGCCCCATGCAGAGGATCATCATGTAGGGGTAGCCGAGCCAGGTGTTCACAATCAGAATCATCGCCTTGGCGGTGGTCGGGTCGCTGAACCAGGCGGGTTTAATACCGAACAGCGCGCCGAGCATCAGGTTGATCTCACCGAAACTCTGGTTAAACAGCCCCTTGAAAATCAGGATCGAAATAAACGACGGCACCGCATAGGGCAGGATCAGCAGCACGCGGTAGAGCGCCTTGCCTTTCAGCGCCTCCCACTGCACCACACAGGCCAGCACCATACCCACCGCCACGGTCAGTACCACCGTCAGCAGCGAGAACACAATCGTCCAGGCGAAAATCGACAGGAACGGTTTCTGGATGCCCTCATCCTGCATCACGCGCAGGAAGTTTTGCCAGCCGATGCCCACGGTAAAGCCGGGGCTGAGTTTTTCCGCCTGCCAGTTGCCCTGGGCATCCACGGCCTGATAGAAGCCGGTGTCCGGGTTTGGTTTGTAGACCACCTGGGTCTGGTTGTTGGTCAGCGTGGTGCCGTCGTCCGCCCGCGTATAGAGCGGTGCGGTGCCGGAGAACTGGCGCAGGGAGCTCATGCGCAGGTTAACGCCCTGCGGCAGGCGCGCCACCAGCGCGGCCATCGCCTGACGGTTCTGGGTGATCACACGCAGGGTGGCTTTGTCCCCTTCCGGCGCGGTCTGTTGCGCCTGCATCTCCAGCGGCGGCGGGTTCGGCCCCAGGCTGAACGGCTGCGAAATCCACTGGCTGTTTTTCACCGGGTCGGTGAGTTGCAGGCGCCACTTGTCGCCCGCCGGGTAGAGCGCGAAGGCGTAGGTGTCACCGGCCTGATACTGGCGCTGCATCAGCACGGATTGCGCGCGCTCAAAAGTCAGCTGGTTGGTGCTGCTGTAGTTGGTAAACGCAATGGCGATGGTGGCGACCAGCGGGAACAGCACAAACAATCCCATCCCGGCAAGCCCAGGGTAAACATAGCGCCAGGCATAGGCGCGGCGGTTGGCAAAGACATACAGCCCGGCGCTCAGCAGCACTAACGTAACAATGGCAAACAAATATTCACCCTGCGCATACATCAGCACCACCAGATAGGCAGTAAACAGGGAGAACAGGCCAATAACCAACCACTTCAGCGGATCGCTCTGCCACCAGGCGGTGGGTTTACGGCCGGCACGATCGGTACGGGTCAACTGCATAACGACGTTCCTTGCGATAAGACTGAGGGAGGATACGCCCGCCGCCCGGCCGGGGCGGCAGGGCGGCGGGGCGGGGCATTACTTGGTGATGCGGGCCTGCACGTCATCCAGTGCCTGTTTCACACTCTGGCGGCCGGAGACGGCGTTGATCACCGCGCTGCGTTCGGCATACCAGAAGGCGCTCATCTGTGGGATATTCGGCATGATTTCGCCGTTCTGCGAGTTCTGCATGGTGGCGGCGATCTTCGGATCTTTCTCCAGCTGTGCCTGGTAAGACTTCAGCGCCACCGCACCGAGCGGCTTGTCTTTGTTCACCTGCGCCAGCCCTTCGTCCGTCAGCAGGTAGTTCTCCAGGAATTCGGTGGCCAGCTCTTTATTCGGGCTGGCGGCGTTGATCCCGGCAGTCAGCACACCGACGAACGGTTTGGACGGCTTGCCTTTGAAGGTCGGCAGCACGGCCACGCCGTAGTTGATTTTGCTCTGCTCGATGTTGCCCCACGCCCACGGGCCGTTGATGGTCATCGCCGTCTGGCCTTTGTTGAAGGCCGCTTCCGCGATGGAGAAATCGGTGTCGGCGTTGATGTGCTTGTTCTTCACCAGATCAACGATGAATTGCAGCCCGGCCTGTGACCCGGCATTGTTCACCCCGACGTTTTTCACATCATATTTACCGTTCTCCAGCTTGTAGGCGTAGCCGCCGTCCGCCGCGATAATCGGCCAGGTGAAGTAGGGCTCCTGCAGGTTCCACATGATGGCGCTCTTGCCTTTGGCGCGCATTTCTTTGTCCAGCGCTGGGATCTCTTCCCAGGTTTTCGGCGGGGTTTTGATCAGGTCTTTGTTGTAAATCAGTGACAGCGCTTCCACGGCCACCGGGTAACCGATCACCTTGCCGTCAAATTTCACGGCGTCCCAGGTGAAGGGGAAGAGTTTGTCCTTTGTCGCCTGGGACGGGGTGATCTCCGCCAGCAGGCCGGACTGGGCATAGCCGCCGAAACGGTCATGCGCCCAGAAGATGATGTCCGGGCCGTCGCCGGTGGCGGCCACCTGCGGGTACTTCTCTTCCAGCTTGTCCGGGTGCTCCACGCTCACTTTGATGCCGGTGTCTTTTTCAAAGCGTTTGCCCACTTCCGCCAGCCCGTTATAGCCCTTGTCACCGTTGATCCAGATGACCAGTTTGCCCTCTTCAATTTTGGCCAGAGCCGGGGCAGCGAGCACCAGCGTGGCCAGCGCAGAGAGTGCCAGCGTGCGGCTAAAGCGGGTGGCGCCAGACTTATTACGTGTGTGAGTCATAATCCTGTCCTGTTATCCGTGTCTGTAGGCAGCGACGCAGGCAGCCCTGAAAAGCTGGTGCGGCCGGGGTGAAAGAGTTTCAGCGTGGTCATAGTCGTTCACAATCCGACATACACTCATCCTCCCCCCCTCTACGCCCCCACAAATGGAGTTGTGACCGGCTTAACACTCCGGCCGGTTATGTGGCATCCGGCACACAATCAACAGGCTATTTTTGTAAGCCGGATCACAAACTTGGCATCAGGGCGGAACTTTTGTACCCCCGCTGTTGCAGCTCATCCTCCCGGCTCCTCCCCCACGAAAAACCTTGTTACGGATGATTACCGGCTGATTACAAACGCGCATCCTCACCACCAATTATTCGCCACATAAATTTTTGGCAGAAAGGAGTCTTGCATGGCAGGCGTTACGCTGCGGCACGTACATAAAGCCTACGGTGAAACCGTTATCTCTAAAGACATTAACCTGACCATCGATGACGGCGAGTTTGTGGTCTTCGTCGGGCCGTCGGGTTGTGGGAAGTCAACGTTGCTGCGGATGATTGCCGGGCTGGAGGAGATCACCTCCGGTGACCTGCTGATTGGTGAAAAGCGCATGAATGAGGTGCCGCCCGCTGAGCGCGGCATCGGCATGGTGTTCCAGTCCTACGCCCTTTACCCCCACCTGTCGGTGGCGGACAACATGTCGTTTGGCCTGAAACTGGCCGGCACCAAAAAGAGCCTGATCGGCCAGCGGGTCAACCAGGTGTCTGAAATCCTGCAACTGGCGCACCTGCTGGACCGCCGCCCGAAAGCACTCTCCGGCGGCCAGCGCCAGCGCGTCGCCATCGGCCGCACGCTGGTGGCGGAGCCGGATGTCTTCCTGCTGGATGAGCCGCTCTCCAACCTTGACGCCGCGTTGCGGGTGCAGATGCGCATTGAGATCTCCCGCCTGCACAAGCGCCTGAAGCGCACGATGATTTACGTCACCCACGATCAGGTCGAGGCGATGACCCTGGCCGACAAAATCGTGGTGCTGGACGCCGGGCGCGTGGCGCAGGTGGGCAAGCCGCTGGCGCTCTACCACTACCCGGCCAACCGCTTTGTTGCCGGGTTTATCGGCTCGCCGAAGATGAACTTCCTGCCGGTCAAGGCGATCGCCGCCGAGGCGGAACGGGTGCAGGTTGAACTGCCGAACCGCCAGCTGGTCTGGCTGCCGGTGGCCGGGCAGGGCGTCCAGCCCGGCAGCAACCTGTCGCTCGGCATCCGGCCGGAGCACCTGCTGCCGAGCGATGCCTCAGAGGTGACGCTCGCCGGTGAGGTGCAGGTGGTCGAGCAACTGGGCAACGAAACCCAAATCCATATCCAAATCCCTGCGCTGCGTCAGAACCTGGTCTACCGCCAGAATGACGTTGTGCTGGTAGAAGAAGGTGCAACATTCGCTATCGGCCTGCCGCCGCATCGCTGTCATCTGTTCCGTGAGGATGGCTCGGCATGCCAACGGCTGCATGGCGAGCCGGGCGTTTAAAGCACGCACATGCCATCAGGCAAATCCATAACAGGAGATTTTAGATGTCTACTCTGCGCATTGTACCTCTGGCACTGGCGGTTGCGGCCGGTGTGATCTCTACTCAGGCGGCGGCGGTTGATTTCACCGGTTACGCCCGTTCCGGCATCGGCTGGAGCGGCAGCGGCGGTGAGCAACAATGTTTCCAGGCAACCGGCGCCCAGAGCAAATACCGTCTCGGTAACGAGTGCGAAACCTATGCTGAACTGAAATTCGGCCAGGAAGTGTGGAAAGAGGGCGACAAGAGCTTCTACTTCGACACCAACGTCGCCTACTCCGTTTCCCAGGAGAACGACTGGGAAGCCACTGAACCGGCTTTCCGTGAAGCCAACATCAAAGGTAAAAACCTGATTGATGCCCTGCCGGGTGCCACCATCTGGGCCGGTAAGCGCTTCTACCAGCGCCATGACGTGCACATGATCGACTTCTACTACTGGGACATCTCCGGCCCGGGTGCGGGTCTGGAAGATATCGATCTCGGCTTCGGCAAGCTCTCCCTGGCTGCCACCCGCAGCACCGAAAGCGGCGGCTCAATCGGCTACATCAATAATGACCGTGAAGAAGTCCCGACCTCCAACGACGTGTTTGACGTGCGTCTGGCCGGCCTGGCGGTGAACCCGGGCGGTACGCTGGAACTCGGCCTCGACTACGGCCGCGCCAACGCCCGTGACGGTTACTCGCTGGATGACAACGCCAGCAAAGACGGCTTCCTGGTCACCGGTGAGCACGTCCAGAGCTACATGGACGGCTTCAACAAATTCGTGCTGCAGTACGCGACTGACGGCATGAGCACCAACAACGCCAACGCCGGGCGCTCGCAGGGCGCACTGGTCAATAACGACGGCCACATGATCCGTGTGCTGGACCACGGTGCCATCACCCTGGCCGAGAAATGGGACCTGATGTACGTCGCCATGTATCAGGATGTTGACCGCGACAACAACAACGGCACCACCTGGTACACCGTGGGTGTGCGCCCGATGTACAAATGGACGCCGATCATGAGCACCCTGCTGGAAGTGGGCTATGACAATGTGAAATCGCAGGAAACCGGCGACCGCAACGGCCAGTACAAAGTCACCCTGGCGCAACAGTGGCAGGCGGGTAACACCATCTGGTCACGCCCGGCGATCCGTGTGTTTGCCACCTACGCCAAATGGGATGAGAAATGGGGTTATGACGAGGCGGGTGTCGCCGCGCGTGACACCGACCTGACCACCTTCAGCCGCGGCGATGATGACGAAGTCAGCTTCGGTGCGCAGATGGAGATCTGGTGGTAATACCGCGCGCCGCCGGGGCGATCCGGCGGCCGTGACCGGCACCCGGCCGGTCAACCTGTTATGGATGGTTTCAGAGATTAGCCGGCGCAGTGCATTGCCTGCCTGACGCCGGCACTCCCGTTCCACAAAAAGGGCTTCATCATGAAAAAAACACTGCTTTCCCTCTGCCTCACCCTGAGCATCGGGGCGATGGCACCGATGGCGGCACACGCCATCTCCCTGACTTCTTCTCCTTCCCCGGCGGTATCCAGTGATGTCTCTACCGCCCCGACGATTTCCCCTGAGGCGTTGCAGCAGCTCCCCTGGGTGCCGCTGGTACCGCCTGCTAATGAAACCCTTACCCTGAACGGCAGCAGCAGCCGCATCAACCAGGGCGATGTACAGGGTGCGGTGGCCGCCTTTGCCCTGCCTGCCGACCGCGGCTCGCTGGAGATCCGGCTGACCAGCGTGGCAGAAAACCGCTCGGTTTACGCCCCGAACGTGCTGGTGCTGGACGAACAGATGCGTCCGGCGGCGTTCTATCCCAGCAGCTATTTCCCGTATCAGCAGCCGGGCGTGATCTCCAGCGACCGGCTGGAAGGCACGCTGAAACTGACCCCGGCGTTGGGCCAGAAGCAGATCTATCTGCTGGTTTACACCACCCGGCAGGATCTGGCGCGCACCACACAAATGGTGGACCCGGCCAAAGCCTATGCGGCGGGCGTCGGTAACGCGGTGCCGGCCATCCCTGATCCGGTGGCGCGCCACAGTGACAGCGGCACGCTGAAAATCAAAATCAGCGCTGAACAGCAGTCCGGCAATATCATGATTGGCCAGGCGGTCACCGCCCCGGCCCCGGCACCGGTGGTGGTCGGCAATACCGCACGTCCTGCCCCGGCCGCTGCACCGGCCCCGGCTCCGGCCAAACCCACAGAGCCGATGCTTAATGACACCGAAAGCTACTTCAATCAGGCCATCACCAAAGCCGTGAAAGCCGGTGAAATTGATAAAGCCCTGAAACTGCTGGATGAAGCAGAACGCCTCGGTTCGAAAACCGCGCGTCAAACATTTATCGGCAGCGTGAAAGGCAAGGGGTAACTCCCCACGCCGCCGTTTGTGGCTGGATGATTGGTGCGCTGCGGCGCACCTTTTTTCGTGGCCGCCCGGCTGCCCGGCCTGCCTGTCCCGCACGGTACGGCCGTCAGGTATTGCCGCCAGGTTAGTAGCTTGTTAATACACCCATTCCCCTAATGCTTTTCTGCGTTACAATAGCGCCCTGAATGTCCAGCCCGGTTTGAAAGAGTCCCCATGCCTGACGCGCGTCTCATCCCTGCTTCCCTGCACTGGCTTGGCCCGGCCGACCCGGTGCCGCCGCACATTGCCGACTGGCTGGGCGAAATCGGCTCCATGACCCGGCGTTTTGAACAACATTGCCGTGAGGTCACGGTGCAGCCGGTGAAAGAAGGGTTTATTACCCGCGCGGCATTGCGGCCGGAAGAGGCCGCCGACTTGCCCGACAGCCCGCGCTATTGGCTGCGTGAAATTGTGCTGCTGGGTGACGGCGTCCCCTGGCTGCTGGGGCGCACCGTTATCCCGGAAGAGACGCTGACCGGCCCGGATCGCGCGCTGGTAGACCTCGGCACCGTGCCGCTGGGGCGTTATCTGTTCGGCGGCGCGGCGCTGACGCGGGATTACATCTGTTTTGGCCTGACAGGCCAAGGGCCTGGCCTGGCCCACGGGGCATTTGATCAGCGCAGCGGGCATTCCCGCCGGGCAACCGGCGCAGAGCAGGGCGTAGGCGCCTGCTGGGCCAGGCGCTCACGCCTGCGGCTGTCGGGCAAACCGCTGTTGCTGACGGAACTTTTTCTTGCGGATGCGCCGGTCTACCGCGCGCCGCAGCCAACACACCAGGAGGGGAGATAAGGTGGAGGCAACTGTAATGCAGAGCAAATGGCGGGCGTATTGCCGCCTGATGCGGATTGATAAACCCATTGGTTCCCTGCTGCTGCTGTGGCCGACCCTCTGGGCGCTGTGGCTGGCCGCCGGGGGCGTGCCGCCGCTGAAGCTGCTGCTGGTGTTTGTGCTGGGAGTGTTTTTCATGCGCGCTGCCGGGTGCGTGGTGAATGATTACGCTGACCGCAAATTTGACGGCCATGTGAAACGCACCGCCGGGCGGCCGCTGCCGAGCGGCCAGATCACCTCCGGGCAGGCCAAGCGGCTGTTTGTGGGGCTGGTGCTGATTTCATTCGGGCTGGTGTTAACCCTGAACGGCATGACGATTGCCCTGTCGCTGGTGGCGCTGGCGCTGGCCTGGATGTACCCGTTTATGAAGCGGGTGACGCACCTGCCGCAGGTGGTGCTGGGCGCGGCGTTTGGCTGGGCGATACCGATGGCGTTTTCAGCGGTCGGGGAGAGCCTGCCGCTGACCTGCTGGCTGCTGTTTATCGCCAACCTCTGCTGGACGGTGGCCTACGACACGCAATACGCGATGGTTGACCGGGATGATGACCTGAAGATTGGGGTGAAATCCACCGCCATCCTGTTTGGCGCGCAGGACAAGCTGATTATCGGCCTGCTGCAACTGGCGACGCTGGTATTGATGGTCATCGTGGGGCAGCTGATGCAGCTCGGCGCGGTCTATTACGGTGGGCTGGTGTTGGCGGGGGCGCTGTTCCTCTACCAGCAGAAGATGATTGCCGGCCGCCAGCGCGATCTCTGTTTCCGCGCGTTCCTGAATAATAACGCCGTGGGGATGGTGCTGTTCCTCGGCATTCTGGCCAGTTACCCGCCGTTCAGCGCCTGACCACCGGTTTTCCTGCGAAACCCGGTAATGGGGCAGAAACCGCAACGCGGCGAGTATCGGAAACACCGCAATGGGGGCGGGGCGGCAAAACCCGCCACCGGGTGATAACCAATAAAAAAGGGCACTGCGAACAGTGCCCTTTTTGCTGCCTGCCGCCCAAGGGGCGGGCAACGCGGTATCAGTTGGCGTCCGGGTCGGCCGCTGCCTGGGCTTCTGCCGTCACCAGCAGCGCATCGGCCGGGGTCATCACGCTTTCAATCGTCAGGCGCACTTCCGGCGTCATCAGATCACTCAGCATGTTATAGACCGCCAGCGTATGCTCCTGGATGGCATCGCCCACATCGTTGATGTAGCCTTCGGCGCGCAGCGTCCCCACCAGCGTCGAGAAGACCGCCTTGTCGAAGAACTCCGGCGCGTTGATGCCGTGCAGCACCGAGAGGCGCTGCGCCATGATACGGCTCTCTTTCTCCAGCGCACCGCGGCTGATGCTGGGGTTGGCGCTGAGCAGGGAGAGGGCAATCGCGTAGCGTTGCAGCGTCTCACGTACCCCGGCCGCCAGCAGTTGCAGCGGACGGATGCGGATCGGGTTAATCGCCAGCTCGTCACGGTCGGTGATGATCAGGTGCTGACGCGCCAGTTCATCGCACAGTGTGTCGAGCACGGCCGGTAACTCTTCCTTGGTGATGTGCAGGAACAGTTCCGCTTTCACCATCGGGTAGATCAGGCCAATCTGGCGCAGCAACTCCGCCCGGCTGACGCGGCGGTGATGCATCACGATGCTGGCAATCAGCGACGGCAGCACCAGCAGGTGGTGGATGTTGTTACGGTAGTAGGTCATCAGCACCGCCTGCTCACGCGGCAGGATGATGATGTCACCGATGTTGTCCTTCTCCACCTCGAACTTGTTCATCTTCAGCGCGTGGTCCAGCAGTTCCGCCGGGGTCTGGTCCGGTACCGTGACATCCCCGGCATACGGCACATTGCGCATCAGTTGCAGGTAGCACTCCAGCTGCTCCAGCAGTTGCTCACGGGTCAGCGAGCGCTGGCGGGAGGCGAGCAGGGCGGTGGAGCAGAGGTTCATGGCATTGGCGGCAGCGGCATTGTTGATGCGCACCATGATTTTGTCGGCCAGATCCTGCACCGTCGGCGTCAGCCAGCTTGGGCGCTGCGCCTCGATCGGGTCGATGGCGTCACGCCAGGCCGGGACATGCTGGTTCAGGTAGGTGGTCAGCGGCAGCGGTTCACCGAAGTTCACATAGCCTTCGCCGAGGTTGCGCAGCTTGCGCAGGCCGCGCAGCATCTGCAACAGGCTCTCTTTCTCTTTGGTCGCGCCGCGCAGCTCTTTGGCGTAGGTGCCCACTTCCATCACATGCTCATAACCGATGTAGATCGGCACCAGCGTAATGGGCCGGGTGCCGCCGCGCAGCATCGCCTGGATGGTCATTGCCAGTGTGCCGGTTTTCGGCTCCAGCAGGCGGCCGGTACGCGAGCGCCCGCCCTCAACAAAGTATTCCACGGAGTAGCCGCGGGTGAACAGCTCACCCAGGTATTCACGGAACACAGTGGAGTAGAGTTTGTTGCCCTTGAAGGTACGGCGGATAAAGAACGCGCCGAGGCGGCGGAAAATCGGGCCGGCGGGCCAGAAGTTCAGGTTGATCCCGGCCGCGATATGCGGCGGCACCAGCCCTTGATGGTAGAGCACATAGGAGAGCAGCAGGTAGTCCATGTGGCTGCGGTGGCACGGCACATAAACGATTTCCTGGCCGTCCTGCGCCAGCTGGCGCACGCGTTCGGCGTTACTGACGTTGATGCCCTGATAGAGGCGGTTCCACGTCCAGCTCAGCACCCGGTCAGAGAGGCGCACGGTCTCGTAAGAGAAGTCCGCGGCGATCTCTTCCATCAGCGCGATGGCGTTCTGCTGCGCTTTGTCATGGGAGATCTTTTTGCTGCGCGCTTCATCTTCCACGGCTTTTTCAATCGCTTTGGAGGCGAGCAGCTTATTGAACAGATCCTGGCGGGCGGGCAGGCGCGGGCCGACGGCGGCCAGCCGCTGTCGGGCAAAATGCATCCGGGCGACGCGCGCCAGCTTCTGCGCAATGGTCTTGTCGGTGCCGTGCTCGGTCGCCATATAGCGCAGCGACACGGTATTGGAGAAGCGGACAAAGCTGTCGCGCCCCAGCCAGAGCACGGCAAAGAACTTCTGGATGCCGTTCAGCAGGCGCAGGTGCGGCATCATCTGCCCTTCGCCCTCACGCCCCGGCGAGCGGCCGAACATCACCGACACCGGCAACATCTGGATGTCGAGCGTCGGGTTGCTGCGGTGCAGGTCGAGGTAGTCGTGGAACAGTTTCACCGACTCATGCTGCGGGGTGTAATAGCGGAAGAACCGCGGCCCCTGGCCGATAAACACATGGCTCGGCAGCAAATGGCCGTCAATCTCCAGCGGGATCAGCGGGTCCGGCAGGTTCTGCGCCAGGCACTGCTGGCGAAGGGTGAGCAGATCCGCGTCGGAATCATAAGGTAATACATAAAGTATCGGCCGGGTCGGGTCCAGGCGGAACTCCGTGACCGGATCGGCAGGGATCACCTTGCTTCTTACCAATAATTTGAGCGGTAAGTTTAAAAGGGAATAATAAAGTTTGCGCCAACCTGACATAAAAATGTGAAGCCTCATAGTAGCAATGCGCCGCAAGGATAGCAGAAAGCCGGGTGGAGATCTTTCGTGCCGCACGGGGGAATTCCCGCTAAAATGTTGTTAATTCATCCTAAGGTGCAGAAAGTATGGCAAATCAGACGACCGGGTTGATCCGCATCTACAAAGCTGCCGGCTACTCCGTAAAGGGCGTGCTCGCGGCCTGGAAAAATGAAGCCGCATTCCGGCAGGAAGCCATCATGGTCATCCCGGCTATGTTACTGGCTTTCTGGCTGGATGTGAGCACCGCCGAACGCATTCTGATGGTCTCTTCACTGTGGCTTATCCTTATTGTGGAAATTATCAACAGTGCCATAGAAGCCATCGTCGACCGTATCGGGCCGGAACTTCATCCGCTCTCCGGCCGCGCCAAAGATTTAGGGTCGGCGGCCGTTGCGCTGGCTATCATACTGACACTTTTTGTCTGGGCAATGGTTCTGCTGCCGCGATTGTTCTGAGTTGCGAAGTTTTACGCAAAAGTAACCGGTAAAGCAGGTAAATCGCGTCATAAACAGGCTTTTTCTTGTTTGTGCGGTTTTCAAGGGCGTGTTTGCTGTATATACTCCCAGCAAGACTGTATAAACAACCAGGGGGCGGGATGAAAGCATTAACAGCCAGACAGCAAGAGGTCTATGACCTTATTCGCGACCATATTTCCCAGACCGGTATGCCGCCGACGCGTGCCGAGATTGCGCAACGTTTGGGGTTCCGCTCACCCAACGCGGCCGAGGAGCACCTTAAGGCACTGTCGCGCAAAGGGGTGATCGAGATCATTTCCGGTGCCTCACGCGGCATCCGTTTGCTGATGGAAGAAGAAGACGGCCTGCCGCTGATCGGCCGTGTGGCCGCCGGTGAGCCGCTGCTGGCCCAGCAACATATTGAAAGCCACTACCAGATAGACCCGGCGATGTTTAAACCCAACGCGGATTTCCTGCTGCGTGTCAGCGGGATGTCGATGAAAGACATCGGGATTCTGGATGGTGACCTGCTGGCCGTGCATAAAACGCAGGACGCACGTAACGGGCAGGTCGTGGTTGCCCGTATTGATGATGAAGTAACCGTCAAGCGCCTGAAAAAGCAGGGCAACATCGTGCACCTGTTGCCGGAAAACAAAGAGTTTTCCCCGATTGTGGTTGATCTGCGCCAGCAGACCTTCTCTATTGAAGGGCTGGCCGTGGGCGTGATCCGCAACGGCGACTGGAGCTGACCAGTCAGGGGCGCGGCTAATGGAACCGGCCGCGCCTATACAGTCCTCCAGCTGTGCCTCATCGCCCCTTTATTGGGGCGATGTCGTTTTTAGCGTTCCGCATTCCGGCAAGTTTACGCCTGTAAGAAAAGTGACCCTTTCTGATGCGATTCTCTGTGACTGCCTGCTTTGGGCAAACTGACCGGGATCTCTGGCGGCTGGCGCTGCCGATGATCTTTTCCAATATCACTGTGCCGCTGCTCGGGCTGGTGGACACCGCCGTGATCGGCCATCTCGACAGCCCGGTCTATCTGGGCGGGGTAGCCGTCGGCGCGATGGCGACCAGCTTTTTATTTATGCTGCTGCTGTTTTTGCGCATGAGCACCACCGGCATGGCGGCGCAGGCCTTTGGGGCGCAGAACCCGGCCCGCCTGGCGCGCGCCTTTATGCAGCCGTTGCTGCTGGCGCTGCTGGCTGGGCTGACGATCCTGCTGTTGCGCCATCCGTTGATTGACCTGGCCTTAAACATTGTGGGCGGCCACGACGCGGTGCTGCAACAGGCGCGGCGCTTCCTGGAAATCCGCTGGCTCAGCGCACCTGCTGCGCTGGCCAATATGGTGATCCTCGGCTGGCTGCTGGGCGTGCAGTATGTGCGCGCGCCGGTACTGCTGCTGATTGTCGGGAATCTGCTGAACATTGTGCTCGACCTCTGGCTGGTGATGGGCCTGCACTGGAACGTGCGCGGCGCTGCCTGGGCCACGGTGACGGCAGAGTACGCCACGCTGCTGCTCGGGCTGTGGCTGGTGTGGCGGGTGATGCAGCGGCGCGGTATTGGCTGGCCGTTGCTGAAACAGGGCTGGCGCGGTGACCTGCGGCGGTTGCTGACGCTGAACCGCGACATCATGTTGCGCTCGCTGCTGCTGCAACTCTGCTTCGCTTCCCTGACGATTATCGGTGCCCGGCTGGGCAACGAGACGGTGGCGGTCAATGCGCTCCTGATGAACCTGCTGACCTTCACCGCCTACGCGCTGGACGGCTTTGCCTATGCCGTGGAAGCCCATTCCGGTGAGGCGTTTGGCGCGCGCAACCGCGAGCGGCTGTTGCGGGTGTGGCACGCTGCCTGCCGTCAGGCGGGGATGGTGGCGCTGGCGTTTGCCGCGGCTTACGCACTGTTCGGGATGCAGATTGTCCATGCGCTGACGTCGCTGCCGGCGTTACAGCAACTGGCGCAGCACTATCTCGGCTGGCAGGTGGTGTTGCCGCTGGCCGGGGTCTGGTGTTATCTGCTGGACGGCATGTTTGTCGGGGCGACACGCGGCCGGGAGATGCGTAACAGCATGGCCGTCGCGGCTGCCGGTTACGGCCTGACGCTGCTGACGCTGCCGTGGCTCGGCAACCATGCGTTGTGGCTGGCGCTGACGGTATTTCTGGCACTGCGCGGGGCGGCGCTGGGGTGGCTGTGGCACCGCCATCAGCAGCGCGGAAGCTGGTTTACGGCATCAACAGCCGCGCAATAAGGCAGGCGGCCGGCGCAGCAATTTGCTGCGCCCGGCCCGCTGGAGGACATATTGGTTTACATCTACTGACAGTTATTATCACTTCACGTTAACGTCTGTTTTCCCTTCCTTTTTAGGCTGTCCCTGTTCCGCTGTAACGCGTTTTTAAGGTTAATCTGACTGGAAAGGCGCCCAAATTCCGTATTACCTACTATAGTTATTAACACGGCAGGCGCAGAGGCAGCCATAAATACCAGGCTGACACTGGCACCCACGGGTTTTGTGAAGGATGAATTCTGAGCCCGGTGAATAAGGTTCCCTGCCGTGAGTATCTGTAACGGGCGATGGAGTGATGTCCATAACCCCTCATCTGAATGAGATAAGGAGATTACGATGAATAAAGATCAAGCCGGCGGTAACTGGAAACAGTTTAAAGGCAGCGTAAAAGAGCAATGGGGCAAGCTGACGGATGACGATATGACGGTCATCGAAGGTAAACGTGAGCAGCTTGTCGGTAAGATTCAGGAGCGCTACGGTTACGAGAAAGACGCTGCTGAAAAAGAAGTGAAAACCTGGGAAGACAGCAACAACTACAAATGGTAGTGCTGTGACAGTACATCAGAGAGTACGCAGGGTGTAACGTGTCGCGATAGCTGTCGTCCCCCTGTTCCGGCCTGCTCTTCCCACGCATGATGCCACTCATGCAGGGGCAGGCCAGAAGTGAGGATCCAAGGGCTCTTTAGCTGCTCCTACCCGATAAGCAAAGAAGCGGATGATAGGTACAAGGATGTACCCTTTCGTGCCCCCCAGAGCCTGAACTTTTTTCCGGACTCTTCCTGAAATCTTCTGAAAACCTTCTTAAAAATCCTTTTCTTCTTCACTGCCTGGCCGGTGCTGATGCCTTACGTTTAAACTGTTTTTTAAACAATGGCTTTCTGAAAAATTACCGTTTCTTAATGGCAATGCTGTGATCGTGCCCGCAGGCGTGTTTGTCATCACAGGCTTCCACTTCCCGGCAGGGCGCGCACAACCCGTGGGCTTCCACCACGCTGTGCCGCAGCGCAAAACCGGCCGTCTGCGCCAGTTTCACCAGAATCTCTTCAATCCCTTCGGTGGTTTTTTCCGTCACCTGGCCGCAGCGGTCACAGATGAACATCGCCGAGGCGTGGGTCGGTTCTTCAAAGTGGTGGCACAGCACATAACTGTTGGCGGACTCGACCCGGTGGATAAAGCCTTGCTCCAGCAGGAAATCGAGGGCGCGGTACACGGTAGGCGGCTTGGCCTGCGGCTCGGATTCACGCAGCAGATCCAGCAGATCGTACGCACTGATTGCGCCAGGCTGAAGCGCCATCAGGCGCAGCACTTCCAGCCGTTGGGGGGTCAGGCGCACATTGCGCTGTTGGCACAGCTGCTCAGCCTGAGCAAGGAGCTTTTCCTGGTTGAGGGAGTCCTGGATGGAAGAGTTCATGGCAAATTTCCCGGCACAAAAGAAGAGACGATTTTACCACGTTTACCGCAAATCGACGAACCTCCCGGCAAAACGCGTGCAGAGGTGGCCTGTTAAATCGCCGCGATCGCTGTACAATAGACGTTTGCCTGCGGCGATGCGCCGCTGTGTTGTGCCTGTTGCTGACAGGCGATCTTTTGACCTTCCGGAACTGCCCAATCTCGTTATGACAACTTCTCGCACCGCGCCGACCCGTCCGGCACACACGTTTTCTGTGGCGCCCATGCTCGACTGGACCGATCGCCACTGCCGCTATTTCCACCGTTTACTGAGCCGCCAGACGCTGCTCTATACCGAAATGGTGACCACCGGGGCCATTATTCACGGCAAAGGTGACTACCTGGCGTACAGCGACGCGGAGCACCCGGTGGCGCTGCAACTGGGCGGCAGTGACCCGGCCGCGCTGGCGCACTGCGCGAAGCTGGCGGAAGAACGCGGTTACGATGAGGTGAACCTGAACGTCGGCTGCCCCTCTGACCGGGTACAGAACGGCATGTTCGGTGCCTGCCTGATGGGGCAGGCCGGGCTGGTGGCAGACTGCATCAAAGCGATGCGCGACGTGGTGTCGATTCCGGTCACGGTAAAAACCCGCATCGGGATTGACGATCAGGACAGCTACGCCTTCCTGTGTGACTTTATCGACACGGTGTCCGGGCGCGGCGAATGTGAGATGTTCACCCTCCATGCGCGCAAAGCCTGGCTTTCCGGCCTCAGCCCGAAAGAGAACCGCGAGATCCCACCGCTGGACTACCCGCGTGTCTACCAGCTGAAACAGGATTTCCCGCACCTGACGCTGGCGATCAACGGCGGGGTGAAAACGCTGGACGAAGCGAAAGCGCACCTGGCCCACCTGGACGGCGTAATGATGGGCCGCGAAGCCTACCAGAACCCCGGCATCCTGTTGCAGGTTGACCGCGAGATTTTCGGCAGTGACGATGCGGTGCGCACCGGTGTTGACGTGGTACGGGCGCTCTATCCGTACATTGAGGCGGAACTGTCACGCGGCACCTATCTCGGCCACATTACCCGCCACATTCTCGGCTTGTTCCAGGGAGTGCCGGGCGCGCGCCAATGGCGACGTTACCTGAGCGAAAACGCCCACAAAGCCGGGGCGGATGTCGACGTGGTGGAACGTGCGCTGCAATGCGTGATCGCCCCCCACGGCAGCCCGGCGCAGCCGTAAGCAGTGCTGTTTTTAATAGGGCAGGAAAATAACGTACCGTAGCCATAACGTGTCGTTATTTTCGCCACTTGTTCGCGCTTTCCACCAACACCCGCCGCCTGCCGCTGCGGGTGTTTTGTTTTATCAACGGGTTAGCACCGCCTGAAGTTGGCACGCTTTTTGTAATAGCAGGGAAGACCTTTTTCTTTTTTGGAGGCTTGCCATGATCGAGCTTTTCTTTGTTATTGGCTTCTTTGCCATGCTGCTGTTTACCGGCGTTTCACTGATTGGCATTGTGGCGGCGCTGCTGGTGGCCACCCTGTTTATGATGGTCGGCGGCTTGTTCACAATGGTTATAAAATTGTTACCGTGGTTGCTGCTGGCGGTAGCGGTGGTGTGGATTTACCGGGCCGTGCAGAAGCCGAAACTGCGCCGTTATTAACGGAACCTGTTACGGCAAATCCCAGCTGTTCAAAAAATAGCGTTACATTTCAGGGTAATAAATCGTCGATCAGGTAACAGGATGGTGAAAAAATTTGCTGACCTGAGGCACTATTCTGCGGTGATGATCACAACCCGGCAGATTTCCCGGTGTTTTAAGACATTATCCATATTTTTTAACAAAGCGGGCTGTTAGGATGTGTCCAGCTTTCTATTGCCGGCTATGCCACGGCCTGCAATGACGGATTCATCCAGCCCGGCGGGATAGACAATAGTCGCTGAAGTGACACCATCCCCTGGGTGCGCCGCTGTAACCCTACTCCTACAGTGCATGAATTATCGTGAAAGCGTTTATCGTTACGCGATAGCATCAGAGGGCTTCTTCGGAAGCCCTCTTTGCTTTTCAGAAGTTGGTTCAGCGGCCGGGGATCAGCAGGCTTGAGCCTTGCGTCCGGCGGCTTTGCAGCAGTTCATGGGCGCGTTTCGCCTCAGACAGCGGGAATTTCTGGCTCTCCGGCACCTCAACCTGAATCACCCCACCGGCCAGCATGGCGAACAGCTCCTGGCTGGCGCTCAGCAACTCCTCATAATTGGTGACGTAGCCGTTGAGTGACGGCCGGGTGACAAACAGCGAGCCTTTCTGGTTCAGGATGCCGAGGTCCACACCGGTGACCGGGCCGGACGCGTTGCCGAAACTCACCATCAGGCCGCGGCGTTTCAGGCTGTTGAGCGAATCGAGCCAGGTTGCCTGGCCCACTGAGTCAAACACCACGCCCACCTTTTCACCCTGCGTCAGCTCTGCCACGCGCGCCGCGATATCCTCCCGCTGGGAGTTGATTACCGCCCAGGCCCCGGCCTGTTTCGCCCGTTCGGCTTTTTCATCACTGCTCACGGTGCCGATAAGCTTCGCGCCCAGCGCTTTTGCCCACTGGCAGGCGATAAGCCCGACGCCGCCGGCCGCCGCGTGGAACAAAAACACTTCGCCCGGTTGCACTTCGTGGGTCTGGCGCAACAGGTAGTAGACCGTCAGCCCTTTCAGGAACGAGGCGGCCGCCACCTCGAAACTGATCCCCTGCGGCAGCGGCGCGGCTTTGTCCGCCGGCACGTTATGCACTTCGCTGTACGCACCCAGCCCGGCCTGCGCATAGACCACGCGGTCCCCTGGCTTCAGGTGGCTGACGCCGCCGCCCACTTTGGTGACCACGCCCGCCGCCTCGGTGCCCAGCCCGGACGGGAAGGTGGCCGGGGGGTAAAGGCCGCTGCGCACATAGGTGTCGATGTAGTTGATGCCGATCGCCCGGTTCTCCACCTGCACCTCATGTTCACCGGGGTCAGCCGGGGTAAAGTCCACATATTCCAGCACGTCCGGCCCGCCGGTGGCGGAAAACTGAATGCGTTTAGCCATGTCGCTTTTCTCCGTTAGGGGTTTCCTTCACGCTACGCCAAAGCGGGCAGCCTTTCCAGCCCGCGCTTTTTGCCTCACCGGGAGGGCGCGCTTTTCGCCTCATCGAGAGGGATAGTGCAGAAAGCGTTAAGAGAATTGAGTATACTGACGCGTCGAATTTCTGCTGCGTCTGCCGCAGCCCTCCTCACAGGCAGGAAACCTTTACCCCAGGAAACAAATCTACCCATGTCAGCCAAAAAACCCTTCAGCAAACCCACCGAACCCCGAGACCGCCAGATGGAAGGGCTGAAACTCCCGCCGCACTCGCTGGAGGCGGAGCAGTCCGTGCTGGGCGGGTTAATGCTGGACAACGAACGCTGGGACAACGTATCAGAGCGCGTAGCGGCGAATGACTTCTTCAGCCGCCCTCACCGGTTGATCTTCACCGAAATGCAGCGCCTGCTGGAGATGAGCAAGCCGATTGACCTGATCACGCTGTCAGAGTCGCTGGAACAGCGGGGCGATCTGGAATCGGTGGGCGGCTTCGCCTACCTTGCGGAGCTTTCCAAAAACACGCCGAGCGCCGCCAACATCGCCGCCTATGCCGACATCGTCCGTGAGCGGGCAGTGGTGCGTGAGATGATCTCGGTGGCCAATGAGATCGCCGATGCGGGTTACGATCCGCAGGGCCGCAGCAGTGAAGACCTGCTCGATCTCGCCGAGTCGCGCGTATTCCAGATTGCGGAAAACCGTGCCAACAAGGATGAAGGGCCGAAAAGCATTGACCAGATCCTGGAAGCGACCGTGTCGCGTATTGAGTCGCTTTACCAGACGCCGCACGACGGCGTCACCGGCGTCGACACCGGTTACCAGGACCTCAACAAAAAAACCGCCGGCTTGCAGAAGTCGGATCTGATTATCGTGGCGGCGCGTCCGTCGATGGGTAAAACCACTTTCGCCATGAACCTGTGCGAAAACGCCGCGATGTTGCAGGAAAAACCGGTGCTAATCTTCAGCCTGGAGATGCCCGGCGAACAGCTGATGATGCGTATGCTGGCGTCGCTCTCCCGCGTGGACCAGACGCGCATCCGTACCGGCCAGCTCGATGATGAGGACTGGGCGCGTATCTCCAGCACCATGGGCATCCTGCTGGAAAAACGCAACATGTACATTGATGACTCCTCCGGCCTGACGCCGACCGAGGTGCGCTCCCGTGCGCGCCGCGTGTTCCGCGAACACGGCGGCCTGAGCATGATCATGATCGACTACCTCCAGCTGATGCGCGTGCCGTCGCTCTCCGACAACCGTACGCTGGAAATCGCCGAGATCTCCCGCTCGCTGAAGGCGCTGGCGAAAGAGTTGCAGGTGCCGGTGGTGGCGCTGTCACAGCTCAACCGCTCCCTGGAACAGCGTGCCGACAAGCGCCCGGTCAACTCCGACCTGCGTGAATCCGGCTCCATCGAGCAGGATGCGGACTTGATCATGTTCATTTACCGCGACGAGGTCTACCACGAGAACAGTGACCTGAAAGGCATCGCGGAGATCATTATCGGTAAACAGCGTAACGGCCCGATTGGCTCGGTGCGGCTGACCTTTAACGGCCAGTGGTCGCGCTTTGACAACTACGCCGGCCCGCAATACGACGACGAATAACGCCCCCCTCACTAAGGAAGAGACATGAAAGCGGCAACCGCAGTGATTGACCGCCGCGCCCTGCGGCACAACCTGCAACAGGTGCGCCGGCTGGCCCCCCAAAGCCATCTGGTCGCAGTCGTCAAAGCCAATGCCTACGGGCATGGGCTGCTGGAAACGGCACACACCCTGCAAGACGCCGACTGTTACGGCGTGGCGCGCATCGGCGAGGCGCTGGCCCTGCGTTCCGGCGGCATCGTGAAACCGATACTGCTGCTGGAGGGCTTCTTCAGCGCCGACGATCTGCCGGTATTGGTGGCGAACAACATCGACACTGCCGTGCACAGCGAAGAGCAGCTCCAGGCGCTGGAGCAGGCCTTGCTGCCGCGGCCGGTGAAAGTCTGGATGAAGCTCGACAGCGGGATGCACCGGCTCGGCGTGCGCCCGGAGGAGGCGGACGCCTTCTACCGCCGCCTGTGCGCCTGCCGCAACGTCAGCCAGCCGGTCAACATCATGAGCCACTTCAGCAGCGCCGACGAACCGGAAAAGCGCACCACGCTTGACCAGCTCGCCTGCTTTGACCGCTTTGCCCAGGGCAAACCGGGCGAACAGTCGATTGCGGCGTCCGGCGGCATTCTGCTGTGGGCGGATGCGCACCGGCACTGGGTGCGCCCCGGCATTGTGCTGTACGGCGTATCGCCGCTGGCGCAGGGGGATGCCGCAGAGCACGGATTCCGCCCGGCGATGACGCTGAAAGCCAGCCTGATCGCGGTGCGGGAACACCGCGCCGGTGAGCCGGTCGGCTATAACGGCATCTGGCGCAGCGAGCGCGACACCCGCCTCGGCGTGATCGCCATCGGCTACGGCGACGGCTACCCGCGCAGCGCGCCGACCGGCACGCCGGTGCACATCAACGGGCGCGACGTGCCGATTGTCGGCCGGGTGTCGATGGACATGATCTCCGTCGATCTCGGGCCTGACGCCGGCGATCGGGTCGGGGATGACGCGATCCTCTGGGGCGACGTTCTGCCGGTGGAGCGGGTGGCCGCGGCCACCGGTATCAGCGCCTATGAACTGATTACCAAACTGACATCGCGGGTGGCGATGGAGTACCCGGAGGAATAAACCGCCGCCGGTAAGTAAAAATTTTCCCAGGCGGCCCCGGTGCCGCCTGTTTATTTATTCCCTTTAACGCTTTTTATTTCCCTTTACCGTCCCTCCTTATCGATCGTTATCCCCTTATCTGAGGTTACCCGCCCACGCGGCATTTTTATCATCCACATTAGCAGGTTGTATTTAGCATGATAAAACAGGGATGGTTAAAAAGCATAACCAGTCAGGCAGGAAATGATTAAGTTTATTTTTTGCGTCGCAATTAACTCATTAATACCCGCTGCGATTGTACTGATAAAAGTGTGAAGTGAACCTGATTTTTATTTCCCAAGGGCGACGCTCACCTTTTCACAGAAATAGGGCGTTAATTTAAATGGGGATAAATAGTTTCTGTTTTTATTGTTTATCAAACAATGGCTTGCTGTTACTTGATAAAAGATTTCTTGTATTTACCCCGCCGGGGAGACGAAATTAACACGGCGCAGAACAACGCCTTAAAAATAAGCAGCAGTGTTTGACAGTATTAATTAAAGACTATACGTTTATGGTCAGACAAATCTTGTTACGTTTCCCTTTTATTGTGGTGCCGGGCGATGCCGGTCGTTGTTCGCCCATATATGCAGTGGTCTGTTTCCCAAAAGCGGCCGGAATTAACCGGCCTCTTATTCCCGCGTGAATGCGTGCTGAAAAAGACGCGGGCCAGCTTTATTTAAAATTCGGTAAACAGGGTGGGATATAACAATGAACGTTTCCTCCGGCGCGTCTCTTCTTGGGGCGGTGCGCATGCATCGCTGTCTGCTGTTGTGCACCGTATGGCTGCAAATTTTCCTCCAGTTATTCGTGGTGCTGCTGCCGCTTCAGGCCCGCGCCGCGCCCCCGCCGGGCATACAACTGGAGGAGCAGACCCTCAGCCGCGCCAGCATGTACACCCTGCAACCCGGTGAAACGGCGAAACTTGTCGCCCAGCGCAAAAACCTGACCCTGGACGACCTCTGGAAGCTGAACCAGTACCGCCAGCCAAACCGCGAGGCGATGCTCAGGCTCGGTGGCGGGGATATTTTGCTGATCCCGATGAGTGAGCGCGACCAGGCACTGCCGAGCCTGGGCGGTACCCTGCTGAGCGAAGAAAAAGCGCCGGATGAGCGCATCTTTGCCCAGCAGGCCAAAGCCTTCGGCCAGGCCACCGGCGGCCGTTACAGCAACGGCGATGCCGCACAGAACTTTGTGCAGTCACAGGCGGCGCAGGCTGCCACCTCCACGGTGGAGGGCTGGCTCAGCCAGTTCGGCACCGTGCGCGCCAACCTGGCCGTGTCCGACGGCAGTGACCTCGACACCAGCTCGCTGGATATGCTGACGCCCCTCTGGCAGAGCCGCTCGCGCATCTTCTTCACCCAGTTCGGCGTGCGTGACGTCAGCGACCGGGTGATCGCCAACCTCGGGCTCGGCCAGCGCCACTTTACCGACAACGGCTGGATGTTCGGCTATAACGCGTTCTACGATCAGGAAATCACCAACAATAACGCCCGCATGGGGCTGGGGCTGGAGGCGTGGCGTGACTACCTGAAACTCTCCACCAACGTCTATATGCGCCTGACCAACTGGGTGGATTCCGAAGAGCTGGAAGATTATGAGGAGCGCCCGGCCAACGGCTGGGATGTGATGGCGCAGGGCTATATCCCGGCCTACCCGCAGGTAGGCGGCAAGCTGGCGTACGAGCAGTACTACGGCAACAGCGTGGCGCTGTTCGGCATCGATAACCGCCAGAAAGACCCGCACGCCATCACCGTTGGGGTGAACTATACGCCGGTGCCGCTGGTGAGTTTCGGCGTGGACTACCGCCAGGGCAAAGGCGGGATGGACGACACCCGCTACAGCATGATGTTCAACTACACCTTCGGCGTCCCGTGGGATGAGCAGGTCTCGTCGGAAAATGTGGCGCTGAGGCGCAGCCTGGCGGGCAGCCGGCTCGACCTGGTGGATCGCAACAACGAGATCGTGATGGAGTTCCGCAAAAAGATCCTGATCACCCTCGGCCTGCCGCCGGAGATCAGCGGCCGCAGCGGGCAGTTGTATGACATCGGCTATACCCTGCAATCCAAATATGCGCTGTCACGCATTGAGTGGCAGCAGAGCGAACTGGTCGCCGCAGGCGGTGCCGTGGTCGATCTCGGCGGCGGGCGCTATCAGGTGAAAATGCCGCCGTTCAAATATGACGGCAGCCCGAACAGCTACCCGCTCTCCGGCATCGCGGCGGACAGCAAAGGCAACCGCTCCAATACCGCCTCGTCCTTGATCATCGTGAACGGCGCGGCGATCGACAATGTGAGATCCACCACCACCGCGACCCCGACGGACATCCTGGCGGACAGCCAGAGCACCTCGCTGGTGGAGGTGAAAGTGGTGGACACGGAAGGCAACCCGGTGTCCGGGCTGGGCGCTGACCTGACCTTCTCCCTGGCGGAAACCCTCACTGACAGCAGCAACCAGCCGGCGATCGCAGCACGGCTCGGTAACGTCAATGAAACCGCGCCGGGTGTCTATCAGGTGCTGCTCACCGCCGGGAACAACCCCGGCAGCGTGGTGGTCACGCCGTCGGTCGGCGAGGTGCAGCTCAGCGCCGTGACCGTCAACGAAACCGTGGCGGTGCGTAATGCGCGTATCGCCCAGTTGACGGTGAACAAGAACCGGGCGGTCGCCAACGGCGCAGACCCGGTGGTCTACAGCGCCCTGGTGCTGGATGACAACGACCGGCCGGTGAAAGGGGTGCTGGTACGCTGGACGACCTCCCTCGGCCAGGATGCGGTACCGGCCAGCACCACCAATGCCGACGGCATCGCCACCGTGTCGCTGACCAGCACCCAGGCCGGGGTGGCGATAGAGATTGCGCAGGTAACGCTGGCCGGGCAGCCGCAGGGTTCGGAGCCGGTGCAGGCGCCGCCGGTGCTGTTTGTGCCGGATGCCGCCACCGCCACCTTCAGCCAGATCACGGAAGATAAAACCCAGGCGCTGGCCAACGGGGCAGACGCCGTCACCCTTACCGTCACGGTGGTGGATGCCAACGGTAACCTGATCCCGGCGCAAACCGTGAACTGGGCCACCACGCTTGGGAATATGTCTGCCCAGAGCACCACCACCGGGGTAAACGGCACCAGCAGCATCACCCTCACCAGTGCGGCGGCAGGCATTGCGCAGGTGTCGGCACGGCTCGACAATAATGCGGCGATCAACGCCGATCCGATCACCTTCAGCGGCGATCCGGCCACGGCGGTAGTCAGCACGCTGACGCCGGATAAACTCACCGCCCTTGCCAACGGCAGTGATCCGGTGACGTATGACGCGCTGGTGGTGGATGCGAATAACAATGCCGTCAGCGGCGTAGCGATCACCCTGAGCACCGATCGCGGCACGCTGGCGGCGCCCACCGGCGTCACCAACGCCGAAGGGCACTACCTCACCACGCTGACCAGTACCGAACGCGGCGAGGCGATTGTGTCGGCCACCATCCCGAACCAGCCGGCGAAAACCGCACAAACCGTGACCTTCACCGCCGATGCCAACAGCGCCACGGTGACTGCGCTCACGGTGAACAAACGGCTGGTGCTGGCCAACGGCACCGATCAGGCGATCTACACCGCCACGGTCACCGATGCGCAGGGCAACCCGGTGGCGAACCAGACGGTGAACTGGACGACCGGTTTCGGCACGCTCTCCGCACCCGCCAGCACCACCGGCACGGACGGCACCGCCACCATCAGCCTCATCAGCCTGCAAGCCGGCGCGGCGATTGTGAATGCGCAGGCCGGCAGCAGTGCACCGCGGGCGGCGGAGGAGGTGACCTTTACCGGTGACCCGGCCACCGTCACCATCGCCAGCATTACGCATGACAAATCGACTGCGCTGGCGAACGGCAGCGACACCATCACCTATACCGCCAACGTCCGGGACATCAATGATAACGCGGTGCCGGGGCAGACCATCACCTTCACCACCAACCTCGGCACGCTGGGCACCGTCACCGCGGTGACCAACGCCGCCGGGCAGGCGCAGACCACGGTGACCAGCGTACAGGCCGGGACAGCCTCCGTTGGGGCGTCACTGGCGAACGGCACGCCGGTCACCGCGACGCCGGCAACCTTCATCGCGGATGCCGCTACCGCGCGGATCAACAGCGTCACGGTGGACAGAACCACGGCGCTGGCAAACGGCAGCGACGCAGTGACCTACACCGCCACCGTGACTGACGCCAACAACAATGCGCTGCCTGACATTGTGGTGAACTGGGCCACCACCCTCGGCACCCTGGCGGGCGCGCAGAGCAGCACCGGCGCGGATGGGCTGGCGACCATTACCCTGCGCAGCACCACGGCCGGGGATGCGCAGGTGAACGCGCAGCTCAGCGGCGGGGCGGCCTCGGCTGCACCGGTCGTCACCTTCACACCGGATGCGGGCACGGCGCAGATCACCTCGCTTACCGTCGACAAAACCACGGCGCTGGCGAACGGCACTGACGCGCTGACCTACACCGCCACCGTCGCGGATGCCAACGGCAACCTGCTGGCGAACCAAACGGTAACGCTGACCACCGATCGCGGCACCTTCGCCAACGGCGGCACCGGGCAGACCAACGCCGCCGGGCAGATGGTGCTGCCGCTGGTGAGCACCCAGGCCGGGCCGGTCGCGGTAACCGGCAGCGTCAACGGCGGGGCGGCAGTCGGCGCACCGGCGGCGGCCTTTATCGCTGACGCGTCCACTGCCACTATCGCCACCCTGACGGTGGATCGCACCACCGCGATTGCCAACGGCAGCGACAGCGTGACGTACACCGCCACGGTGCTCGACGCCAACAGCAACCCGGTGGCGGATCAGGCGATCACCTGGGCCAGCTCGCTCGGCACGCTCTCCGCGCCCGGCGGCAACACCGGCAGTGACGGCGTACTGACCGTCAGCCTGAGCAGCCTGGCGGCCGGGGTGGCGAACCTGACCGCGACCCTGAACGGCACGGTGACCGGGGCCGATCCGGTGACCTTCACGGCGGACATCTCCACCGCGGTGGTCACGGTGCAGGCCAATACCAGCACCGTGCCGGCGGACGGTGCCACGCCGATTATCGTGACCGCCACGGTACGGGATGCCAACAATAATGTGCTGCCGGATCTGCCGGTGACCTACACCACTGATTTCGGCCAGCTCTCCGTGCCCAGCGGCACCACTGACGCCAACGGGCAGGTGACCTTCAACCTCACCAGTACCGTGGCCGGTACGGCCTCCGTGGTGGCGGCGCGCCTGAGCAACGGCGTGACCGGTACCGGCGGGCCGTACCAGTTCGTGCCGGATCTGAACACCGCGGTGGTGACGCTGACGCCGTCCAGCAACGGCATCTACACCACTGACAGCGACAACCCGGTGGCGGTCTCAGTGGTGGATGCCTTCGGCAATGCGATTGTCGGCTCCGTCACCCTGGCGGCGGATAACCCGGCGGTGAGCATCACCGGCAGCCCGGTTACGCTGGATGCCGGTGGGAACGGCACCGCCACCGTGCGCAGCGCCACCACCCTGGCTGCTGTGGCGCTCACCGCCACGCTGGACCAGAACCCGGCGAAAACCGCCACCGCCAACATCAGCTTCACCACGCCGATCACAGTGGTCTCGCGTGAAGCCGTGGATGCCAACGGCGGCAATGCCAACGGCAAAACCTTCGGGCAGGGGCCGGTCATCGCCTGGCCGGGCGCGCGCTTCCATATCACGCTGGCCGGTGGCTCGGGCAACCTGAGCTGGGCGAGCAACAACCCGGCAATGACCGTAGACAATGACGGCAACGTCACCTTTAACAGCAACCCCGGCAACGGCAGCGCCCTGGCCATTACCATCACCGATAACCTGACCCAGCAGGTGGTCACCGAGAACTGGACCTTTGTCAGCTGGTTCTACACCGCCGGTTCCAGCGCGCAGGGCGACCACCCTACCGCCGTGGCGGCGTGCCTGAGCAGTGGCGGCCTGCCGACGCTGGGGAACATGACCAGCCTGGTCAACCTGTGGGGCAATATGAGCGCCTATAACTGGGATACCTCCAGTGACTACTGGACCAACGAGAGTGATGTGTCACAACTCAATTACTACTACGCCTATAACCTCGCCCTGGGCGGGCAGACGGGTTATCCGGAATCCTCCCAAACGGCCTATGTTTGTGGCGGTGAATAACAATATCCCTGGCTGAAAGGGGAGAAATGTACCTCTGCTGCCCTTCCACGCCCTCCCGTGGAAGGGCTTTTTTTGGTGAAACCGGGCGACCCGCGCGATCTTCCGGCCGCAAAACCCACTGACGGTACACAGTTATGTGGGAAAAGCGGCGGTGATTCAGTGGGATCGCCCGTTTTTTCGGCGGCGTGTCAAAGAGGCAGCGCCGGGTGCGTAAAAACAGGTAGGCTGTGTGACCACTCAAAAAACAGGCCGGGATGATGTACAACATTGACGATTTCGATTTGAAAATTCTGACCCTGTTGCAGGGCAATGGGCGGCTGACCAACCAGGAGCTGAGCGAGCTGGTGGGGCTGTCAGCGTCGCAGTGTTCACGCCGCCGCATCAGCCTGGAGCAGGCGCAGCTGATCCTTGGTTACCATGCGCGGCTGGCCCCGGAAGCGGTAGGGCTGGGGATGATTGGGCTGATTGAGGTGCGGCTGATTAACCACACGCCGCCCTATGTGGCGAGTTTCCACACCATGCTCGGCGAGGTGGACGCGATTATCGACGCCTATAAAACCACCGGCGATGCCGATTATCTGCTGAAGGTGGCCGTGGCCGATTTAGCCGGTTTAAGCGATCTCATCAGCAAAATCCTCTCAAGCCATGAAAGTGTTGCCCATATCAAGACCTCCGTGGTGCTGAACCGGCTCAAAGAGAACGGATTATTAACGCCGCCACAGTAAGCGGCGTTGCACCTTTTTGGTGCTGGGGCTGCGCAATAAAGGTGCATGAAAAGCGGGTGTTGTGCGAAATTTGTGTGGCATTACCGTAATCACTGCGCAACTTGCGCGCCAGGCAGGGAAAATGTGCAAAGTACGTTACCGGAGGATATCGAAAGTTAACAACAGATTGCCGAAAGGGAAAATGCAGAAAACGGCCTTCCGGGTAAATACCGGGACGGCAAGCGCTGTTTTCTCTAAAGCTGGCGCGTTTTTTGCTGGATAAAGGGGTCCGCAGCCTGGCTGCCCCCTTATCTGATGAAGTGACCGACCCGATGGATAATGTGATTACCCCTGAATCTCAGAAACTCTCTCATACCCTGCTGGAAGATGTGCTGGCGATTGTGATGGGCACGCTGATGGTCTCGTTCGGCGTGATCCTGCTGCGCCAGTCCGGCGCGCTCACCGGCGGCACCGCCGGGATGGCCTTCCTGCTGCACTACCTGACCCACGTGTCGTTCGGCACCGCCTTTTTCCTGATTAACCTGCCGTTCTACTGGCTGGCGATCCGCCGTATGGGCTGGCAGTTCACCCTGAAAACCTTCTGCGCGGTCGGGCTGGTGTCCCTGTTTTCCGACCTGCACCCGCTGTTCATCCACGTTGACCATCTGCAGCCGTTTTACGCCACGCTGTTCGGCAATATGATCATGGGCATCGGGTTTATTGTGTTATTCCGCCACAAAGCGAGCCTGGGCGGGGTAAATATCCTGGCACTTTTCCTACAGGACAAATATGGTATCCGTGCCGGGAAATTTCAGATGGGCGTGGACGCGGTGATCGTGCTGGCATCACTGTTTGTGGTAAGCCTGCCGATGCTGCTGGCCTCGGTGGCGGGCGCGTTCCTGCTGAACCTGATCATCGCCATGAACCATCGTCCCGGCCGCTACAGCGTATAACCAGAGGCGCGTAACACCGCCCATTTACCCAGTAACACCAGACTATTCAAGGAGTGCAGCACCGTGTTCCATAATGTTGATGCCTATGCGGGTGATCCCATCCTGTCGCTGATGGAAAGCTTCAAACACGATCCGAGAGAACAGAAGGTTAACCTGAGCATCGGGCTTTACTATAACGAGCAGGGTGTGATCCCGCAGATGCAGGCCGTTGAGCAGGCGGAAAAGGTGCTGGCCGCCACGCCGCACGGTGCCTCTGTTTACCTGCCGATGGAAGGGCTGGCACCGTACCGTTCGGCCATCCAGACGCTGCTGTTTGGTGACGACCACCCGATGCTGACGCAGGGGCGTATTGCCACCATCCAGACCGTGGGCGGCTCCGGCGCGCTGAAAGTGGGCGCGGATTTCCTCAAGCGCTATTTCCCTGAATCTGAAGTGTGGGTCAGCGACCCGACCTGGGAGAACCACATCGCCATCTTCGCGGGCGCGGGCTTCAACGTGCACACCTACCCGTACTATGACCCGGAACGCCTGGGCGTGAACCTCCCGGCAATGCTGGAAAGCCTGCAACAACTGCCGCCGAAAAGCATCGTGCTGCTGCACCCGTGCTGCCACAACCCGACCGGCTCTGACCTGACCCACGCGGAGTGGGACGAGGTGATTGCGCTGGTCAAAGCGCGTGAGCTGATCCCGTTCCTCGACATCGCCTACCAGGGCTTTGGCGGCGGCATGGACGACGACGCCTACGCCATCCGTGAAATGGCGCGCGCCGGGCTGCCGTGCCTGGTCAGCAACTCCTTCTCCAAAATCTTCTCGCTGTACGGCGAGCGCGTCGGCGGCCTGTCAGTGGTGTGCGAAAGCGATGACGCCGCGGCCCGCGTGCTGGGCCAGCTCAAGGCCACCGTGCGCCGCAACTACTCCAGCCCGCCGAACTTTGGCGCGCAGGTGGTGGCGAAAGTGTTGAATGATGCCGGGCTGAAAGCACAGTGGCTGGCAGAAGTGGAAGCGATGCGCACCCGCATCCTGGAGATGCGCAAAACGCTGGTCGCCAGCCTGAAAACGTCCCTGCCGGGGCGCAACTTCGACTACCTGCTGGCGCAACGCGGCATGTTCAGTTACACCGGCTTCAGTGAAGCGCAGGTCGATCGCCTGCGTAATGAGTTCGGCGTTTACCTGATTGCCAGCGGCCGCGTCTGCATGGCCGGCCTGAACCACGGCAACGTGCAGCGCGTCGCTGACGCCTTCGCCGCCGTGCAGTAAGCCCCTCGAGGCAGGCCGCGCCCGGCCTGCCTGTTTCCGGCGTTTACGCCGCCCGCCTTTACATTCCCATACCGATAAATTCCGCCTGCCGCCTTTATCTTTCACTCAGTTGATACACACTTAGGGAACCGAGTGAAAAATGGAGGATGTATGTGGCATCAGCAAACCCTGACCCTGAGCGCCAAAGCGCGTGGGTTTCACCTGATCACCGATGAGGTGACCGGCAAACTGGACAGGTTAGCGCAAGTGGACACCGGCCTGTTGCACCTGTTGCTTATGCACACGTCCGCCTCACTGACGTTAAATGAGAATTGCGATCCCACCGTGCGTGCAGATATGGAGCACCATTTCCTGCGGCAGGTGCCGGAAAATGCCGACTACCAGCACGATTATGAAGGGCCGGATGATATGCCCGCCCACATTAAATCCTCCTTGCTGGGCGTGTCACTGACGCTGCCGGTGCAACGCGGGAAACTGCTGCTGGGCACCTGGCAGGGCATCTGGCTGGGTGAGCACCGCAACCACGGCGGCCAGCGCCGCATCGTCGCTACCTTACAAGGAGACTTTCAATGAACAGTTCGGACCTGCTCGACTACTGTATGTCCAAGCCGGGCGCGGAGCAGAGCGTAGATAACCAATGGAACGCCAACCAGATCAAGGTCGGTGACATGATGTTTGCGATGGTGAGCGCAGTGCAGGAGCGGCCTGCGATCTCGCTGAAAACCAGCCCGGAGCTGGCCGAAGAGTTGCGCGCCAAACACCCGGAGATTGTGCCCGGCGAGCACCTGAACAAAGCCCACTGGAACACCCTGTTCCTTGACGGCGATCTGCCCGATTCCCAGTTTTATTTCCTGATCGACAGCTCCTACCAACTGGTGGTGGAGAGCCTGCCGGAAGCGGTGCGGCACGATCTGGGCGTATAGGCGGCCTTGCCTGCCGGGGTGCGGTAAAGGCTATTTTTGCCCGGCCCGCCCGGTCAGCTGATGCACCAGATCCATCTCCGCCTGGCGGAACGGGGTGCCTTGCTCGTCGAGCACATCGTGGAACCAGAGCGCTGGATCGTCGCGCTTCTCTTTGCGTATCAACGGCCACGGCAGCCAGGTCTGGGTTTTGCCGCGCACCAGCCCCCACTGGTAACAGCCGACCCGCAGGGCGTGGAACTGCGGGAGCTGTTGTTCAATCAGGCTGCCGATATGGCGTGCCAGCCACTCGGTGCAGATCACCGGGCGGCGCATCTGCTGCCAGTAGCCGAGGATCGGCAACAGCGCCGGGGTATCGACGTAAGCGTGGAAGGTGATGATGTCTGAACGCTGTGCCGCCGCGACGTCAATCGGGTGCTGGTACCAGCTCGGCGTGGCCTGGCCGGGGTTGAGCGGCAGGTGCCACGCCCCCACCGTCAGCGGCTGCGTCGGGTCTTCGAGGCGCGCCCAGTCAAACACCTGGTGCATCAGCTCCAGCGCGAACGTTTCCAGCTCCTGTTCAAACAGCACTTCCTCCGCCGGGCCGATGAAAATCGCCCGGTTGCCCGGCTCGTTGTAGAGATCCCACATAAACACGCGCGGGTCGTCCCGGAAGGTGCGGATCACGTCGCGGATATAGCGTTCGATGTCCGGCCAGCCTTCACGGTTCATCACCGTGCGGCGGCCGGGGCTGGCCGCGGCCTGGCTGTTGTGGATGTCCGGTTCCGGCGCTTTTTGCGGGCCGAGGAACGGCTCATCGCCGGAGAAACCGCAGTCATCCATCAGCGTCAGCATCACCATCATCTGATGGTTCGCCGCCAGCGTCAGGAAGTGGTCAATCCGCGCCAGCAGGCCGTCACGGTCCGCCTGCCAGACGATAAACGGCAGGTTGATGCGCAGATGGTTATAGCCGATGGCGTGTGCCCAGCTGAGTTCCTGGTCGATGGTGTGCGAATCGAAAGTGTCAGCTTGCCAGAGTTCCGTCCAGTTCACGGCCGTGCGCGGCAGGTAATTAAACCCGCAGGGCCATCGCTGTTGCTGGTACCACGTATTGGCTTGTTGCTCACTCCATTGCTCACGCATTGCCGGACTCCTGATAACCAGAAAACTCGGTGTGAGGGGGTAAGAGCAGGGCTGCCCTGTCTCTCTATGATCGTAGCAACCCGGCAGGAAAAGGCCGTGATTTCGCCGGATTATGCGCGATAAACCGATAAAAAAAGCCACGCTGTATCGCGTGGCCTGGTAATGCCTCAAATCAGGCAGATTTCCTCTGCTTCTGCTGGTGGTGCGCCAGTATCGGCTTCAGGAAGCGGGCGGTATGGGACGCCTCGCACTCTGACACGGTTTCCGGCGTGCCGGAGACCAGAATCTCCCCGCCGCCGCTGCCGCCTTCCGGCCCCAGATCGACGA
Organism: Chimaeribacter arupi; assembly: GCF_002858805.1. GTDB lineage: Bacteria > Pseudomonadota > Gammaproteobacteria > Enterobacterales > Enterobacteriaceae > Chimaeribacter > Chimaeribacter arupi. The sequence goes on from NZ_PJZI01000033.1 coordinate 57,699, forward strand.
TCCAGTCCGCGGTTTTAATGACATCCAGGTTGTGCTCAATCACCACAATGGTGTTGCCCTGGTCACGCAGCTGATGCAGCACCTGCAACAGTTGGGCGATGTCCGCAAAGTGCAGGCCGGTGGTTGGTTCATCCAGAATGTAGAGCGTCTGCCCGGTGCCGCGTTTCGACAGCTCACGCGCCAGTTTCACGCGCTGCGCCTCACCGCCGGAGAGCGTGGTGGCCGACTGCCCCAGGCGGATGTAAGAGAGGCCGACGTCGATCAGCGTCTGGAGCTTACGCGCCAGCGCCGGCACCGCGTCAAAGAACTCGCGCGCCTCTTCGATGGTCATCTCCAGCACTTCATGGATGCTCTTGCCCTTGTAGCGGATCTCCAGCGTCTCACGGTTATAGCGCTTGCCGCGGCACTGGTCGCACGGCACGTAGATGTCCGGCAGGAAGTGCATCTCCACCTTGATCACGCCGTCGCCCTGGCAGGCTTCACACCGCCCGCCGCGCACGTTAAAGCTGAACCGCCCCGGCGTATAGCCGCGGGTACGGGATTCCGGCACCCCGGCAAACAGCTCACGCACCGGCGTGAAGATGCCGGTGTAAGTGGCCGGGTTGGAGCGCGGCGTACGGCCAATCGGGCTCTGGTCGATGTCGATCACCTTGTCGAACTGCTCCAGCCCGTGCACCTCACGGTAGGGGGCCGGTTCGATGATGGTGGCACCGTTCAGCGCGCGCTGGGCAATCGGGAACAGCGTATCGTTAATCAGCGTCGATTTGCCGGAGCCGGACACCCCGGTGATGCAGGTAAACAGCCCCACCGGCAGCGTCAGGGTGACATCTTTCAGGTTGTTGCCCTTCGCACCCGTCAGTTTCAGCACGCGTGACGGGTCAGCCGGGACGCGCTCCACCGGCACGGAGATTTCCCGCTCGCCGCTGAGGAACTGGCCGGTCAGGGACTCGGCATTCGCCATGATGTCCGCCGCCGTGCCTTCGGCCACCACCTGGCCGCCATGCACCCCGGCACCGGGGCCGATGTCGATGATGTGGTCCGCGGCGCGGATCGCATCTTCATCGTGCTCGACCACAATCACCGTGTTGCCGAGGTCGCGCAGGTGGATCAGCGTCTCCAGCAGCCGTTCATTGTCGCGCTGGTGCAGGCCGATGGACGGCTCATCCAGCACGTACATCACGCCGACCAGCCCGGCACCAATCTGGCTCGCCAGACGGATACGCTGCGCCTCGCCGCCGGAGAGCGTCTCCGCCGAGCGCGACAGCGACAGGTAGTTCAGGCCGACGTTGACCAGGAACTTCAGGCGGTCGCCGATCTCTTTCAGCACTTTTTCCGCGATCTTGGCGCGCTGGCCGCTGAGCTTCATGTTCTGGAAGAAGGTCATGGCGTGGCCGATGCTGAAGTCTGAAATCTCCGGCAGCGTGGTGTTCTCCACAAACACATGGCGCGCCTCTTCCCGCAGGCGGGTGCCGTGGCAGGTGGTGCAGGGGCGGTTGCTGATGTATTTCGCCAGGTCTTCACGCACCGCCGACGATTCCGTCTCTTTGTAGCGGCGTTCCATGTTGTTCAGCACGCCTTCAAACGGATGGCGGCGCACCGAGGTGTCGCCCCGGTCATTGATGTATTTGAACTCGATGGTCTCACGGCCGGAACCGTTGAGGATCGCCTTCTGCACCGTCGCGCTCAGCGAGTCGAACGGCGCTTCGATATCAAACTTGTAGTGATCCGCCAGCGAGCGCAGCATCTGGAAGTAGTAGAAGTTGCGGCGGTCCCAGCCGCGGATCGCGCCGCCGGCCAGCGACAGCTCCGGGTTCTGCACCACGCGGTCCGGGTCAAAGAACTGCTGCACGCCGAGGCCGTCACAGGTCGGGCAGGCGCCGGCCGGGTTGTTGAAGGAGAACAGGCGCGGTTCCAGCTCACGCATACTGTAGCCACAAATCGGGCAGGCGAAGTTGGCGGAGAACAGCAGCTCAGGGGCGTTGGCGTCATCCATATCCGCCACCACCGCGGTGCCGCCTGACAGCTCCAGCGCCGTCTCAAACGACTCGGCCAGGCGCTGCGCCAGATCCTCACGCACTTTGAAGCGGTCCACCACCACTTCGATGGTGTGCTTCTTCTGCAACTCCAGCTTCGGCGGATCGGAGAGGTCACACACTTCGCCGTCGATACGGGCGCGGATGTAGCCCTGCGCCGCCAGGTTCTCCAGCGTTTTGGTGTGCTCGCCTTTGCGATCTTTAATCACCGGGGCCAGCAGCATCAGGCGGCGGCCCTCCGGCTGGGTGATCACGTTGTCCACCATCTGGCTGACCGTCTGCGCCGCCAGCGGCACGTCATGCTGCGGGCAGCGCGGCTCACCCACGCGGGCAAACAGCAGGCGCAGGTAGTCATGAATTTCGGTAATGGTCCCGACGGTCGAGCGCGGGTTATGCGAGGTGGATTTCTGCTCAATCGAGATCGCCGGTGACAGCCCCTCGATATGGTCAACATCCGGCTTTTCCATCAATGACAGGAACTGGCGCGCGTAGGCCGACAGCGACTCCACGTAGCGGCGCTGCCCTTCGGCGTACAGGGTGTCAAAAGCCAGTGAGGATTTGCCCGAACCAGACAGGCCGGTGACAACGATCAGTTTGTCGCGCGGGATGATCAGGTTGATATTCTTGAGATTATGGGTGCGTGCACCCCGAACTTCGATCTTATCCATTCATATTTCCCGGATTAAACACGATCTCTCACTATGCCGGTCACTGGTTTCCGGTGCGCGATGCCGCAAAGCACCGGAAGAAAAAGCAGGGGCACAGAAAGTACGAAACGTTTAATTATGACACAAAAAAACCTGAATGGATATCCAGTATACCGGCGCAAAATTGTTTATACTGTCACCCATTCTGAGGCACACTTCGCAGGTATGATCAGGCGCGGTGGCGTGCTAAAATGATTGGTTTAGTATCGTAAAAATTAACTCATTGTGGAGAGTCGACATGGCCAGCAGAGGCGTAAACAAAGTGATTCTTGTCGGGAATCTGGGCCAGGATCCGGAAGTGCGTTACATGCCGAGCGGCGGCGCTGTGGCGAACATTACCCTGGCGACATCTGAATCCTGGCGTGACAAAGCCACCGGCGAGCAGAAAGAGAAAACAGAATGGCACCGCGTGGTGCTGTTCGGCAAACTGGCGGAAGTGGCGGGTGAATACCTGCGCAAGGGTTCTCAGGTCTACATTGAAGGCTCCCTGCAAACCCGTAAATGGACGGACCAGTCCGGCCAGGAAAAATACACCACGGAAGTGGTGGTGAACGTGGGCGGCACCATGCAGATGCTCGGCGGCCGTCAGGGCGGCGGTGCACCGGCAGGCGGCGGCCAGGCGTCCGGCGGCAACAACGGCGGTTGGGGCCAGCCTCAGCAGCCGCAGCAGAACAACCAGTTCAGCGGCGGCCAGCAGTCCCGCCCGGCCCCGCAGCAGAACCACGGTTCTTCGAACAATGCCCCGATGAACAACGAACCGCCGATGGATTTCGACGACGACATCCCGTTCTGATCCGGCGCATGGCGTATCCGGCCATTAAAAACCCTGCTTCGGCAGGGTTTTTTTATGTCTGCCGTCCGGCACCCTAAAAGAATTCTTAATATTTATTAGATTAAATAATAAAAAAACACATTAAAACAAACAAAATACATCTGTTCAGAATCATTTCAGCGTTTAACTTTTTTGGCGCAGGGGCAGGGCGGTTTTTATTCGGTCCGGGAGGAAGGCCGGTGAAAAGAAGGCGGTGGACATCACACCGCACCGCAGTACCGTTAAAAAATCATTCAGGACATTTATATTAATAAAACTGAAGCAGCCCGGCAGACCGTTAGGTTTTTTTGCTGCCGATGTTCCCTTTTTGTAAAAAAACATCGCTACAGGAATATGATAATTTGATCCAGGTTAAGGTTAATTTTTTTATTAATCATTTTCTTGCTCCTTATTAGTGGGATTGGTAAAAACTGACGGCATTTATATGCATCACGGTTTGAATGACTCTCCCGGTATTTTTACCGGGATAAGATCCGTGCGATAAATTAAACCTGAAGGAGCATTTATTATGAAGTTAAATAGACTGGCGCTGTCGTTAATGGTGATATTATCCGGCACGCCATTTATTTCCTCTGCCGCCACGCTGGTGGCGAATGACGACACCAATACCATTTCGGGTTTAGACAGCAGCCAGATGCTGTCAGATGACAATGGTGAACGGTGGATTGCCTATACCGATGAAAAACAAAATGATTTTCCCGGCAATAAAACGGTGGTCGTGGCGGTTAAAGACACGAAGGCCATTAATTCAGAAATGTATGACCCGGCTTTATCATACCCGACTACCGGTACCATGGTCCGTTATAACGGCTATTACTGGACCAGCAAATGGTGGGTAAACCCCGGCGAAGTACCGGGCAGTAATGACGTCTGGCAAAATGCCGGGGAGATAAAAATTCAGGAATTGGGTACCTTTAAATTTACGCCTTATACCGGGCAGGCGGCGATTGATTTCCAGAAAAAACAGAAAGACGCACTCGCCGCGCAGCGTAAAGTGGCAGGTTATTTCCCGGAATGGGGCGTTTATGATGCCCATAATAATTTTACGCCGGATAAAATTGACTACAGCACACTCACCCAAATTAACTATGGTTTTGCCGTGGTAAAAAATGGCCAGGTCGTGATGCATGACACCGAACAAGGGCCGAGATTAATTCGTGAGCTTAATGATCGCACCGCGGCAGCCGGTGTCCGCCATGTCATCTCCATCGGCGGCTGGAATAACTCAGAAGAAGGGGCGTTTGAAGCGGCAACCGCCACCCCGCAAGGTATCGAAACCCTCGCGAAAAGCATGGTCGACTATATGCTGGAGTGGGAGTTTGACGGGATTGACGTTGACTGGGAATACCCGGATGCGGATAACGAGAAAGAGGCCTTCACTAAGCTTATCCAGTCCGTGCGCAGCAAGCTGGATGAGCAAGGGATGAAGGATGACACCTATTACTCGCTCTCGGCGGCGGTGACCACCAACCACAACAAGATCGCCTACACCAACCCAGCAGTGACCGCGCCGCTGCTGGATAACGTCAACGTGATGGCGTATGACTTCCACGGCGCGTTCGAGCCTGTTACCGGCCACAACGCCCCGCTTTACGCCAACACCCAGGATCAGGATCAGCTGTTTAACGTCGATTCCGCCATGAAAGAGTATGTGAATACCTGGAAGGTGCCGAAGTCCAAACTGCTGATGGGCATCCCGTATTACGGCCGCGGCTGGGGCGACGTCGACCCGATACAGGTCGTCAATGGCCTGCCCGGCCTGTTCGCGCCCGGCAGCGCCACCGTGCACGGCACCTGGGATGATGACGGCCAGAACACCGGCACCCATCCGTGGTACGTGCTGAAAGAGAAAGCGGCCAGCGAGGAGTATGGGCGTTATTGGGATACGGAATCCAAAGTGCCGTATCTCTATAGCCTGGAGAAAAAAGAGTTCCTGACTTATGACGACCCGGAATCGATCCGCAATAAAGTCGATTACATCAACCGTGAAGGCTACGGCGGTGCGATAGTCTGGGACATCAGTGGTGATACGCCTGACCATGAGCTGGGTAAAATTGTCCAGGATGCGTTCAAGACCCTGACGCCGGTGAAAGAGTTCAAGATCGTCATCCCACCGGCGTATAACGGCCCCTCTATCCAGGTGTTGCTGAGCAAAGAAGATCAAACCACCAAGAAATTCGTGGTCTTCGTGAACGGCAACTATGCCGGACACACAGAGAACGGTACCGTCTACTACGGCAGTAAACAGGCTAAAGGGGACGATGTCGAGGTGCTGTTACACTGGGGGCTGAAAGCCGGCGACGTGGTCGACATCCAGCAGGATGACAAGATCAACCCGCCGGTTGTCCTGGAGAAATTCACCGTCACGCAGGATATGCTGAAGTTCCCGGAAGCGACGAAAGCCCAGAAACAGGCTGTTAAATTGTTTGTTGATAAAAACGACGACAATGCCGTGAAACTGACGTTAAGCAACGAGGACCAACGCAACCGTAAGTTTGTGGTCTGGAAAAACAACGTTTACCTGGGGCATACCGATCGCGGTTCGGTCTACTACGGCAAGAAAGTGGTGGAGGGGCGTAATACCACGGCGATCTTCCGCACTGCATTGAAAGCCGGGGATGTGCTGGAAGTCCGGGAAGAGAACGGCGTCAGCGCGCAGGTGCGGTTTGATATGTTCACCGTGACCCAGGATATGCTGAAGTAAGCGCTTGTGTGCATTGGGTCAAAGCCATTCCCGGCCGGGAATGGCTTTTTTATTGGCGGCATCAGGCAATGCTTTTGCCCGGCCGCGCGGCCTAAGCGCCTCTCTTGCATCAGGTTTCCTCAGCGTCCGGCGGGCCTGGTACGGCAGCAGAGCCAGGCCCCATGACTGATGCACAACGCCCGTCGATGGATTTTAAGAAGAGCACCCCGTCACCCTGTGTGAAGTAACCACAAAGCGCCTGTAAAAAGAGCTGGCTTAATAGAGAAATAATACATTTTACTTTGTATACAGTTATCTCTTAAGGGATGTGGGCTCCAGCCTTTTTCTGTCATCATTCAGTAATCTCATCACCCTCAGGTTTTAATCAAAAAGTGAGGTTCGATGCTTTCCCCAAGGAATATAAACCATGACAGAGAAACTATTCTGTTCTTATAAATCTATTGATTTTTCAAGATTTTCAGTCATAAATAATAATTATAGTTATCAAGAATTAGTAACATGACTATATAATCAAGTAAAACTTAATAATAAATGGGGGTTGCCTTGACTGCAGAAGATTTTTGGAGACCATTCGAAGTAGTAGTGGAGAACTTTGATGATTTACTCAAGATTATTAATCAAATCATGGAAAAGGCTGTTGCAAAAAATATAAGTTTTGCATGGCGTGGGCAGGTTGATGCAAGCTGGGCACTACACAGCTCTTTGTACCGAAGAATGAATTTAACAAAAGGGAGAATATTGAAAGAGGATGAGATAGAAAAAGCAGAAAAAGACGTGCTGACCGAATTGCATCGGTGGGGGCTGCATTCATCCTCCCAGAATGGCCGTCTCTCTATATTGAATCAATTAGCCATACTTCAACATTACGGCGCGCCCACCCGGCTTATAGATATTACGTTTAACGCCTGGGTTGGTGTATGGTTTGCTGTTGAGGAAAAATGGACCAATGGAAACAAAGACAGTGATGATAAAGATTGCAGGCTCTTTGCCTTTGATATAACAGATAGATTAATAAATGAAAATAGTAGCCATCGCTCCTGGGAGGATGATTTCAGCCGACCATGGAAACAAGATCGGGAAGATGGGATAAGTAAAAAAGAATGGACAACGTCGGTATACGCGTGGAAACCGGCGAACCTTGATGCCAGGATCTCTGCTCAAAATGGCGGCTTCTTATTTGGGGGAGTGCCTGGGACAACTAAGCCTGATAATAAAATTTTCCAATTCCCTAAGTCGCCAAACTCCAGAGAGGATGGCTGGTGGACTATAGAAGAAGGAAGGAAAGCGTGTTGTATTGCTGCCAGGCCTCATGTATTTGAGCCTGCAAAAGGGAAAGGGGCTGGGCCGGGTGCGCTCTATACATTTAGAATAAAAGCGGCAGCCAAAGAAGACATCCGAAAAAGACTTGATAAACTTTTTGGTTATCGGCATTCAACGATATATCCTGATTTCTCAGGGTTTGCAGCATTTGGGATGCCAGGGATAAAAAGCGGTTAGTTTGAATAGTGAATGATTGATCTTTCCCCAGGGAAATTTGCTCCGGCATGATAGGTTTTTCATGTGAGAGAGTGACCTTGCCTTTTAATAAAACAAGGCGATTTTTAAGTGATTTTTCCGAACATGTTTTCCAGGTTGAAGTGAACGAAGCATTTCCCACGGTTATTTACCTCAAAAGCAGAGGCTAAAAAGCCCCTTGCGGGGCTTTCAGACAGCATCTTTTTTGCTGAAAATGCTGGTATTTCAACGCCGTGAGGCCGCCATCTGTGCGGCCGGGGCGCGTGCCTCGCGTTTTTTGCGGTGCACCCAGAACGAGCTGGTGACTACCACGGCGGCGAGGATCAGGGTGGCGAGCACCTGCCCGCGCTGGTCAGGCATAAACAACATGCAGACCAGCATCACCACGATAAATGCAATCACCGCCAGCGTGATCCACGGGTAGCCCCACATGCGGATCGGCATCTGTGATTTACGCAGTTGGGTGCGCATCCGCAACTGCGACACCGCAATCACCAGATAGACCAGCAGGGCAATGCAGCCGGTGCTGGCGATCAGGAAATCGAACACGTTTTTCGGCGCGTAATAGTTGGCGATAACTGTCAAAAACGCCGCGATGGTGGAGAGCATCACCGCCATGTACGGGGTTTTCACTTTGTTGGTCTTGCGGGCGGCCGCCGGGGCGTCGCCGCGTTTGCTCAGGGAATAGAGCATCCTGGAGGCGGTATAGAGCGCGGAGTTCAGGCAACTGCACACCGCCAGCAGGATGATGCCGTCCATGATCGGCTTGGCATACGGGATATGCAGCGACTCCAGCACCGACTGGTAAGAGCCGAGGGTGGTCAGGTCGTGGCTGTTCCACGGCACCAGCGTAACGACCATAAAGATCGAGCCGAGGTAGAACACGGTGATGCGGCCAATTACCGAGCGGGTGGAGCGCACCACATGCTCCGCCGGGGAGTCGGTTTCGGCCGCGGCGATGGTGACGATCTCGGTGCCCATAAAGGAGAACATGGTGATCAGCACCGCCGCCAGCACCGCGCCGATGCCGTGCGGCATAAAGCCGCCCTGGCTCCACATCAGTGACAGCCCGGCATGTTCGCCTTTCGGCAGCACGCCGATCAGCGCCAGCGTACCCAGGGCGATAAAGGCCAGAATGGCGATCACCTTGGTCAGCGCGAACCAGAATTCAAATTCGCCGTAATTTTTCACGTTCAGCAGGTTACTGCCGGTCAGCGCCAGGGTGATCAGCAGCGAGAACAGCCAGACCGGCACGCCGTCTACCCAGCTGTGCAGAATGGTGGCGGCGACGTTGGCTTCCAGCGGGATAACCAGCACCCAGAACCACCAGTAGAGCCAGCCGATGGTGTACCCGGCCCACTTGCCGATGGCGCGATCCGCGTAAGTGGAGAAAGAGCCGCTGTCCGGCGAGGCGGCGGCCATCTCGCCCAGCATCCGCATAATCAGCACCACCAGCAGCCCGGCGATGGCGTAGGCGATCAGGGCCGCCGGGCCGGCCAGGGCCACGGCGCTGCCGGAGCCGACAAACAGGCCGGCACCGATCACGCCGCCGATGGACAGCATGGTGATATGGCGGGATTTCAGGTTGGTATTCAATTCACTGGCGTGTTGACTCATAAGCTTCCCTTACTTTCCTGTTTGTGCCGTACACGCAAACAGGAAAATGTCGTGATGTGGTTAATGGCGTCGTGCGGTGAATCACTGCCTGCCGGAACCGGGCGCGGCGCGCCCGGCAATGGGCGATTTATTGGCTGATGTCAAAGCAGAGGTATTTCAGTTCGAGGTACTCCTCCAGCCCGTAGCGTGAGCCTTCACGGCCGAGCCCGGACTGCTTCACCCCGCCGAACGGCGCGACTTCATTGGG
>NZ_PJZI01000034.1 GCF_002858805.1 Chimaeribacter arupi
GTGGTCAATATTGACACCAAGCAATAAGTCAGCCATGACAGTCCTCGGAAAAAGGTGGGGGTGCAGGCAGTTTACACTGCCGATGCGGTGAGGGGTAATCGGAGGAGAGGTCAGTCAGCGGAATCGAGGGGTTTTTCGGACGGCGCTTTTACACTGAACTGGCGGAACAGTTCCCGGCTTTTCAGCGGTTTACCGCCAAGATAAGGCTTCAGCGCCATCCGGGTAAACCGTTTGGCCGCGCGCAGGGCATCGCTGTCCGGAAACTCGCGCTCTGCCAGCGCTTTGAGCTGGCGGCCGGTGAAGCTGTGGTTATCAATGACCAGGCTGGCGATAAAACCTTTCTCTTCGCGGTAGCGGTAAGTCATCTCATCGGTGACCTGCTCGCCGCTGCCGGCGCAGTGCAGAAAATCCACGCCATAGCCCAGGTGCGCCAGCAGAGCCAGTTCAAAACGGCGCAGCGCCTGTTCCGGTGAGCCCTGCCCGGCCGCCAGTAACTGAATGCAGGAGAGGTAATCAAAGAACAGGGAGGCGCAGTCTGTTTCCGGCTCCAGCACGCGTGCCAGCAACTCGTTAACGTATAGACCGCTGTAGAGCATCATTCCGCTGAGCGGCAGAGAGAGTGACACCGGTTCGGCATTGCGCAGGGTTTTTACTTCCCCGCGCCCGCCCCAACGCACTAACAACGGGGTAAAAGGCTGCAGCGCCCCTTTCAGGGTGGAACGGCGGCTGCGTGCGCCTTTTGCCAGCACCCGCACCCGCCCATGCCCTTCCGTGAACAAATCCAGCATCAGGCTGGTTTCACTGTAGGGCCGCCCATGTAATACAAATGCCCGCTGCCAGCCTTCCATCGGCATTGCGCCTTAGAGGTCGTCTACGTAACCCAGGCTGCGCAGCGCACGTTCGTCGTCTGCCCAACCGGATTTCACTTTTACCCAGAGTTCAAGGTGCACTTTGGCCTCGAACATCTCTTCCATGTCCTGACGTGCTTCAATGCCGATGGTTTTGATCTTGGCCCCTTTGTTCCCGATCACCATCTTCTTCTGGCCTTCACGCTCCACCAGAATCAGCCCGTTGACGTCATACCCGCCGCGTTCATTGGACGCAAAGCGCTCAATCTCCACGGTGACCGAGTAAGGCAGCTCTTCGCCCAGGAAACGCATCAGTTTTTCACGGATGATTTCAGAGGCCATAAAGCGCTGTGAACGGTCAGTGATGTAATCTTCCGGGAAGTGGTGAACCGCTTCCGGCAGGCGCTTGCGCACGATGCTGGCGATGGTGTCCACATTGGTGCCTTTCTCTGCGGAGATTGGCACCACATCGAGGAAGTTCATCTGCTCGCTCAGGAACTGGATATGCGGCAGCAGTTTGCTTTTGTCTGCCACGTTATCCACTTTGTTGATCGCCAGCACAACCGGGGCTTTCAGGTCACGCAATTTGTTGACCACCATCTCATCGTCCGGCGTCCAGTGCGTGCCTTCCACCACAAAGATCACCAGCTCCACGTCACCGATGGAACTGCTGGCTGCGCGGTTCATCAAACGGTTGATGGCACGCTTCTCTTCGATGTGCAGCCCTGGGGTATCGACATAGATCGCCTGATAAGGGCCTTCAGTGTGAATGCCCATAATACGGTGGCGGGTTGTCTGCGGCTTACGTGAGGTGATGGAGATTTTTTGCCCCAACAACTGATTCAGCAGCGTCGATTTGCCTACGTTCGGTCGCCCGACGATGGCGGCAAATCCGCAATATGTTTTCTCTTCGCTCATTCAAGCTCCAGCTTTTTCAGCGCTTGTTCCGCTGCCGCCTGTTCGGCTTTACGGCGGCTTGAGCCGGTGCCAACCACCGGTTCACTCAACCCGCTGACCTGGCAGTGGATAGTAAATTCTTGATCGTGCGCCTCACCGCGAACCTGTACGACCAGATAAGAAGGCAACGGCAGATGGCGACCTTGCAAAAACTCCTGTAAGCGGGTTTTTGGGTCTTTCTGCTTGTCACCGGGACTGATTTCATCCAACCGGCTCTGATACCAGTTAAGAATCAAACGTTCGACGTTCTGGATATCGCTATCTAAAAACACGCCACCAATCAGGGCTTCTACCGTGTCCGCGAGAATAGATTCGCGGCGGAAACCACCACTTTTCAATTCACCAGGGCCCAGGCGCAAACATTCGCCAAGATCAAATTCACGCGCCATTTCTGCCAGCGTATTGCCGCGTACCAGCGTGGCACGCATACGGCTCATATCGCCTTCATCCACTTTGGGAAAACGGTGATAAAGCGCATTGGCAATGACAAAACTGAGAATAGAGTCACCCAAAAACTCTAACCGTTCGTTATGTTTGCTGCTGGCGCTGCGATGAGTCAGTGCTTGCAGCAAGAGCTCCTGCTGTTGAAAAGTGTAGCCCAGCTTTCGCTGTAGCCTGTTTATTACGATGGGGTTCATGAGTTACCAATAGATCAAGAATGCGTCAAAAACTTCAGCATACGGAACAGGCCTGCTTCGCCCAAAGCCAATCCAAAGCTGTTTCGTTTGCAGTGGCTCCTCTGGGATGAGGAGCCAACTTTTATCGCTCAAGGGGTTATTCTACAACGAGTCGCGACATAATGCTGCGTTTATGGGCCGGATTAATGGATTCCACCAATACGGCTGAAGCGTACACCGGTCGGCCATTCGCCTTCCTGCTTCTCAAAACTCATCCAGATAGCGGTGGCTTTGCCTACCAGGTTCTTCTCAGGCACAAAGCCCCAGTAGCGGCTGTCGGCACTGTTATCCCGGTTGTCGCCCATCATGAAATAGTGCCCGGCCGGTACCACCCAGACGCCCAGCGGCTGCCCAGGTTGCTGGTAGTACATCCCCAGCTGATCCTGTGCGCCCGGTACATCCAGAATATTGTGCGTGACGCCCCCCAGGTTCTCCTGACGGTCGCGCAGGCGGATGCCGCCATCCGGCACGGTATCGCTCTGCGGCACATCATAGAACCCGCTGGAGGCCTCGCTGCCGGCGCTGTGACCAAAGGTCTGCACCAGGTTGCTCGGCACGGCCTGAGTGTAGGTCACAGCCAGGGCTTTATCGCAATTGCTGTCACTGTTGCAGGCCGGTTGCACCGTTACGCGCTTGCTGACCGGGTCATAACTGACGCGGTCGCCCGGCAGGCCAACCACCCGTTTGATGTAGTCAACCCGCGTGTCGCGCGGGTATTTAAACACCACAATGTCACCACGTTTTGGGTGGCCGGTCGGGATAAGCGTCGTCTGGGTGATCGGGTCTTTCAGGCCGTAAGCGAATTTCTCCACCACGATGAAATCCCCAATCAGCAGCGTTGGCATCATCGACCCTGACGGGATCTGGAACGGCTCAAAAATAAAGGAGCGCACCACAAACACGATGAATAATACCGGAAACACCGAGGCGCAGGTTTCCACCCAACCCGGTTGCTTCGCGACACTGTTCAGGGTTGCGCTGTCGAGATTACCCGCTGTCTGAGCGTTAATGGCGGCCGCTTTTTTCCGGCGGGCCGGCGCCCAGACAACGCGGTCAAGACACCAGATAATCCCTGTGAGCAGGGTTGCAACAAACAACCCCAGCGCAAACATGTTAGCCATGCTGACTCCTTAATTTATTTGCTGTCTTTACCAACATGCAGAATGGCCAGGAACGCTTCCTGCGGCAACTCAACGTTACCCACCTGCTTCATGCGCTTTTTACCTTCTTTCTGCTTCTGCAGCAGTTTTTTCTTACGGCTGACGTCACCGCCGTAACATTTTGCCAGAACGTTTTTGCGCAATTGTTTCACGGTGGAACGGGCAATGATGTGGTTACCGATGGCAGCCTGAATCGCGATGTCAAACTGCTGACGCGGGATCAGTTCGCGCATCTTCTCAACCAGCTCACGGCCGCGGTACTGGGCGTTATCGCGGTGGGTAATCAACGCCAGCGCGTCCACGCGCTCACTGTTGATCAGCACGTCAACCCGCACCATGTCGGACGCCTGGAAGTGTTTGAAGTTGTAATCCAGTGATGCATAACCCCGTGAGGTGGATTTCAGGCGGTCGAAGAAATCGAGCACCACTTCCGCCATCGGGATTTCATACGTCAATGCAACCTGGTTACCGTGGTAAACCATGTTGGTTTGCACACCGCGTTTTTCAACACAGAGCGTAATCACGTTGCCCAGGTACTCCTGCGGCATCAGCATGTGGCACTCAGCGATCGGCTCACGCAGTTCGGCAATGTTGTTCAGCGCCGGCAGTTTGGAAGGGCTGTCAACATACACGATTTCACCGGAGGTGGTTTCCACCTCGTAAACCACGGTCGGGGCCGTGGTGATCAGGTCCAGGTCGTATTCACGCTCCAGACGCTCCTGAATGATCTCCATGTGCAGCAAGCCCAGGAAGCCACAGCGGAAGCCGAAGCCCAGCGCGGTAGAGCTTTCCGGCTCATAGAACAGCGAGGCGTCGTTCAGGCTCAGTTTGCCGAGCGCATCACGGAACGCTTCGTAGTCATCAGAACTGATCGGGAACAGGCCGGCGTAAACCTGTGGTTTCACCTTTTTGAAGCCCGGCAGCGCTTTCTCTGCCGGTTGGCGGGTCAGCGTCAGGGTATCGCCTACCGGTGCGCCCAGAATGTCTTTGATGGCGCAGACCAGCCAGCCTACTTCCCCGCAGCTCAGGGAATCACGATCCACCTGTTTCGGGGTAAAGATGCCCAGACGGTCAGCGTTATAAGACTGGCCGGTGCTCATTACTTTCACCTTGTCGCCTTTGCGCAGGGTGCCGTTTTTGATACGGATCAGTGACACAACGCCGAGGTAGTTGTCGAACCAGGAGTCGATGATCAGCGCCTGCAACGGTGCATCCGGGTCGCCTTGTGGCTGGGGAATGTCGCGCACCAGGCGCTCCAGCACGTCCGGTACGCCTACGCCGGTTTTGGCAGAGCAGCGTACGGCATCCGTGGCGTCGATGCCGACGATATCTTCGATCTCCTGCGCAGCGCGATCGGGATCGGCGGCCGGCAGGTCAATCTTGTTCAGAACCGGCACCACTTCCAGATCCATTTCGATCGCGGTGTAGCAGTTGGCGAGGGTCTGTGCCTCAACGCCCTGCCCGGCATCTACCACCAGCAGTGCCCCTTCACAGGCTGCCAGCGAGCGGGAAACCTCATACGAGAAGTCAACGTGCCCCGGCGTATCGATGAAGTTGAGCTGGTAGGTCTGGCCGTCCTGCGCTTTATAGTCCAGCGTCACGCTCTGCGCTTTGATGGTAATGCCGCGCTCACGTTCCAGATCCATGGAATCCAGGACCTGCGCCGCCATTTCACGATCGGAGAGCCCGCCGCAAATCTGGATAATACGGTCGGACAGCGTCGACTTACCGTGGTCAATATGGGCAATAATGGAGAAATTTCGTATATGCTTCATTATAAAAGTTTTTCTGCCTTGGTATTTCTGAATCGCTCGCCTATGGGGACACGCATGGACAAGAAGCGACGGTGAGTTGATTGGCTCTCTTACGCCTGAGTCGCAGCATTCTACATGCCGGGCCTGTGAAAGCCTAGTCATCCGCCATGCTATCGCTTAATTATGGATATCATCGCGCAAAAGTGGCGGCAAAGAGGGAAATAAGATGTGAGGAGGTGCGACAAACCGCGACAGGTAAGTAAAATTGTTTTGCGCACTGCCCGGCGTGCGCCCTTTGCCGCCTTACCCCGCTATTTTTCCCTAAAATAACTAAGGGAAATAACGAAAATATAATGTTTCATATTATTGGGTATGCTGCGCCCGGCTTTCCCCCCTCCTTTTTATTTCACCTTGAGTCACGCCTTTTCGTGCGCCCGCCTGCCTTTAGGATAATGCTCATTTACACCTTTCCTCTCAGTAGACTAGATAGTGTATTCGCCAGTAGAGCGTAAACAATAATGATTCTAAAAGTGGCTTTAGAGATATTTTAGTCTTTTCATATTATTCAGGTTACAAGGATACCCGTTATGATCGAGGAAGGACGGTTACTCAGCCGCCATGGTTTCACCAAAACCAACTCGTGGATAACCATTGTCATTTCTGCGCTGCTGATGTTGGCGGGGGCGGTGCTGTTTCTGTTTTTACTCACGGCTGAACGCGCAGAAGATGATCGGGTACAATTCACGCTGTTGGCCGGTATGGCCTGTATCGTGCTGGGCATTACATTAATGTTCCTGCGTCATTTAATTAAACCCAAACAAATCTACCAGCTGCATGAGAATGGTATTCTGGTTATTAATCAGCATGACCAAAAGGATCACTTTATTCCTTTTGAGAAAATCTGTGATATTTACCGTTACCGCAGTGGTAACTATACCGGGAAATTAATCAATGCCCTGGCATTCCGCACAGATATATACAGTGCCTGGAATAAGATTTCCCCGAATGTGGCCGGTTCAGCGCGCCTGATTGAAGTGATTATCAACCAGCAGTTGATCCATCGCGGCCCGGCAGCCCTGACCATGTTGGCCAATGATGGGCATGTGAGCTTTTTCTATCTCTGCCCCAGCCGCAGCCTGCTGAAACGGGTCTTGTCACGCAATTTTTGGATGATGAAAGAGAAGCAATTACGGCTGAGCGCCCTGTCGCTGAGCACAGAGGATCAGATGATCCCGATCGATGAAGTTCATCATATTGTTTCCGGCGGCCCCGGCGAGCCGATTGAATTACTGGATGCCCAGGATCGGGTACTGTTCTCGATTCCCTATATGTCGCTGTTCAGTGCCGATCTGTTTATTGCGTTAATCGAGCATATGATTCAAAGCCGGATCCCGATTCGCACATAACAGGTGGAGTGAGGCGGCTCACAGGACGAGCTGCCGGCGGCAACAGGCGTGAACTACAGGAAAGGTCATTACGCGCTACCGTGTTGCAGCGCGTCACGCTTTTTCAGGCAGGGAAAAGGCTATCAGGAAAGGTCGCTTTGCATACGGAACGCCGTAGGCGGCAGGCCAATCTGCAAGACCACCGGCTGGTAGTCATGCTCTTCTGCACTCTGTTTAGCCAGGAAACGTGCAGTGATAAAACCGGCGGCCCCGCCTGCCACCGCGCCCAACAGGGCAAAGAGATCGCTGTTAAGCCACATCTGCATTGCCCCGCCGCCCAGCAACAGCCCCGCCAGCGGTGTCATATACACCAGCAACGCCGAACGCAGCAAACTGCCTTCAGTAATGCCTAATTCCACTTTCTGGCCGGGTTCCAGCGGCTGGTCAATATTTACCTGCAAGTGATGGGTAGGCTGCGGCCCCAGCTTATTCAACGTTCGGGTGCCGCAACCGGTACGTGCATTGCAACTGCCGCACCCGGCCTGAGGGTCACACTGCAGCAGTGCAACGCCCTTTTCCCACGAAATGACGGTGGCCCATTCTTTCATCATAATGAATTACCTTATTGCGACCCGGTCAGAACAATGCTGTCAGCAATGCGCTTTGCTGTAGAGGGCGGCAGTTCGCCGACCACGGTAATCTCCCGGCCGTCACGGATTTCAGTGTGTACTGTGCGCCGCCCCTGCCGGACAAACTGCTCAGACGTCGGGCTGCCGGACGTGCTGATGTTGACAGAGAAACTGAACAACCCATCAGAGTAAAGCCGGGATTCTATCGGAAGCGGCAGATTTGGCAATGTGCGGCGGCTGCGTGAGACTTCCGTGACCCCGACCGGCAGCCATTTCGGCGCCCAACTGAAATTCACTTTGTCGGTGGCCGGAATAGAGAGCAACGGGGGCAACTGCGCTTTTTGCAGGCCGGCCAGCGCTTCCTCTACCTGATCGCTGGCAACAAAGGAGATCACCCGGAACTGCTCCAAAGTCTCCCCATCCCGATCCAGCAGATCGGCCCGCAGCGGCAGTTTGGTTTCTTCATCAATCCAGACGATATAGCTGTAACGTGTGCCGTCACGCGCCACAATGCGGATAACCTCACTGGGCCGATCGGAGATGCGGGCGCGGCCTACCGGGATAAAGTCATAGTATTTTGCAAGCTGCCCGTAATCAGAAAACGCCAGGGCCGGTAATGCATCAACAATGTGATCGCCGGTCAGGGTAAAAGGCTCCAGCCCCGCCTCAAAATAGCTGATCTCATTGCCTCGCTGCAAAATCTCGCGGCGTGGGCCGTCCATCTGCAACAACTGGGCAAACGACTCTTTGCCCAGCTTCACATGGCGATAGCGTGAGGAATCTATTCCCTGCTTGCTGATGCTGATAAAGGCGATTTCATAATCGAGGGTCTGGCTGGCGCTGTTCATCTGTTGCAACAACGCCCCGGACGCAGTCTGCGCCGGGGCGATGGTAGGATAAATCAGGCTGCCTGTCAGCACACTCACGGCAAACCAAAATTGCTTCATTACTGCGATTGCATTCCTAATGACTGATTACCGGGTACCTGAACAGCGGCCTGCTGCGGACTCGTGGAGTCCAGCTGAAGCTGATCAGAATGCAAACGGCGCTGCAACTCATAATCCTGCAAAATCGCGTTAATACGTTTGCGCTGCTCCTGAAGTTGCTGCTGACCCCCGTTCGCCGTGGTGTTATCACTCGGCACACCGAAGCTGACCTGAGAGGCTTTTCCGCCCATCATCGGCAAGGTGTTGAACACCGGCGTTTCAGGTGAGCTGCTGCCTTCAGGCTGGTTGTAGTGCTGAACACCCACGATCACGGCCAGCGAGACACACGCAGCAACACCTACCTGAGTAAGCTGACTGGCCCACGGGCGGACTTTGTGCCAGAACGGCATCTTCTGCCAGGTGTGCGGCTGCGGCTGGGCGTCCGGAATCGCGTTCGGAACCAGGCGGGCCGGTTCTTTCTCAATCGCGGCGGCCACCTGGGCAGCGATGTCCAGATGCATCACCTCACCGACATCGCCCCGCATCGTGTCACGGATCAGATGATAGCTCTGCCAGCGGTCCTGAAGCGCTTTGTCGTTTGATAACGCGTTCAACAACTCGGAATCAAGCGCTTCACCATCCATCAGAGCGGAAAGCTGTTCTTTCTGCATGCCTTAGTACCCTTCCTGTGCCCGCTGTACTAACGCTGAATCAGCGGTTGGACTTTATTATCAATAGCTTCCCGAGCGCGGAAGATGCGGGATCGCACCGTGCCTACCGGGCACTCCATAATAGCCGCTATCTCTTCATAGCTCAGGCCATCCAGTTCCCGCAAGGTTATCGCCATGCGGAGATCTTCAGGGAGTGATTCAATAGTGCGGAAAACTATCTGTCGTAACTCCTCAGACAACATTAAATTCTCAGGGTTCGAAATTTCTTTCAATGCGCCTGCACTTTCAAAGTTTTCTGCATCGTTGGCATCAACGTCGCTGGCCGGTGGCCGGCGCCCTTGTGCGACCAGATAATTTTTAGCCGTGTTTACGGCAATACGGTATAACCAGGTGTAAAACGCACTGTCTCCCCGGAAGGACTCCAGCGCACGGTATGCTTTAATAAAAGATTCTTGTACCACATCCGGCACATCGCCCTGGGGTACATAGCGGGAAACGAGACTCGCCACTTTATGCTGGTAACGGATCACCAGTAAATTGAACGATTTTTGATCTCCCTTCTGGACCCGCTCAACCAGAACCTGATCCGTAAACTGCTCGCTCATCCGAGGTAAATTCTCCCCAAACCTGTTTCCACGCATAAAATTGTACTGCCAGCCATCATCTTTTTTCCTGAGCAAGCACCTGCTTGGAGTTTACACGGTACGCAGAGTTCCGCATTGTCTCTGTTTTTTCTGTTGGCACCTCAAGCACGTGGCTTTTGCCCGAGCAAGTAGGCTAACATGATTTCCACTCTTCTTCTGCACAACATCATACGCTATGTCATCTCCTTCTGAACATGTCAGCGACGTCCTGATTATCGGCAGTGGTGCGGCGGGGCTCTCCCTGGCGCTGCGTCTGGCAGAGCATTGCCGCGTTACCTTACTCAGTAAAGGCCCGCTCCGCGAAGGGGCAACACTCTATGCGCAAGGCGGCATCGCTGCCGTATTTGATGAGGCCGACAGCATCGCGTCGCACGTTGAAGACACCCTGGTGGCCGGGGCCGGGTTGTGTGACCGGCAGGCGGTGGAATTTATTGCCGGCAATGCCCGCCACTGTGTGCAATGGCTGATTGATCAGGGTGTCTGTTTTGATACCGAGGCGGATGCCGCCGGCGATGCCCGTTATCACCTTACCCGTGAGGGCGGCCACAGCCACCGGCGCATCCTGCATGCGGCCGATGCCACCGGCAAGGCAGTAGAAACCACGCTGGTGGCGAAAGCAAGTTCACACCCCAATATTTGCGTACTGGAACGGCATAACGCCATTGACCTGATTACCGCCGCCAAAGCCGGGCTGGCCGGGCCGGAACGCGTCGTGGGGGCTTACGTCTGGAACCGTGACAGCGAATCAGTCATGACATTCCGCGCCGGGGCAGTGGTGCTGGCAACCGGCGGAGCCGCCAAGGTTTATCAGTATACCACGAACCCGGATATCTCCTCCGGCGACGGTATCGCGATGGCCTGGCGGGCGGGCTGCCGGGTGGCCAACCTGGAGTTCAACCAGTTCCACCCTACCTGCCTGTTCCACCCGCAAGCGCGTAACTACCTGCTGACAGAAGCCTTGCGCGGTGAAGGGGCCCACCTGATACGGCCCGACGGCAGCCGTTTCATGCCGGAAATTGATCCGCGTGCTGAGCTTGCCCCACGCGATATTGTGGCCCGCGCGATTGACCATGAGATGAAACGGCTCGGTGCCGACTGTATGTATCTCGACATCAGCCATAAACCGGCTGAATTCATTCTCCAGCACTTCCCCACTATCCATGAGAAGTTGCTGTCGCTGGGGATAGACCTCACGCGTGAGCCGATTCCGGTTGTTCCGGCGGCACATTACACCTGTGGCGGGGTAATGGTTAACCACCAGGGGCGGACCGATCTCGACGGGTTGTATGCGATTGGCGAAGTGAGTTACACCGGGTTGCACGGTGCCAACCGGATGGCCTCCAACTCTTTACTGGAGTGCCTGGTGTATGGCTGGTCAGCGGCCGAAGATATCCTGGCGCGCCTGCCGCAGATCCCTTTGCCTGATGCCCTGCCCGCCTGGGATGAGAGCCTGGTGGACAATGCCGATGAGCAGGTGGTTATCCAGCATAACTGGCATGAGCTGCGGCTGTTTATGTGGGATTACGTGGGCATTGTGCGCACTACCAAACGGCTGGAACGCGCCCTGCGGCGCATCATGCTGCTTCAGCAGGAGATTGATGAATACTATGCGCGTTTCCGCATCTCGAATAACCTGCTGGAGCTGCGCAACCTGGTGCTGGTCGCGGAGCTGATTGTCCGCAGCGCCCTGCTGCGCAAAGAGAGCCGGGGGCTGCATTATACCCTCGACTATCCGGAGCAGCAGGCTGAACCGGTGCCGACCGTGCTCTGCCCGGCGTCTGCGGGGAAAGCGGCCGGTGAACATATCAATAAAACAGATAGAAATCGGTAATCATCTGGCGGAAGGCGGCACTGTAGCTGCCGTCTTCATCGCGCAGTGCCAGCTCGTCCTGTTGCAGGGCCACGGGTGAGCGAGCCAACGACAGCAACATACGGTGCAGCGGTTTGCCCGGCCGGTCACGGATTACCACCTGCTGCGCCGGGTACCAGCCTCCCGCCTGCGCAGTGGCGATAAAGCGTTCGCCAATCTCATACGGCAGCACCACACAAAACCGGCCCCCCTCGTCCAGCAAGGCGGCAGCGCAGGCCAGCAGGGCGTCGTGGCTCAGCGTGCCGGTATAACGCGCCTGGGTCCTTGCCGCATCCCGGCAGGCTACTGCCGGTTCAAAATAGGGCGGGTTGCTGACGATCAAGGCGTAGCGGGCGGCTGCGTCACGCGCCACCTGATGAACATCGCTCGCCAGCACGCTGATCCTGTCAGCCCACGGCGACGCGCCGGCATTTTCCCGTGCCTGCGCGGCGGCCTCTGCATCCAGCTCCACGGCATCAATCCGGCAGGCTGGTGAGGCACGTTGTGCCAGCATTAACGCAATCAGCCCACTGCCCGTGCCGATGTCCAGAATACGTCCGGCATTGTCCACGGGTGCCCAGGCACCGAGCAGCACGCCGTCAGTGCCGACTTTCATTGCACAGCGATCGTGGGCCACAAAAAATTGTTTGAAGGTGAAACCGTTGCGGCGCAAGGCGGGAGCGGGGGTTGATTCGGTAGTCACAGGTTCTTCCAGGTCAGATCCAGGGGCGCCTTATTCAGGCGCAGCACGACAAAACCTGCGTAGCATAGGATAATCGTTAACAGAGTAAAAGCGCCACCCGCGGCTTAAATAGGTGAAGAACGCGTCTAACCCGTCTATAATCGGCGCCCCACGTAGAGGTAGACCATGACAGCAACCACTTTTTCCGAACTCGATCTAGACGAACGCCTGCTCGACGCCTTGCGCGACAAAGGCTATGACCGCCCCACC
Source organism: Chimaeribacter arupi (assembly GCF_002858805.1). Taxonomy (GTDB): domain Bacteria; phylum Pseudomonadota; class Gammaproteobacteria; order Enterobacterales; family Enterobacteriaceae; genus Chimaeribacter; species Chimaeribacter arupi. The sequence goes on from NZ_PJZI01000034.1 coordinate 12,453, forward strand.
GCAATTCAGGCTGCGGCGATCCCGCCTGCTATGGAAGGCCGTGACGTTCTGGGTTCGGCACCCACCGGCACCGGCAAGACGGCCGCATTTCTGCTGCCGGTCATGCAGCATCTGCTCGATTTCCCGCGCCGGAAATCCGGCCCGCCGCGCATTTTAATTGTGACGCCAACCCGCGAACTGGCCATGCAGGTCGCCGATCAGGCACGTGAGCTGGCGGCCCACGCGTCACTGGATATCGCCACCATTACCGGCGGTGTCGCGTACATGAACCACGCCGAAGTGTTCAGCGAGAATCAGGACATCGTGGTCGCGACCACCGGCCGTCTGCTGCAATATATTAAGGAAGAGAATTTCGACTGCCGCGCAGTAGAAACGCTGATCCTGGATGAAGCAGACCGTATGCTGGACATGGGCTTCGCCGAAGACATCGAAAAAATCGCCGGCGAAACGCGCTGGAGAAAACAGACCATGTTGTTCTCCGCCACGCTGGAAGGCGACGCGATCCGCGACTTTGCCGAGCGCCTGTTGCAGGACCCGGTCGAAATCGAGGCGGACCCGTCACGCCGCGAACGCAAAAAAATTCTGCAATGGTACTACCGGGCCGATAACTTGGCGCACAAAACCGCCCTGCTCTGCCACCTGCTGAAACAGCCGGATGTGCAGAAGTCGATTGTGTTTGTCCGCACCCGCGACCGGGTACATGAAATGGTGACCTGGCTGCGTGAAGCCGGCATCAACTCCTGTTACCTCGAAGGCGAAATGGTGCAGGCCAAACGCAATGAGGCGGTAAAACGCATGACGGACGGGCGCGTCAATGTGCTGGTTGCCACCGATGTGGCGGCGCGCGGGCTGGACATCAATGATGTCAGCCACGTGTTTAACTTTGACCTGCCGCGCACGGCGGATACCTACCTGCACCGTATCGGCCGCACCGGCCGCGCGGGCCGCAAAGGCTGCGCCATCTCCCTGGTGGAAGCGCACGATCACCTGCTGCTGGGTAAAATCGGCCGTTATCTCAACGAGCCGCTGAAACCGCGCGTGATTGATGAACTGCGCCCGACCAGCAAAGCGCCGAGCGAGAAGAGTAACGGCAAGCCGTCGAAGAAAGTGCTGGCGAAACGCGAAGCGGATAAAAAGCAGGCGAAAGCCAAGCCAAAAGTTAAAGTGCGCCATCGCGACGCCAAAAATGTCGGCAAACGCCGCCAGCCAAAGGCTGAAACCGGCACACCGGGCGAATAATACGTGGGATAGAGAAAGGGGAGCTGCGGCTCCCCTTTTTTATGCTGTGTGCAGGAAAAGGTTTTACAGGCTTTCGGTAAAGGTACGGGCGATCACGTCGCGCTGTTGTTCCGGCGTCAACGAGTTAAAGCGCACGGCGTAACCGGAGACACGGATGGTCAGTTGCGGATATTTTTCCGGATGCTCCACCGCGTCCAGCAGCGTTTCACGGCGCAGCACGTTGACGTTCAGATGCTGGCCGCCCTCAACACGCACTGTCGGCTGCACATCTACCGGCACTTCACGATACTCAATCTGGCCCAGTTCCCGCAGGGGAACGATCTGGTCTTCCTGATACGCCGCTTTGGCACAGAGGCAGCGTGCCTCCTCTTTTTCGCTGTCCAGCAGCCAGAAAGAGTTCACCAGCGCCTCATTATTGGCCTGAGTAATTTGAATACCTGTAATCATACTTTCCTCCATAAGGCAGCGGTACGCCGCCCTGATAAGTGACCGGCGGTGTTACCCAGGTAAAACCGCACCTTCTCATCCCTGTATACCAGCGCAAAAACCGCTCTTCTTTGATTAAAATCAAAAACATCACCTCTGCATCATGAGCTGTTAAAGCAAGTTTTTGTTTTTAATCAAAATAGACGTCTCAATGATTTACAAGAATTTTGTAAATTATCAATTAATTTTGAAATGATACGGGAGACAGCGGACCGCGCAGCCATTTCCCCCGTTTTACTGGTAAGCGGATGCAGGTACTCTATAGTCATCAGATTATCTGTAAAAACAAAGGAGAGCGTTAATGCCCACTTCACTCACCTGGCATGACGTGATTGGCCAGGAAAAAGAGCAGCCCTATTTTCAGGAAACCCTGGCATTTGTGGCGGCTGAACGCGCCGCCGGCAAGACCGTGTACCCGCCGCAAAAAGAGGTGTTCAACGCGTTCCGCTTCACTGAGCTGAACGATGTGCGGGTCGTGATTCTGGGGCAAGACCCTTACCACGGGCCAAATCAGGCGCATGGCCTGGCGTTTTCTGTGCGGCCGGGCGTTGCCGTTCCCCCTTCGCTGGTGAACATCTATAAAGAGCTGGAGAGTGATATCCCAGGCTTTCAACGGCCGCCGCATGGCTGCCTGCAAAGTTGGGCTGAGCAGGGGGTGATGCTGCTCAATACCGTGTTAACGGTAGAACGCGGCCAGGCCCATTCTCACGCCCGTCTGGGTTGGGAAAGGTTCACCGACAGTGTGATTGCCGCCATTAATGAGCATCGTGAAGGCGTGGTATTTTTGCTCTGGGGTTCACATGCCCAGAAGAAAGGGAGTTTCATCGACACCCAGCGCCATCATGTGCTGAAAGCGCCGCACCCGTCCCCGCTCTCCGCGCACCGCGGTTTTCTGGGGTGCCGCCATTTTTCCCAGGCCAACGCGTTGCTGGAAAAGCAGGGGCTGCCGCCGATTGACTGGACGCCGGTGCTGCCGCAAAACCTCGACTGACCGGCCATCCCGGCAATAAAAAAGGCACCCGCAGGTGCCTTTTTCGTCTCAATTACGCTTTGGCTTTTGAAACGGCAACCATCGCCGGGCGCAGCAGGCGGCCATTCAGCGTATAGCCCTTCTGCATCACCATCATGACATGGTTCGGCTCATGCTCCCCGGACTCCATCAGGGTCATTGCCTGATGCACTTCCGGGTTAAACGGCACATTGGTGTCACCCACTACTTCGATACCAAACTTGCGTACGGAATCCAGCAGAGATTTCAGCGTCAGTTCCACGCCTTCAATCATTGATGCCAGCTCACTGTTGGATTTATCCGCCAGATCCAGCGCGCGCTCCAGGTTATCGATAACCGGCAGCAGTTCGCCGGCAAATTTTTCCAGGGCAAATTTATGGGCTTTTTCAACGTCCAGTTCAGAACGGCGACGAATGTTCTCCGCCTCTGCCTTCGCGCGCAGCAGGCTTTCACGCTCGCGTTGCTGTACATCTTTTAACTGCGCTTCAAGTTCAGCAATACGGGCGTCACGCGGATCGACGTCGTCTGCCGTCTCGGCTCCAGCTTCCGCGTGCAGTTCCTGATCTTTTTCCATTTCATCCGAGACTTGCTCGTTTGCTGTGTTCTGTTCTTTACTACTCATGAAATTCTCCGCGTTTTAGCATTACACTTGCTAGTTCGCTTATTATGGGGATCAAAACCCGGGTTTCAAGGGAACCGTTCACAATGTGTGGGACAAAACCCCATACTGAGGACAAGTGAGACAATGAGTAATAAATTTGAGCGTATCGGCATCGTCGGCCATCCGCGCCATCCCTCTGCGCTGGCCACGCACGAAATGCTGTACCACTGGCTGCGCAGCAAGGGCTATGACGTCATTCTTGAGCGTCAGGTCGCGCGTGAGCTGAAACTGGAAGAGGCTGCTACCGGCACGCTGGCGGAGATCGGGCAACAGGCCGATCTGGCGGTGGTGGTGGGCGGCGACGGCAATATGCTCGGCGCAGCGCGCGTGCTGGCGCGTTATGACATCAAAGTAATTGGCGTAAACCGCGGCAATCTCGGCTTTCTGACCGACCTCGATCCGGACAATGCCCAGCAGCAGCTCGCCGATGTGCTGGAGGGCCATTACCTGGATGAGCAGCGCTTCCTGCTGGAAGCCCAGGTCAGGGGCCGCAATGGCCATAGCCGGATCGGCACCGCGATCAATGAAGTGGTGTTGCACCCCGGCAAAGTGGCGCACATGATCGAATTTGAGGTCTACATTGATGACCGCTTCGCATTTTCCCAACGTTCGGACGGCCTGATCATCTCCACGCCAACCGGCTCCACCGCCTATTCCCTCTCCGGCGGCGGCCCGATCCTGACCCCGACGCTTGACGCCATTGCGCTGGTGCCGATGTTCCCGCATACCCTGTCAGCGCGCCCGCTGGTGATCAACAGCAGCAGCACGATCCACCTGAAATTTTCGCAAATCAGCAGCGATCTGGAGATCAGCTGCGACAGCCAGATTGCCCTGCCCATCCAGGAGGGAGAAGAGGTGATGATCCGCCGCAGCGCCTTCCACCTGAATTTAATCCACCCTAAAGACTACAGCTATTTCAACACATTGAGCACCAAACTCGGCTGGTCAAAAAAATTGTTCTGAAAAGCGCATTCCCTACTTTACTGGATATAATTCCAGATTATACTGTACGCAATTACAGCTCTGTAGTTATGTACAGGAAGGTGGCTATGCTGGCTCAACTCACTATCAGTAACTTTGCAATTGTCCGTGAGCTGGACATTGATTTTCAGACAGGAATGACCGCAATCACCGGTGAAACCGGTGCAGGTAAGTCGATTGCAATTGATGCGCTGGGCCTGTGCCTGGGTAGCCGCGCGGATGGCAGCATGGTGCGTAACGGCGCGGCCCGTGCCGATCTGTGTGCCCGCTTTACCCTGGCCGATACCCCTTCCGCCCGTGACTGGCTGGCCGAAAACCAACTGGATGAAGGCAGTGAATGCCTGTTACGCCGTACTATCGGTGCCGATGGCCGCTCACGCGGTTTTATCAACGGTACGCCGGTGCCCCTCTCCCAGCTGCGTGAGCTGGGCCAGCATCTCATCCAGATCCACGGCCAGCACGCGCATCAGCTGCTGCTGCGCCCGGAGCACCAGAAATCGTTGCTGGATGCCTACGCGGACGAGCCGCTGCTGCTGGCCTCCATGCGCAGTGCCTACCAGGAATGGCACCAGAGCTGCCGCGCCCTGGCGCAACATCAACAACTGATGAGCGAGCGTGAATCCCGCCGCCAGCTGCTGCACTACCAACTGAAAGAGCTGAACGAATTCTCCCCGGTTATGGGCGAGTATGAGCAAATTGACAGTGAGTACAAACGCCTGGCCAACAGCGGACAACTGCTCTCGCTGAGCCAGCAGACGCTCTATCTTCTGGCAGACGGCGATGACCAGAACATTCTCAGCCAGCTCTACACCGCGAAAAACCAGCTGGGCGAACTGGCAGAACTCGATGAGAAAATGGGAGAGCTGCTTTCCATGCTGGAAGAAGCCTCTATCCAGATCAGTGAAGCCAGTGATGAATTGCGCCATTACAGCCAGCGTCTGGACCTTGACCCAAACCGCCTCTATGAGCTGGAACAACGCCTGTCACGCCAGCTGTCGCTGGCACGCAAGCACCGTGTTTCGCCGGAAGAGTTGCCGCTGCTCTACCAGCAATTGCTGGATGAACAACAGGCGCTGGACGATCAGGAAAACAGTCAGGCAGAGCTGAGCGAGGCGGTAACCCGCCATCACCGCAAAGCGGCCGGGATTGCCGCCCAGTTGAGTGAAAAACGCCGTGCCTATGCGGATGAACTCACTACCCTGATTACCCAGAGTATGCAGGCGCTCTCTATGCCGCACGGTAAATTCCAGATCAACATTCACTTTAATCCGGAACACCTGAGCGCAGAGGGAGCGGACCAGATTGAATTCCAGGTCACGACCAACCCTGGCCAACCGTTGCAGGCGTTGGCTAAAGTGGCATCCGGGGGTGAGCTCTCGCGTATTGCGCTGGCTATCCAGGTGATTACCGCCCGTAAGATGGATACCCCGGCCCTGATCTTCGATGAAGTAGATGTGGGTATCAGTGGCCCGACGGCTGCCATTGTCGGCAAGCTGCTGCGCCAGTTGGGCGAATCTGCCCAGGTGATGTGTGTGACCCACCTGCCGCAGGTCGCGGGCTGTGGGCACCAGCACTACTTCGTCAGTAAACAAACCGATGGTGAAGCGACGGAAACCACCATGGTGCGGCTGGATAAACGCGCCCGTCTGCAAGAATTGGCCCGCCTGCTGGGCGGCAGTGAAGTCACGCGGAACACGCTGGCCAACGCCAAAGAGTTGCTGGCTGCATAGAAAAGTTAACTTTTTTACTTTCCTGTGGTCATACAGGGGCCCCGTAAAGGTTCCCAACTGCCGTAAGGTTTATTATTATCGGCATCTTATGCCCTAAAGGAATGTGATTACTATGCGCTGTAAATTGCTGACTGCCGCCGCTGTGGTTCTTGTGATGCTAACCGCAGGCTGTTCAACACTGGAAAAGGTGGTTTACCGGCCTGACATCAATCAGGGGAACTACTTGTCTCCCGCTGACGTCGCCAAGGTTCATACCGGCATGACTAAGCAGCAAGTGGCTTATGTTTTGGGTACGCCGATGTTGCAAGACCCATTCGGGAATAACACCTGGTTCTATGTTTTCCGTCAGCAACCAGGGCATGAAGATGTCTCACAACAGACACTGACACTGACCTTTGACAGCAATGGCGTTCTGACCAACATGGATAACAAAGCCACACTGACAGGCCAGAAAGACTGACAGTGGCCAATCAGGCTATCATGGTTGTCCCATGCTGAAGATGATAAAAAAGGTGCCATTTGGCACCTTATTTTTTTGCCCGCTCTGCGCGCTGGCGGCGAAGCTCTTTGGGGTCAGCTATCAGTGGCCGGTAAATTTCAACCCGATCCCCGTCGCTGACGCTGTCCGCCAGTTTGACCGGCCGGCTATAGATGCCGACTTTATTGACGGCCAAATCTATCTCCGTGCGTTGTTCCAGAATGCCGGACGCCATAATAGCCTGCTCTACACTGCTGCCCTCTTCCAGCGTCACGCTGCGAAGGTACTGGCGTTCCGGCAGGGCATACACCACCTCGACACGGATCTCAGGCACTGTAGACCTCTTTGGCGCGTTGCGTAAATGCCTGAACCATGCTGCCCGCCAACTCTTTAAAGACCCGGCCAAACGCCAGTTCAATCAGTTTGTTAGTGAACTCAAAATCCAGGTTAAACTCGATCTTGCAGGCTTCCGGGCTGAGTGGGATAAAATGCCATCCCCCCATCAGCTTGCGGAAAGGCCCATCAACCAGGTGCATCTTAATGCTTTGGTTACTGGAGAGCAGATTGCGTGTGGTAAAGGTTTTGCTGATGCCCGCTTTCGCAACGTCGACGGCCGCCATCATCTCGGTCGGTCCCTCGGCCAATACCCGGCTACCGGTGCAGCCTGGCAAAAATTCCGGATAGGAATTAACATCGTTTACCAACTGGTACATTTGCTCAGCGCTGAAGGGCACCAACGCAGAACGGCTGATCTGAGGCATATCATTTCCTGTGTGTCTAAAACGTACAGATAATAACATTTATCTGCCCTGTGACAAAAAACTGCTTACCCTGAAAAGCTCAGATGAGCATAAAAAGGCTAAGCGCTTCTGGCCTAAGGCATTTCATTCGCCACACCATGCGGTATAATAACGACCACTATGACTAAGAAAAAAGCACATAAACCCGGTTCCGCGACCATTGCGATGAACAAGCGCGCCCGCCACGAATACTTCATCGAAGAAGAGATCGAGGCCGGTCTTGCTTTGCAAGGATGGGAAGTTAAATCGCTGCGTGCTGGTAAAGCCAACCTCAGTGACAGCTACGTCGTTTTCCGCGATGGCGAAGCGTTTCTGTTTGGTGCCACCATTACGCCGCTCAACGTTGCCTCCTCACATGTGGTGTGTGAACCTATGCGCACCCGTAAATTGCTGCTTAACCGCAAAGAGCTGAGTTCTCTGTTCGGTGCGGTAAACCGCGATGGGTACACCATTGTGGCGCTGTCTCTTTACTGGAAAAACGCCTGGACGAAAGTCAAAATCGGCCTGGCTAAAGGTAAAAAAGAGCACGATAAGCGCGAAGACACGCGCGCGCGTGAGTGGCAGGTAGACAAAGCCCGTATCATGAAAAATGCAAACCGTTAAGTGACTGGCGTTGCATGGTAAAGTTCTGGTATACTTACCGATAGTACTTGGGGCTGATTCTGGATTCGACGGGATTTGCGAAACCCAAGGTGCATGCCGAGGTGCGGTAGGCCTCGCTAAAAAACCGCAAAAAAATAGTCGCAAACGACGAAAACTACGCTTTAGCAGCTTAATAACCTGCTGAGAGCCCTCTCTCCCTAGCCTCCGCTCTTAGGACGGGGATCAAGAGAGGTCAAACCCAAAAGAGATCGCGTGGAGACCTAGCTTGGGGTTGAAGCGTTAAAACGAATCAAGCTAGTTTGTTAGTGGCGTGTCCATCCGCAGCTGACAGGCGAATGTAAAGATTGGACTAAGCATGTAGTACCGACGGCGTAGTAATTTCGGACGGGGGTTCAAATCCCCCCAGCTCCACCACATTATGTTCCGGCACTGTCCGGGAAAGTCCTGAAAGCCCGCATCCCACCTAGGTTTGCGGGCTTTTTTGTGTCTGTAATCATCCGAGGTGATCTAGCCAAATCCAGAGTTTATTGGCCTACGTTTAGGCCTACGTTATGATATGGGCCTAAAACGTAGGCCTAAAACATGGACGAACCCTCTGGATGCCAAGAGTTGCCCGACCCCTCACCAATACTGAAGTACAGAAAGCGCGTACTACTGACAAAGAACTTAGTCTGCATGATGGAGACGGCCTGTTCCTGATCGTCAAACCTAGTGGTAAAAAATCATGGCGCTTTCGTTATCTCCGCCCAGGCATTAAAAAACGAACGACCATCTCTTTAGGCAACTACCCTGCCCTATCACTAGCTGATGCCCGACAACTTAGAGCCGATCATCTGGCGATGTTAGTAAAGGACATTGACCCCCAGCAAAAAGTTGCCCAAGAGGCCGAGCAAGCTCAGATAGCTGTTGAAAGTCTGTTCATCAACGTCGCTAAAAGTTGGTTTGAGTTGAAGCGTAAGAGTGTTTCGGAAGAGCACGCTAAAGACATCTGGCGATCCTTAGAAAAGGATGTACTGCCATCTTTAGAGAGCGTCCCTATCCAGGAATTGAAAGCACGCATACTGATCCAGACGCTAGAGCCAATCCGTGCACGTGGTGCATTGGAAACAGTACGGCGCTTAGTTCAGCGTATCAATGAGATCATGACCTATGCGGTCAATACGGGGCTGATTGATGCGAACCCCGCATCAGGTATTGGTAAAGCATTTGAGAAGCCTCAGAAGCTTAATATGCCTACCATACGGCCTGAAGAATTGCCTAAGCTGATGCGCTCGCTTTCGATGTCTAACCTCTCTCTTCAAACGCGCTGTTTAATAGAATGGCAACTGCTTACCCTGGTGCGCCCTGCTGAAGCCGCTGGCACGCGTTGGGATGAGATTGATTTGGAGAAAAGGCTATGGACTATCCCTGCGGAACGCATGAAGGCTAAGCGGGAGCATATAGTGCCTTTACCAAAACAGGCTATTGCAATTCTTGATTTTATGCTACCAATCAGTGGAAATCGGGAGCATGTATTTCCTAGCCGTAATAATCCTAAAGAAGCTATGAATAGCCAGACTGCCAATGCTGCAATAAAAAGAATAGGTTATGGGGGTAGATTAGTTGCTCATGGCCTTCGCGCTATCGCAAGTACCGCTCTAAATGAAGCGGATTTTAACTCAGATCTTATAGAGGCCGCTTTAGCTCATATTCATAAAAACGAGGTGCGTCGGGCCTATAATCGTTCAACATATCTTCAACAACGAAAAGAGCTGATGACTTGGTGGGGAAACTTTGTATATCTATGATATTTTAGTAATTTCCACCCCTAATATCATAGACTTATTTTTTAATATCCTGATATTTATGGAATTTATAGTTCATTGATTCTCTATAGGTTTAACTGTATAAATATACAATAAAAAACCTAATAGGACTTTACATGTTACAAATACCTAGCAGCCAATCTACCTTATGTTTATATAACCAAGACGCTGTAGAATGGCTCAGATCAATACCAAATGAATCTATAGATCTTTTGATTACTGATCCTCCCTATGAATCACTTGAGAAACATAGAAAGATAGGAACGACAACCAGATTAGCTATAAGCAAAAGCTCTAGTAATCAATGGTTTAAAATTTTCCCGAACGAAAGATTTGAAGAATTATTCACGGAAATTTATAGAGTTTTAAAAAAAAATACACATTTTTATCTTTTTTGTGATCAAGAAACAGCTTTTTTTGTTAAGCCCATAGCTGAAAGAGCAGGATTCAGGTTTTGGAAGCCAATCGTTTGGGATAAAGTGCGTTTGGGAATGGGTTATCATTATAGAGCTAGGTATGAATTTATACTTTTCTTCGAAAAAGGGAAGCGTAAATTGAACGATCTATCCATACCTGATGTGCTTGCTGTACCTCGCGTAAACAAAGGTTACCCTACGGAAAAACCAGTTCTTTTACTAGAAATTTTAGTAAAACAAAGTACTATTGAAGGGGAATTAATATGCGATCCATTTATGGGCGCATGCTCTACCGGTGTAGCCTCCCTAAATTTGAATCGTAGGTTTTTTGGTAATGACCTTAGCGATTATGCATTAGAAATTAGTAGGGAAAGGCTTAACATCATCTAAAAGGAGAATTAATGGACTACTCAGCATATCCTTGGCCTGATGACTTTAACCTAGATTATGTTCCCCCTAGCGATGCTATAGATGCAGCTGGTGATGCATATAGATTAGTTAAAGCCAAAGCTCCATGTGCAGATGATTTTGTTGGTCATAATAAAGAGCCTTTTTGTAAAAAAAAGGCTTGCGACCCTGCTGATTTCGGAACCTCAATGTATAGAGAACATCAAAAAATCAAAGACTTACAAAGGATGTTTAAAGCATTGCGCAGGAAGTTCATAGCTTATGGATCATTAGAGCCTCTACACGGTCAAATGCAACCTGAGCCAGACGAAAATTCTCATTTTGAGACCTGGTTAAGGCTTAATACTGGCATAGAAAATAATTTCAAAGTTTTGGAATAATTATATGTATTACTTACCTAAAACGGAAAAACTTGGAAATCTGGAGTTAATAAAAACTTATAGTTTTTATGATGTCCCTCGACTATTTATTGTTTTTTCTAAAAAACTAAATAAAAACTATTTAGTTCATTGGGCTGATGAGGAGGATACTGCCGACATTTGGTATTATGTTGCAATCAATAATGAAGAAATAGAAAGAGTAGAACAAAGCAAAATCCAAATTAGAGATGTATTCCTGTATAAATCAGTTATTAAAATTGTAACACCTTTTGATGAAGATAAAGAGGCGAAATTTTCAGTATTGAATAACCGTGATATTGATATTGAAGCGCTTCCGCCCTTTGGTTTTTCTATTACAAAGGACAGCCTGGGTAATTTTAATTTAATTGAGAAGAAAATTGAAGATTTTTATTTCAATGATAATCAACATGAAATAAGGATTTTTCATAAAAAGCCCTCTAAGAAAATCGAGTGGCAACCCGTTCAAAGAATAATTAATTCATGGTCTAACCTTTATGATTCAATCACTGCATCTCTTAAATTAAAGGATACTTCTTTAGTACCGCAAGCTGCAGAAACAGGATCTTATAAAGTGCTATTTTCAGCAAATCATAATAGTGAGCTTTTAGTAAACTCTATAAATTTATTTAATTATATAAAAAAGAATGAAATTCAGAAATTGATTAACACGAATTTCAATCTAGAAGCTATTGAAGACCTTTTGTCAGCTTTAAAAGAATATGGCTTAAAGTTTGAAATCCGATCAAATACTGGAGCCACATTATCTGTAATTGATTTTGAAGAAATAGATAATATTGAAGAAAAAATAACAGAGTATAATCAAACTGTTATTCCTAGCAGCAAAGTTCCTCAAGCTGATGAATTATCTAGACTTATTACATTTGTGAAGAAAATTTCCGAAAATCAGCCATTTACAGCAGAAACAGAAAACATTACTCCAAGACAAATTAATTATTATAAAACGGCAGCAGGCCTCTTAGGCTTGATTAAATCTCATAGTCTTATTCTAACCCCCCTGGGTTGGAAGCTTGCTAATACAGATAGTACTCATCAGGCTTATGATTTATTAGCTGAGAGTTTTGAGAATTCTGAGTGTGGCTGGGCATGGTTGAAATATGATAATAAGAAAAAAATAATTGAAGTAAATCCAGAAACTGCCACTAATTTTCTTTTGGAGAAATCCATGGGTCTTAGTGAAGCTACCGCTAAAAGAAGAGCTTCAACCTTAAGAAGGTGGATTGAAGATTTCAAAACTTACCTTTGAATGTAGGCCAGCGAAACCTGCTGGCCTAGAGCAAAAATCAACCAACATTTTTATGTACCTTTGAATAAAAATTAAAAAATTTACTGTATTAAAATATTATCCTTTCGACTCTTTAGGGTCATCTTTCCTTTGGTATGTCCTTTCTTCCTGAATAGTGCCATTTTCATTATGTATTTTGACAGTTCCGGTCTTACCTTTCATAAAACTCTGCATCTCCTGTATTATTTCCTTTTTAGTAGAAGCTGTTTTACTTGCAATTTTATTTCCTTCTTTTCTCAACTTCCATTCCCCACCATCTTTTGTTATATGATACCTATCCATTGTAATTACCTCTCTATGTTTTCATATTTTATATAGTAATTATAGCTTAGAAATTCAAGGCCCTGTATTAACGGTCGACAAAAGAATTTTTAATATCATGCGCGCAATGCTATCCCCTCCTCGCCTGCCCGCTTTATGCAGCGTTTTTCATGCAACTGCATAGCCATGCCGGAGCCACGCCCGGTATGGCTTTGTTGTTCTCTAATCCACATCTTTACTGCATGCAAATCCATGCACTCTAGGCATGCATGGCTCTTTCAACTATAGGCTAGCCAGAAAAAGGTCTTTCACAAACAAGTAGCGGCCATACAAAAGCCGCTGTGCTTCCAGCGGCTGTTGAGGTTGATAGGCTGCATAAAGGGGCCTGCCCACTTAAGAAATGCTTAATTTCTGCATGGCCCCTGGCTTAGCTCGGTTGAGATGGCGCAGTGATGATCTTTGCAATGCTCTCGTTGGTTTTGAATGTGCAGGAGCACTCCAAGTTTGTGCACTGGTGATAACGCTCTTTCACCTGCGCAGACATATAGCGACTCGATTTGGTATGCGCTGAGCTTTTGCAATACGGGCAATGCATCATTGCTGAGCACCTTTCTCAATTGCCTTACGCTTTTCTTCCAGAGCAGTAAATCGCTGACTGCGTTTTATAGGGCTGTTATAGAGCATCATATCCACTCCAGTCAGGGCCGGACGCCGGATACCAATGTTTTCAAGCACTGGGGCTTCTTCCAGTGCGTTATCAGGCAATGCAATCGCTGCATCAATCAATACTTTACCTACCAGTTCTGCAACGTCTTTTACGGGGTTACGATCTTCACCGACAAACGAGCGGGAAATATACTCACGCTGTAGACGCAACTTAATTGCCCAGAGTAAAGACGGGCTGACATTGCGCACTGCCGATTGCCAATGGACATCAGCAAACTCAGTGAACACTGAACGATGAGAGGCAACATACTTTTCTCCGCTCGTGCAGCAGCTCAGCATGGCGGCTTCTTTATCAATCTCCAGCTCTTCCAGGAGACCATTAAACTCATCTGCTAATTCGCGGCTGGCGATACGCTGGGCGTGTTCAGCACGCAATTCGTCGGTAAGGTTACCGCGTAGAGTTCGAAAACGCGTGCGCCAGTTGCTTTCCGCTTCTTTCCCCGCCTCAATTGCCGCCTGACGCTCTTTTTCACAGCGGTCAATATCGGCGCAGATACTGTTGTACTGCCTCATCTTCTCGGTATGAGTGGCGCGGGCTTGCTCAAAATCCATCAGTAAAGTCGGTGCCTGTTCTTGGGTGTTCATGGTCTTACTCATCGTCTGTAAAGGATGAGGCCATTCTGCTGCGTACCACAGGACAAATCATTTCATTAATTCTTGCCTATCGCTCAGCAAACAGAGGATGTAGGCGCGCCATCCCTGAATTTGAATTTCTATCTTTTATAAGACTATTCACTACTGTTCATCCAAGATAAAAATATAGAAAATACAATAAGTAACAATATGAACAGTTGGTTTCTAACTCTTCACCTACTCTTCATAAGTCTTCACAGGGCTTTAATACGGCTTTTTCTGGCGAGCCTTTCTTTGAAATATTTTTCTATTAAAAAAGCAATTTATATTCTAAAAAGTAATTGGATTTACTCAGAATGTACTCAGCTACACTACGTTGCACCATATTCAACAATATTCAACAACAGCTTGTTTTTTCAACTTAAAATCGTAATCAGTGAGTGATTAAGGGTTGTTTACAAGCCCGAAAATATTCTCAAAATAGGGGGTTATTCCAAGACACAACCGGTAGCAGGCGATGCCGACCGGATACAAATGAGATAACGCCATGTATGCAATTCTTCCCTCTTCAACTCCAGCAAACCTTCATGCTCAAGAAGTCTCATACCCGCGTGATCGCTTCATGCGTCTGCCGGAGGTCATCAATATTTGTGGCCTGTCTCGCTCTACGATTTACGATTTAATCAGCCGTGAGAGGTTCCCTTCCCAAATTTCTCTTGGCGGCAAAAATGTTGCCTGGCTGGCCTCAGAAATTGATAACTGGATGCAGACACGTATCGCCGCACGCGTTCAGGTAGGGCAGGCATGAGCAAAATGACAAACAGGCAAGCAGATCATTTCCGATCAAATCCTCCGCAGTCCGATCACATCCTGATCGATCATGTAGGGAGAAGCGGCCATGCGTGAAAAAAGCCTTTTCTCTGGCAAGCCTGAACGCTATAGTTTTTCCGCTGCCGCAAAATCGGCAGCCGGGCGTAGGAACCCGAGTTACTTATTGGCGACACAACACGCGTCGAGCGTGTTTTTTTTCGTCGTTGCCTCAGTGCATCCATTTTTTGCACAGCGGAATTCATGCCGCTGGTGCTGTCAGATAATGGTGGCTCAGGCGGGGCAGCCTTCGGGCTGGCCGGTTTCCAATAAGGCCGGTATTCCTACCCCCGTCTGGGCTACCACCCCTGAGCGTAGGAACTCTGGTGGTAGCTGTTATTGCTACTTATTGGAGGCTGCCCTAATGGCTACGATCCTTATATCTTCTCGCCCTGAATTTACCTTTATTTTTGCCGCGATTCGCCGCGCCGACAGTGCTTCACGTCCCTGCATGCTGCGCACGGTGGCTGATGATGAGCATGCGGCACGCCGTGTGTTTTCCCGTGACTACATCCTGGCATTTGCAGGCCGCTTGTCACATCAGGCGGGGGTTGCATGAATACTCTGGCCGCACGATATAACCAAACCAGCCACTATCCCATTCCACACGCGGATTTTCTGCGCTTACAGCATGCACACTGCGTAGGCGTAACTGTCCTGGACATGATGGAAAGGCTGAACACTCTTGATGTACGTAAAACGCCTGACGAACAAGGGCTGGCGTCTGTGGTGGCTTTGCTCACTGATCAACTTGGCAAGGTAGTTAATACCTGTGAGTCGTTGATGTTTGCTGACACGGGGAGCGCTGCGCATGGCAACATCTAATTCTGTCTATCTGCCTATTGAAGTACGCACCGCTATTTATCGACATGCTATCGCGCAGGGTTATCTCAATGCCTGTACGCATTACGGCCTGTGCGTGGCCGCCTCACTCGATGAGTTGCAGATGCGCATCGCTTTAGAGCTGGAAAGCTATTACGTGACTAAATATGGTCTGCAAACCGGCATGGAAATGGCCTGCACTATGTTAAGTGAAATGGTGCAGCCCGATGTGCTGACCGCACCGCCACGCCTGACCCATCTTGGCGAGAAGCTGATGGATGAACTGTTTTGCAGCCGCCTTGCAGCGGCACGCACTACCCCGCTGCATTAAGGATGCATACCATGAAGCAAATCGTAACCGACACCGTTCGAGCGGCAGTCGGCCAGTGGCCGCAACTTCTGCCCGCGCTGGGCATTCATATCAACGCCGCCGGTAAGCATACGCCTTGCCCACTTTGCGGCGGCAAAGACCGTTTTCGTTTTGATAACCAGGCCGGGCGCGGTACCTGGATGTGTAATCAGTGCGGGGCCGGGGACGGTCTAAACCTGGTAGAGAAAGCCCTTGAAGTCAGCACCAAAGAAGCTGCCGGAAAGGTGGCGACGCTTCTCGGTACACTGCCGATCATATCGGTCAGTATGCCGCTACAAGCCGAACAGGATAAAGCAGCCCGACAGCTTGAGGCCGCTCAGCAAGCCAGGCAATTAGTCGATGCCGGTGCTTACCAGAAAGATAACGCCTATTTAGTCGGTAAGGGGCTGTCACATACTCAGACCCTTACTCTGCGAGGCAAAACCGTGCGCGTTGGCGGTATCACTTATCATCCCGGTGATGTGCTGTTACCGCTCAACGATAGGTATGATGAGACCGTAAACATACAACTGATTAATGCCGATGGTGAAAAGCGCACATTGTCGGGCGGTCAGGTAAAGGGCGCGTTTCACCGACTCGGCCACTCTGACGGCAGGGTGTTATGGCTGACCGAAGGTTACGCGACAGGTCTGACCGTACATCACCTTACCGGTGATACGGTATATGTTGCGCTCAGCGCTAACAATCTACCCAGCCTGGCGCTGCTGCTGCGTGAACAGCATCCTGATGCGCTGATGTTGATAGCAGCGGATAACGATGTGAACGATACCGGCCAAAGCAAAGCCGAAGAAGCGGCGCAACTGTGCGACGGCAAACCAGCGTTGCCGCCGGTAATGGGTGACTGGAATGATGTATTCCAGGCACAGGGCAGCCTTGCTACACAAACCATGCTGGCCGCCTTTACCCAGCCTGAGAATAAAAGCCCATTTGATTCCGTCAGTGATGCCGACCTGAAAGCCATGAGCGCCAGTGAAAAGGCTGAATTGTTGGCACAGCACTACGGCAATACGCTGGCCGTGCCGCCGGTAGGAGAAGAACTGTGCCGCTATGAGCAAGGCGCATGGCAAGTATTACCGCACCGTCAACTTAGTCGCGAGATTGCCGCACTCTTCCAAAAGGTACGCGCCCCATTCTCGGCGTCAGGCATTAACAGTATTCTCGATACACTTAAACTGATGGTGCCGCAGATGGGCGAGCCTGCCCGCCGCCTGATAGGTTTTCGTAATGGCGTCTTTGATACGGTGACCGGCAGCTTTAATCCGCACCGCAAAGAGCACTGGCTGCGTACCGTAAATAGCGTTGACTACTCTGCCCCAAAACCGGGTGAAAACCTCACCGACCATGCGCCGCACTTCTGGCAGTGGTTAACGCGAGCCGCCGGGCGCAATCACGACAAACAAGAGCGTATCCTCGCGGCGTTATTTATGGTGCTGGCAAACCGCTATGACTGGCAGATGTTCCTGGAGGTAACCGGCCCCGGCGGCAGCGGTAAAAGTGTGATGGCGGCTATCGCCACCCTGCTGGCCGGTAAGGACAACACCACCTCGGCGACTATCGACACGCTGGAGTCGTCACGCGATCGCGCATCCGTGGTGGGCTTCTCGCTGATTATTCTGCCTGACCAGGAGAAGTGGAGCGGTGACGGTGCGGGCATCAAAGCCATTACCGGCGGTGATGCCGTAGCTATCGACCCGAAATACCGCGATGCGTATTCCGCACATATTCCGGCGGTCATTCTGGCTGTAAACAATAACCCGATGCGCTTTAGTGACCGCAGCGGTGGCGTCTCCCGCCGCCGGGTTATCCTACCGTTCCCGGATGCCATCCCGACCAATGAGCGTGACCCGCAATTGTTGGACAAAATTAGCCAGGAGTTGCCGGTAATAGTGCGTCACCTGATGCAGCGTTTTGCCGAACCGAACGAGGCGCGCACGCTGTTGCAGGCACAGCAGACCTCCGGCGAAGCGCTCGACATTAAGCGCAGCGCTGATCCATTGGTTGATTTCTGTGGTTACCTGATGCCGTTGAGCACGCCGAACGGGCTGTATATCGGCAATGCCAACATCAGACCGATAAACCCGCGCCGCTATCTCTATCACGCGTACTTGTCATTTATGGAGTCACGCGGTCATCAGCACCCTATGAGCCTGACGGCATTCGGATTGGCAGTGCCACAGACGCTTAAAGAGTTTGAGAAAGAGTTACTCAAGCGCAAAACCAATAACGGCATTCAAACCAACCTAACGCTGCACGATGACAGCGAGTCTGACTGGCTGCCCAAATGCGAGGTATGATAACCACACAAACCAGAAACCGGCTTAGGCCGGTTTTTTTATGGGCTGAAGATGATGAGTAATCACTATGATGTGATGAGTTGTGGATACATCAGAGAATAGTAATCACTATTTAATTTATTGAATTTTATGCATAAATTTAAAAAAGTGACTAGTGTGATGAGTTTCTAAGGAAATCTTTGTAGTTAACGGCGTTGCAGAACACGTCTTGCAGGCTTTATGTTCGGAAAAAGAATAATTACTTTGATTCAGGCTATTGTTGAATGTCGCAACTCCTATTTTGCCTGGCGGCTATATGCCAAGAGCGGATATTGCTCATGTTACATTTAGCCTACGGATATTGGTCATTAATGCGGGTTGATGTTGTATTGTCATGAGTGATCAACCTCAGGCTGAGGGCGGGACTCACTTATATTCGCGTGTCCACTATTGATGGGTAAGATTATGTATCTATGAATCCTCCGCACATAGGCAACTCCTGATTTGAGAATAGAGAGGGATAATGATGCTAGAAAGATTTAATGCTGAGCATGTTGCAGGTGATCTTTTAGCTGCAGGAGTGGTAAATTATACCTATTTTTAGTGAACATTTTTTGTCAGAGAGCATTAATTTCATGGAAAACGATAAGGTGAAGTTAGGAAGAAATGATAAGTGCTGGTGCAACTCAGGACTTAAGTATAAAAAGTGCCATCTCGATCGAGATCGTGAAATACCGGTATCCAAAGCCGAAGCCCTGAAATTTTCAAAGTCTAATTCACAGAGAAAGGCGTGTTATGCGCCAGCATCCATGCACGAAGATTGTGATAAACGCATCGTTCAGGCGCACACGCTGTCTAAAAGCAGTAGCCTTAAGGCGATCGCCGACCCTAGTAATCATGTCATGGGGGTGGTAATGAACCTTCCGAGCCTGATGAGAAACAACGGAAGATGGGTTCCCGAGAAGATCGGTATCAATCAGGCATCCACTTTTACCGGATTTTGTGCAGTTCACGACAGAATCTTATTTTCATGTCTAGAGAACGAAAAATTTACAGGCACAGACGAGCAGTGTTTTGCCCTAATGTTTCGTTCGTTGTCTAAAGAAATTTACGCCAAGGAGGGGGGGTGGCGGTCTTCCGATTTTGCTAAAAAAGCCGATAAAGGAAAGTTACAGGCCGAACAGGTCTATATTCAGGAATTTGTCAGACTGCATCAAAGCGGTTTGAATGCAGCAATGACTGAACTAAATAATCTTAAAACTAACCTCGACCGCATTCTGCTTAGCAGACAGTTTTCAGAAATTGAAAGTGTTATCTTCACTTTTTCAGAACCATTGCCCATTGCGGTATCATCAATTCTTTCACCGGAAAGGGATTTCGATGGGGCTAAAATTCAGGATTTGAACAATCTTACCGTGTCGACGGAGCAGGTCTGCTTCAATGCTTTTTCCAGCGAAGGTAACGGATATGTAGTGTTCAGCTGGCTGGGAACTTCAACAATTATCAGACGTTTTGTGCGGTCACTGATTAAGACTCCAACTGACAGGATTTTCAACACTCTCCTGTATTTTTTCTTCGCAAAAGCTGAAAATACATACTCATCTCCTGAGTGGTGGGACAGCCTCAGTAATAAACAGCGAGAAAATATCGGCAATATGATTATGTCGGGTGTTGAATTTTTTGGTAGCCCTACATCACGGGTCGATCATTCCATTGATTATAACGCTGCTGCGCTTGTAGAGATAAGATGCAGCAATAGCGAGATTTCCAGTTGAATGTTTTCAAGCCATTAGAAAAATCGGGCTAATCAGTCGTTCCGAGATTATAACGATAAGATAGCACAGCCTGCTTGCTGCCAGTTCGGCATCTTTGCCGAAAAACTTATGTAAGCAGCTGATTTCCACTTAAGCGGAGGTTATCAGGTTAGGGATGCTATCTGCAGATGAGTTCTAGTAACTGGGTACTCTCCCAATTGTGTTTGACCTGATCCCCGTTGATTAAGACACTTCAATGCTAATCATGTAGTTGTGAAAGTTGCGAACTTCCGCTCTTCGCTCAAAGCTGCCTATAGGAACTAGTTTGTGTTACTTCAGATTTTTGTTGGCAACACGCAAGTGCTTCGTAAATGGGTGATTAGTTGAAAACGAATACGGACTGACCAACTAACGTAGGCCTACACTTAGGCCTACACTAAGATCCTAAGAACAATAAAACACATTAAATACATATATTTAAGAAAAACAAACAGACTCCCCCAGCTCCACCAAATAAGCTTCCGGTTATCACCAGATAAGGCCGGAAACAGTGAGAAAGCCGCAGCCCGCAAGGGTTCGCGGCTTTTTTATTGCCTGTGATTTGCGTCTCCCAGTGAGCTATTGCGCTCCCCAAGTCAACCGGCCCTGTCCTGTTTTACGGGCGTTCGCCCTGTTGTAACCGTGCATTGATCTGCTCAATGACTGCCGGCAATTCTGCCAGTGTATCAATGATGTAGTGCGCCCCGGCGGCCCGTAACTTGTCTGCTGCCCGGTTACGGCGACGCTCAACCTCTGCCGCGTCCATCTGCTGAAACGCCTCCCAGGTCGCACCAAATTCATTGCCGGACACCGACACGCCGACACTCCACATGCCCGCACGCAACCCCTCTTCAATGCCGGGAACGGCATCGTCGACTTTTATGCAGTGAGACACTGACTCAATCCCCAAGGCGATGACATTCTGCAAGGCCATCCAGGGCCCTGGGCGTGCGCCTGCGGCGAGGTCATCAGCGGCCACCCAATAATCCGGCGCATACCCTGCCGCTGCGGCAGCCGGAACGAGCCGCTCCATCACCGGGCGCGGGTAGCCGGAGCACGAACCAATCTTGATGCCCTGTGAACGCAGGTGGCTGATGACCTCCACAACACCGGCAATCGGTTCTGCAAAATCAACCACTTTGGCGATCTGCAACGGCATAAAGGTGTCATACAGCGCATCGACATCCTCCCTGCTCATTGCACGCCCTACTTTGTCCTGCCAGCGCGCGTCTACTGAAGGCAGTTTGCCCAGCGCCTCAATGTGCTGCCATTTGCCCAACCCCATCGGAATGCGGGCCTCTTCAAGGGTGATCTCTACCCCAAAAGCCTGGCGAAAAGCTTCGACAAAAATCTGCGTTGGCGCGAAGGAGCCAAAATCGACGGTGGTTCCGGCCCAATCGAGCACTACAGCACTGATACGTTGCATAGGATGTCCTTATTTTTGCCAGTACATGGCGTTTTCGATAGCCGCAAGCAGCCGGATGATGTCCGCCTCATACACTTCGCCGATATTACCGATCCGGAAACAATCACTCTGCGACACTTTGCCGGGGTAGATCACGAAGCCCTGCGCTTTTAGGCGCTGATAAAATTCACTGAAGCGATACGCGGGATGATGCGGGGAATAGAAAGCAGTGATGACAGGCGAATGCAGCGTGTCTTCAAGCAGTGTCTTAAAGCCCAGCTTACGCATCCCGGCGACCAGCGTGCGCTGATTGGTGCAGTAACGCGCATAACGGGCCGTAATGCCGCCTTCTGCTGCCAGTTCTTTCAAGGCCTGGGCGAAGGCCAGTACGGTGTGCGTCGGCGAGGTAAAACGCCATTTACCCTGGTGATCCTCCATACAGCGCCACTGTGCGTACAGATCCAGTGAGAGCGATCGCGAGCGGCCTCTGCACGCCTCCAGCGCCGGCCGGCGGGCAATCACAAAACCAAACCCCGGCACGCCCTGAATGCATTTATTGGCGGAGCTGATCAGAAAATCGATATTGAGCTCAGCCATATCAAAAGGAATACCACCAAAGCTGCTCATGGCATCAACAATGAACACCTTACCGTAGCGTTGTGCCAGCCCCGCCACTTCCGCCACCGGGTTCAGCATTCCGGTAGTGGTTTCGCAATGCACCATGGCAATGTGCGTAATGCCGGCATCGTCACGCAGGATATTTTCCATATCAGCCACATCCGGGCGATGAACCTCCCCACAGTCGTAAACGTGGTAAGCAATACCCATCAGCGATGCCATTTCCGCCATGCGCGCCCCATAGGCACCGTTGCTGACAATCAGCACCTTATCGGTAGCGGCAACCGCGCTGCCCAGCACCGCCTCCACGGCATAACTGCCGCTGCCCTGAAGCAAAACGGAGGTGTAGCCGGGTGCCTGGGTCGCGAGCGACACCAGTTGCTGCCGGATGGTCTGTACCACGTCGAGATTGTAGTCATCATCCCAGGTGCAGCTGTCAAACAACATAGCTTCCTTGACCGTACGGGAAGTCGTCAGCGGGCCGGGCGTCAATAAAAGAGAGTGTCGGGGATTCATGTTTTCACCATTGGTCTATACCAGATTTTCATTATTAGTGATCTGGTTTTGACGTAACAAGGGGAAATCGGCCTTGCAACAAAAAATTCATCTGGGCATGTATAATGGCATGTCAAAAATTGCAGCGAGCCAGCATGAAATCGTTAACCACGGATATTCCGCAATACCTGCTTATTAAGGCTGAACTTCAGGCCCGGATTCAGAGCGGCGCACTGAAAACAGGGGATAAATTGCCGTCAGAGCGTGAGCTTTGCGCCATTTTTACCACCACGCGAACCACTATCCGCGAGAGCCTGGCGCAGCTGGAAGCCAGCGGGGTGATCTACCGTTCCGATCGGCGAGGCTGGTTTGTTACCCCTGCCCGGCTATGGCTTGATCCCACGCAGAACACGAACTTCCATAAACTCTGTCTGGAACAGGGGCGTGAGCCGAAGACCGTGTTGCTGAACGGGCGCCTGACCACCGTACCGCTGGACGTTATGAAACCCCTTGAATTACAGCCGTTTGATCAGGTCTACCTGCTGGCGCGCCTGCGCTATGCTGATGGCCGGGCGATTTGCTATTGTGAAAACCACTGTTTGCCGGCCAGAGTGCCCGAACTGCTGCGCCACGATCTTAACGGCAGCCTGACGGAGGTTTACCAGACCCATTACGGCCTGACCTACACCAGTATGCACCTGACGTTTTTCCCTACTTCCGTACCGGCACACGCGGCGGCGGCCTTGGGCATTATGGAAGGTTTACCGGCACTGCAATTAAGCCGCCTTAATTACGATCAGCATGGCCGCGTATTGGATTACGACATCGAATACTGGCGTCACGACAGCCTGCGTATTGAAGTCACCACCCATTAATTTTGCCCGGCCCCCTACCCTGTTCAGCCATGACCAGGGTTTTTTTGCCTGTTTCATTGTTTTGTCACATAAAGCCATTAGCGTAAAAAGCTCTTCTGGTACAGTCCAGATACCCTTTTTGCTCTGATGAGGCTGATAAATGAAACGTTCACGACTTGTCCTGCTTACTGTTATTGCTGTTGCATCAAGCCCGGCCTGGGCAGACTCCGTAGTGACTGTTTACTCTGCTGATGGGCTGCACAGTGGGGAGAACAGCTGGTATAAGGCCGAATTTGAGGCATTCACGCAGGCAACCGGCATTGCCGTGCGCTATGTCGAGGGCGGTTCCGGCGCCATTGTGGAACGCCTGGCAAAAGAGCGCAGCAATCCGCAGGCTGATGTGCTGGTCACAGTGCCGCCGTTTATTCAGCGTGCCGCAGGCGGGAACCTGCTGGCTTCGTTTACGCCTGATGCCGCCGCCCATATCCCCGGCACCACGGCGCACTATGCCCCACTGGTGAACAACTACCTCAGCTTCATCTACAACGCCAAACTGTTGAAAACCCCGCCGGCCAGCTGGAATGACCTGCTCGACAGCCGCTACAAAAACAAATTGCAGTACTCCACACCGGGCCAGGCAGGCGACGGCACCGCCGTTATGCTGCAGGCATTCCACAGTTTCGGCGGCAAAGAGGCCGGTTTTGACTACCTGGGCAAACTGCAGGCCAACAATGTCGGCCCTTCTGCCTCTACCGGCAAGCTGACAGCCCTGGTCAATAAAGGCGAGCTGTATGTCGCCAATGGTGATCTGCAAATGAACCTGGCACAGAAAGCCCAGAACCCGAACATCAATGTTTTCTGGCCCGCCAATGCCAAAGGTGAGCGCAGCGCACTGGCGCTGCCTTATGTGATTGGCCTGGTGCAGAATGCGCCGCAACAGGAAAACGGTAAAAAGCTGATCAACTTCCTGCTGGATAAGGCGGCGCAAACGCAGGTGAGTTCATTGGCCTGGGGCATGCCGGTACGTAATGACATCACCCCGTCCGACAGCCATTACCAACAGGCGAAAGCGGCGCTGGAGGGGGTAAACATCTGGCAGCCGGAATGGGACACCGTGGCGAAAACCCTCCCGGCGGACATTGCCCGCTGGCATCAGGTCACCGACAGCGAGTAAGAGATATGTTGATGAAAACCGCCTTACCCGCCCCTGGGGCAGTCACGAACACGTCGGGCATCGTGCTGGATAATCTGCGGGTGCAGTATCAGCATCAGGTGGTGCTGAAACCGTTGTCCCTGACCATTGAACCCGGCGAAGTGCTGGCATTAATTGGCCCGTCCGGCTCGGGCAAGACCACGGTGCTTCGCGCCATTGCCGGGTTTATCCCACCGGCAGGCGGCCGTATTTTGATGGGCGGGCATGACATCACCTCGCTGCCGCCCTATAAGCGCGGCCTTGGGATGGTGGTGCAAAACTATGCGCTGTTCCCCCACCTGACCGTAGAAGAGAATGTCGCGTTTGGCCTGCGCGCGCAGAAACAGCCGAAGCCCTTGATTAATGCCGGGGTTCAGCAGGCGTTGAAAAGCGTCGGGATGGCCGATTTTGCAACGCGTTACCCGCACCAGCTTTCCGGCGGCCAGCAACAGCGCGTGGCGATTGCCCGCGCGATCGCCACCAAACCGCAGGTGCTGCTGCTCGATGAGCCGCTGTCAGCCCTGGATGCGCAAATCCGCCATGCGATGGTTGAAGAGATTGCGCGCCTGCACCGTGAATTGCCGGAGATGACCATTCTCTACGTCACGCACGACCAAACCGAGGCGCTGACGCTGGCCGATAAGATCGGCATCATGAAAGACGGCGTGATGGTGGCGTATGGCAAAACGCATTCACTTTATCAATACCCGCCCAACCGCTTTGCGGCCGAATTCCTGGGGCGCGCCAATATCCTGGGGGCGACGCTGCTTTCACAGGATCCTGACGAGGGGGATGTGTCCGTCAGCTGTGGCGGCACCCTGGTCAACGCCACCCTGCTGGGCGACATGCGCAGCCGCCATAAATTGCTGTGCGTACGCCCGCAACACATCACGCTGCATCAGCGGACCGCACGCAGCAACCGCTTCCATGCCACTTTAACCGCCCTGCACTGGCAGGGGGATTTAACCCACCTGTTGTGTGATGTGGCAGGTGAAACGGTGCGTGTGGTGCTCACCCAGCTCTCGCCGCTGCCGAAAGCGGGCGACCGTTTATCGCTGTGGTTTGAGCCGGAAGATGCGATGGTGCTTGAGGTGGGCCATGTCTGAGAACATCACGCTTGCGCGCCCGGCCATGGCGCGGGCGTCGCTGAAACGCCATGCCTGGCTGCTGTTGCCGCTGCTGGTATTGGCGACGCTGTTTTTCTATCCGCTGCTGCTGATTGTGCAACAGGCGCTGCAGGATGAGAGTGGCCGGGCGGGCGTGGGCACCTTCCTGCAGGTGTTTGAATCGCGGCGCTTTGTGAGTGCGCTATGCAATACGTTGCAGATTGCGCTGTTCACCACGCTGGGCTGCGTGATCCTCGGCAGTGTGATGTCACTGATTCTGGTGTTTATCCCGTTCACCGGCAGCCGTTTTATCAGCCTGATCATTGATACTTTTATTGCGCTGCCGACATTTCTGATCACGCTGGCCTTCACGTTCATCTACGGATCGGCCGGCCTGGTTAACGGCGGGCTGATGACCTTTTTTGATTTCGACTTACCGCCGGTGGATTTCCTCTATTCGATGCCGGGCGTGATTCTGGCCGAAATCACCGTGTTCACACCGTTGGTAATGCGTCCGCTGATGGCATCACTGCGCCAGCTTGACCGCGGGTTGCTGGAAGCGGCCAGTGTGTTGGGCGCCCCGCCGTTACGGGTGGTCACCCAGGTGATTTTCCCGGCTGCGCGCCCCGCCCTGTTGGCAGGCGGCAGTTTATGCCTGCTGCTGGCGACGAATGAGTTCGGCATTGTGCTGTTTATCGGCGCGAAAGGGGTCAATACCCTGCCGATGATGGTCTACAGCAAAGCGATCCTCGAGTCGGATTACACGGCCGCATGCGCGATTGCGGTCATTAATGTCTTGCTGTCGCTGGGCCTGTTTATGCTGTACCGCCTGGCGCTTTCCCGTACTGAAAAAAGGAGCTGAGGATGCTGGTCTGGTCACCGATTGCCCGCAAAGTAATGAGCACCGTGGCGGTCATGCTGTTTGCGGTGTTCTTTCTGCTGCCGTTGCTGGTGATTTTACTCTCCAGCCTGAGCCAACAGTGGAATGGTTTTCTGCCGTCAGGCGTCACCCTTGACCACTTCCTCAGCGCTTTCCGGGGTGCCGCCTGGGATTCGCTCTTTGCCAGCCTGGTGGTGGGGTTTGCTGCCAGTCTGTTTGCCCTGGTCTGCGGAAGCTGGGCGGCACTGGCGCTGCGCCAGTACAGCGCCCGGTTGCAAAAACGCCTGGCGTTTATCTTCTTCCTGCCGAGTGCGGTGCCGTCGGTGTCCGTCGGGCTGGGCATTCTGGTGGCGTTCAGCCAGGGGCCGATGCAGATGAACGGCACCTTGTGGATTGTGCTGGCGGCGCACTTTGTCCTGATCTCGGCCTTTAGCTTCAGCAATGTGTCAACGGGGCTGGCGCGCATCCCGGCGGATATCGAAAACGTGGCTTCCAGCCTCGGTGCTTCGCCGTGGTATCGCCTGCGCCGTGTGACCTTGCCGCTGCTGATGCCGTGGATGCTCTCCGCGCTGGCGCTCAGCCTGTCGCTGTCGATGGGTGAACTCGGTGCCACGGTGATGATCTATCCGCCGGGATGGACGACGCTGCCGGTCACCATTTTCAGCCTGACTGACCGCGGCAGCATTGCAGAAAGCTCTGCCCTGACTATCGTGCTGGTGGCCGTGATTTTATGGCTGACGGTGAAGCTGGAGCGGCTGGCAAAACGCTGAGCCTTACCCCAGGGTGCCGGGCGCAGCGGGGAAATGCCATAAAAAAAGCACACCCGAAGGTGTGCTGTGAAAGGCAGTGCGGAGGCGGCTTACGCGGCAGGCGTTTCCAGGATCATCTTCTGCGGCATCGACAACGAGACGTCTGCGTCACGCAGGCGTTTGAGGATGTCATACAGCAGCTCGCTTTTGGTGCCGCCGACGATGCGCGGGCTGTTCACATAACCGGTTACGCTGAGCACAATGCCGGTAGGTGCCAGCTGGCTGAACGTCACAGACGGCGCCGGGGTGTCCAGAATCGCTTCATGGGCCTGATACGCTTCCAGCAGAATGCCGCGCACCTGCTCCGGGTCGATATCCAGCGGGAAGGTCAGCGCGATGGTCGCCACCCCTTGTGCATTGCCCATCGTGGCGTTGCGCACGTTCTGGGAGATCAATTGGGAGTTCGGCACAATCACCGTGGAACGGTCCGCCAGCTGAATTTCGGTGGCACGCACGTTAATCCGGCGGATATCTCCCTCCACCCCGCTGATGGTAATCAGGTCACCCACTTTTACCGGGCGCTCGGTCAGCAGGATCAGGCCGGAGATAAAGTTCTTCACAATCTCCTGTAAGCCGAAACCGATACCCACCGACAGGGCGCTCACAATCCAGGCCAGTTTGTTCCATTGAATCCCCATCGCTGACAGGGTGATCAGGATCACCAGCACATAGCCCACATTGCTGAACAGCGTGACCAGCGAGGCGCGGATGCCCTTGTCCATCATGGTTTTTGGCAGGAAATCGTTATCCAGCCAGCGGCGTGCCGTGCGCAGCACCACCAGCCCGACCACCAGGCAAATCACGGCGTTGATCAGCTGGGACGGCACGATATTAAGTTTTTCCAGCCCCTTGCCGCCCCAGATATCAACGACTTTGCTGATCAGCTCCAGCGGCGTGGTGGTGCCGAACGTGCCGTTCAGAATGGCGACCGCCGCCAACAGGATAAAGATGGTCTTGCCAATCGCCGAGAACAGCGTGGCCGCCAGCGTCAGGTGGCGATCATCAATATTCAGCGAGTTTTTGATGATCTTGCCGCTGGTACTGGTCGGTGAAAACAGGCTGTCACACAGGTCAGTGATCAGGTGCACCAGCAAGTAGAGGCAGCCGAGCACCAGCCCAATCCAGACCAGTTCATACGTCAGGAAACGCGCCAGCGGAATGTAGCCCACCAGCAGCGCCAGCAGGATCACGAACGCCGTGACGCTGGTCGCCAGGTGCAGCAGCCCCGCCAGCGTCGAGCGCACTTCCGGCGTCTGGCCTTCGGCGATATAGCGGCGGCGCAGCCGGTTTACCCGCATCGGGCCGACAATGGCCGTCAGGGCCACCAGCAGCGAGGCCAGGCCATTACCGAGCAGGCTGGTCGGCACGCTGGCCCCAATCAGGTTGTTGAGTTGCTCAACGGCACCAAAAATCAGGATAAAACTCGCCAGCAGCAGCGGGAACGGGTTCAGCGTGCGGGCAATCTCATCGGCAATCGCCGGCAGCCGCCAGGACGGGTGCTGGTTAGCCAGCAACGCCTGCCCTAACCCGGCAATCAGCGCGGAGAACAGCGTCAGGTTAATCAGCGCGTCGGCATAATCCTGCACCATCGGCGCCACATTCTCCTCACGGGTGACGATCTGGCAAAGCAGCTGTGCTGCGATCCCGGCTGACAGCAGCACAGAGAGCGCGGTACCGGCCGCCAGCCCGCTGCGCCGCAGCCGCCCTTCCGGCAACACTTTCAGCACCAGCAGGGTCAGGGGTTTATCCAGCAGGCGGCGGCCAAACAGGCCAATCGCCAGCGCCGCCGCCAGCAGCATCAGCGACCCATAGCGCCACTCCGGCGACCAGGCCACGGCCAGGCTGGCAGAGAGCTGATTGCCGAACGTCGTCAGGCGGCGCGCATCATTGGCTTGCCCATCCAGCAGCGGAGACCAGAAACGGTGGCCGAGGATACTGCCGGTATTGAGCGCCAGCTGGGTTTTCAGCGCGTTGCGGCGCAGCGACGTGATCTGTGCGGCGAGGTTGGTGGCCGCGCTGTTGATGGCGGTCGCCTGGCCGATCTGATCCTGCAATTGTTCCTGCCGGTTATTCAGCGAGGTGCGCTGTTTCGCCACATCCGCCGTTTCTGCCAGCGCCTCATCAGTAGGCGCCGGGCCGAGCACGGCAAGTTGCGCCTGCACCTGGGCCAGCAGCGGTTGCAGCGCGGTATTGAGCGCATCGGCATCGCCCGCCAGTTCCAGCGTACTGTCATTCAGGGCGCTGAGCTTGTTATCACTGGTGGTATTGGAAACCTGCTGCTTAATGTTATCCAGCCGTTTCTGCAATTGGGCAAGCGTAGCCGGTGCATTGATGTTGGCGGGCTTCACGGCCGTTTCACCCGTGGCATTCTCCTCCGGCGCGGCATAAGCGGGGTTAACGAGTAAGGGGGTAAACAGCAATAACGCAAAGAGCAGGCGCATCACGCGCGAGGGTGTGGTCGGCATACAAACATTTTCCGTTAGTCATCAACAGGTGAGGGGGTCTGGCTTTTTCGTACGTTAAAAACGCATTGCAGACTTTTTTCCATAGTGAAGCATATAGGCAAATCCTGTGGCGGGATGCCAGAAAAATCGGGAAATACCTGAAACAGTCAGGCTGCCGGAACGCGGTTACCCTCGCATGTAGAATTACGTAAGTGTTTGTAAAGAATGATAAATAATGGGGCAGCCCGATAACTGATGGTTATTTGATCAGGATCATTAAAAGGTAACATCTCGCTATTTTTTACTTCTATTAATGCAAAGTGTTAACACATAATGTTATTTAAAATTAAATTATGCTTAATTTATCTTGAATTTTACCCTACCGCTGCCCTCACGGTTTGACGCATAAGGAGATCCCGATGGAGTGGAGAGTCATCGATAGTGTTGTGTGCCCGCGCAGTAATATGACCTTTGTATGTGTCATCTCCTCAAAGAACCTGAAATTGATCGTCTGGACAACCACCACGCTGAAGCTTAAATCCGGTGATCGCCTGCTGCCCACCCGGACGGGTTACCAGCTCAACCGGAACCCTGATCAGGTGATCAATGTGGTCAACGCCACGCCTTTCCGCCCCCGGCTGTGGCAAATCCTGCTGCAAAACCGGCCCGGCCGGGACATGCGCCTCAGTGATACGGATGCGCTGTGGTTCTGAAGGCTGTGGTTGTGAAGGCGGTCGTTGTGAAGGTTATGGTTCTGAAGGCCGTTGCCGTGAACGCGGCAAAATCTGAAATTTCCTTTCCCTCCTCTCACGCCTGATAGGCTGTTATCTCTGTTCACTTCAGGGGAAAATGCAATGCTGCAAATCTGGGGCAGGAAAACGTCATCCAACGTGCAGGCCGTCATGTGGTGTGTCGGCGAACTGAAACTCGATTATCAGCGTTATGATATCGGCCACGTTTATGGCGGTAACCATACGCCGGAATTTCTGGCGATGAACCCGAACGGCATGGTGCCGGTGATCCGGGATGAGGACATGCCGCCCTTATGGGAAAGCGGTGCCATCCTGCGTTACCTGGCAACCCGCTACGGCACGGCGCCTTTCTGGCCACAGGATCTGGCAGGCAGAACCACGGTCGACATGTGGGCCGAGTGGGCCAAAATAAATATCTCACAGAATTTTACCGGCCCTATTTTCTGGCAACGGGTACGCACCGCCGCCAAAGATCGGGATGAAGCGGTGATCGCAAAAGGGCTGGAAAAACTGACGCCTTTCCTGCAACGGGCAGATAACCGGCTGGAACGCCATCCCTGGCTGGTGGGGGATGACTTCACACTGGCGGATATCCAGTTCGGCCACCTGCTCTACCGCTACTACGATATTGAGCTTGACCGGCCGGTACTGCCGGCGCTGGCTGCCTACTACCAGCGCCTGACTACCCGCCCGGCCTACCAGAAGCATGTGATGGTCTCTTACGAGGCCCTGCGCGTGCAGTAACCTTCGGCATCAGGTGCGGGCCGCCTGTGGCCCGCACCTCTCAGTTTTCCATGCACTCCTCCAGCACCCAGACGCTGACGCTGCCGCCGTTGCAGGTAAACACGCCGTTGCCCTCTTCGTCTGTGGTGATGCGCTCTTCGCGCTTGCCGAGATAGTCACGCCACTGTTTATTGGCCAGGCCCGCGCCCAGCGCAACGCTCTTCTCGCCTTCCGCCCCGTTGGACAGCACCACCACACAGCCCGGTAAGTCATCCGTTCCGCTGCGGGTAAAGGCGATGCAACTGGCATGGTCGAGGTAGTCAGTCTGTATGCCGTGGGCAAAGCGCTGGCGTGCCTTGAGCAAGGCCGGTAATTCCGCCACGGCCGGCAGGTCAATGCGGTGCTCATTGCCGTCCTGCCCCTGGTCCTCATACGTCACCCCGAACAGATCCGGGTAGAACACCGTCGGGACGCCCTGCTCACGCAACAGTACCAGCGCATAAGCCAGCGGCTTGAACCAGGTTTCCACCGGCGCCTCCAGTGCCTGGAGCGGCTGGGTATCGTGGTTGCCCACCAGCGTCACCGCATGGAACGGATCGTCTGCCACCAGCGTGTTGTCATACAAGGTACGGAGATCGAAATCCTCGCCATGCTGTGAGGCGTGGTGGAAATTCATATACAACGGCACATCAAACAGCATGGTGCGTCCTTCCACCTGGTCAAGGTACTGCTTCAGCACCTCAAGATCCGCCGACCAGTATTCCGCCACCACCAGGAACGGCTCGTCCCGCAGTGACTGCACATACGCCAGCCAGTCGCGGTAGAACCAGGCCGGGATATGTTTGACGGCATCCAGCCGGAAACCGGCACAGGGCACCTGCTCCAGCAACCAGCGGATCCAGTATTCCAGCTCGCCGCGCACCGCGTGGTTACGAAAATCAATGTTGGCCCCCATCAGGTAGTCGAAGTTGCCCAGTTCGGCGTCCACCTCAACGTTCCAGCCTTCCGCCGTATAGTCGTTGATAATTTTGAAGATGCCCTGCTCCTGAGGGTTGTCGATGCAGTCGACCCCGCTGAAGCAGGTATAGTCCCAGATAAACTGGGAATATTTCCCGGCCCGGCCTGGGAAAGTGAAACGGGTCCAGGCCTCGCACTCCACCACCTCGTCAGCAATGTCGGTGCGGTTGCTTTCATCAACCCGGTTTACCTTTACCGCTTCTTTTTCATCCGCGCCCATTTTGTGGTTCACCACCACATCCATCATCACCCCAACTCCCGCGCGGTTGAGGGCCTGAGCTGCCCGGACCAATCCGGCTTTGTCCCCATACTTGGTGGCGACGCTGCCTTTTTGGTCAAATTCCCCCAGGTCGAACAGATCATAAATGTCATATCCTACAGATTGCCCGCCTTCCGAGCCTTTATACGCCGGGGGCAGCCACGCATGGCTGATGCCCAATTCGCCGACATAGGCTGCTTGCTGCTCAACTTCTGCCCAGAGTTTGCCGCCCTCTGGGTAATACCAGTGAAAGAACTGCAAAATAACGGGGTTTTTCATCGGGTGAGACTCCACTTCTCTGAAGGTAAAAGAAGTATGGTCTAAAAGTGCGCAAATAAGATTCAGCCAAAGACTATTTTTTCCCCCGGTAAATTCATTGCCGGATTTTTCTGACGGGATGTGCACAGGAACAGAAAGGCGGATAAGGTGTTTCCTTATCCTCACTATTGCCGGTGTTTTCCGGCTCGCGGCCCCCCGCACGCCGGCAGCCGCCTGCTGTGCCGGGCCTGCCCGGCTTGCGCTGACTAAAGTTAAATAAGCAAAATAACCTGCTGGGGGCTTTCCGTATAATATTCCGCCTCATGATAAGCGCACGAATAATTGTCTCTCTCTTTGCAGGCAGAATAGTCTGAATCATTATTTACCGGCCTGTTCCGGCTTATTTTTTCTGGATTAATTCCCGGCGGCGAATTAAGGTGCTGAACAACAGGGATGTCACCGTTTTATTATTTTTTCCTGCCGTTGGCAGACTTCTGGAGTTCACTATTATGATCAAACGATTATCACTTATTTGCAGTGCACTGCTGCTGAGCAGCCTGTTGAGCGGCTGTATTTATCACGGCTACCACGGCCACCATGACAATGGCCGCCATAATGGCCATTACGGCCATCACGGCAAAGGGCACCATGACAACGGCCGCCATAACGGCCACCGCCACTGATCCCCTACCCCCGGAACCGGTCGCGGAACTGGCGCGGCGACAGGGCGTGAGCCGCCTTGAATACGCGTGAAAAATGGAAAGGCGAAATAAAGCCGCACTGTTCTGCGATCTTATTGACCGACTGCTGGGTATGTTTCAGTAATACCTCGGATTGATTAATCCTCACCTGCCGCAAATAGCGCGCCGGGGTGGTGTTCAGGTAATGCTTGAACAGATTAATCAGGTGATTCACGGAACAATGCGCGTGCTGCGCAATATCCTCCAGCGCCAGGGGTTGCTGGTAATGGGTGCTGATATAGCGGCACGCCTGGCGCAGCCCGCGCGGCATGGCCCGCGGCCGCGCGTCTTCCTCCAGCGCGCCCAGCGCTGAATAGTAATGCAGCAGTGTTTGCGCCAGCTCAATCAGCACCCGGTGGTTATTGATGTGGCGTGAGCCGGTAATGCTGACGCCCAACTCCATCATCTGTTCCATCTGTGGGTCGACCGGCAATTGCGGGGCCAGGCTGTTCAGGTAACGGTGCAACCCCGGCGGGATCTCATCAAAATCGAGCTGGCACCAGCTGTGGCGGCTCTCCTGCTGCGCATCAAAGCGGAAATTCACCGCCCGCTGCGGCAACAGCAGCGCCATGTTGCCCGGCAGCAGGTGGCGCGTCTCCCCGGCGACCTCCATTTCCAGGCTGCCGCTGAGCATGGCGAGAAACTGAATCCCCTGTTTCATGTGCGGGCCGTGGCTGCTGCCGGGTGCAGAACGGCTGACACCAAAGTAACCTTCACGTGGAGTAATGCGCAGAATGTCCGGCATGATGTCGCCAACCTCAGTCAGGTGAACCGGGAACGTTTCTCATTCACGCTCCGCTCTGATTCGGTTGTAGCGTACCGCCCGCTTTTGCCCCACCTCAGGCTGCAAAATTTGCTGGAGAGATCGCTTTTTCAAGGGATTATCGGCAAAACCTGCCCGGCAGCGTGCTGTTTTTTTCGGCAGTCAGTCAGACATTTCAGCGGCCGCACGCCTATTCACCAAAGAAGCAGATACACTCAGGCAGTGCAGCGGGTGCCACCCGGCATCCGGCAAGCTGGAGAGCAGATGTTCCCATGACATGGATTATCATTGCCGCGCTGGTGGCGGTCTTTGTTGCCGGATACCTGGTGATGACCGCCGATACCCGCAAAGCCAACGATTCACTGGCCGCGTTGCTGAAAGTAAAACCGCTGGTGATTGAGTCAATGTTGCTGGAAATGGGAAAGCGGCAGAGCCAGATGTTCACGCGCGCCATCAGCCGCGGCTATGCCGAGGAGTTGCGCAAGGCAGCCTATGTCGTCTTTATCTATCAGACGTTTGTGCGGGATGACTCACCGGAGAACATTGCCCACTGGCGCGAGGTGCTGGTGCGCGCGCACCTGTCCCCGATGCTGACCAATGAGCACGCCGAACAGGCTCTGTTTTACTTTTCCGAGCTGGATCTGGAGCCGTTTGAGCTGGCGCAGTTCCGCCGCCATTACAACGAAACCTATAACCAGATCCACCTGGTGTGATTACTTGAACACATTCTCCAGGTAGCTGGCCAGCAACTGGCGCGAACTGAACCCGTGGGGAATGCCGTAATACAGATCGCCGCCGCCTGACGGGTCACGCGGGAACTCCGTGTAATGCTGGCTGGTGCGTATCTCTGAGGTCGGCTGCGCAAAACGCAGGCTGTAATCTTTCAACGCCGGGTGAATCACCAGCGCCGTGCGGCCCAGACGGGCCTCGCGGTTAACGTACACATAGTGCACACCGCGGCGATAACCGTAGGTTTTGTCATCGACGTAATCACGCTCAAATCCTGAACCTTCTAATACCCGTGCCACTTCATCCGGCCGTAAATACATTGTTTCTCCTCGCATCTTGAACTGCCCAGCGACCTTACCGTATTAGCCCGATCAGACAATGTCTTTATCCTGCATTCTGGATGATTTCGGAATATTCTCCACCCGCTTGATGAAATAACCCGCGCCGGCGCAGCTTTTTGCGCCCTTTTTCTCAGTTTATCCCGGTTTCCGGCGGAAGACGGCGGCTAAGCTGCAATTTCAGCGTAATCAGCCACGCGATGCCGACGGTCAGCGCCGCCACCAGATAGATGGAGGTAATCCCGGCGTGGTTGATAATCAGCCCGGCCACCGGCCCGGTCAGCCCTAACCCGAGATCGAGAAACGCGGAGTAGAGGCCGAGCGCGGTGCCCTGGTTCTGCACCGGCACCTGTTTCACCGCCTCGACGCCCAGCGCCGGGAACACCAGCGAGAACCCGGCACCGGTCAGGAACGCGCCGCACTCCACCATCAGCGGGGTCGACGCCCCCCAAATCAGCAGCAACCCGCCGATTTCAAACAGGAAAGAGACCAGCGACACCTTAAGGCCGCCGTAACGGTTAATGTTATTGCTGAAGATAAGCCGGATGCCGACGAAACCGAGGCTGAACAGGGTCAGGGAGAAGGCTGCCCCTTCCCAGCCCCGGTCGCCGTAATACAGGGTGATAAAGGTGGCGATAACGCCAAAGCCAATGGTGCCGAACCCCAGCCCAAGGCCGTAGAGCCAGATCCGCCCGACCACCGCGCCGAATGCGATGCGGTTACCGGCCACCACGGAGACAGGCGCTTTGCGGCCGGCGAGCAGCATCGCGGCCGCCACCGCCAGCACAATGACCGAGGCAACGCCTGCCAGCCCCCACTGCTGATTGAGCCAGACACCCAGCGGCGCCCCCACCGCCATCGCCCCATAGGTGGCGACGCCATTCCAGGAGATCACGCGGGCAGTATGCATTGACCCCACCGCGCCAATGCCCCACAACGTCGAGCCGGTGCTGGCAAAACTCTCCCCGACGCCGAGCAGCACCCGGCCGATGCACAGCAGGCTCAGGCTCAACAGCGGCTGGGCGGTATTCCACCAGGCCAGGGCATAGAAGACGCCGCTCATGCCGCAGCAGGCCAGCCCGAACAGCACAACCCTTTTCGGCCCCAGCATATCGGCGTAGCGCCCGGCGTGGGGGCGGCTGACCAGCGTGGCAAAATATTGGGCGCTGATCACCAGCCCAGCCAGTACCGAGTTATACCCCAGCGTGTGGTGGACGAACCCCGGCAGCACTGCCAGCGGCAATCCGATAGTGAGGTAACAGACAAAGGTGAACACCACGATCGACAGGATGCGTGTATTGAGTTGCAGGTTTTGGCGTGCGGGGCTAACGGGCATGGTCGGGCCTGGGCTGAAAAGATGAGGGAAGTTAACAGCATAGCGCCTGAAGGGAGAACAGGGTACGTTAAAAACGTGAGAAAATTTATCGCGTTAACCGGCGGGCCGCTAAGGCTGCACCGGTTCAGATCAGCCCATCAGCCAGAAACAGCGCCCAGGCCACCACCAGGCCACACAGGGTGACCACGGCAAAAATCACTTCAAACCGATAGCGTTTCAACATGACAGCCACCGCCCTGAGGCTAAAAAAACGCCCGTACAAGACGGGCGTCAGCATATGTTTTCCGGCAGGCGGGCTGCGCCGCCTTCCGTCGTTAACCCTTACGCTGCGGTATGGGCCGCTGCTTTTTTATGGGTCACTTTTTTGTGGGTCTTTTTCGCTGCCTGGGCTTTCTGGGCAACCGGCGCTTTATGCGTCACTTTCTTGTGTGCTTTTTTCGCGGCCTGGGCTTTCTGGGCAACCGGCGCTTTATGGGTCACTTTCTTGTGTGCTTTTTTCGCTGCCTGGGCTTTCTGGGCAACCGGCGCTTTATGGGTCACTTTCTTGTGCGCTTTTTTCGCGGCCTGGGCTTTCTGGGCCACGGCTTTCTTATGTTTTTTATGGTGCACGGTTTTCGCAGCCGGTGCGCTGGCCGCCGGTGCCGTGGTGGTGGTTGCAGCGGCAGCCGCCGGTGCAGGGTTAGCGGTTTCCGCAGCAAAGGCTACAGAGGACATACCCAGGGTAGCGGCAACAATCATAGCGACGATCTTTTTCATAATATTCCTCAGCGTGTTGGAGTCAGCCTGAAGTAGGCCGGTGAGGAGAGTCTACGCAGTTTAGGGTCAGCGCTCCGTGAGTGATTGGTGTCGCTGCGTAACGAAATGTACAAAGCGGGGACAGGTGTAGTTTGGCAGGCGGGGGAACATTCTCTGTTAGACGTGGACACTACGCCTCAACCCGGTTTAGCCCCGCTCTCGCGGGGAACACGTGTTTATGCGCATCTGCCCCGTCGGTGCGCGGGGTGCGGGCTTTGCCCCAGTAGTGGAAATAGGCTTTCTTCATTGCAGGCACTTCATCGTGTGGGAGTAACGCCAATGTCTGCCTTCTGGCCTCTATTCATGCTGATTTATCTCAAAAAAGGCAAAAAAACCCCATCCCTGCGTTCAGCAGGCGCGGATTTATCGTGCCTGCGTTATTTTGGTCTATGCTTAAAGGACATCATGCAAAAGGGAGAGGCAAATGTTTAAAAAATCTGAGAAAGTTGAGCGTGAAATCGACCAGGACGTTACCCTGCTGGCTGATACCCTTGATGAGGTGCTGCAATCGTCACGTTCCCGCAGCCAGGACGCCGCGGAGGCCATCCGCAGTAAAGCGGAAAATGTGCTGCGCAATAGCCGCGCCCGCCTCAATGAGGCCCCGAGCGCCCGTGAAATTGCCGGCAAAGCGAAAGGCTATGTGAAAACGAACCCGTGGCAAGGCGTCGGCATTGGTGCCGCTGTCGGGGTGGTTGTCGGCTTCCTGCTGGCCCGCCGTTAATCTGCACACCCGGCCGCCGCCCCGGCGGCCTGACCTGACCTTCTATCCCCCTATCGCCCCACACAGAATCTGATAACACCTGACGCGTCTTTTACGCCGGGCTTTGCCCGGCAACGTTATGCGCGCTTCCATGCCCGTTCTGCCTGCAAAAATATTTTTCTCACATCTTGACCCCGGCGTGTGCCGCGGGCTGGCGCGTTATCGGCGTCGCATTTTCGCCAAACACTAGATATTGTGTGGTTGAAATAATTTAGATCAATATCTAGTATTTTCCTCAGAGCAACGCGCGCAGGGCCCTACCCGAAACTGATGCGCGCCGCTAACCCTGACATCGCCCTCTGCCTGCCCGTTCACCACGCGGCCGACAGAATAACGCCCACGTCTCAGCCTTACAAAGGGAAATGCGAATCATGAGCATTATTATTTACAGTAAACCGGACTGTGTCCAATGCAACGCCACCTACCGCGCCCTGGATCGCCAGGGTATCGCCTATCAGGTTATTGACCTCACTGCCGATGACGCGGCCCTGAACCATGTGAGATCCCTGGGTTATCAGCAGGTACCGGTGATTGTGGCAGGCGACCAGCACTGGTCCGGCTTCCGCCCTGACCTGCTCAGCACGCTGGCGGCGGCACACTAAGGTGAGCCTGCTGCCTCCGCTGGTCTATTTCTCCAGCAGCTCGGAAAATACCCACCGCTTTATTGTGAAGCTCGGGCTGCCGGCGATCCGCATTCCGCTGGACCGCACGCCGTTGCGCGTCACGCAGCCCTATATCCTGGTGGTGCCGAGCTACGGCGGCGGCAGTGTCAACGGGGCGGTGCCGCCCCAGGTGATCCGTTTTCTTAACCAGCCGGACAACCGCGCGCTGATCCGCGGGGTGATTGCGGCCGGGAACACTAATTTCGGTGCCGCTTACGGCATCGCCGGGCAGATCGTGGCACAAAAGTGCCAGGTGCCCATGCTCTACCGCTTTGAATTGCTCGGCACGCCGGGCGATGTCGATAACGTCATGAAGGGAGTGACCGAATTTTGGCAGCGACAGACCTCGCACTAACTGAGCCGGCGCTTGCACGCCCGGACTACCATGCGCTGAACGCGATGCTGAACCTGTTTGATGAACAGGGGCAGATTCAGTTTGAACAAGACCGGCTGGCGGCGCGCCACTATTTTCTTCAGCACGTTAACCAGAACACGGTGTTTTTCCACAATCTGGAAGAGAAGCTGCGCTATCTGGTGGAAGAGAATTATTACGAGGCGGAAGTGCTGGCGCAGTACAGCCCGGCGTTTATCAAGCAGCTGTTCCGCCAGGCTTATGCGCATAAGTTCCGCTTCAAGACGTTCCTCGGCGCGTTTAAGTACTACACCAGCTATACGCTGAAAACCTTCGACGGCAAACGCTACCTGGAACGCTATGAAGATCGCGTCTGTATGGTGGCGCTGACGCTGGCAGCCGGTGACACCGCGCTGGCGCAGCGGCTGGTAGAGGAGATGATCAGCGGCCGCTTCCAGCCCGCGACCCCGACCTTCCTCAACAGCGGCAAAAAGCAGCGCGGTGAGCTGGTCTCCTGTTTCCTGCTGCGCATCGAAGACAATATGGAGTCGATTGGCCGGGCGGTGAACTCGGCGCTGCAACTCTCCAAACGCGGCGGCGGCGTGGCCTTTATGCTGACCAACATCCGTGAGGCCGGCGCGCCGATCAAGCGCATTGAGAACCAGTCCTCCGGCGTGATCCCCATCATGAAGATGCTGGAAGATGCCTTCTCCTATGCCAACCAGCTGGGTGCGCGCCAGGGCGCGGGAGCGGTTTACCTCCATGCCCACCATCCGGACATCCTGCGCTTCCTCGATACCAAGCGCGAAAATGCTGATGAGAAGATCCGCATCAAAACCCTGTCATTGGGGGTGGTGATCCCGGATATCACTTTTGAGCTGGCGAAGAATCACGAGCCAATGTACCTGTTCTCACCTTACGATGTGCAGCAGGTGTATGGCGTGCCGCTGTCAGAGCTGTCGGTCACGGAGAAATACCGTGAGATGGTGGCGGACAAACGCATCCGTAAGCAGAAAATCGACGCGCGCGCGTTCTTCAAGATCCTGGCGGAGATCCAGTTCGAATCCGGTTACCCGTACATGATGTTCGAGGACACAGTTAACCGCGCCAACCCGATCCACGGCCGCATCAACATGAGCAACCTCTGCTCGGAGATTTTGCAGGTCAACGCCCCGACCACGTATCACGAGGATCTCTCGTATGCGCAGATCGGCAAAGACATCTCCTGTAACCTCGGCTCGCTGAATATCGCCCTGGCAATGGATGCACCGGATTTCGGTGCCACAGTGGAAACCGCTGTCCGCGCATTGACGGCCGTCTCCGACATGAGCCACATCCGCTCGGTGCCGTCGGTGGATCAAGGGAACCAGCGCTCGCACGCCATTGGCCTCGGCCAGATGAACCTGCATGGCTATCTGGCGCGTGAACGCATCCATTATGGATCAGACGAGGCGCTGGATTTCACCAATATCTATTTCTATACCGTGGCTTACCACGCGGTGCGCGCCTCTAACCAGCTGGCGATAGAGCGCCAGACCCGCTTCGACGGCTTTGAGTTGTCTGCGTATGCCAGCGGCCGTTATTTCGATAAATACCTGGAGCCGCGCTGGCAGCCGAAAACCGTCAGGGTGAAGGCGCTGTTTGAGCAGGCGGGTATCCGCATTCCTGATGTGAATGACTGGGCGGCGCTGAAAGCCTCGGTGATGGCGCACGGGCTGTATAACCAGAATTTGCAGGCGGTGCCGCCTACCGGCTCCATCTCCTATATCAATAATTCGACCTCCAGCATCCACCCGATTGCGTCGCGTATTGAGATCCGCAAAGAGGGCAAAATCGGCCGCGTCTATTACCCCGCGCCGTTTATGACCAATGACAACCTGGAATACTACCGGGATGCCTATGAAATCGGCCCGGAAAAGATCATCGATACCTACGCCGAAGCGACGCAGCATGTCGACCAGGGGCTGTCACTGACGCTGTTTTTCCGCGACACCGCCACCACCCGCGACATCAACAAAGCGCAGATTTACGCCTGGAAAAAAGGCATCAAAACCATCTATTACATCCGCCTGCGGCAGATGGCGCTGGAAGGCACTGAAGTGCAGGGCTGCGTCTCCTGTACGTTGTGACGAGAAAAAGGGATACCCATGAGTGCATTACCTGAAATGGCCGCCCGCCGCGTGCAGAAGGCGATCAACTGGAACCAGATCGAAGATGATAAGGATCTGGAAGTCTGGAACCGGCTGACGGCCAACTTCTGGCTGCCGGAGAAAGTGCCGCTGTCCAACGATATTCCTTCCTGGGCCACGCTGACGCCCCAGGAGCAACAGCTGACCATCCGGGTATTTACCGGCCTGACGCTGCTGGACACGGTGCAGAATGTGGTCGGCGCGCCTGCGTTGATGGCGGACGCCATCACCCCCCATGAGGAGGCGGTGTACGCCAATATCGGCTTTATGGAGGCCGTCCATGCGCGCTCCTACAGCTCGATTTTCTCCACGCTCTGCGCCACGGTAGACGTGGACGACGCCTTCCGCTGGAGTGAGCAGAACCCGTTGTTGCAGAACAAGGCGGAGATCGTGCTTTCGCATTACCGGGGCGATGACCCGCTGATGAAGAAAGTCGCCAGCGTGTTCCTGGAGTCGTTTTTGTTCTACTCCGGCTTTTACCTGCCGATGTACTGGTCAAGCCGTGCCAGGCTGACCAATACCGCAGACTTGATCCGGCTGATCATCCGTGATGAGGCGGTACACGGCTATTACATCGGCTATAAGTTCCAGAAGAATTTGCAGCAGGTGGATGAAGCCCGCCGCCGCCAGGTGAAGGCGCAGGCCTACGATCTGTTACAGGATCTCTATGAGAATGAACTGCGTTACACCGAAGACCTGTATGACGGCGTGGGCTGGACGGAAGATGTGAAAAAATTCCTGCACTACAACGCCAACAAAGCGCTGATGAACCTCGGTTATGAGGCGCTGTTCCCGGCCTCCATGGCCGAGGTGAACCCGGCGATTTTGTCCGCGCTCTCACCGAATGCCGATGAGAACCACGATTTCTTCTCCGGCTCCGGCTCCTCGTATGTGATTGGCAAAGCCGTCAATACTGAAGATGAAGACTGGGATTTCTGACAGAGAGCGGCCATCACGGCCGCTTATTTTCAGGCTGACGGTTTTCAGGCGGAGGGATAAGGATGCATTGCCTGCCAGTGATCGGCAATCTCCTGCCGGCGGCAGATCCAGACCCGCTCATGCTGCTGGATGTAATCCAGGAAGCGTTGCAGCGCACGGAATTTCCCCGGCCGCCCCAGCAGGCGGCAGTGCATACCAACCGACAACATTTTCGGTGCCGTTTCCCCTTCCGCATACAGCACATCAAAGCTGTCTTTGAGATACGTAAAGAACTGCTCTGCGGTGTTATAACCCTGCGGGGAGGCGAAGCGCATGTCGTTGGCTTCCAGCGTATAGGGAATGATCAGGTGCGGCTTGCGCGTGCCGTTGCCCAGCGTGACCTCCGTCCAGAACGGCAGATCATCACCGTAATAGTCGCTGTCATACTGGAAGCCCCCGTGCTCTGCCACCAGCCGCCGGGTGTTCGGGCTGTCGCGCCCGGTGTACCAGCCCAGCGGTGCCTGCCCGAACAGATCGCGCAGAACGGCCACCGCCCTCTCCATATGTTGGCGCTCGGTGGCCTCATCCATCTGCTGATAGTGGATCCAGCGCC
The DNA here is from genome assembly GCF_002858805.1 of Chimaeribacter arupi. GTDB lineage: Bacteria > Pseudomonadota > Gammaproteobacteria > Enterobacterales > Enterobacteriaceae > Chimaeribacter > Chimaeribacter arupi. Next base: position 55,465 of record NZ_PJZI01000034.1, read on the forward strand.
AGCCGTGGCTGACCACATCGTAATTGGCCTGTTTGATCGCCTCGACGACGGCCGGGTTGCGCGCCAGCGCCATCGCCACGCCAAACACCGTCAGCGGCAAACCACGGCGGGCGAACTCATGGTGAATGCGCCAGAACCCGGCGCGTGACCCGTACTCATACAGTGAATCCATCGACATATGGCGATCCGGGTAGCTGGCGGCACCGATGATGTCTGATAAAAACTGTTCCGACCCGGCGTCACCGTGCAGGACGTTATTCTCCCCGCCCTCCTCATAATTCAGCACAAACTGCACCGCGATGCGCGCCTTGCCCGGCCAGTTGGCATGGGGCGGCTGCCCGGCATAGCCTGCCAGGTCACGCGGGTAGTTTTCGGTAAAGCCGTAATCCGGCCGGGTGATGGCACTGTGTGCTTTTATATTGTCATGCATAGCATTTCCTTGTGAAAAGACGCCACCGGCTGGCTGCCGGGGGTTACTGATTCAGGCCGAAAAAGCGGCCGGAGAGCGGCTTCGCCAGTGGATAGGCCAGATCGCCCTGTTTGCTGGTGCGCAGCCCGAGAGCGGCCAGCGCCTCGACCATTTTTACCGCCGCGCTGACGCCGTCGATCACCGGAATGCCCAGTTCATCCGTCAGTGTCCGCGCCAGGTCGGCCATGCCGCCGCACCCCAGCACCACCGCCCCGCTGCCGTCGTGGTCACGCGCGGCGATACAGAGTTCACGCACCCGCTGCTGGGCGAGGCCGGTGCCGTCTTCCAGCGCCAGCACCGGCAAGTCAATGGCGTGCAGCCCGGCGCAGTGGCGCTCGAACCCATACTGGTGCAGCAGGTGGCGGGCAATCACCAGCGTGCGCGGCAAGGTGGTCACAATAGAAAAGCGGGTCGCCACCAGCGTAGCGAGGTGCATGGCCGCCTCGGCAATACCGATAACCGGCGCAGTCGCCAGTTCACGCGCCGCCAGCAGGCCCGGATCGCCGAAACAGGCGATGATATGGCCGTCAACACCGGCATCCCGGCCAAGCCTGATCTGCTCCAGCACGCCGAGGGCGGCGATCGCCTCATCAAAATGGCCTTCAATAGAGGGCGCGCCCTCCTGCGGGCAGACCGCCAGAATTTCGTTGCCGGGGGCGGCCACCACGCGCGCTGCCGCCGCAATGGTGGCGGTCATCGCTTCACTGGTGTTGGGGTTTATTACCTGAAGCGTTAACGGACGGGGAGACATGGCATCACTCCTTACTGTTAAGGGCCGCAGCATACGGCGCGAAGATACGGCTGAAGTCCGGCACTTTTTCGGGTGCCGCCTCAAAACGCAGGCTGGAGAGAATGGCGTCAAAGTGTTGGTGCATATGCGCCGTCAGCGCGGCGGTGTCGCGCTTTTTCAGCAGCGCCAGCAGTTCATCATGGTCATGGCAGCGGCAGCCCTGTTGCCACGGTGCCCCCCAGGCCGCGACCACCAGCGAGGAGCGCAGGGTCAGCTGCGACACCAGCTCCGTCAGCACTGCGTTGCCGGAAATTGCCTGTAGCTGGACGTGAAACGCAGCAGAGAGGCGGATGGCCGCCGCGCCGTCGTGGGCGTCATGCGCCTGTTGCTCATCCCTGACGATGTTCTTCATGGCGGCCAGATGCGGCGGCTGGCAGTGCGCCACCACCGCCGGCAGGTTGGCGCACTCCAGCATCCGCCGGGTGGCGAACAGATCGCGCGAGGCATCCGCGCTGGGCGTGGCCACCTGTGCACCGCGCTTGGGCGTCAGGGTAATTAATTGCACTGCGGCAAGGCGTTGCAATACCCGGCGGATGCCGGTGCGGCTGACGCCAAACACCTCGGCCAACGCCTCCTCCGGCAATTTACTGCCCGGCAACAGCTGATGTTCAACGATGGACGTCACCAGCGCGTTAAAAATGTGATCGTCCTTATCCAGCGAAAAATAGGCGGAATTCAGCCCGTCCCAACTCGTCATAGCGCCACTCCGTATACTTTATTGCAGCAAAACGTATACATGGGTTGTTCGTTCTGTATACAAGAAAACCTCATTTGTCCGTCCCGGTGACGAAATCTGGCCTGATTCCTGCACTTGCCTTTACGACAGTGTGAACCGCGGTGCACTGCACCTGACGCCGATAAATGATGGCTTGTCCTGTAGAGAGGAGCACGTTTTATGCCAAATCCGGAAATTACCGCCGCAGATGCGGACAGCCTGCCGAATGCCGCCAGCATCAAAGCGCATTACAGCCCGAAATTGTGTAATGCCGATCTGGCACCTACCAAAAACCAGAGCTGGAGTTGGTACAATATCTTTTCGTTCTGGATGTCTGATGTACACAGTATGGGCGGGTATGTGGTGGCCGCCAGCTTCTTTACGCTGGGGTTGTCGAGCTGGCAGGTGCTGATCTCGCTGCTGGTGGGGATCTGTATTGTGCAGCTCTGCGCTAACCTGGTAGCGAAGCCCAGCCAGATGGCCGGCGTGCCTTATGCCGTTATCTGCCGCCAGGCATTCGGGGTGTTTGGCGCCAATATCCCGGCGGTGATCCGGGGGTTGATCGCCTTCGCCTGGTACGGCATCCAGACTTATCTGGCCGCCAACGCCCTGATGCTGGTGCTGCTGAAATTTGTGCCGTCGCTGCAACCGCTGACCCAGAGCCATTGGCTGGGGCTGTCTGCCCTTGGCTGGATCTGCTTTGGGATTATGTGGGTGTTGCAGGCGATGGTGTTCTGGCACGGCATGAACGCCATTAAACGTTTTATCGATATCGCCGGGCCGGCGGTCTATGTGGTGATGCTGATGCTGGCCGGGTGGATCCTGTATAAAACCGGGCTGGATAAGATTTCGTTTACCCTCTCCAGCAAAGTGCTGACGCCGGGCCAGCAGACCTGGGAAATGATCACCGCCACGGCGCTGGTGGTCTCCTACTTCTCCGGCCCGCTGCTCAATTTCGGCGACTTCTCACGTTACGGCAAAACGATGCAGGAGATCCGCCGCGGCAACCGCTGGGGCCTGCCGTTTAACTTCCTGCTGTTCTCCGTCGTGACGGTGGTCATTGTTTCCGGTACGCAGAGCCTGTTCGGCCAGATGATCACAGACCCAATTGAGACAGTGAGCCGGGTCGGCAACAGCGTGGCCGTGGCCATCGGCCTGCTGACCATGATCATTGCCACCATCGGCATTAATATCGTGGCTAACTTTGTCTCACCGGCATTTGATTTCTCTAACTGTGCACCACAGAAAATCAGCTTCCGCACCGGCGGCATGATCGCCGCCATCGGCTCGGTGCTGCTGACGCCGTGGAATCTGTTCCAGTCGCCGGAATTGATTCACTACACCCTGGATGTGCTGGGGGCCTTTATCGGGCCGTTGTTCGGCATTCTGGTGGTGGATTTTTACCTGATTAAACGCGGCCGGGTGCATACCGATGACCTGTTCAATGCGACCTCGTCCGGGCGCTACTGGTACCGGAACGGTTTTAACCCGAAAGCGATTGTGGCGCTGCTGCCGGCGGTGGCCATTGGGCTGATGATTAGCTTTACGCCCGGCTTGCACGCGGTGGCGAACTTCAGCTGGTTTATCGGGGTGGTGCTGGGCGGCGGCGCGTACCGGTTTATCGCGCGCCATGATCGGGAGGCAAGCACAGACACCCTGTACAGCCCGGCCGCCATGCGTAAACAATCCCGTTAAAGATGCGGGATGGCAGAAACGACGAAGCCCTGAGTTATTGCTAACTCAGGGCTTCTGAATATTGGCGGTGCGGACGGGACTCGAACCCGCGACCCCCGGCGTGACAGGCCGGTATTCTAACCGACTGAACTACCGCACCGCGCTGTTGTTCCGGTTGAGAACGAGGCGGATATTACGGCCACACCGCCTGCCCGTCAATGCTTTTTCTTTTAAAACTATTCGTTTGCACAGTTTTTCTCCGCATGGCGCATTTATTATGCGACCTGCGGAAAAATCAGCCGCGCCACAGGCAACTGCCGCCCTTCTTCATCACCAGATCCAGGCGCGATTCGTGGGTCGCGACTTCGTCATCACTGGCATACACCACTTTCAGGCCACTGCTCGGCCGGGCAATGCGCTGGATCCCCTGCTCCTGGTTCTGCTGCTGGCGATCGCTCTCCAGAGAAAACGAGAGTGACGTCTGGCCGCCGGTCATCGCCAGGTAGACTTCCGCCAGGATTTCGGAGTCGAGCAGTGCGCCGTGCAGCGTACGTTTGGTGTTGTCTATCTGGTAACGGTCGCACAGGGCATCGAGGTTATTACGTTTGCCGGGAAACAGCTTGCGCGCCATCAACAGGCTGTCGGTGATGGTGCAGAAGGTGTCCGTTTTCGGGATGCCGCGGTTGAGCATGCCGAATTCGTAATCCATAAAGCCGATATCGAACGAGGCGTTATGGATCACCAGCTCACCGCCGCGGATGAACTCCAGGAATTCCTCTGCGACATCAGCAAACGTCGGTTTGTCGGCCAGGAATTCGTCACTGATCCCATGTACGCCGTAGGCTTCCGGGTCCACCAGCCGGTCGGGCTTCACATAGACGTGAAAATTGCGACCGGTCAGGCGGCGGTTGATCACTTCAACCGCACCGATTTCAATAATACGGTGTCCTTCGTAATGAACCCCCAGCTTGTTCATGCCGGTGGTTTCCGTATCCATAACAATCTGTCGTGTAATTGCAGTGCTCATAGCGCTCGTTTATGTCAGACTTGGCGTTTAAAACTGATGGAAGAGTCTACCAGAGATGAGTAAACAGGTAGAAATTTTCACCGACGGTTCTTGCCTAGGCAACCCCGGCCCCGGTGGTTATGGCGCAATTTTGCGCTACAAGCAGCACGAAAAAAGTTTCAGCGCAGGCTACCGCCTGACGACCAATAACCGGATGGAACTGATGGCGGCCATTGTCGCCCTTGAGGCGCTGACCTCGCCGTGTGAGGTGGTGCTGAGCACCGACAGCCAGTATGTGCGCCAGGGGATTACCAGCTGGATCCACAACTGGAAAAAGCGTGGCTGGAAAACGGCTGACAAGAAAGCGGTAAAAAATGTCGACCTCTGGCAGCGGCTGGATACCGCCATCAGCCATCACCGCATTACCTGGGAGTGGGTCAAAGGCCACGCCGGCCACCCGGAGAATGAGCGTTGTGATGAGCTGGCGCGGGCTGCGGCGAATGCCCCCGCGTTTGAAGATATCGGCTATCAGCCGGCTTAAGGCACGTCGCGGTAGCTTTTCGTTGCGCCCACGGCCCGGCTCAGGCTGGGCTTGCGCAACCCAATTTTTTTAGCTGTCGGCGTCAGCGGCAGTGTGCGTTTCCGCGCCACCATGACCCCCAGGCACCCTAACGCCGGCAAATGGGTGCTCAGCATTTTCCCGCCCTGCCCGCACCAGGGCAGCACCTGCATACGGGAGTGGTACATCACTTCATAATTGAGCAGGCCCAGCCAGTCCAGCAAGCGCATCTGGGTAAACATCTGCCCGCTGAACGGCTGACGACGACGCACCACCGGCAACAGTTTGCCCATTCCCAGCAGGCTCAACAGGTTAAAGTTAGTCATCACCAGCCAGCCGTCATCAATCAGCACCCGGTCAACCTCACGCAAAATGCGGTGCGGATCGTGGGCATACGCTAAAGTATGGGCAATCAGGCAGGCATCCACCGACTTTTCGGCAAAGGGTAACAGGTACGGGTCGGCAATCACCTGGAGGCCCTCCCCCTGCGGCCCGACATTCACCTGATGGGAAATAGGGCACTTTTCGCTGTTGATTTCAGCGCTGAGGGTGCCGATTTTTAACAGATGGTAGCCATACATTTTCGGCCACCACGGCTGTAACTGTTGCTCCAGCGCAGCACGCCACACCTCCCCGCGGGGAATGTCGCCCCAGGAGCGTGGTGTGCTCAGAATGTTGGACGGGTGCGCGGATTGCATGGTTTATTATCTTCTTTCAAGCGTTTGCCAACGAGGTAATCAATGAATCTTATCAGCATTCCTGCCCTGCAGGACAATTACATTTGGTTGCTGGATGACCAGCAAGGCACTGTCATCATCGTCGACCCCGGTGAAGCCGCACCGGTGCTGACCGCGTTGCAGCATCACCAGCTGACCCCGACCGCCATTTTGCTGACCCATCACCACCATGATCATGTCGGGGGCGTAAATGAGATTTTGCAGCACTATCCGCAGGTTGCGCTTTACGGCCCGCAGGAAACAGCCGCCAAATTTCGTCAGATTACTCTGAAACAGGGTGATGAGATCACGTTAGGGCAGCAACATTACCGCATTTTTGACGTACCAGGGCATACATCCGGCCACATCGCTTACTACAGTGCCCCTTATCTTTTCTGCGGCGATACGATGTTTTCAGCCGGTTGCGGACGGTTGTTTGAGGGGACGGCACGCCAAATGTACGAGTCGTTTCAACAGTTAACCGCTTTACCAAAAGATACGCTGATCTGCTGTGCCCATGAGTACACCCTCGCAAATCTTAAGTTTGCCCGCTCAATTTTACCTGATGATCGCGATATAGAAACACATGAGCAACAAGTGCAAGCAATGCGTAAAAAAGGGGTGCCAAGTGTGCCTACAACGCTGGAAAAAGAGCATAAAATTAACGTATTTTTACGTTGCCATGATACTGATTTACAAACGAAATTAGGATTTGTCTTACCTGTTAGTGAGCCTTGGCAGGTTTTTGCCCGATTACGTGAGCGGAAAGACAGTTATTAAACCTTTTTCTTGTGTTGTTTGGCGAAGCAAAGTATTATCGGTCGTCTTTTAAGCAACTATTGACACACACATGAAGGCTAAAGCGATACTTCTCGCCTCTGTGTTGCTGGTCGGTTGTCAGGCGTCAAGGCATGACGCAACGCCACCGTTACAGCACGCACAGAGTTTGTCTTCGGCAGGTCAAAGTGAAGCAGGAGAGTACACAGGGGCTGGTCGAGAGACCACGGCGCGATGGCTGGGCAGTAGTAACAGCGACATCGCGCAGCAAGAAGACTTGTGGAACTTCATTAGCGACGAGCTGAAGATGGAGGTTCCGGAAAATTCCCGGATCCGTGAACAAAAAAAGCGTTACCTAAAACAGAAGAGCTATCTCCACGATGTAACATTACGGGCAGAGCCGTACATGTACTGGATTGTCGAGCAGATTAAACAACGTAAGATGCCGATGGAACTGGTACTGCTACCCATAGTGGAGAGCGCTTTTGACCCCAAAGCGACGTCGTCCGCCAATGCCGCAGGGCTTTGGCAGATTGTACCGAGCACGGGTCGCACATATGGTCTGAAACAGAACCAGTGGTACGACGGTCGCCGCGACGTGGTGGCATCGACGACTGCTGCGCTTGATATGATGCAACGCCTGAACCGTATGTTCGATGGCGACTGGTTATTGACCGTCGCAGCGTACAACAGCGGTGAAGGTCGCGTTTTACAAGCGATCAAAGCGAATAAAGCACAAGGCCGTCCGACAAACTTCTGGGCATTGGCGCTCCCGCGGGAAACGTCGATTTATGTTCCAAAGATGTTGGCGCTTAGCGATATTCTTAAGCATAGCAAACAATATGGGATTCGCTTGCCCAAAACCAACGAAAACCGGGCGCTGGCGCGGGTTGAAGTGGGGCAGCAAATGCAGTTAACACAAGCCGCTGAAATGGCAGGCATGTCGTTAACCAAGCTGAAATCCTTTAATACGGGTTACAAGAAAGGCGTGACTGCGCCGAATGGCCCGCACTATATTTTGGTACCGAAAGCCCATGCTGATCAGTTGAAGGACTCCCTGGCGGACAGCGACATCGCCGCCGTAGAGACGAAACTGGCAAAAAACAGTGCGGCTTCCGGTTCCAGTTATACAGTGCGCCCAGGGGATACGCTGTCGGCGATTGCCGCCCGGTTGAATGTCAAAACCAGCGATTTGCAACGTTGGAACAACTTAGGCCGTTCGAGTACGGTCAAAGTAGGCCAAAATCTGCAAATTGCTGACAAAGCATCAGCCAACCTGACGGCAGCAAACAGCATCACCTATCAGGTACGTAAAGGGGATTCACTGGCCAGCATTGCCCGCCGTCATGGGGTCAATATCAGTGATGTTATGCGGTGGAATTCGGCGTCGAATAACCTGCAACCCGGTGACAAGCTGACGTTGTTCGTCAACAACAAGCTGACGCCAGATACCTGAGCCGTTACCGACCCTGTTTTGCTGTGTCAGACCCTGTCTGTTATATAAAAAAAGCATCCTTCGGGATGCTTTTTTATTGCCTGGGGCCCCCTACCCGGCCGGCGTTGAGCGGGGCACAAATTCGACCAGCAGAGGATTATGATCGGATGCCCGCGTGACCAGCACCGTGGCGGCAGAGACTTTCAGCCCACGATAAAA
>NZ_PJZI01000035.1 GCF_002858805.1 Chimaeribacter arupi
TTCCGGGCCGCCGCTAATGACAGTCCCTGTCATGGGCGGCTCTCGCGGGCATCCATGCCCGCTCACCCGGCCCTGCGCCTCCACTCGGCAATGATTTTTACGCCCCCACCCCTTTGCAAACCCGTAAGTATGTAAGGAAATAGTAGGGGAGGTTTTTGGGCATGATGTGTGCTTTTTCTGCTTTGCATTTTCATGTGGCTGCAATTTTTATATCTGCACCAAAAACTAAAACATGTCTTATCTACTCTTTCCTTACATAGCCAAGAATTTGCAGAGGGGTGGGGGCATTAAATTATTGCCGACGAGGACGCAGGGCCGGGTGAGCACACAGGGATGTGTGCGAGAGGTACAGCCACGCTGGGAGCGTGTCTGTACCGGCCCGATAAGCCCGGAGGACGCTGGAGGGAACCCGCTACGCGGGCAATAATTCTGCCGGATCACCGAAAGTGCGCGGGTGCAGGGCGAGCGCACTGGCGCGCCCTGCTCGGTTGAGGCTCAGTGAGCCGGGTAGATAAAGACACATGAGCAACCGAAACATGCCACTTCATCTATGTTTAGGCTCTGCAAGAGCTCGGCAGACAAAGACACATGAGCAACCGAAACATGCCACAGCATATAAACAACCGAAACAACCCACCTTCCTAAAAAAGAAAGCCCCCCGGTATGCAATACCGGTCACCCCCCTGGTGCCACCACCCATGTCCCCGCCCGGTCAATCTTCAGCGCCTGAAGCCCGCGCCGCTGCCCGTTCTCCCGGATCTCAAGCTGGTATTCACCCGCTGCCAGGCTGAGCATCGCAAACCCGCTGGTGCTGATCTTGACCGTCTGCGGCTGGCCGTCCAGCAAGACCTGCTCGCCGGGGTTCAGGCGGAAATAGACCTGCGCCAGCGGCGCGCCCGGCACCGGCGTGGCGGCGTCTGCCGCGGCACCGGCATCCGGGTCGGCCACCGCGGCCGGGGCGTTCTCCGGCGTATTGTTGGCGACGGTATGCGTGCTCTCGCGATCGCCGGGGCCGGTCGAGAGCCACACCACCACGCCGAGCACCGCCACTACCGCCACGGCGGCCAGGGCCAGCACCGGGCGGCTGATGCGCGTCTGCCCGGCGGCCACCGCATCCGCCACCGGCGCACCGGCCGCCGGGTTGGCGGCAACCAGCACCGCCGCCGGGGCGGCCATCGGTGAGCTGATAATCTCGCTGACATCCGACACCGGCAACTGCAACTCCGCTGCCAGCTGCTCAATCGACTGCGGGCGATCCTCTGGTTTCAGCGCCAGCGCGTGATCCACCACCTGCAACAGCCCCAGGGAGTAGCCGGCCGGGCGGCGCTGCACCAGCGGCACATAACTGTCTTCAATGCTGCGCACCACGCTGACCGGCGGCGGCGCACCGGTGATCAGCGTATGCAGCACCGCACCCAGCGCGTAAATGTCCGTCCACGGCCCCTGTTCGCCGTCGCTGTTCTCCATATACTGCTCGATCGGCGCGAACCCCGGCTTCAGCATAATCTCGGTCTCATCCGAAAGATTGCCGATCTCCTTGCGCGCAGAGCCGAAGTCGAGCAGTACCGGCAACTGGTTCTCCTGAATCTGGATATTGTCCAGCGAGATATCGCGGTGCAGATACCCTTCCTGATGGATGGTATGGATCGCGCTGAACAACGGCGGCAGCAGGTTACGGATCCACGCCTCGTCAATCAGCGCCGGCTGCGACAGCTTCAGGTTTTTCAGCGTATTGCCGGTGTAAAACTGGGTGCCCATATAGGCGGTGCCGTTCTCCTCCCAGAAACGCAGCACGTGCAGCAGGCCGGGGTGGGAGAAACGCGCCAGCAGCCGCGCCTCCTGGATAAAACTGTGCAACCCGGCCTGGAACGTTTTGGTGAAACGGTCACTGCGCACCCCCACGCTTAAGTCTTCATTGCGCTGGGCCAGTTTGGTCGGCATGTATTCTTTGATAGCAATAGTGCGCTCAAGCTGGTGATCGTAGGCACGGTAAACAATGCCGAAGCCCCCTTCGCCAATCACCTCCAGGATCTCAAATTCCCGGAAACGGTAACCTACCGGCAGGCTGTTAGAGGGAGGATGACGCTGTTCAATTCCCGACATAGTGGCTTCTCTGTTAATTGACCGTGCGGTAAGCCGCGGCGGCCGGGTCAGTCTCGGGGCTGACCTTTTCCACCAGCAGGAAGGTCAGGGCGGTGCTGGCGGCCGGCAGCAGCGGCAGGTACGCCGCCTGTGCCTGTTCAATCGCCTGTTTCAGGGTGGCGGCGTTGTCCGCCTCATCCCGGCCAATCTGTAAAATCACCCGGCCGTCAAAGCGCCAGGCGTGCAGTGAGCGGTCAAACGGCAGCAGCAGGAAGCTGTCCGGCGCTTTGTCGTGGTTGCTCAGCAGCATCTGCCGCTCATCGGCGCTGATCACCGCCAGCGCGGCGCTGGTCGGGTTGAGGTTGGCCAGCGGGAACCCGCGGTAGAAGGTCAGGGCGGTCGGCGCAGCGCTGGCTGACGGCGTCACGCTGACGTCACTGCGGTCGGTCATCCAGCCGTCCGGCGTGCAGGTCACGCTGTCACCGCTCGGCACAAACAGCGCGCTGCCGTCACGCGTGGCGTCCCAGTAGGTGCGGAAATGGCAGCCGTTCGGCAGGGAGAACGTGGTGGGCTTGTTGCCGCCCGCCTGTTCCGGCGCCAGCGGCACGGCCGGGCCGTCTGCGGTGGCGGCCGGCGCGGCCGCTTCAGCCGGCGGCAGCACCGTCGGCTGCCAGCGGGTGCTTTTCAGCGCCTCGCCCTGCGCCAGTGTCGCCCCGGCCTTGTCGGTCAGGGTAAACGGCAGGCGGGTGGTGGTGTCACACTGCTTCTGAATCAGGTTACCGACGCGCGGCAGGAAGGTGTCCAGCACCGCCGGGTCTTTCTCCCCACCGGCCACAATACGCAGCGGCAGGGTTTCACGGCACCAGTCTTCCGGCTGGCTGCTTTTGACGTCATCAATATAAATTTCAAGTTTCAGGCTGGGCGAATAAGCCAGGCGGTAATCCTGCGCCTGCGCGGCGGGCACGGCCAACAACGCAAGGAGTCCGGACATCCATATTTTCATAGCGTACCTTGTGTGTGTAAAAGTAGACATCAGCCTCAGCCCAGTTTTGATGGCATAAAACGCCCGGCGTCCGGCAAGGAGTGCATCAGGGTGGTCTCCTGCGGAGAGCCGACCCATACGGCAATGGCGCTGTAGTTATCAATATTACGGTTATCAGTGTGGCGGTTATCCGCGTGCGGGTCAGGCACCGCCGCGCACTCAGTGCCGTTGGCGGTGTGCACCGGTGCCTGGTTCAGCCAGGCACGTTCCATCAGGGCAATCCATTCATCCGGTGAATTTACCATATGCAGCGACTGCTCCAGCTCCGCCTCGCTGAAACTGTGCCAGAAGCCGTCGGTGCAGAGCAAAAACACATCGCCGTCCTCCAGTTGCAGCACATCGCTGTAGCTGGCGTCGCGCGCCTCATCCAGCCCCAGCGCAAAGTAGAGCAGGTTACTGTTGATGCCCTGGGTCGAAAACCCGGCATCTTTCATCTGCTGCACCAGGCTGTGGTCGGTGGTGACGTCAAACAGGTAGCCGCGGCGGAACAGGTAGAGGCGGCTGTCACCGGCGTGTGCCCAGTACGCCAGCGAATAATCCCGGTCAATAAACAGGCTGACCAGCGTGGTGCCCATTTTCGCCAGCGCGGCCTCCTGCCGCTGGCGCGCCCGGATCGCCGCATTCGCGCCGGTCACATACTGGCGGATGCTCTGGGCATCCAGGTGTTGCTCACCGTCAAAATTTTCCAGGATGGTGTCACGCGCAATTTTTGCCGCCACCTCGCCCCCCGGCAACCCGGCGATGCCGTCGCAGACCACAAAACAGGCCGAACGGCGGCCGATGATCTCGCCGGTCTGGTCCTGGTTGGTGGCGCGGGTGCCCTGGTGGGAGGTGGTGGCAATGGTAATATTCATTATTCGTCCGGTTTGATTTGCGAATCTTTGTACTGATTGACTTCGGCATCATAGGCGCGCAGGAACGCCTCACCGAACAGGGTGTGGAAATCGTTCTCTACTTCACCGGCGGTCTTCTGGTAGGTTTTGGCGAAGTGGTCCCACAGCGCGGCCTTGCGGTTGGATGACAGCGAGAAGCGCGGGGCATTCCCCTCGCGGCGCGCCTCTTCTTCCAGCCGGTCCGGGTTGAAGGATTGCAGCATCGCGGAAATGATCGCCCGGATACCGGCAATCATCCCCAACTGGTGGGCCTGCAAATCGATCAGCGCGTCACGCACCGCCTGTTCCGGCGGCATAAAGCCCGGCATTTTGCTGCCGAACATCTGCATCAGCACGGTTTTGCCCGACGGCAGCAGCTTGAACGGGTTATTGGCCTCGTCCAGGATCATGGTCATCTCTGCCTTGACCCCGCGCTTGAGAATCGAGCGCGACGAGAGCAGCGCCACGGTGCCCTGCGAGAACAGGCTCAGCAGGCGGCCGACTTCCCGCAACTGGTGCTCATCAAAGCGCGGCGGCGGCTGGAGATCGTTTAAGCCGATGCCTTCCAGCAGCGCGTCCAGCATGTTGCCGTCCAGCGCCTGCGGGCTGCCGTGCAGCAGGTTGCTGTGGCGCGGCACCGGCGGCGCGGTGTAACCCACCGGGTCAATGCCGAGGCGGCCGGAGCGCGGCGCGGCACGCGGCGGTTCCGGCGGGGTCAGCGGCAGGGGTTGCGGGTCAGCGGCCGGGGCCGCCTGCGCCGGTTCAGCTGCGGGCAGCGGCGCATCCTGCATCGCCTGCTGGCGCGCCAGCAGCGCCTGTTCCGCACGCTGTTGCGCCTGGGCGTCATACGGGGCGGCCGGTTGCACCAACGCCGCCGGTTCCGGTGCGTTGTACTGTTCCGGTGCACTGTACTGTTCCGGGGCGCTGTACGGCTCCGGGGCAGCATAGCGATCCGGCGCGGCGTGGGCCTGCGGGGAGGCGAGCGGCTGCGCCGGCGGCGGGGTGACGATCACGGCAGCCGGTTCTGCCGGGCGCGGCACTTCAGCCAGGCGCGGCACGCCGGTCAGGCGCGGGGCTTCCCTGGGGCGCGGGGCCTCAACGGGCGGGGTGGTGTAGGAGGGCGGCGGCGCGGACTGGCTCAGGTCAGTGACCTGGAGCTGGTAATCATCAATGTCGAGCAGATCGCCGTCCTGCAACTCGACCTGCCGGCCACGCTCCAGCGGAATATCATTCAGCACCACGCGCGTAACGTTGCCGCGGTTGGTTATCCGGCACTCACCGTCTGCCGAAATATGCACGATGGCCTGGAGGCGTGAGATTGCCCGGTCTTCATCGGGCAACACCAGGTTATTGTCCACGCTGCGGCCGATGGTCCCGCCCGGAGGCAGGAAGTCAAAGCTGCTTTGCGGGGGAAAATGGCCCTGTTTACTCTTAACAATCGTGAATCGCATAACGTGTTCCTGCAATGGTTTCCGACGCCCAGACCCGGCGCGTCACGGCGGGGAAGCCGGGCTGCGCGGTGTTGCATCGCGGCAGGCGGCAGGCCCGCCGGTTACGGGTTACTGGTCTTCAAGCTGAGCGGCAAAGCGGTCAAACAGGCGGCGGGCCTCTCCACTTTGATATAGGTCGATACAGGCAACGGTGTGATAGCTGCCCTCTACCGGCCCCCGGAAGGGGCGGTCAAGGAAGCGATCAATTAAGGCATCACCTGCGGTAAAGGCCGCGGCCGGCAGCCGGCTTTTCCCGGCATAGAGTGCCGCGGCGCGGTGGGCATCCGCCGGTAATGCGCCGACATTGTCTGACCTGGCAATACAGCGGCTGAGCAGCCAGTTGCGGAAAAGGGCTTCCTGAACCGGTTGTGCAGGGTGGATCGCGAGTGTCGCTGCGTTGTCTGACGCCCCGGCCGCCGGGGCAAAATGTATCGCCAGTAGGACCACTAACGATTTTAAACAATTACCAATAGAGATTTTACTGCTTTTCATTAGAATTTTTACTTATTCACAAAATAACGCAATTTATTAACCAGAACGGCAGTGACGCCGGGGCAGTATTCTGCCACCCCGGCACCGGGTCAGTCGATGATCCAGGTTTCGGACGCCGCATCTTTGCAGGCTTTGCTGTCACCGCCGACTGCCACGCAATCACTTTTTGCCTTGGTGCGGCGCGGGCGGTCCTGGCGCAGGGTGGCCTGGTACTGGGTGCTCGGCACCCCGGCATTGAACGGCACATAGCCGACCAGGTTGCCGTCTTTCTCTTCACTGATGGCCAGCCAGCGGTTATTCGGCTGGCCGATCACATAGAAGGGTTTGGCATTGGTGAGGTGGCCCACCAGGGTGCCGCTGTAGTCAGGGCGGGTCATGATACTGGCCGCATACAGACTGGTATATTGCTGGTTAATGAGTTTCAGGCTTTCCGGCGGCTCAATGGCGCGGCGGTGTTTCAGGGTCAGTTCCCCTACCTGGCTGGTGATAATATCATCCGGGCCATCCTTATGCAGCGGGCCGGATTTACAGGCGCTCAGCGCCAGCGTGGTCAGCAGTACCAGCATGATGCGTATTTTCACAATATCCTCTTTGCTTTCCGGGTATCAATTCTTGGACAGAACTATTTAGCGTCAAAATAACGCAGTTGTGAATCCATTGAGCAAAATAATATCTGCTCATTTTGCTGATTGTACTGGAAAAAAGCCCTAAGGTTAAAAACTCAGATTCCCTTTAGTGCCGAAAGGCATAAGGACTGCCATTTTCTTCTTTTGCATTCGCCGCATTCCCCCGTATCACTACCCTTATCTGAATGAGAGATAAGGAGATAAGGCAATGAATTTCCAGCAGCTGAAAATTATCCGTGAGTCGGCCCGCTGCCGCTTCAACCTCACGGATGTGGCCAATGCGCTGTACACGTCACAATCCGGCGTGTCGCGACACATCCGTGAGCTGGAAGAGGAGCTGGGCATTGAGATTTTCATCCGGCGCGGCAAGCGCCTGCTGGGGATGACGGAGCCGGGCAAAGAGCTGCTGGTGGTGGCGGAGCGTATCCTGAATGACGCGGGCAATATCCGCCGCCTGGCGGATGTGTTCAGCAACAATGACAACGGCGAGCTGCACATCGCCACCACCCACACCCAGGCGCGTTACAGCCTGCCGCGTGTGATCAAGGAGTTCCGCGCCCTCTACCCGCGGGTGCGCCTGACGCTGAACCAGGCCAGCCCCGAGGAGATTGTCGCCATGCTGCACGCCGGGGAGGCGGATATCGGCATCGCCAGCGAACGGCTGATGAGTGATGAGGCGGTGGCGGCCTTTCCCTATTTCCGCTGGCACCATGCGGTGGTAGTGCCTGCCGGCCACCCGCTGGCGGCCCAGGCCGAACCGGTAACGCTGGAGCAGCTCAGCACCCTGCCGCTGATTACCTACCGCCACGGCATCACCGGGCGCGGCAAAATTGATGCCGCCTTCCAGCTGGCGGGGCTGACGCCGGACGTCACCCTGAGCGCGCAGGACTCTGACGTGATCAAAACCTACGTCGAGCTGGGGCTGGGCGTCGGGCTGGTGGCGGACATGTCGGAAGACCGGCGCGACCAGGGGCTGGTCTACCTGAACGCCGAACACCTGTTTGAGGCCAACACCGTGTGGCTCGGCCTGAAGCGCAGCCAGTTGCAGCGCAACTTCGCCTGGCAGTTTATCCAGCTCTGCAACCCGGCGCTCTCCCTGACGGAGATCAAAGAGAAAGTGTTTGCCGCCCAACTGGACACGGTGGACGACTACCAGATCTGATCCGGTACGTATTTTGCAAAACCCTGGCCATGTCCCCCAGAAACAGGCATGGCTATGACGCTTCCCCCGGCCCGGTTACGGGCGCAGGATTTCATCCTGGCTTCAAAACAGAGCGAAATTGCCGGTCTGCACCAGTTGCTGCACACCGGCGAACTGGTGACGGCCGTCAGCGCACTGGTGCACTGCCTGCAACGCGAACGCGGCCTCAGCAATATTCTGCTCTCCAATCGCGAAAGCCCCGCGGCGCGCCACCTTTCCCGGGCGATTCAGGACACCGATGCCGCGCTGGCGGCCTGGCACCGGCCGCTGGCGCAGCTTGACCGGGCGCACCCGCAGGCCGGTAACCTCAGCCGCCTGTTCAACCGGGTGGCCGGGGCGCTGCATGCGCTGGAAGCCCTGCCGGCGCAGCGGGAAGCCAACCGCGCGCCCGCAGCCTCCCGCGCCGCCTCAATGGGCTGCTACAGCGGCATCATCGCCCGGCTGCTGGGGGTGGTGTTTGAGGCGGCGGACGGCTGCGGTGACCCGGCGATTTCACGGGCGCTGATCGCGATGTTCAGCGTGATGCAGGGCAAAGAGCTGGCCGGGCAAGAGCGGGCGATCGGCGCGGCGGGGTTTGCCGCCGGGGAGATGGAGGCCGGGGCGCAACAGCAGCAGCTGGACCTGATCGACGGGCAGGAGCGCTGCATCCAGACGTTCCTCACCTTTGCTGACCCCGCCTCGCAGGCGGCGTGGCAGGCCGGGCCGGGGCAGGGCAACCCGGCGTTTGAGCGGCTGCGGCGCATCCTCTGTGCCGGGCGGTTGCCGCCGGGCGGCGATCAGGTTCAGGCGTGGTTTGACATCACCAGCGCGCGCATGGATGCAATGAAAAGCGTGGAAGACCAGTCCGCCGCGGCGCTCAATGCCTGTTGCCGGGCGGCGCTGGCCGGGGCGCAGCAGGCGCTGGCGGGCCAGCAGCTCAGCCTTGCCCCGCCGGACGCCGGCTACAGCGTGCTGCTTACCGCCACGCCGGGCGGGGAGGCCGCGCACTACCGCGCCGGGGAGCTGGGCGCGCCGCTCGGCCGGGCGATCCTCGACGTCATCCAGCAACAGGCGCAACACCTGCAACAGCTGTCGGCGGAACTGGCCACCCTGCGCGCCAGCCTCAGCGAGCGGCAACAGATCGAGCGCGCCAAAGCGTTGCTGATGCAGCACCGCGGCCTGAGTGAGCCGGAGGCGCACAAGGCGCTGCGGTCACTGGCGATGGCGCAGAACAAGAAACTGATTGAGATCGCCCATGCGCTGCTGGCGGTGGAAAGTGTGCTGGCCGCCAACGAGGATATTGCCCGCTAATTGGGCAAAGGTTGCTGCCTGATGGGGCAATACCCCCGGCCTCTGGCGGGGATTTCCCGGCGCCTGTCTCCCTGAACCGCCCTGAACGGCGGTTTTTTGTTATTGGCACACCCCTTGCATTATTTCTCCTGTCCCATTCGCCAACGGCGGCGAACACGAGGCATCCCGGATAAAGGCGTCCGTTATTGCACAGCGCAGGTTGTGCAGTAACCGGACGCCTTTTTTGTTTTTGTCCCTTGAGAAGGAAGCACCATGACGCGAGAGATTTCCCGCCCCGGCCTGTCCCGCCGCCGTTTTCTGGCCGGCAGTGCGGCACTGGGCGGCAGTTTGCTGCTCCCCGGCCTGCTGAATGCGGCCTGGGCCGCAGGCAGTGATGCGCCGGAGCAGCGCGACATCCGCGTCGGGTTTATCCCGCTGACCGACTGCGCGCCGGTGGTGATCGCCTCAGTCAAACAGTTCGACAAGAAATACGGCATCCACATTATCCCGAGCAAAGAGGCGGGCTGGGCCGGGGTGCGTGACAAGCTGGTTTCCGGCGAGCTGGACGCCGCCCACGTGCTGTATGGCCTGATCTACGGCCTGCAACTCGGCCTCGCCGGGCCGCGCCACCCGATGGCGGTGCTGATGACCCTGAACCAGAACGGCCAGGCCATCAGCCTCGCCGGTGCGTTACAGGAGGCGGGCGTCACGGATGCGGCGTCGCTGAAACAGCACATCAGCCGCAGCGCGCCGGGCAGCGTCACTTTTGCCCATACCTTCCCGACCGGCACCCACGCCATGTGGCTCTACTACTGGCTGGCGGAGGCGGGCATCCACCCGTTTAACGACGTGCGCACGGTGGTGGTGCCGCCGCCGCAGATGGTGATGAACATGCGCATCGGCAACATGAGCGGTTTTTGCGTGGGCGAGCCGTGGAACCAGCGGGCGATCACCGACCGCCTCGGCTTCACTGCCGCCACCAGCCAGCAGATCTGGCCCGATCACCCGGAAAAAGTGCTCGGCAGCCGCGACGAGTGGGTCAGCGCCCACCCGAACAGCGCTCGCGCCCTGACCGCGGCGGTGCTGGAGGCGGCCCGCTGGATTGACGCCTCCGAGGCCAACCGGCGCGAAACCGCCGCCATCCTCGCCGGGCGCGCCTACCTCAACACCCGGCTGGAGCGGATTGAGGGCCGGATGCTCGGCCGGTACGAAAACGGCCTCGGCAAGCAGTGGCAGGACGCCCACGCCATGCGTTTCTTCGCCGACGGCGAGGTGAGTTACCCGTGGCTCTCTGACGGCATGTGGTTTTTAACCCAGTTCCACCGCTGGAATCTGGCGAAAACCGAACCGGATTACGCCGCCGTGGCGCGGCAGATTAACCGCAGCGCCCTGTACCGTGACGCCGCCACCGCCGCCCATGTCAGTGTGCCCGCCAATGAGATGCGCCGCAGCACGCTGATGAACGGCAGCGTCTGGGACGGCAGCAACCCGGCGGGCTATGCCCGCAGTTTCACCCTCAACCGATAGGGGTTCCCGATGAAAACCAACCTGAAAACCCAGCCCGCCGCCCCGTCTGCCGCCCCGGCCAGGGTGATCCCGCTTAACACAGTGCCGGTGCGCCGCCGCTTCACGCCGCCGCGCCTGCGCCCGCTGCTGCAACGGCTGATCCCCGGCCTGCTCGGCCTCGCCGTGCTGCTGGTGGTCTGGCAGGTGGCGGCACTCAACAGCCACGGCTTCCCGACGCCGCTCACCACCTGGGACGCCGCCAGAATTATCTTTGCCGAGCCGTTCTACAACGCCGGGCCGAACGATCAGGGCATCGGCTGGAATGTGCTGGCCTCGCTGCAACGGGTCGGCACCGGCTTCGGGCTGGCGGCGCTGGTGGGCATCCCGGCCGGGTTTTTGATTGGCCGCTTCACCTTCCTGGCGCAGATGCTCAACCCGGTGATTTCACTGCTGCGCCCGGTCAGCCCGCTGGCCTGGCTGCCGATTGGCCTGCTGCTGTTCCAGCGCGCCGAACCGGCTTCCACCTGGACGATTTTTATCTGTTCGATCTGGCCGATGATCCTCAACACCGCCGAAGGGGTGATGCGCATCCCGCAGGACTACCTCAACGTGGCGCGGGTGCTGAAGCTCAGTGAACTCACCGTGATGCGCCGCATCCTGTTCCCGGCGGTGCTGCCGCATGTGCTTACCGGCGTGCGCCTCTCGATCGGCATCGCCTGGCTGGTGATTGTCGCCGCCGAGATGCTCACCGGCGGGGTCGGCATCGGCTTCTGGATCTGGAACGAGTGGAACAACCTGAATGTGGAAAACATCATCATCGCCATCGGGGTGATTGGGGTGGTCGGCCTGCTGCTTGAGCAGGGGCTGATGGCCATCGCCCGCCGCTTTACCTATGACGCACGCTGAGGAGCCGACCATGCCTGACCATCCGATTATTGCCGTCCAGAATGTCAGCCAGCGCTTCACCACGCCGCAAGGCAGTTTCCTGGCGCTGGACAACGTCAGTTTCACCATCGCCGCCGGGGAAACCGTGAGCCTGATCGGCCACTCCGGCTGCGGCAAATCCACGCTGCTGAACCTGATCGCCGGGCTGACGCGCCCCAGTGAGGGCGTGCTGCTGTGCGATAACCGCGAAATCGACGGCCCCGGCCCGGAGCGCGGGGTGGTGTTCCAGAACCATTCGCTGCTGCCGTGGCTCACCTGCTACGACAACGTGGCGCTGGCGGTGGATCAGGTGTTCCGCCGCGAGATGGGCAAGGGTGAACGCCGTGACTGGATTGAGCACAACCTGGCGCTGGTGCAGATGAGCCACGCCCGCGACAAACGGCCGGGGGAGATCTCCGGCGGCATGAAGCAGCGCATCGGCATCGCCCGCGCGCTGGCGATGAAACCCAAAGTGCTGCTGATGGATGAGCCGTTCGGCGCGCTCGATGCCCTGACGCGCGCCCACCTGCAGGACGCGGTGATGGCGATCCAGCAGCGGCTGCACACCACCATTGTGCTGATCACCCACGATGTGGATGAGGCGGTGCTGCTCTCCGACCGGGTGCTGATGATGACCAACGGCCCGGCGGCCCATGTCGGGCAGATCCTGCCGGTGCCGCTTGACCGCCCGCGTCACCGCGTCGCACTGGCGCAGGACCCGGTCTACAGCCACTGCCGCCAGCAGATCCTGCACTTCCTGTACGCCAAACAGCCCAGCGCGGCCTGAACCGGGAGAGAAGCATGACCCAAAGGCTGATCGTGGTGGGCAACGGCATCGCCGGGATGCACTGTGTGGAAACGCTCTGCCGCCTGGCACCGGGGCGTTTTGCCGTCAGCGTGATAGGTGCGGAGCCGCACGGCAGCTACAACCGCATTCTGCTTTCGCCGGTGCTGGCGGGGGAGCAGCGGCCGGAAGAGACGCTGCTGCCGCTGCCGGATAGCGCAATGGGTGACAACGTCACTTTCTATCATGGCGAAACCGCGCTGCGCATCGACCGGGCGCGCCGGGTGCTGCACACCGGCCAACGCAGCCTGCCGTATGACCAGCTGGTGCTGGCGACCGGCGCACGGCCGCTGTTGCCCCAGGTACCGGGCGTGGAACTGGACGGCGTGCTCGGCTTTCGCACGCTGGCGGATGTAGAGCGGATGCTGGCGCGCTGCCGCCCCGGCGCACCGGCGGTGGTTCTCGGCGGCGGCATCCTCGGCATTGAGGCGGCCTGCGCGCTGGCGCAGCGCGGGATGCGCGTCACGTTGTTACACCGTCACGCCGGGTTGATGGAGCGCCAGCTTGATAACCAGGCCGGGCAGTTGCTGAAAGCCGATCTGCACCGGCGCGGCCTGCGCATCCTGACCGGCTGCGAAGTGGCCGCTTTCCACGGCCACGGCACGCTGGAGGCGGTAACGCTGGGCGACGGTACGCGGCTGCCCGCGGTGCTGGCGGTGGCCTGCATCGGCACCCGGCCGGAGACCTCCCTGGCCGCCGCTGCCGGGCTGGCGTGCGATCGCGGCATTCTGGTGGATGGCCGGCTGGCCACCGCAGACCCGGCGATCTCCGCTGTCGGTGAATGCGCGCAACCCGGCACCTTCACCGCCGGGCTGGTGGCCCCGTGCCGGGAACAGGCGGAGGTGCTGGCGCAGCGGCTGGCCGGGCAACCGGGGGCCGCCTGGCAGCCGTCACCGTTGCCGACCCGGCTGAAAGTCACCGGCATCGCCGCGTTCTCCGCCGGGGAGGTGCAGGCCGCGCCACAGGATGAGATCCACCACACCTTTGACCCGCTGTCCGGCCACTACCGCCGCCTGCTGCTGCGTAACGGCTGTTTGCGCGGCGTGATGTTTTACGGCGACACCACGGATGCCGCCGCCTATAGCCACCTGCTGGGGCAACCGGTCAGTGATGACCTGCTGCTCGGCCTACATTCTGAACAATCGGGCGCGGCTGCGGCTGCGCCCCGGAGGAGCACCACGATGAGCGATGCACTTTTTTCCGGCGTCCGCCCGGTACTGCTGCTGGCCGGTCACGGCATGGTCGGCCACTATTTTCTGGAACAACTGGTCGAGCGCAACCTGCACCGGCGTTACCAGATCATCGTCTGTGCGGAGGAGCCGGTCGCGGCCTATGACCGCGTCCACCTCTCCGAATTTTTCGGCGGCCGCAGCGCGGCATCCCTGAGCCTGGTGGCCGACGGCTTTTTTGACCGCCACGGCATCGAGCTGCGCCTCGGCTGCACGCTGACGGCGATTGACCGCGTGCGCCGCTGCGTGGTGGACAACGCCGGGCGCGAAACGCCGTATGACCACCTGGTGCTGGCGACCGGTTCCGCGCCCTTTGTGCCGCCGATCCCCGGTGCTGACCGTCCGCACTGCCTGGTCTACCGCACGTTGAGCGATCTGGAGGCGATTGCCGCCAGCGCCGGGGGGGCCGCGCGCGGCGTGGTGATTGGCGGCGGCCTGCTGGGGCTGGAGGCAGCGCACGCGCTGAAACAGCTTGGGCTGGAGACGCATGTGGTGGAGTTCGCGCCGCGCCTGATGGCGGTGCAACTGGATGACGGCGGCGCAGCGATGCTGCGCCGCAAAATCGACGCCCTCGGCGTGACGGTGCACACCGGCCATGAGACCAAAAGCATCACCGACGGCAGCAGCGCGCGCCACTGCCTGACGTTCGCCGACGGCAGCACGCTGGAGAGCGATCTGGTGCTGTTCTCCGCCGGCATCCGCCCGCGTGATGCCCTGGCGCGTGAGAGTGACCTCGCCGTCGGCCCGCGCGGCGGCATCGTGATTGATAACCAGTGCCGCACCTCCGACCCGGCGATTTTCGCCCTCGGTGAGTGCGCGCTGTGGGACGGCCGGATTTTCGGGCTGGTGGCCCCCGGCTACCAGATGGCGCGCACGCTGGCCGCCACGCTGGCGGGTGAGGAGGCGGCCTTTACCGGCGCGGACATGAGCACCAAGCTGAAACTGCTCGGCGTGGAGGTGGCTTCGCTCGGCGACGCCCACGGCAGCACCCCCGGCAGCCAGAGCTACCGCTGGGAGGATGGCCCGTCTGAGGTGTACAAGAAAATCGTGGTCTCCGCTGACGGCAAACGCCTGCTCGGCGCGGTGCTGGTGGGCGACAGCAGCGACTACCCGACGCTGCATCAGATGATGCTCAACGATCTGCCGCTGCCCGCCCAGCCCGCCGGGCTGATTCTGCCGGCCGCCGCCGGTGCTGCCCCGGCGCTGGGTGTGGCGGCACTGCCCGACAGCGCGCAGGTCTGCTCCTGCCATAACGTCAGCAAAGGCGCGATCCTGGCGGCGGTCGACGGCGGCTGCACCGACATGGCGGGCATCAAAGCCTGTACCAAAGCGGCCACCGGCTGCGGCGGCTGTGCCGCCCTGGTGAAACAGGTGATGGAAGCCGGGCTGGCGGCGCACGGCGTCGAGGTAAAACGCGACATCTGCGAGCATTTTGCCTATTCACGTCAGGAACTCTACCTGCTGATCCGTGCGGGCAAGATCCGCACCTTTGGCGAGTTGCTGGCGAAACATGGCCGCGGCCACGGCTGTGAAATCTGCAAGCCGCTGGCAGGCTCGCTGCTCGCCTCCTGCTGGAATGACTACCTGCTGGAACCGGCGCACCGCCCGTTGCAGGACACCAACGACCGCTACTTCGCCAATATCCAGAAAGACGGCACTTACTCGGTGGTGCCGCGCATCCCGGCCGGGGAGATCACCCCCGATGGCCTGCTGGCGATTGGTGCGGTGGCGAAAACGTTCAACCTCTACACCAAAATCACCGGCGGCCAGCGCGTTGACCTGTTCGGCGCGCGGCTGGAGCAGTTGCCCGCGATCTGGCAGCGGCTGGTGGACGCCGGGTTCGAAACCGGCCATGCCTACGGCAAATCGCTGCGCACGGTGAAATCCTGCGTCGGCTCCACCTGGTGCCGCTACGGCGTGCAGGACTCCACCGGGCTGGCGATTGAGCTGGAGCACCGTTACAAGGGGTTGCGTTCGCCGCACAAGATTAAAATGGCGGTCTCCGGCTGCACCCGCGAGTGCGCCGAGGCACAGAGCAAAGATGTCGGGGTGATCGCCACCGACAAAGGCTGGAACCTTTACGTCTGCGGTAACGGCGGCATGAAGCCGCGCCATGCCGAACTGCTGGCGGCAGACCTCGATCGCGAGACGCTGATCCGCACCATTGACCGTTTCCTGATGTTCTACATCCGCACCGCTGACCGCCTGCAACGCACCAGCGTCTGGCGTGACAACCTGGAGGGCGGGCTGGAGACGCTGCGCGACGTGGTGCTGCATGACTCGCTCGGGCTGGGTGCGGAGCTGGAGCAGGAGATGCAGGCCGTGGTGGAGAGCTACCAGTGCGAATGGCAGACCACGCTGGCCTCGCCGGAACAGCAGGCGCTGTTCCGCCCGTTCCTCAACAGCGACCAGCCGGACGAGGCGGTGTTGCAGGTGCTGGAGCGCGGCCAGCCGCGCCCGGCCGGGCTGCCGCCTGTCATGGCTCACGCACAGCCGGGCGACGGCTGGGAAGAGGTCGGTCTGCTCTCTGCCATCCCGGCCGACAGTGGGCTGGCCGCGCGGCTGGGCGACCGGCAGATTGCGCTGTTCCACCTGCCGCACACCGCGGAAAAAGTGTTTGCGCTGGAGAACCACGAGCCGGGCAGCCAGGCCAATGTGCTGGCGCGCGGCCTGACCGGCGACGCGGGCGGCGAGCCGATAGTGATTTCCCCGCTGTATAAACAGCGTTTCCGCCTGCGTGACGGCACCAGCCTCGACAAGCCGGGCGTACGCCTGCTGTGCTGGCCGGTGCGCGTGGAGCAGGGGCGCATCTGGGTCTGCCGCCAGCCGGTGACGGAAAACGCGCTGGAGACGGTGTCATGACGGCCGTCAACACGACCTGCCCCTATTGCGGCGTCGGCTGCGGCGTGCGGGCGGAGGTGCAGGGCGCGGGCGTCACGGTCAGCGGCGACCCGCAACACCCGGCTAACCTCGGGCGGCTCTGCATCAAGGGCAGCCGCCTCGGCGACACGCTGGATCTCAGCGGGCGGCTGCTGTACCCGATGCTGGGCGACCAACGCGTCAGTTGGGAACAGGCGCTGGACGCGGCGGCCGCGGGGCTGCAACAGGTGATCCGCACCCACGGCCCGCAGGCGGTGGCGTTTTATGGCTCCGGCCAGCTGCTCACCGAGGATTACTACGTCGCCAACAAACTGATGAAGGGGTTCATCGGCGCAGGCAACATGGACACCAACTCGCGCCTCTGCATGGCGTCGGCGGTGGCGGGGCATAAGCGGGCGCTGGGTGCGGACTGGGTGCCGTGCCGCTACCGCGATCTGGAACAGACCGACCTGGTGCTGCTGGTGGGCAGCAATGCCGCCTGGGCGCATCCGGTGCTCTACCAGCGGCTGGCAGAAGCGAAACGGCAGCGGCCGCAGATGCAGGTGGTACTGATTGACCCGCGCGCCACCGCCAGCGCCGATCTGGCTGACTGCCATCTGGCGTTGCGGCCGGGCAGTGACATTGCGCTGTTCAATGGCCTGCTGCACTGGCTGCATCAGCACGGTGCGCTGGACCAGGCCTTTTTGCAGCAGCACACCACCGGCGCGGACGCGGCACTGGCCGCCGCCGCGGCGTGGGATCTGGCGCGGGCAAGTGCTGAGACCGGGCTGAGCACCGGGGCGCTAACCGCGTTCTTCCGGCAGGTGGCGCAGGCACCGCGCATGATGACGCTGTTCTCGATGGGGATTAACCAGTCCTCAGCGGGTACCGATCAGGTCAATGCCATCACCAATCTGCACCTGGCGACCGGGCGCATTAACACGCCGGGCAACGGCCCGTTTTCACTCACCGGCCAGCCGAATGCGATGGGCGGGCGCGAGGTGGGCGGGCTGGCGAACCAACTGGCGGCGCATATGGGCTTCAGCGCCGAAGAGGTCGACCGCGTCGGGCGTTTCTGGGGCAGTGACAACGTCACACAGGAACCGGGGCTGAATGCCACCGCACTGTTTGATGCCCTGGCCGACGGCCGCATTAAAGCGGTCTGGATTATGGGCACCAACCCGCTGGTCTCCCTGCCGGATGCCGACCGGGCGCGGCAGGCGCTGGCCGGTTGCCCGCTGGTGATCGTCTCTGAGGTGATGCAGGAGACCGACACCGCCGCGCTGGCGCATATCCGCTTGCCGGCGCTGGCGTGGGGCGAAAAAGAGGGCACGGTGACCAACTCAGAGCGCTGCCTCTCGCGCCAGCGCGCCTTTTTGCCGCCGCCGGGCGAGGCGCGGGGCGACTGGTGGATAGTCAGCCAGGTGGCGCAGCGGCTGGGCTTCGGCGCGGCATTTGCCTACACCCATCCGCATCAGATTTTCTGCGAACATGCGGCGCTCTCCGGCTTTGAGAACCGGGGGCAGCGCGCCTTTGACATCAGCGCACTGGCGACGCTGACGCAGGAACAGTATCAGCAACTCACCCCGCAGCGCTGGCCGCTGCCTGCGCTGCCGCGCCCGGGACGTGCCTTCTGGCACCCCGATAACAAAGCGCGGCTGCTGGCGGTGGCCCCGCCGCACTTGCCGGAAGCCGCCGGTTACCCGCTGACCATGAACAGCGGGCGCATCCGCGACCAGTGGCACACCATGACGCGCACCGGCAAAGCCGCCGCGCTGATGCGCCACACGCCGGAGCCGGTCTGCGTGCTCCACCCCACTGACATGGCTGACATCGCGGAAGGCGACATCGTGCGCGTCACCTCGCCGCGCGGCTGGTTGCTGGCGCGGGCCACCGCGGATCACGGCCAGCCGCGCGGCAGCGTGTTTGTGCCGATGCACTGGAACCGGCAGTTCAGCGCGCAGGCGCGGGTGAATGCGCTGGTGGAGGCGCGGGTGGACCCGGTTTCCGGCCAGCCGCAGAGCAAACAGACGCCGGTGCGCGTCGCCCGCTGGCCGGTGGCCTGGCAGGGCGAGCTGTTTTTGCGCGGCGAAGGCGCACCGCCGCCCGCCGTAGGCTACTGGAGCCGGGTAACCCAGCCGGGCGTCAGTGATTTCATCCTGGCGGATTGCACGCCGCCGGCGGACGCAGAAGCCTGGCTCCAGGCGTTATGCGGCGGCGGGCTGTTGCTCCAGCAGGCTTTCATGGGCGCGGCGCGGCATCTGCTCGGCTGGCGTGACGGCGAATTGCAGGCCGCGTTCTACCTGCATCCGCAGCGGCTGCCGGGGCTGGATCGCGAGGCGATTGTCGCGGCGTTCCATGTGCCGCCGCCCGATGCGGCCGCCCGCCGGGCGCTGCTGGCCGGGCGGGCCGCCGGTGAGCAGGCGCCGCGCGGGGCGATTGTCTGTAGCTGCTTCGGCGTGGGTGAACTGGAGATCCGCCGGGCGCTGGCGGGCGGCTGTGATTCCGTCGAGGCGCTGGGCGCGGCGCTGAAATGTGGTACCCATTGTGGCTCCTGCCGACCGGAGCTGAAAAAACTGATCCAACAGGCGGCGACACACCCCGCTTAGGAGCAAAACCATGATCTATTCCAAAATGACCGATAACGCGGCCCGTATGGCCGCACTGCTGGGCGGCCTTTGCCGCAGCCGCACCGGGGCGGGCGAGGTGTGGCTGGTGGGCGCCGGGCCGGGCGATGTGGAGCTGCTGACGCTGAAAGCGTTGCGGGTGCTGCAACAGGCGGAGGTGGTGGTGTATGACCGGCTGGTGTCAGAGGAGATCATGGCGCTGGTGCCGCCGGGCGCGCTGAAAATCGATGTCGGCAAAACCCCGCAGCACCATACGCTGCCGCAACCGGCGATCAATGCGTTGCTGGTGTCGCTGGCACAGGCCGGGCAGCGGGTGGTGCGGCTGAAGGGCGGTGACCCCTTTGTGTTCGGCCGCGGCGGTGAGGAGCAGGAGGCCGTGCAGCAGGCCGGGTTGCGTTGCCACGTGGTGCCCGGCATCACCGCCGCGCTGGGCTGCGCGGCGGCCGTCGGCATTCCGCTGACGCACCGCGCCTGTGCCCAGTCGGTGCGGCTGGTGACCGGCCACGGCCGCGACGGCGAGCCGGATCTTGACTGGCCGTCGCTGGTGGCGGAAGGCCAGACGCTGGTGTTCTATATGGGGCTGACCCACTGTGCCGCGCTGAGCGAACAGCTGATGGCCCACGGCATGGCGGGGGCGATGCCCGCGGCAGTGATTGCCCGCGGCACCCGTGCCGACCAGCAGGTGTTCACCTGCACGCTCGCCATGCTGGCCGGGACGGTGGCACGCGAAAAACCCGCCTCACCGAGCCTGCTTATCGTCGGTGAGGTGGTGCGTTACTACCAGGCTGACCACGCAGCGCGTGCGGCGCGGCAGGGGGCGGCAGTGACGTAATTCACTGCCCGAAGCGGCCGATCAGGCCGGTCGCGGCGGCGGCGTGGCCGTCGAGTTTTTCCAGCAGCTGTTCGCGCGTCAGCCCGGCGGGCAGGGCGTCCGGCGGCAGGTCGGTGGCGATCAGCGTAAACACATAATGGTGGAAGCCGGAACCGGGCGGCGGGCAGGGGCCGTGCCATACCTGGGTCCCGGCGCTGTTTTTGCCGCCGGTGAACCCTTTGCCCTGCGTCAGTTCGCCTGCGGCAAAACCTTTGGCCGTCGGCGGGATGTTATAGGCCACCAGATGGCTGACCCCCAGCCCTTTGCGGCCTTCCGGGTCAAACACCAGCAGTGCCAGGCTTTTGGTGTCGGGCGGCACGTTGTGCCAGTGCAACGTCGGGGAGAGGTTTTCGCCGGTGCAGGCGGTATTGCCCTGGGCCGCCCCGGCAAATTTCTGCGCCAGCAGCCGGTTATCATCGAAATCCGGCGAGGTCAGGGCAAAGGGGGCCGCGACAGCGGGTACAGCGGCGGCCACCGCCACAGCAAACAACCCGGCCAGCAGGCCGCGCCGGAACATCACAGACATAGTCTCTCCTTACATACGGTTAAAAAATCAGGGGCACATCAAAAGCATAGGCGAGATTGGCGGAAAGGGGGCGGGGTAGCCCGCCGCGGCCTGGCGGTCGCGGCAGGAAATTTACCGGCGGAGCGGCTCGCGCAGATCCCTGACGTCGTCCGGCGCTACCGGCGCGGCGGCGTTGTTCCAGCTGTTGCGCACGTAGGTCAGTACGTTG
Organism: Chimaeribacter arupi; assembly: GCF_002858805.1. GTDB lineage: Bacteria > Pseudomonadota > Gammaproteobacteria > Enterobacterales > Enterobacteriaceae > Chimaeribacter > Chimaeribacter arupi. Next base: position 20,669 of record NZ_PJZI01000035.1, read on the forward strand.
GCGATGTCCTGATCGCTGAGGTAGCGGTCAAACGACGGCATCGACGGCGCGGTCGGCACCGCCGTGGTGGCCCCGGCGCGGGAACCGGCCAGCACCACGCGGATCATCGAGGTGGCATTCACGCTGTTGACCAGCGGCGCGTCGGCCAGCCGGGGGAACAGGCCGGGAATGCCCTGGCCGTCCGGCGTGTGGCAGGCGGAGCAGCGATCGGCGTAGACGGCCCGGCCCGCCACCATCCGCGCATCGTCCGGCTTCAGCGGCGCAGGCACTGTCGCGGTATGGCTGCTTAGCCCGCTCTGTTTCAGGTAAACCGCCACCGCCCGGAGATCCTCCTCTGTCCAGTGGCGGGACGAGTGGTCAACTTCTTCCGCCATCGGGCCGGAGGCGATGTCATAACGGTTGGCCCCGGTTTTCAGGTAATCCATCAGCTCCTGCTCCGTCCAGCGGCCGATGCCGGTGTGCGGGTCAGGGGTGATGTCCGGCGCCATCCACTCCTGCACCACCGCGCCCTGCAACGCCTGGCTGGTTTTATCCCCGCCGATCAGGTTTTTCGGCGTATGGCAGGTGCCGCAGTGCCCCAGCCCCTCCACCAGGTACGCGCCGCGGTTCCACTGCGCGGATTTGTCCAGCCTCGGGCGGTATTCGCCTTTGTCGAAATTCAGCCAGTTCCAGCCAATCAAACTGGCGCGCTGGTTGAACGGGAACGGCAACTGGTTGGTCTTTACGTCGCTGTGGATCGGTTGCAGCGTCTGGAGGTAGGCCCACAGCGCCCGGTTGTCTTCCCGCGTCACGCGGGTAAAAGCCGTGAACGGCATCGCGCCGTAGAGGTGCACGCCGCCTTTGCCGATGCCTTCTGACATGGCGCGGTCAAACTCTTCGAACGTCCAGGCACCGATGCCGGTTTCGCGATCCGGCGTGATGTTGGCCCCGACCAGCCGGCCGAACGGCGTCTCAATCGGCACGCCGCCCGCGTAGGGCTGGTCCGCTTTGGCGGTGTGGCAGGCGGCACAATCGCCCAGCACCGCCAGGTAGCGGCCTTTGTCCACGGTTTCAAAGGAGCCGTCACCGGCGGCCTCACTGTTTCCGGCCGCCAGCACGCTGAGGCCGATGCAGAGGGAGAGTAAGGTTTTCATGCGGTAATCATCTCCCCTGGGTTTTTCAGGTAGTAATGGCGGATGGCGTGCGCCGCCTTGAACGCCAGCGCGCCCACGGTGCCGGTGGGGTTGTAGCCGGGGTTTTGCGGGAACGCCGAGGCACCGACCACAAACAGGTTCGGCACCCCCCACACCTGCAGGTGTTTGTTCACCGAGCTGGTGGCCGGGTCGGCCCCCATCACAAACCCGCCCACCACATGCGAAGACTGGTAAGGCGTGCCGTTCCAGTGGCCGTGCATCGGCTGTTCGACAATCTGGCGCGGGTTCATGCTGCGGGCGATCTCGGCCACTTTGCCGGTGCAATATTTCGCCATCTTCAAATCATTGGCCGGGAAGTCGAAGGTGACGCGCAGCAACGGCCGCCCCAGCCGGTCTTTGTAGGTCGGGTCCAGGGAGAGGTAGTTGGTGCGGGTGGCGTAGCTGCTGGCCTCGCAACCAATTGACATGGTGCTGAGGTAGTTGGCCACCGTGGCTTTTTTCCACTCGCTGCCCCATTTGGGCGTGCCGGGCGGCACCGGGCGGGTGTTGATCGGCGCGGCACCGATGGGCGTGACGCGGATGCTGCCGCCGCCGAAGAAGCCGAGGCCGCTGTGGTCAAAGTTGTCGTTGTTGTACTCGTCAATCCCCATGCCCACGGCACCGGCACCGATAAAGGGGTTGAAGTTTTTGTCACTGAAAAACATCTGCACGCTGTTGGCGGTCTGGTAGGCGTAGTTGCGGCCGGTGGTGCCGCGCTGGGTCACCGGATCGTACGGCGTGCCGATGCGTGACAGCAGCATCAGGCGCACGTTCTCAAAGGTGAAGGCGCTGACGATCACCAGGTCGGCCGGTTGCTCCCACTCGTCGCCGGAGGAGTCGATGTAGCGCACGCCGGTGGCGCGGCCGCCGCGGCTGTCGGTGAGCACTTCCAGCACTTCACAACTGGTGCGCGCCTCAAACCCCTCTTTGCGGATCAGTGCCGGTAACACGGTGGTGATGGCGCTGGCCTTGGAGTAGTTGGCGCAGCCGAAGTTGGTGCAGAAGCCGCAGAAGGTGCACGGCCCCATCGTGACGCCCAGCGGGTTGGTGTAGGCCTGCGAGAGCAGGGCCGAGGGCACCGGGAAGGGTTTGTAGCCCAGGTTGCGCGCCGCCCCGGCAAACAGCGTCGGCGCGTAGGGTTGGGCCATCGGCGGGGTCGGGTAGTCGGTGGAGCGCATCCCCTCGAACGGGTTGCCGCCCTCGCGGTGCTCGCCGTTCACATTGGCGGCTTTGCCGGAAATGCCCGCCAGCCGCTCGAACGCCGCATAGTGTGGCTCCATCTCTGCCCAGTCGGTGCCCCAGTCCTGTAAGGTCAGTTCCGGCGGCATCGCGTCTGCGCCGTAGCGCTCCAGCAGGTGGCTGCGCAACCGGAATTCATGCGGCTGGAAGCGGAAGGTGATGCCCGCCCAGTGGTTACCGGCCCCGCCGGTGCCGTTGCCGGGGTGGAAGGAGCCCCAGCTGCGCATCGGCAGCGCGGTTTGCGACGGGTCATTGCGGATGGTGATGGTGTTTTGCGCGGTGCGCAGCATCAGCTCCTGGCGGGAGACATAACGCAGCTCATCCGGCACGGTCGCGACGTTAAAATCACGGGCGGTGTCACGCCACGGGCCGCGCTCAATGCCGACCACGTTCAGCCCCTCGTCCACCAGCTCATTGGCGATGATCGCGCCGGCCCAGCCGAGGCCAATCACCACCACGTCTGTCCTGGGTAATTTCTTTGCCATAATGCCCTGTCCCTCAGCCTTTCATTTTCCATGCGGCACTGCCCTGGATGCTCAGCGGCACCAGATCCAGCGTTTGATTGTGTTTGCTGACGTAATCACGGTAGTCGTAACGCGCGCCGGGGAAGCCCAGCATCTTCCACGACACCATGTCACGGTTGCCGCCGTAAATCGGGTCGGCAAAGAAGCCTTCCATGGTGTTTTGCAACAGCGTGGTGAAAAACAGCGTGGCGTCGATGCCGTCCAGGGCGATTTTCCCGCTTTCCAGATCGTGCAGCAGCGCGTCCTGCTGCGCGGCGTCCAGCGCCCGGAACGGTTTCTGGTGCTGCGCCCGGCAGTGGGCATCCAGCGCCGCCAGCCCGAGGCGGTAACGCTGCTGCGGCACCAGCGGGGACTGGTCACCCTGTTCCGGCGTGCCCGGCTGGAACGGCCCCTGCATGTAGAGGCGGGAAAAGGTGCCGTAGAACCCGGCCAGTTGCCGGTCAATAAACACCGCGCACCCGGCCTCTTTGCCGCCGATGCTCAGGTCGTCGGCCGGGATCAGCCGGTCGGCAATCGCTTCCACGGTCGCCGCTTCTTCGGCGGTGAAAAAGGCCCAGCCCTGGGTGTCCACCTGGGGCGGCGGGCTGTCATCGAACGGTGACCAGACCGGCGTATCCTGCAAGGTCACGGCACCGGCCACCCTGGCGGCGGCCAGCCCGGCGGAGGCGGCGGTAAAGGTTAAAATTTGCCGGCGCGTCACACCGGGCAAGGTTTTCTTGCTCATCAAAGTTCCCTGTTAAGTAGGCGTAAACGCAGGCGTCATGCCGGAGGCGCGAAGCAGAGACAGGCCGGCGCGAAAGGAAAAAATACCGGTGCAGGCAGGGCGCCCACGCGGTTGCCCGTTGAGAGTAGTCACAGAGGAGGTAGGGTTGAAATTAAAAAATATTTAACAAATGTTAAGGGAATTGTTAATTAATTGTTTTATTTGGTTTATTTGCATACAAAAATTGACATTTCCATAACAGTTTTTGACATACCGCGCCGCCGGGGAAAACTGTGATGACTGTCACAGCGATAGTTGTTTTTTTGCTCACTTCCGGTAGGATAGTTCGCGTGTTGATGATGAAGACTGCAATGAATTTTTTCCTTTCCCTTTTCAGCCGCCATTATCTGGCCCTGTTGATCCTGTCTTATGCGGGCAGTGCTGCCGCATTGACGGTAACCTCCCAGCAGCCCGCAGCCCATGCCGATGAAACCGCCCCGGCCGGGGAGAGTAACTCGCCGTTTAATACCCTGCCTGCGACCTCGCTGGAGCAAAACCTGCCGGAGCTGGGCAGCACCGCCAGTACCCCGCGCTACACCGAAAAGCAGCTGGCGACGCTGGCCAAAACCTTCGGCGAGCAGTACAGCGACAGCAGTAACCAGTCGCTGGGCGAGCAGGCGGGTAACCTGGCGCTGACCCAGGCCGCCAAGCTGGTGCAGAAAGATGCGCAGAATATCCTGTCGCCGCTCGGCACGGCCACCATCGGCCTGACGGTCAACGACGGCCGCTTTACCGGCACCAACAGCCAGCTGTTCAGCCCGCTGCATGAGAGCGGCAACCGGGTGACTTACAGCCAGGTCGGCGTGATTGACCAGTCTGATATGACGCTGGGTAACATTGGGGTAGGGCAGCGCTGGGCGCAGGGCGACTGGCTGTTTGGGTATAACGCTTTCCTGGACCGCGATTTTGAACAGGAGCAGATGCGCGCCAGCGTGGGTGCCGAAGCCTGGACGGATTACCTGCACTTGTCAGCCAACTACTACCATCCGCTGTCCGGCATGGTGGCAGTGGCGGACAGCGCCACCGAGTTCCGGCGGCAGGCGCGCGGGTATGACATCACCACCAAGGGCTATCTGCCGTTCTACCGCCAGTTGGGGGCCACCCTGAGCTATGAGCAGTATCTCGGCAACAATGTCGATTTGCTGGGGGATGGCGTGCGCCAGTCCAACCCGGTGGCGGTGTCGCTGGGGGTTAACTACACGCCGGTGCCGCTGGTGACGCTGACCGCGTCACACAAAGAGGGCGAAAGTGGGGAGAATCAGGACCAGGTCGGGCTGTCGCTGAACTACCGGCTGGGCGTGCCGCTGAAACAGCAGCTCTCCGCCGCCTATGTCAGCGAGGCGCACTCCCTGCGCGGCAGCCGGTTTGACGCCGTAGAACGCAACAGCACGCCGGTGCTGGAGTTTGAGCAGCGCAAAACCCTGAGCGTATTCCTCGCCACACCGCCCTGGACGCTGCACCCCGGCGAAACCCTGCCGTTGAAACTGCAAATCCGGGCGGATTACCGCATCACCGGCCTGAGCTGGCAGGGCGACACCCAGGCGCTGAGCCTGACCCCACCGGCCGACAATGATAATCCGCACGGCTGGAGCATCATCATGCCTGCCTGGGACAACAGCCCCGGCGCGACCAACAGCTACCGCCTCTCGGTGACGCTGCAGGACGAAAAGCAGCAGCGCGTGACCTCAAACTGGATAACCCTGACCGTCGAGCCGCCGCTGACGGCCTCACTGCCGTTGCCTGACCCCACGTTCTGACTTTTCCCCCGGCAATGCCTTTTCCCTCTGCGTGCGGGCCACTGCGGCCCGCCGCAGCGGAGGTTATCCCTTTCTTTTTATAGGGGTATCTCCAGCACAAAAAACAGATGAAAAGGTGAAATTGCAAAATGATATCCCGCATTTCACCGATATTTCATCTGGACTTAAGTGAAGTCACCGCAGGCTTCACCTTAAAATTTCACCCACGTCGTTAGGCTCTGTTGAACTGCGCCCAGCTATTTTACTTCCAGAATATTCGCATTACCCTGTAAGGGCGCTGTGTGACATGCCGTGCGGTAGTTGCACCAAAAACAGTGAATGTGTGTATCTGAGCGGATACAAAGGGGCCGGACACGCCCGCGCAAACCCGCCTTCATCAAATCCGAAAGTTGTACATGCCCGGATAGCGATACACATTCTCACTGCTTTTTATGGCATCATGCCGGACGATATCTACTAAAAATCCTACATCTGACGGGCGTACATGACAGTGAAAGCCTTTGATTCGTGGCAGAAAGGAGATGTTGTCAATCTGGCGCTGGCGATCCCGGCCGGGATTGCTGCGGCCCTGGTGACAGTGCTGTTCCGCGAGGCCATTGCCGCAATTGACGGCCTGCTGTTTACCAATGGTACCGATATCACCCGTGCGTTTCTGGAATACCCGCGCTGGGTCTGGCCGGTGATCACCGGCGTCGGCGGCTTGCTGGCCGGCGGGTTGCTCTGGCAGGCCCAACGGGTAGAAGCCCGCCATGGCAGTGCACCGGATTACCTGGATGTGATTGACCGGCGGTTACCGGGCATTCCGCCGAAAAGTACCCTGCTGCGCGGGCTTTCGTCCCTGGCGAGTATTGCCAGCGGCGGATCGATTGGCCGGGAAGGGGCGATGGTACAACTCTCCGCCCTGAGCGGCAGCCTGCTGGCGCAGGGCGCGCGGCTGCCCACGGTGCGGCGCGGCGACATTGTCGCGATGGCCGCCGCCGGTGGCCTGGCCGCGGTATACCATGCGCCGCTGGCCGGGGCACTGTTTATTGCAGAAATTGCCTTTGGCGTAACGGCCGTGCAACGCCTGATCCCGCTCTTTATCTCTGCCGCGGTGGCTGTGCTGACAGTGCGGTCAATCAGCGGGGATGCGCCGCTCTACCTGTATGCCGATGCCAGCTTTACGCCGGGTGCCGGGGCGCTGGTCACCGTGTTGCTGATCGGCGTGGCCGCCGGGGTCGCCGGGCCGCTGTTTTTGCAGGTGATTACCCTGGCCCGGCGCGCCTTCAGCCCGATAGCCCACCCGGTATGGCGGCTTGGGCTGGGCGGGGTGCTGGTGGGGTTCGTTGCGATGATCTCACCGCTGGTCCTGGGCAACGGCTTTGAAGTGATTGACCTGCTGCTGAATAACGGCGATCTGCACACTTCTTTATTAGTGCTGTTGCTGCTCAAGGTGCTGGCGACGGCACTGACGGTAGGCTCCGGCGCGGTGGGCGGGCTGTTTACCCCCTCGCTGCTGGTTGGCGCGGCGGCCGGTGCGCTGGTGTGCACCTGCTTGCAGGCACTGGGGCTGGACCCCGGCCCGGTGGGCCTGTACGCCGCCATCGGCATGAGCGCCACGCTCGCCGCCACCAGCCATGCGCCGCTGATGTCGATCATGATGGCGTTTGAAATGACGCTGAACAGTTCGCTGCTGTTTCCGCTGATGCTGGCGACTGCCATCTCTTATATGGTCGCCACCATGTTCAGGGCCGCCGGGACATATCCGGTGCTGAACCGGCACCAGGCGCGCTTTGTGGCCAAAAATGAATTTGAGACCGGTACCATCGGGCCGCTGATTATCCGCCACTGCTCCCATGTGCCGGAGCACGCCACGGCGGCAGAAGCGATGCAGGAAGGGCTGAAGCAGCGGACGCGTTTTGTCTATGTGGTGAACAATCAGGGGCGTTTTCTGGGCGTGGTCGCCACCAGCGAGCTGGCGTCCGGGATTATAGAGGGGCGGGTGGCGGCTGACGCTGCGATTACCCCGTTTATCATCACGGAATTCACCACGGTCTACCAGGATGCATTGTACGAGCAGGCGTGGGAGCTATTATCCGCGTCACCGCTTGAACGGCTGCCGGTGTTGGATAATGCGGCAAATCGTCACTTATTAGGCGTAATTACCAAAGCATCACTGCTGCACAAAGCGAAAGAATTTCTCTGAATTGATAATTACTCTCTTTTACAAGGGCCTGAAACCGTACACCTATTTTCTGTGTGGTTAAAATTGCCCCGGGTAGCCTATATCTAAAATTAGCAAAGCTAATATCTTTTAATAAGTGAAATCCATTTTATGTGATTTCACTTGAATAACATCATTTCACTTGTGATGTGAATTAAAAAATCTTTATAAATCAAGGAGAAACATAAGCTAACGTAATGACTTTATTTAAGTTTCACAACAAAATTTGAGCAAGCATCCACACTTTGTATTTATAAATCCCGGTTAACTACCGTGCCCGGAGGTTAATTATTTTAAATGATTGCGATTTCGGTTAGTGGGATAAATCCTATTTATGGAAGGGGCGTTTTACATTAGGAACCATTCGGATAGTATCTGATTTGTGAACAGATTGTTGTTCCGCCCCCGTCATAAATTCTGATATTGGCAATTGCGCGGCAAAATGCGACTTTTCCCATGTCCGGGAATTATTAGTACGCTATTACTATTGCGCATAATTATTTTAATGAATTATCAGTATTTCGGGTGAAAACGCTCAAAAAGGAAGCAGAAAACAGCAGCGCCGCTAACCATTTTATTTCGACACACACCAGAGCCCACAAGGGATTGGGTACGGAAATGACACTATATTTCTTAAGCTTACAGGATTTGAGCAAAGATGAAGGAAGAGAACATGAGTGACTATAATAAATTAACCATAAAGAATCTGGATGTATTCATCCCGCCAAATGAAATTTCTCATTTGCGCTGGAAAGAATATCAGATCCTTTCACTATTATTTTCACGGTCTCCGGAGCTGGTTACCCGTACGGAAATCATTGAAAATATTTGGAAAGGGACTTACTGCTCTGACTCCACCATTAACCAGACCATTAAGTCTATCCGCCAGAAAATCGGTGATGATGATCACGTTTTGATTAAGACCATCCCACGCGTTGGTTATAAGATAGATCGCAAAGAGTTATTTCACTTCCTGAATGAAGATGAAGCGCTGGATTTTAATACTAAACCGGTTACCAATAAAAAAGAGTCTCCTGCGGTACAGCCGGCTGTTATTTCCGTCACTGAGAAAACCGCGCAAAAAGCCGCCGAAAATGGTCATGAAACCGGGTTACCGGTAATTAATGAACCGGTTCCGGTGACGGAAACTGTGCCTGATGTCCGCGAAGCGCCACAGGCAAATACCACCGGGAACGCTGAACCTGACGTGCAACAAGCACACACCGCCTCTGCTGACGCAGCGACGGATGTTAAAAAAGGGCCGTTCACCCGTATGCGTGATCTGATTAACTTCGGTGCAAGCTGGAGATACCTCACGCTGGTTGCTTTATCTTTGATCATTGTTGGTCAGCTTTTTTATGAAACTACACACACGTCCGGATTTGATAGTAACGGTAAAAATGTTGTTTTGATTCTGCGGGTTAATCCGTCGAGCATTGGTCTGCTGGTTAACCGCGACGCCAGCGCGCCGCGCAGCGTTCACCAACCCGCCCATCCCGGCAGCGTGATTTGCATGGTCAATATTCCTGACCAGCATTCACTGACGCCGGTCTGGCTGATGGACCATGTAAAAAAAGGCTGCCTGGTGAACCAGGATTCTTCCGCGCTGACGGTGGATCCGGGCACACCTCTGTAACCTGACGGCATCTGAACGGATTTCATTTTTTCACCTGGTTGTTTTATTAATTGTTATTTGCAATGAAGGTATGACCTGTTGATGATGAATTTGCGTTAAGAGGCAGATAACCCTATGGGTTTTCGGCCTCTCAGGAATGGATGCCGGCTGGAAAAATAGCGATGAATCTGGATATTATCCGGCCCATCCTGCCGGATAATATCTTTCGCTAAATCAAGTAACTGCCAATAATTGGCGTGGCGTGACTTCCGTTAGGAAATGACATGAAGCCTGTAATCATTAATGCGTGTTGGCTAATCGCGGAACGAGTGTTGTTTGGCTTCTCGGGTGTATTTATTTCCATTTATGTGGCGCGTTATTTGCAACCGGCACAATTTGGTACCATCAGTTATTTACTCTCTATTGTCGCTATCACCGTTCCCCTGATTCAGATGGGTGCCGACAATATCCTGTTTAACCGCATTGCGCGTAACCCGCAAAGCGGCATCCGGCTGATGCTGGCCTCTGCGCGCCTGCGTGCACGCTGGTTTACCGTCACCAGTGCCATCCTGCTGATATGGGGCTGGTGGTATCTGGAATGGACGCCTTTCGTGATGCTGGTACTGGTGCTGATAAGCTCCTATTTCCAGATCCAGGACGTCTTCAAAATCTATTACGACGCGACCCTGAACTCCAAACGCAACACCTTTATCAATAACGGGGTGCTGCTGCTGGCCATTCTGGTGCGGGTGGCGATGGTGAAGTATGAGTTGTCGCTGGTGTGGTTCGTCATGCCGTACATCCTCAGCAGCGCCGTGCCTTACCTGATCCGCCGTGCGATGTTTATGCGTGAGCACCCGGCCCCGGCGCAGATGCCTGCGTCCCGCGCGCTGACCGATCGCTACTCCCGTTACCTGATGGTGGTGGGGCTGCCGCTCTCACTCTCGGCGTTGTCGATTGTGATTTATACCCGTATTGACCAGGTGATGCTGGAGAGTATGGTCGGCGCCCACGCGGTAGGACTTTACAGCGCGGCGACCACGCTCTGCTACGCCTGGACTTTTGTGCCGATGGCGCTGATCACCTCGCTGATGGCCACCGTCGTCGGTGCACGTGACGCCGACGAGCAGGCTGACATGATCCGGATGCTTTTCCTGATTATTCTTATCGTCATGCTGCCGATTGTCGGGTTTTATTTACTCTTCGGCGGACAGCTGCTGACCATGCTGTTCGGCGCGGGCTTCAGCGAAGCCTCGGCCATTGTGCCGCTCTGTACCTTTACCGCGCTCTGCTCGGTATTGGGGACATTGTCCATGCGGGTCATGGTGCTGTATTCCGGTTATCGTTTTATTGCTTTTAAAATGCCGCTGGTAGCGTTGGTCAATATTGCACTCAACTGGATGCTGATTCCACGTTATGGCATCGCCGGTGCGGCGATGTCGACGCTGGTTGCGGAATTTTTATCGTTCTTTTTGTTTAATATCTTCTTCCGTAAAGGGAAAATTACTGTACTGCAGCTGACGTGCTACCAAAGTATTCCTGTAGTAAACAGAAAGGTGAAAAGTTATGTTAAGAAATTTAGCTAAGAGAATTTATCGCAATCTGCCTGACCCAATTTTTCACCAGCTGAATTATGCGCGGGTGTTTAAGAAGCAGGCCAACATAACGCGTCCGGAACTGTTTAGTGAAAAAATTCTGATTCGGAATATCTGGCCGAAGAAGATTTATACCTTGCTGGCCGACAAAATTAAGGTGCGTGATTACATCGCCGCGGTGCTGGGGGAGCAGTACCTGATCCCGGTGTATGCCACCACCACGGAAATGACCTATGAACTCTACAAAAGTTTGCCGAACTCCTTTGTGATGAAAGCAAACCACGGGTGCGGGTTCAACAGTATCGTGTTTGACAAGAGCAAGATCACCTACGAAACCCTGTATGAGCAGGCCTCAACCTGGATGGATTCCAACTGGTATCTCTCCAACAAAGAGCGCCACTACCAGGGGATTAAGCCGGGCCTGATCTTCGAAGAACTGTTGCAGGTTGACGGCCAGGTGCCTAACGACCTGAAATTCCACTGCTTTAATAAAGACGGGCAGATGCGCATCTTTATCCAGGTGGATTATCAGCGTTATGGCCTGCACCGCCGCGATGTGTTCGACGAAGAGTGGAACCGCACCGAGATCCGTATGGGGCTGAAGAACAACCCGGAGCCGATGCCGCGCCCGGAAAAGCTCGACGAGATGCTCGTTCTGGCGAAAACCATTGCCAGCCAGTTCTCTTATGTGCGTATCGATTTTTATTCCGTCGGCAGCAAAATCTATTTCGGCGAGCTGACGTTTACTCCGGGAGCCGGCCTCTGCCGTATCTGGCCGCGTACAGTACAACGTGAATGGGGGAGTTATTTTACGGATTAATGCGAAGCACGGGGGGTTGAAACATAACAGATAACAAAAAACCGTTTCAAATTAAACCAGATAACTGACGGCGTATAACCAAGGGCTGTGCTGTCTGATGCCGGTCCGGGGGCAGGTTGGTGTCGTTATCAGGTAATAAGTGAGGATATATGGAAAAAGTATCAGTGGTAATGCCTGCCTTTAACACAGCAGATTATATCGAATACGCGATTGCCAGCGTATTGTCCCAGACGTATACCAATTTTCATCTTTATATTATTGATGATGCGTCAACTGACGCGACCGGGGAAATAGTTCAGCGTTTCACCAATGATCCGCGGGTCACCTATTACCGTAATGAGCGTCGCCTGGGTCGTGCTGAAACGATTAATATGGGTATTGATATGGCAGCAGGGGAATTTATTGCCTTCTGTGACAGCGATGCCATCTGGGAAAAGAACAAATTGTTCACCCAGGTCAATATCCTGCAAACCAAACGCTATGACATGGTGTGCTCACACTACGCCACCTTCCTCACCAGCGTGACGAAACTGGCTAAAACCTATAAAAGCCAGGAGATTATTACCTACCGTGATCTGCTGCGGGGCCACCGCATCGCCGATATCACCGGTATGTATAACCAGGCCAAGCTGGGTAAAGTCTACCTGGAGAATGTGCCGCACCAGGAGTACCTGATGTGGCTCTCCCTGCTGAAACGTGCCAAAGGCACGATGGCCTATTGTGTGCCGGAAACCCTGGCCTATTGCCGTATTTCACCGCGCCAGAGCTTTCTCAGCAAAAACAATTTTACCGGCTGGCAGTGGCGGATTTACCGTGACTACCTGCGTCTGCCTTATTATAAGTCTTTTTATTACTACCTCTCTTCTCTGGCTCATGCCATGAAGCGCAGCGTCTAGTCTTAACGCGGGCAGCCTGGTGCTGCCGCGAAAAACGCCCCGCCGGGAAACCTGCGGGGCGTTTTGCATGGTGGGGGCGGGTAACAGGCATAAAAAAACCGGGCATGTTGCCATGCCCGGCGCGCGGAAGGGGCAGCCAAGACGGCCGCCCCGCAATACCGCTTACTCAGCTGTGTGTGTCTTTGCCTGGTCATGCTGTGCGGCGCGCTGGGCATGGCGCTCGGCCATTTTTTCAACGCGTTTCTGATGGTTCTCGTTGAACTGCTTTTTCTGCTCCGGGGTCAGCAGGTTGTACATCTTGTTCTCAATACGCATCCGCGACAGCATCTGGTCGGCGCGCGCTTTGGTCAGGGCATCAATTTCCGCTTTGGCCTTGGCTTCGTCGAAGCTGTCAGACGCCACCAGCGTATGCAGTTGCTCCATGTGGGCTTTGCCCTCGCCGCGAGGGTGCGCTGCACGCTCCTGTTTCATCAGGTCACGCATCTGGGTGCGCTGCTGCTCGGTCAGGTTCAGGCCGGCAAACGGGTCAGCGTGGCGCGGGCCTTTATGCTGCAACATCTTACCGTGCTCAGCCGGCGCGGCCGCGGCGGGGGTACTGTCCGCCGCGAATGCCAGAGACACAGAACCAAAAGCCAGGGTAGACGCTAAAGCCAGGGCAGTAAGTTTACGCATAATTCATACCTCATTTATTGTTCGGTCGGCGGGTCAGCGCCGTTGTGTTGACGAAGGTAAGTCTACGCGCCTGAATGCATAGTACTGCGAGTTACTGTAAAACTGTTAAAGCGGAAAACGCAAAAAATGAACGAAAATGAAGGGATTATGGAGAGAGCGCTAACAAAGTGTGAGGAAAAGGGAATCAAGGAGGAAGTGTGGAGAAGGGCGGCGCCACATTACCATGTGCGCCGCCGGGCAGAAAGAGAAATCAGTGGCTGCGCATCCCGGCCGCCGTCATCAGCAGGCGGAACAGCGAGGCGACCACAAACAGCGCCAGCACACTGCCGCCCCAGATGATCACCAGCCACAGCACCCGCCGCCACAGCGGCTGGGGCGGGCTTTTTTCGGTCATGCGTTCAATTCTCGGCATGAAGGCTCCTTAATGATAGCCGTGTTCCGGTTTGATTTTGCCGCGGAACACATAGTAGCTCCAGAAGGTGTAGACCAGGATCAGCGGGATGATAAACAGCGCGCCCACCAGCATAAAGCCCTGGCTCTGCGGCGGGGAGGCCGCGGCGCGGAAGCTGATGTCCGGCGGGATCAGGTTCGGCCAGATGCTGATGCCCAGGCCGCTGAAGCCCAGGAACACCAGCGCCAGCGTCAGGATAAAGGGCGCGTAGTGGGCGTTGGGGTTATGTGCGGTATGCCACAGCCCCCAGGCGGCCAGCACCACCAGCACCGGCACCGGCAGGAAGAAGAAGAGATCCGGCAGCGTGAACCAGCGTTCTGAAATCGCCGGGTAGCTGAGCGGCGTCCAGACACTGACAATCGCGATCACCACCAGCAGCGCAATCAGCAACGGCCGGGAGAGGCGGCGCATGGTGCCCAGCAGCGGCCCTTCGGTTTTGATAATCAGCCAGCTGCACCCCAGCAGCGCATAGGCCACCACCAGCCCGACGCCGCAGAACAGCGAGAACGGCGTTATCCAGTCAAACACGCTGCCGACCCAGGTGCGGTTCTCTACCGGGAAGCCGTTTAAAAACGCCCCCAGCACCACCCCCTGCGAGAAGGTGGCGATAAAGGAGCCGGCGATAAAGGATTTGTCCCAGAAGGCGCGGTGCGACTCTGACGCCTTAAAGCGGAACTCAAACGCCACGCCGCGGAAAATCAGCCCGATCAGCATAATCGTCAGCGGGATCGCCAGCGCGTCGAGGATCACCGCGTAGGCCAGCGGAAACGCGCCGAACAGCCCGGCCCCGCCCATCACCAGCCAGGTTTCGTTGCCGTCCCACACCGGGGCCACGGTATTCATCATCACGTCACGGTCATGGCTGGCCGGCACCATCGGGTAGAGCAAACCGATACCGAGGTCAAAGCCATCCATCACCACATACATCAGGATGCTGAAGACGATGATCACAAACCAGATCAAAGAGAGATCGATACCCATTATTTGTTCCTCCGCAGGGCGTCTTTGCTGGGGTGTTCCAGCGACTCATCCGCCGCCGACAACGGCCGCGCCGGGGTGCGTGGCTGGCCCGGCCCGCCTTCCGGCGGGGTATGGGCAACAAACGGTTGCGGCCCGCGGCCAATCAGCTTCAGCAGGTACACCAGCCCAATGCCGAACACCGAGCAGTAGACCAGCAGGAAGGCCAGCAGGCTTAATGACATATGCAGCGTGCCGTGGCCGGAAACCGCGTCACGGGTGCGCAGCAGGCCATACACCACCCAGGGCTGGCGGCCGATCTCCGTGGTAAACCAGCCGGCGAGGATCGCAATCAGCCCGGACGGGCCCATCAGCAGCACAAAGCGGTGGAAGGGGCGGGTCAAAAACAGCTTGCCGCGCCAGCGCAGCCACAGGCTCCACACCCCGGCGGTGATCATCAGCAGCCCCATCGCCACCATGATGCGGAATGACCAGAAAATAATGGTGGAGTTGGGGCGCTGGTCCGGCGGGAAGGATTTCAGCGCCGGGATCTGCTCAGTCAGGCTGTGGGTCAGAATCAGGCTGCCGAGGTAGGGGATTTCCACCGCGTATTTGGTGCGCTCCTCTTCCATGTCCGGCAGGCCAAACAGAATCAGCGGCGTCGCCTCATCTTTCGGGTTTTCCCAGTGGCCCTCTATCGCGGCAATTTTCGCCGGCTGGTACTTCAGGGTATTCAGCCCGTGGGCATCGCCAATCACCGCCTGGATCGGCGCGACAATCAGCGCCATCCACATCGCCATGGAGAACATTTTGCGCACGGTCGGGGTGTTGTTGCCGCGCAGCAGGTGCCACGCGCCGGACGCACCGACAAAGAACGCCGACGCCAGGAAGGCCGCCGTCGCCATATGCAGCAGGCGGTAAGGGAATGACGGGTTAAACACCACTTTGAACCAGTCCACCGGGATAAGCTGGCCATCCACAATCTCATACCCTTGCGGGGTATGCATAAAACTGTTGGAGGCGAGGATCCAGAAGGTGGACATCAGCGTGCCGAGCGCCACCATGCAGGTAGAGAAGAAGTGCAGCCCCGGCCCGACGCGGTTCCAGCCGAACATCATCACCCCGAGGAAGCCCGCTTCCAGGAAGAAGGCGGTGAGCACCTCATAGGTGAGCAGCGGCCCGGTGATGCTGCCGGCATAGGCGGAGAAGCCGCTCCAGTTGGTCCCGAACTGATAGGCCATCACCAGCCCGGAGACCACGCCCATGCCGAAGTTAACCGCAAAAATCTTCAGCCAGAAGTGATAAAGGTCACGGTAAGTCGTGTTATGGGTTTTCAGCCAGCAGGCTTCCAGCACAGCCAGGAAACTGGCCAGCCCAATGGTGATCGCCGGAAAAATAATATGGAATGACACGGTAAACGCGAACTGGATACGGGCCAGTTCGAATGCATCTAAACCCAACATAGCCACCTCGTATTGCCCAACAAAAAACGCCTGAAAAACCGGAACCGCAGGGCTGCCTGGGGAGGGTGCGGCCATCCGTGCGAGAGCGCCACAGCAGCGTGCTGACGGTAAATATCCCGGCATGATAGTGCAAAAATATGCGTAAGCAGGGAACGATCTCCCCGCAAAGGAAAGAGTTAATCTCCGTTAACCTGCAACAGGTATAGCACACCCCAGGCATTCCTGCGGCAAAGCGGGAACGCCTGGGCGGGGTAAGCAGTAAAACAGGGAGGGGGTGACTATAATAGTCACAGTTTGGTATAAAAAGCCTATAACAGTTTCAGGATGCCGCCATGACCCGCTATGAAGACCTCGCCCAACGCCTGCGCCGCCAGATCCAATCCCAGGTCTGGCTGCCGGGTGACAAGCTCCCCTCGCTGCGTGAAAGCTGCGCCCAGTCCGGCCTGAGCCTGATGACGGTGTTGCAGGCGTACCAGTTGCTGGAGAGCCAGGGCTGGGTGGTGGCGCGCCCGCAGTCCGGCTATTACGTGGCCGTCCGGCCCAGCACCTTGCCGGAAAGCGGCCGCACGCTGCACCTGTCGGAGCAGGTCGATATCAACGACGCGATTTTTGATATGTTGCAGGCCGCGCAGGACCCGGCGATCGTGCCGTTTGGTTCCGCCTTCCCGGACGCCACCCTGTTCCCGCAGCCGCGGCTGGCGCGCTCCCTGGCCAGCGCAGTGCGGCGGATGTCCGCCTCCAGCGCCGTGGCCAACCTGCCGCCCGGTAATGAGGATCTGCGCCGCAGCATCGCCCAGCGCTACGCCCAGCAGGGGATTGCGGTCGCCCCGGATGACATCGTGATCACCTCCGGGGCGATGG
Organism: Chimaeribacter arupi; assembly: GCF_002858805.1. GTDB lineage: Bacteria > Pseudomonadota > Gammaproteobacteria > Enterobacterales > Enterobacteriaceae > Chimaeribacter > Chimaeribacter arupi. Next base: position 37,657 of record NZ_PJZI01000035.1, read on the forward strand.
AGTCACTGGGGCTGAGCCTGCAGGCGGTGACGGAACCGGGCGACTGGGTGGCCATCGAGTCCCCGGCGTTTTACGGGGTGTTACAGGCGATTGAGCGGCGGCAACTGAAAGCAGTGGCGATCCCGACGGATGTGCAGACCGGCATCGACCTCGACGCGCTGGCGGATGCGCTGGCGCGCTACCCGATCCGCGCCTGCTGGCTGATGTCGAATTTCCAGAACCCGTTGGGGGCCACGCTGCCGCGTGCCAAAAAGCAGCAGCTGGTGGCGATGCTGGCGGAACGGGAGATCGCGCTGATCGAGGATGACGTCTACAGCGAGCTCTATTTTGGCCCGTCGCGCCCGCCGCCGCTGCGCGCCTTTGACCCGGACGGCCGCACGGTGCTGCACTGCTCCTCATTCTCCAAGTGCCTGGCACCCGGTTTCCGCGTCGGTTGGGTGGCGGCCGGCCCCTATGCCGCCAAAATCCAGCGCCTGCAACTGATGAGCACCCTCTCGGCCAGCGTACCGACCCAACTGGCGCTGGCGGATTACCTGCACCAGAGCGGCTATGAAACCCACCTCCGGCGGCTGCGCCGCCAGCTTGAGCTGCGCCAGATGGCGATGTACCGCGGCATCCAGCAGGCGTTCCCGGACGAGGTGAGCATCAGCCGCCCGGAAGGCGGCTATTTCCTCTGGCTGACGCTCGGCAACGGCCGCGACGCCGGGACGCTGTACCGCCGGGCGCTGGCCCAGGGCATCAGCATTGCGCCGGGGCATATGTTCACCACCGGCGACCAGTTCCGTGACGGCCTGCGCCTCAACAGCTCTTTTGCCTGGGATGCCCGCCACCAGCAGGCGATTGACACCCTCGGGGCGCTGGTGCGGGCACTGTAAGGGGGGCAAAGGGGCCGCGCGCGGGCAGGGTGCTCAGCCGTGGCGGCCGCGGCTGTCTGTGGGGGCCTCGCTGCGTGCCGTTTTGCCGTAGTCGCGTATCACCTCCGCCACGCGCAGCCGGTAATCCGCCAGCAGCGCGTGCCGCCCGGCGGCCTGCGCCTGCCGGTGCGCCTCCAGGTTACGCCACTGCCGTACCGCTTCCTCATCACGCCAGAACGAGAGCGCCAGCAGTTTGCCGGGGTCAGCGAGGCTCTGGAAGCGCTCAATCGAAATAAACCCGTCAATGTCCGCCAGCAGCGGCTTCAGTTGGGCTGCCCGGTGCAGATAGGCGTCGGTTTTGCCCGGCATGGCGTAAAGTTCAAAAATCACGGCAATCATGGTGCATCTCCCAGGGCAATAAATTCAGGTACGCGCGCATTGGCGGAAACCCGCCAGTGACAGGCTGCGGTATGCAGGCGCTGCGCCGGGCACGCCAGCAGGTGCGCCACGGCGGCTTCGGCAATCGCCATTGCCCAGTGGCGGCCGGGGCAGGCGTGTGCACCCGCCCCAAACGCCAGCGTGCCGGCGGCGTCCGGCGCGCCCAGCACCACCAGTACCTGATCGCCTTTGCTCAGCAACGCGCCGCCCAGCACGGTATCCGCCTGCGCCACCCGCCGGGTGTTCTGGATCGGCGGGGTGTCCCGCAATACCTGGGCGAGCCGGGCGGCGGGTGTGCCTTCCCCCTGCATACTCTGGCCAATCAGCCCGGCGGTGCCTTCGCACGCCTGAAACAGCAGCCCGACCAGATTGAGCGGCACCTGCGCGCGGTCAGTGATGCCTTCCCGTTCACAGGCCGTTGCCAGCGCCTGCCACAGCGGGCCGGGTGTGCAGTGCGCCATGCGTGCCAGCAGAGCCTCTGCGGCCCGGCTTCCTGCCGCCAGCTGTTCCGGCGTGCCGCCCGGCGCAATGCAGCGCACCAGCGCCAGCACCTCGTCCACCAGTGCCGTCCGGCACACCGGCGGCAGGCCGATGAAGTCCGCGATCACGCACACCGGCAAGGCATAACAGAAGCGGGTCAGGGCGGCGGGCAGCAGCGGCAGATCCCTGGCCAGTTGCCCGGCCAGCCGCTGGGCCGTGGCGGCGACACTCTCTGCCGGGATACTCTCCAGTGCAGCGGAGAGGGCCGCTTTCAGCGGGGCGTGGGCCGCGCCGTCACGCATTCTCACCAGCGCAGCAAATACCATACCGGCGGCGCTGTCCTGCAAAGCCGGGGGCACCGGTGCATCCGGCGGGCGTACGCCCAGCAGCGGGTGGGTCAGCGCCGCCGCGGCCAGTGCCGGTGACAGGGTCACTGCCGCAAACGGCGGGAAAGCGCCCAGCGGCCCGGTTCCGGCCAGTTGCCGGTACACCGTGAGGGGGTCAGGGTGCGTTACCGCCGCGACCGGGTCTGAAGGGAGAAAAGGGCAACGTGTCATGATGATTTCCATTGGTCAGCAAGGAGAAACCCAGCGTAAAGTAGTGCCGACCGCCATACTTCGTCAGGAACCGAACTATGCCTTATGAAACGATACCTTATGAAACAGCAGCTGACCCCGCTTCGCCCCAGGCGGATGCGCTGCCGCTGGAGCACCATCTGGCCGCGCTGGCCGCGGCGGTGGCCGACAGCAGCCGGGCGGCGATGCTCTGCCTGCTGATGGACGGCCGCGCCTATACGGCCACGGAGCTCGGCACGGTCGCCGGTATTGCCGCCTCCACCGCCAGTGCGCACCTGGCCCGGCTCACGGAACAGCATCTGGTGACCATGGTAAAGCAGGGCCGCTACCGCTACTTCCGGCTGGCCGGGGCGCCGGTGGCCCGGATGCTGGAAGGGCTGATGGGGCTGGCCGGCGGCGGTGCCACGGTGCGCTCCTCCACGCCGCCCGCCCTGCGTTTCGCCCGCACCTGTTACCACCACATGGCCGGCACGCTGGGGGTGCATCTGCATGACCGGTTTCTGGCGCTGGGCTGGCTGACGGGGGACGGGCACTACCAACTGAGTGAGGCCGGGCAGGCAGGGTTACAGCGGATGGGCCTTGCCCTGACGCCGCCGCCTCTGCCAACGGCCTGTTACTGCCTGGACTGGAGCGAGCGCCGCGGCCACCTGGCAGGCGCACTGGGCGCGCAACTGTTGCAGCTTTTTGAGCAGCGGCGCTGGGTGCAGCGGCACCTCGACAGCCGGGCATTGACGCTGACCGCCGCCGGGCGGCAGGCGGTGGCCCGCCACCTGGGCGCGCTTCCGGCATCCGCGCACCGGTAAACGCAGCGCGCGTGGCGGCCGCGCCCGTTTACGGCTGGGCGTCGGTGATCGGGTCGCGCACGATAAACAGGTAGGAGAGCGCACCGAGCACCGTTACCCCGGCACAGATGCTGAGCGCCAGGCTGAAGGAGTGGGTGGTGTCGAGGATCCAGCCGGTCACCACCGGGGCGAACGAGGCAAAGATAAAGCTGGCGAAGTTCTGGATACTGCCGACTGAGGCGGTCATGCGTGAGGCCACCGCGACATGAATCAGCCCCCAGCAGGAGGTGCCGGCAAAGTGGATGCAGAACAGCGCCATGCCGATCAGCAGCACCGCCACGCCGGTAGTCTCCGCCTGTACCACCACGGCGGTGAACGCGGCTGAGAGGAACATGCCGGAGGCGATGCAGATTTTCCGGCTTTTGACCGGGGCCATGCCGCGCCGCACCAGGAAATCGGTGACCACGCCGTTGCACAGCATCCCGGCCGCACCGAACAGGAACGGGATGGCGGCGTACAGGCCGGTGCTTTTCAGGTCAAGCTGGTAGGTATTCTGCAAATACCCCGGCAGCCAGGCGAGGTAGAGCCAGGCGGTGTAGTTGATGCCGCTGAAGCCGAGCATCATGCCCCACATGGTGCGGTTGCGGAACAGCCCGCGCCATTCGGCCATGCTCAGCGGATCCTGCCGGGTGCTGATGCTGCCGTCATTGAGGTACGCCTGCTCGTCAGCCGTGAGGGAGACCGACGGGCGGTTGCGGTAGAGCGCATACCAGCCGAGCGAGAGCGCGATCCCCAGCACGCCGATGGTGATAAACATGCCGCGCCAGCCAATCAGCAGCATCATGGCCGCAAGGATCGGCGGGCTGATGGCCAGCCCGATGGTGGACGCCGCATTGAAAATGCCCATCGGCGTGCCGCGGTGGCGGATGTTGAACCAGTCATTGATCACTTTCACGCCGCACGGGTTCATCGGCGCTTCGCCAATCCCCAGCCCGATGCGCACCAGCACAAACTGGGTGAAGCTGTTCACCAGCCCGGAGAGTGCCTGGAACAGTGACCAGACAAACATGCCCAGCCCGAGCATAATGCGCGGCCCTTTGCGATCCAGCAGCGGGCCGCACGGCAGTTGCGCCAGCCCATAGGCCAGCGAAAAGGCGGAGAGCAGCACGCCGATCTCGGTGCCGCTCAGCCCCATCTCACCGCGGATGGTCATGTTCGCCACCGACAGCGAGCTGCGGTCGAGGTAGTTGATCACCGCCGCCAGAAACAGCATCACCATCGCCGTGGTCTGGATGCGTTTGAGGCGGGTGCTGCGCGGCGGCGCAGCGGCATCAAGCGGGGGCAGGGTAATTGCCGGGCGCGCACCGCGCACCGCGTCACCGGTTAACTCACGGGTTTTTTCCATTGCAGGCTCCTGAGGGGAAAGGCTGCCGGTCAGGCAGCAGACCCCCAGAGCCTAGCCAGCGCCGCACACAGGCCGCTGCGGTTTGGTGCCAAACCGTGCAGCGGGTAAACGTTTTCGGTTTTTAACCGGGTTTTATTCCGCCGCCGCTAGCCGGTTTTTCGCTGATCCAGCGTGCGCTGGCCGCGGATCGCCTCGCTCATGGTGCGGCGGGCCGTGGCCAGATGGGCGCGCAGCTCACGCATCGCCTCCTGGTCATTGCGGCAGATCAGCGCCAGCAGCAGCGCCATATGCTCCTCGGTGGCGACGATATTGCGCTGTTTCAGGTGGTGCTCATCCCACTGGTAGTGGAAGTGGAAAATCACCGAGATGATCTCCAGCGTCTGGTTAAAGAAGGGGTTATCGGCAGCGGACATGATCAGCGCGTGCAGTTCGCGGTCCAGCCCGGCAAAGCGGCGGTAGTGATCGTCCATCATGGTGTGCAGTTGGCGGTGGCGGGTCAGCAGGTCCCGCGCCTGCATCCAGCGCGGGTCGTCGGCCGGTAACGTCAGGAAACGTTGCAGCGCGTGGGTTTCCAGCATCTCGCGCAATTCAAACAGGTTCTCGGCGTACGCCTGGTCGAAGGGTTTCATCAGCCATTCGCCGCGCCCGGCGGCCTCCAGCAGGCCGTAGCGGCTGAAACGCAGCAGAAAATCATGCACCGTGCCGGCACTTACCGCGGCGCTTTTGGCCAGCTGGACTTCACTGACCGCGTCGCCGGGGCGCAACTGCCGCTGGCGGATCATCTCATGGAACGCGGCTTCCACCCGCCCGGCCTGTTCAGCATCCGGCGTCGGCCCCGGCTGGAAGCCTTCATCCCCGGCCGGTGCGCGCGCAATGCAGAACTGCCCGGCACGCCGCGCCAGGATGCCGCGCTGTTGCAGGTAGTCCAGCGTATGGCGCACGGTGGTGCGGCTGATGTTATAGAGTTCGGCCAATGCCGCCTGGGAGGGCAGCGGGGAGGGCAGGTGGCCCTTGGTGATGCCGTCAAGCATCTGGTTGATGACACTCTGTCGCAGGTGTTGCGGTCGGCTCATGGCGGCACCTCGGTGCAGGGTACGGCCGCCCATTAAAACCCACTTTAAAACACAATAGTCGGCGCTATTTCACATTTGCCGAGCTTATGTAACAAATTAATGCTGAATTTCACTAAAAGGAAACATAACACGCCGTAATGGAGAGAGACACCATGCACCAGATGACTGCCCTGATTTGCCCCGAACCCAAAGCCCTGTGCTATAGCCGGCGCGATGTCCCACGCCCGGCACCCGGTGAGGCCCTGCTGCGGGTGCTGGCTGTCGGCATTTGCGGCACGGACATCCACGCCTGGGCCGGTAACCAGCCGTTTTTCAGTTACCCGCGGGTGCTCGGCCACGAAGTGTGCGGGGAGATTGTTGAAACAGGTGACAACGTCACGGGATTCCGCCCCGGCCAGCGCGTGGCGCTGATCCCCTATCTGGCCTGCGGCACCTGCCCGGCCTGTTCCGGCGGCAAGCCTAACTGTTGTGAACGTATTTCGGTGATTGGCGTGCATCAGGACGGCGCATTTTGCGAGTTTATCAGCGTGCCGGTGAGCAACCTGCTGCCGGTGGGCGATCTCAACCCGGAAGCCGCCGCCCTGCTGGAGCCGTTTGCCATCAGCGCCCATGCGGTGCGGCGGGCGGCGCTGCGGCCTGGGCAGGCGGTGCTGGTGAGCGGGGCGGGGCCGATCGGGCTGGGGGTGGCGGCGATTGCCGACGCAGACGGCGCGCAGGTGGTGGTCAGTGACACCAGCGCAGAACGGCGGGCGCATGTCACGCAGGTGCTGGGGTTACCGGCCCTCAACCCGATGGACGCCGCGTTTCAGGCGCACCTGCGGGGTGCATTGGGCGGCCTGCTGCCGGAAACGGTGATTGATGCCACCGGCAGCCCGCAGGCGATGAACGGGGCGGTCACGCTAATCCGCCACGGCGGCAGCGTGGTGTTTGTCGGGTTGCACAAAGGCATGCTGGAGATAGCCGACCCGGAATTCCATAAGCGGGAAGCGACAGTGATGGGCAGCCGTAACGCCACGCGGGAGGATTTTGCCAACGTCAGCGCGTTAATGGCGGCCGGCACACTGCACCCCGGCATCATGCTGACCCACCATTTCCAGTTTTCCACCCTGGCGGAGGAGTTTGACACGCGCGTGATCGGCAACCGCGCGCTGATTAAAGGGATCGTGCGGTTCTGAGCCGGTCAGCCGCCCCAGCCCAGTTGGCGGCGGATCGCCCGCCGGTAGGGGGTGTCGAGTTGCGGCGGCACCTGCTCAATGTAGTTCATGGCGTGGTCGCGCGTCTCGCCCGTCAGGCTGCTGAGGTAGGCGAGGGCCTCGTCACGCGACGGGATGCGCCCTTCGCTCCCGTCGATTTTCGGCGGCAGGGCCGTCCAGATCACGGCGTCAATGTTGCGTGCGGCCGCCCAGGCGGGCAGCAGCCCTTCCGGGTCACCGGCGGTGAACATCAGCCCGATGCCGTCACGCCGGGCAGCGGGGATCTGCTCCCGTTCGCGCAGGGCGTCACACGCTTCTGCCAGGGAAGAGGTAGTCAGCAGCGACCAGAACACCGGCACCGGCGGCGCGGTAAAACAGACTGCCGTGGCCAGCTCGCCGCCATCCCCCACCCGTGAAAACTCAATCGGTACCTCGGGGCCATCCGTGTACCATTCGCCTGCTACCGGCACCGGACCCGGTTTCCATATCAGCGATCCCCAACCCAGACAGGCAATATTCATTCACACTACTCCTGATAAACAGCACGTCCGAAACATCAAGGATAGTTGAATTTCTGCCGCTGCGGTTACTCCGCGGCCGTCAGCCAGCGCAGCATATTGGTGAACAGCGTCGCATAACCGGGCCAGTCAATGAAGGATTGCGGCAGCCAGTGCGGGCTGACATCGGACGTCCAGGCCAGTGTGCGGCCCCGGCCATAGCGGCCCGTCACCAGCAGCGGGTGGCCGCCCTGGCCGGCCGGCAGGCGCGCCAGCACGTCCGCGCCCGGTTTCACCTCCACCTCATTCGCCCCCAGCAGCAACGGCCACGCCGCCGGGACGCCCGCAAGGATTGGGTGGTCGGCGGCCCACGGCTCTACCGCGGCGGAAAACCCTTCCGGCACTTCCAGCCGGTCGTCATACGGCAGGCAGTTCACCGGCAATACCTCTTCCACCGGGGTACGCCGCCAGCGCGCCTTGCCGTCAATGCCCTGAAAACTCAGGTAACCGCCAAACATCGCCAGTGCGCCGCCTTGCTCCACATAACTGCGCAGCAATTTCAGCCGGTCGGGAACCGGTTTACCGTGCAGCCAGACGTCCGGGTGCAGTTGCAGTGAGCTTGCGCCGATATCTGACAGCAAAATGGCGTCATACGCGGCCAGCGCCTCTGCGGTAAACGGCAACTGCTCCACCGCCTGATGGGCGGGCAGGTGCGTCAGCTGGAATTCTGTCTTTGCCAGCGCGGCGCTCAGCGGCCCCGCGCCGCTGTGGAACGTCACGCTGCCGAACTGGTCAAATCCCTTATAATGTGTGGCCGCACTGACCCACGTTTCACCGACCAGCAATACCTGTTTGGTTTTTTCCACCCTTGCTCTCCCTCCGGGCTCGCCCGGCCAAGTGCACGAAATGCGCATGTCTCTTGACAGGGTAAATAATAGTCAAAGTTGAACCGTTTCAACGGGAAAAAATGTGTCATTAATCGCCTATGCATTCAACAAATAAATAATATTTATGTAAGTTATTGACATAATTCATCAAACCGTTTCACTATCTGCGGATTGCTGATAATTCGTGCGGTTGATTTGGCTTAGCGCGTGGCAGGAAAGCACGTGAAGAAGCCCCCCTTTATTCACTTAGGCAAATGGAGAATACCGATGCAACGACGTTCAATCCTGAAAGGGGCCTTGCTGGCCGGTGCTGTGGCGCTGGCCCCGTGGCTGGGTGCCGGCATGGCGACCCCGCAGGCCCAGGCTGCTGAACTGACCAAAATTACCTTTGTGCAGGAGTGGCCGGTGGCGGACGGCTTCTGGATCCCGTGGATTTTGGGGAAAGAGAAGGGCTTCTATGCGGCAGAAGGCATTGACCTGAACATCGTGGCACCGCCGACCGTGGCCGATACCATGAAATTCCTCGGCACCGGCCGTGCAGACCTCGCCTTCACCACCGTGATGGACATCATCTTCGCCAAAGAGCAGGGCGCGCCGGTCACCGCCATCGGCCGTTACGGCCAGGGCAACAACTGGGGCATCGTCTCCCGCCAGGGCGAAAAATTCACCGTGGCTGAGCTGAAAGGCAAAACCATCGGCATCTACAATGACGCCTGGACCAAAGCCCAGCTGGCCTTGATGCTGAAAAGCGCCAACCTGACGCTGAAAGACATCACCATGGTGGCCGCCGCCGATGACACCGTGCCGCTGCTGCTGCAAAAACGCGTAGACGCCATCACCGGCATCACCAACGCGGAAGGCACCGGCGTCGTCACCACCGGCAAACAGAAACCGGAATTCCTGCCGGCGGTTGAACACGGCGTGCCGAACACCCCGATCTTTATGCTGGCCGGTAACGAGCGCTGGCTGAAGGCCAACCCGGAGAAGGCCAAAGCCTTTATGCGCGCCACCGAGAAGAGTATCGCTTACGCCATCGCCCACCCGGACGAAGGCACCGCGGCCTTCACCAAACTCTACAGCAAAGCCTATGACCCGGCGTTCATCAAACAGCAATGGGCGGACACCATCACCCTGCTGGGCAACCCCGGCGCGGATCAGCTGAAACTCAGCGACACCGCCTGGACTGATCTGCTGAACGCAGTGAAAGCGGAAGGGATCGTGAAAGAGACCCTGCCGGCGAACCAGTACTACACCAACGATTACCTGCCGCAGGGGAACTGAGGATGAGCACACGCGAACCGGGCACCCGTTGGGTGCCTGAGTGGCGCTACAAGCCCGGCCCGGATGTCGCTTTTGAGGCACCGGCCGGTCTTCGCCATGCACAAAAGATGGCGAAAGCCGTCGCCGACGCCGGGTTGGCGGCCGCCGCGCCCGGCATCACCGAACAGCAGATTGAGCTGGCCGTGTGTGAGGCGCTGGAACAGCAGGGCGCAGCCGGGATCTGGACAATCACCACCGTGGGGCTGGGGGAGAATGCGCGCATCTGCTTCCCGACCCATGCGCCGACCACCCGTGCGGCCGCTGCGCAGGATGTGCTGATGATTGATGTGCACCCGATTACCCAGCAAGGGTTCTGGGGCGACTGCACCCGCTGCAAGGTGATCGGCGACCATCCGCTGGCCACCGAGGCGCTGCGCGATCTCGAGGCGTTGCACTACGAGGTGCTGGCGCAGTGCCGCCCCGGTATGCCGGCCAACGAACTGTTCGGCCTGTGCCATAGCCGGCTGGAGGCCGAGGGCTTTGTGCTGCTCGACCTGCTGGCGAACATCGGCCACTCGCTGACCCCCGGCGCGGCGTACCTGCACAATTTCATTGATGCCGGTAACAGCACGCCGATGTGGGGCGCGTGGGCGGTGGAGCCGTTTGCCGCCCGCGGTGATATTGCCGTGAAAGTTGAGGATCTGGTCTGGTTTGGCCGCGAGCGGTGTGAAATCCTGTAACGCCCGCTGATGATGAAAGGAATACCCGATGTCCCAAGCAAAACTCAGGATCGAGCAGGTGTCGCGCCGGTTTGGTGACCTGACCGCGCTGGCCCCTACCGATCTTCAGGTCGCCGAGGGGGAGTTCATTTCTGTGGTCGGCCCGTCCGGCTGCGGCAAAAGTACCTTGTTTAACCTGATCTCCGGCGTGCTCACGCCGAGTTCCGGCCGCATCCTGATCGACAACGACGACGTGACCGGCAAAACCGGCCACGTCGGCTATATGCTGCAAAAAGATCTGCTGCTGCCGTGGCTCACGGTGATCGATAACATCGTGCTGGGGGCGACGCTCAAAGGGCGCGCCACCGCCGAACAACGCCGCGCCGGGGTCGAGCTGGCGCGCCGTTACGGCATCGGCGATTTTATCAACCACTACCCGGCGGCCCTCTCCGGCGGGATGCGCCAGCGGGTGGCGCTGATGCGCACGCTGGCGATGCAGCATGACGTGATGCTGCTGGATGAGCCGTTCGGCGCGCTCGATTCCCAGACGCGCCTGTCGATGCAGCAGTGGCTGCTCACGGTGTGGCAGGAGCAAAAGCGCACCGTGGTGTTCGTCACCCACGATATTGACGAGGCGATCTTCCTGGCGGACCGCGTGGTGGTCATGACGCCGCGCCCCGGCCGGGTGAACGCCATCTTCCCGGTGGAACTGGCGCGCCCGCGCCCGCTCTCCTGCCTGACCAGTGAACCCTTTATGGCGCTGAAAAAGCAGATCCTCAGCCTGATTTACCAGGATGAGACCCAACCCACGGCGGAGGATCAGGCCCATGTACACTGAACCCTTTGGCTGGCGCGGCTGGATGCTGCGCCTCGGCGGGCCGGTGGTGGCACTGGTGCTGGTTGTCCTCGCGTGGGACCTGGCCGTCCGCTGGTTTGACATCCCGGCCTACGTGCTGCCCTCGCCGGAACGCACCCTCGAGCACACGCTCTCCGACTGGGACACGCTGTGGGAGGGCTTCCGCATCACCTTCCTGACCTTCCTGATGGGCTTTTTGCTCGGCGCGGTCAGCGGGTTTGCCTTCGCCGTGCTGATGGATATGTCCGGCTGGGTGCGCAGCGTGCTTTACCCGATCCTGATCGCCAGCCAGGCGGTGCCGGTGATCGCCATCTCGGCGGCGCTGACCATCTGGCTCGGTTTCGGGCTGGCCCCGAAACTGGTGATTGTGGCGCTGGTGGTGTTCTTCCCGGTGGTGGTGAACGTGCTGGACGGCCTCAACTCCGTAGACCGTGACATGCTCAACCTGGTGAAGTCGATGGGCGCGTCGCGCGCCAAAATCTTCCGCTATGTGAAGCTGCCTGCCACCTACACGCCGCTGTTTTCCGCCCTCAAGCTGTCGGCGACCTTCAGCGTCACCGGCGCGGTGATTGGGGAGTGGACAGCCTCCACCAGCGGCGGCCTGGGGGCCTACCTGCTTCAGGCCAACTCGCGCCTGAACACGGCAGGGACGTTTTCCGCGATTGTGTTCCTGGCGCTGCTGGGGGTGGTGAGCTTCCTGCTGGTGGTCGGTGCGGAGTACCTGATGACGCCGTGGCGCAACGGGTCGAAAGCCCGCCGCTGGTCACGCCGCTACTGGCGCGATGCACCATGACAGACACGCCGCGCCCGACCATCCGTGACGTGGCGCGCCGCGCTGAGGTGTCGATCGGCACGGTCAGCGCGGTAATCAACAACAGCGGGCGGCCGGTGGCGGCCCGCACCCGCGAACGGGTATTGCAGGCCATTGCCGATCTCGGCTTTGAGCCGAGCAATGCCGCCCGCAGCCTCAAGAGCCGCCGCATCTCCTCGATTGGCTTTATCGTGCCGGATCTCGGGAACGCCTTTTTCGCCGATGTGGCGGAGGGCATCCAGCTGGTGCTGGATCAGTCCGATTTCCTGCTGGTGCTCTGTTTGACCTGGTCTGACACCGCCCGTGAAGAGCATTATGCGCAGGTGCTGCGTACCCAGCGGCTGGACGGGGTTATCTACCTCTCCGGCACCGGCCGCCCCAGCCCCTCGTTGCAGGCACTGGCCAGCCGCGGTGCCATGGTGTTTGTGGATGAGTGCCTGCCGGGGATTGAGGCGCCCTTTATCAGCGCGCAGAACCGGCAGGGCGCGGCGGCGATTGCCCGCCACGTGCTGGCCTGCGGCCACCGGAAGCTGTTGTTGCTCGGCGGCCCGCCGGGGCTGTGGACCAGCGAGCAGCGGCTGGCCGGTTACCATGACGCCTGCCGTGAGCAGGGGCTGGACCCGGCGCACCTGCCGCTGATTGAAGGTGATTACACCGAACGGAGCGGCGAGCACGCGGCGCAACAGATCCTGGCGCAGCCGCGCGACCAGTGGCCGACGGCGGTGCTCTGCGCCAATGACCTGATGGCGATTGGCCTGATCCGTGCCTGCCAGCAACAGGGCATCGCCGTGCCGGAGGTGCTCAGCGTCACCGGGTTTGATGATATTTCAGCGGCGTCGCGCATCTCACCGCCGCTCACCACCGTGCGCCAGCCGGGGCACGAGATGGGCGCTGCTGCGGCCCATCTGTTGCTGCACCGCCTCGGGTATCTGGCGGAGCCGCCGGCGCAGGAGGCGTTCCCGGCGACGGTGATGTTGAGGGGGAGTGTGAGGGAGATGGAATGATCGCATTGGCATGCGGAAGCCCTCTTTTTAGATCGGGGTTGGTGCGTTGGTGAACTATCCACTTAGATCGAGGTGGTTGCGTTGGCATACGATATGCGCCTCTTTGTTACCCCGCTGCCGCCACCGCGCAAGGGGCGCGTAGGCGCCCGCCCCTTGCATCCCCGCGCCTTGGGCACCCTGGCTGAATCATTGCCCGCTCTCGCGGGTGCCCTCACTCCGCCTCCGGGCTAACCGGGCCGCCGCAGACACGCTCCCAGCGTGGCTGCGACTCTCGCGGAATTATTCGCCCCATCCCTGGGGCTCACCCCTTCGGGGCCAACGCTGCGCGTTGTTCAAATTGGCTCCCGGCCAATTTGTCCTGTGTGCTCACCCGGCCCTGCGGCTCCATTCGGCAATGCTTTTTACGCCCCTACCAGACTGCAAATCTGTCGGTATGTAAGGACAAAGTAGGGCGTCCTGCCCGCTCACCCGGCCCTGCGTCTTCGTCGGCAATAATTTTAATGCCCCCACCAGACTGCCTATCTTTTGGTATGTAAGGAAAGAGTAGGGGACGATTTTTATCTGCTCTGTGCGCTCACCCGGCCCTGTGTCTTCGTTCGGCAATAATTTAATACCCCCACCAGACTGCAAATCTTTGGGTATGTAAAGACAAAGTAGGGGGGTATTTACTGCACTAACGTCGCCGCCTGGGCTTGGGCGGCGGCGAGGGCGTGGTCGTCAAAAATCGGTTGTTCATACTGATCGCTGAGGTTTCTGACCCGGTAAAGTTTCCAGAGGCCCTGTTCGCGCCGGAGGTAGACGCGCAGGCGCTGCGTTTTCCCCGCTTCCCGACCAAGCCGGACGTCCAGCACTTTGCCGCCCAGGTAGTCTGCGGCAGGCCCCACCTGTAACCCGGCAATCCATTCCGGGGCATAATCCTGACCATAGATAAAATAATCAGAACCGACTATCTGCTGCTCCTCGATCTTTTCAATGACACTCAACCGATCCAACGTCTCCGCCGCCACATAACGTCGCAGGGTGGGCGAACTGTAGGTGCTCTCAACGCTGCCGCTGACAAAGGCATCCAGATAGAACCGGTAGAACGCATCAACCTGCTGCTCAGGTGTGGCCGTAGAGGCAGCACAGCCGGATAACAGCAACACAAACAGCAACACAAACAGGAAAAGTGCACGCATCAGCGTCTCCTGTAAATTTTATACGCGGGCCGTGCTGACCGGTAACCCGGGCCACCCCACATGTCACGTTGGCGAAAATCGGAATACCAATTCTGCCCATCATACATCGCCATATGCCCGCTTTCGTTACCGCCCGGATAGGGCTGGATTACGACGACATCACCCTCTTGCAACATTTCTCCTGTACCAATCACCGTAAAACCTGCGTTGCTGAGTAAACGACCATAATCTTTTGCATGCAACGTCTGTCCTATATTTACGCCGCCTGCATTAATAGCCCGGCGGGTAAAGGCTGCGCATCTTCCTTGTGAGGATGATGTTGCATGTTGTCTGATATAAACCGCCGCAGTGTGTTTATTCCATCCCATCGTTTTTCCCTTTTAAGTGGCCCATTAACGGCGGCTATTCCAGCACGTGGGAAAGGAGGCGGGTAGACAAAATAGGCTATAGAAAATTGATATAGTTTTATGATTTAAAAGATAAAAAATTGATGATTAGCGGGCGGGTGCAGGGGGATGCTGCGCGGGCCGCAGCATCAGAGAAACGTGGGTTACTTCGGCAATTCTTGCCGGAACCCGACGCCGATGAGGCGGCCGAACAGGAACGGCAGCCAGGGGCGTTGGCGCAACCAGCGGCCGAGGGCGCGGATCATCGCCGGCGGGCGTTTGTTGCTGCCTGACCGGCGCGTCATCATCACCTGCAAAAATTGCGTGGCTTTGGTGGGGAAGGTGCGGCGGCGCTGTACGCGGCTGAGCTGGCGCAACGTCGGGACGCCGCGTTGTAACGGCGCGGCCAGCAGGTTGGCGGTGGCGACGGCGTCCTGAATCGCCAGGTTTACCCCGACACCCCCAATCGGGGACATGGCGTGCGCCGCGTCGCCGATGCACAGCAGCCCCGGCCGCGCCCAGTGGTCCAGCCGGTCAATGCGGATGCTCAGCAACTTCACCTGTTCCCAGTCCGTGATGGCCGACGCCAGCCGGTCGGCGTCAAACGGCGCGCCGGCCGCCACCTGATGCAGGAAGGCCGGTAAACCCGCCTGCTGTAAGGCCGGCAGGCTGCCTTTGTCGATTGACACGCCGCACTGCCAGTAGTCACCCCGATCAATCATAATGAAATTCTTGCGCGGCCCGCGGTGGCCGGTCGACCACGCCGGGTCATCCGCGTGTTTCGGGATTTTCAGCCACAGCACATCACGCGGTGCACCAAAACCCCGGCTCTGTAACCCGGCCAGGGCGCGCACCGTGGAGTGGCGGCCGTCACACCCCACCACCAGATCGCTCTCAATCTGTAGCGCGCCCTGCGGTGTCATCGCGTCCACGCCAATGACGCGTTGTTGGGCGTCAACCCGCAGGCCGGTCACGCGGCTTTCCATCAACAGCGTGAAGGTGGGCAGGGCGGCGGCTTTACGCTGGAGAAAGTCGAGGAAATCCCACTGCGGCATAAAGGCCATGAATTTGCAGCGGGTCGGCAACCGGGTGAAATCCGCAATGGTCATCTCCTGCCCGCCCATCTCCGCCTGTAAGCGTTCCATGCGCTGGTGCGGCAGCTGCAAAAACTCCTCCAGCCAGCCCAATTGGTGAATCACCTCCAGCGTCGAGGGGTGCAGGGTGTCACCGCGGAAATCACGCAGGAAATCGGCGTGCTTCTCCAGCACCACGACCTCAATGCCGCGGCGTGCCAGCAAATAACCCAGCATCATGCCTGCCGGGCCGCCGCCGGAAATACAGCACTGGGTGCGGCGCAGGGGGAAAGTCTCTGTCATCACGGTCTCGTCTGCTTTAAATAAGAGTGATAACGATTATCATCGCCGCACCGGGGAGTCAAACTATCGCTGCCATTCAGCACGCCGTTTGCCCGTCAGCAGCGGCGGCAAACCCGCCTTCCGGCCACGGCAGCAGTTGAAAAATAAGGCAAAAGCAGCGCGGTGCCCCGGCCAGGTCAGGGCGGGTTTCTGGCGGATAAAGCAACAAGCTTGTAAAAAGATGTAACGAGATCAGCCATCCAGATGCCCGGATGGCGCGGTGTGCGCCGGGCCGTGCAGGGCGGGTGAACCGGGGGCTTGCGCGCGTTGTGCCGCGTTCACCCGGCGGCCGCAGGCCTTTTCGCTGCTGCCACATTTTGGCACATTTCCCCAGGCAGAAAACTTGATGTGAAATGCCGCAGGCTTTAGGGTTCGCCCCCTTCAAAAACGGGGATTCCGATGAAACGATCTTTTGGCTATGCCGCCCAGTCCGCCCAGGCGGCACTCGCACCTTTCCATTTTGACCGTCGTGACACCGGGCCGGATGACGTCCGCATTGAGATCGCGTTTTGTGGCGTTTGCCACTCCGACCTGCACATGGCCCGCAATGAGTGGAACATGAGCCGCTACCCGCTGGTGCCGGGCCATGAGATTGTCGGCCACGTCACCGAAACCGGGGCAAACGTCAGCCGCTTCAAGGTCGGCCAGCGCGTCGGCGTGGGGGTGATGGTCGGCTCCTGCGGCCAGTGTGCCGCCTGCCATGAGGGCGAAGAACAGTATTGCGACACCGGCTTCACCGCCACGTACAACGGTGAAGAGCGCGTGACAGGCGGAACCACCTTTGGCGGGTACGCCACGGACATCGTGGTCGCCCAGGATTTCGTGGTACGCGTGCCGGAACAGCTCGACCCTGCCGCAGTGGCCCCGCTGCTGTGCGCCGGTGTCACCACCTGGTCACCGCTCCGCCACTGGAATGTGCAGCCCGGCCAGCGCATCGGCGTGGTGGGGCTGGGCGGGCTGGGCCATATGGCGGTGAAACTGGCCACCGCGATGGGGGCCGAGGTGGTGCTGTTTACCACGTCGCCGGGCAAAGGTGAGGATGCGCTGCGCCTTGGCGCAAAACAGGTGGTGGTCTCCACCGATGCGCGCCAGATGGCCGCCCAGGCGAACCGCCTGGATATGATCCTGAACTGCGTGGCCGCCCCGCATGACCTGAACCCCTATCTGGCGACGCTGAAAAGCAACGGTAAGCTGATCCTGGTCGGCATCCCGGACAGCCCGCATCAGGCCCCTGACATCACACCGATGGTGTTCAAACGCCTGAGCATTGCCGGCACCTCGATCGGCAGCATGAAAGAAACTCAGGAAATGCTCGATTTTTGTGGGGAACATGGCATCACTGCTGATGTCGAAGTAATTCGCATGGATGAAATTGAGCAGGCGTTTGCCCGCATGAGCCGTGGCGACGTGAAGTACCGCTTTGTGATTGATATGAACTCCCTCCGGGCAGAATAACCCTGCCCACTCCGTCGTAGCCCTCCCGCCTCCGGTGCAATGCCGGGGCGGACAGGCGGACGGCGCGCCGGATCCCCTTCCTGCCCCCTTATTTCCTTAATGAATACGCGGTCTTGCGAAAGGTGACTTTCACTTTTATCCATGTTTGAATAGCGCTTTCGGCTGCAATGTCAGCACATTGATGCCTTTTTACCCATCTTTAGCCCCACCAGAGAATGAGAGTGTTATGCAACCGCCCGCCCAACCGACTGACGAGCATCAACGCCTGTCCACCCTCCGTGCCTACAATATCCTCGATACGCTGCCGGAAGAACGCTTTGACCGCCTGACCCGGCTGGCGCGGCGTCTGTTTGATGTGCCGATTGCGCTGGTGTCGCTGGTGGACATGAACCGCCAGTGGTTCAAGTCCTGCCAGGGCCTGGAGGTGCAGGAGATGCCGCGTGATGTCTCCTTTTGCGGCCATGCCATCCTGGCGGATGACATCATGGAAGTGCCGGATGCGCAAAACGACAGCCGGTTTCATGATAACCCGCTGGTGACCGGCGAGCCGGGCATCCGCTTTTATGCCGGTTGCCCGTTGATGGTGCCGGACGGCATCAAGCTCGGCACCCTCTGCCTGATTGATACTGCCCCGCGCGCGCTGAATGAAGAAGACCGGATGCTGCTGCGCGATCTGGCCGCCATGGCGGAGCAGGAGATCACCGCCATGCAGTTGGCGACGATGGATGAGCTGACGCAGATCTCCAACCGCCGCGGTTTTGAGGCGCTGGGCCAGCATGCGCTGGACGTCTGCCACCGGCTGGCGCTGCCTGCGTCGTTGCTGTTTTTTGATATGAACGGCTTCAAGGCCATCAATGACACCTTTGGCCATGCCGAAGGCGACCAGGCATTGAAAACGTTCGCGGCACTGATGCGCGACAGCCTGCGTGACAGCGATGTGGTAGGGCGGCTTGGCGGCGATGAGTTCGCGGTGTTGCTGACCAATGCCGGGCAGCAGGAGACTCAGCAGGCGCTGGCGCGTTTGCAGGACCATATTGCCGGGTATAACGCCCGGAGCGGGCGCGGGTACGCATTACGTTACAGCGTGGGGCAGATTGAGTATGACGGCAGGCAGGCGGTGCCGGTGGCTGACTTGCTGGCACAGGCGGATGCCCTGATGTATGCGCAAAAACGCGGCGGCACCCCCACGGCATAATGCCGTTGCCGCCATAAAAAAAGGCGCCTTCCCGGCGCCTTTTTTGTTTTTATGCGGCGGCGTCAGTGGGTATGGATATCAATATGCCCGCCGATGGCGGCCTGCTGGTAGACATGCAGCGGCACTTCCACCTGGTAACAGCGGCCGGCGTGCATCACTTCCAGCACATAACGTTCACTCTCAAAAGACTCAATCGGGATAAAGCCAAAAAAGCCTTCCGCCACACTGAACGTGCGCGTGGAGGGCAGGGCATAACGGCGGATAACACGGGCGGCCAGCGGCGCCTGTTGGCCGGTCAGGGTACGCCAGGTCTGCGAGACCGGCGCCAGCAGAGAGGCGCGCAGCGCAGCAGAGAGCAGGGCGGCCTGGGTGGCCAGCCCCTTCAACGACGCAGAGACGCGGGCAGAGCTGCTCGTTTTCATGATCGTTACCTCGTGGTCAGAGTCGGCCCGCGCGCAGGGAAACGGTTGCGGGGTCGCCCTCATATTTATAGTTATAACCGGGTAAGATCAAACTCTTTTTCTGTATAAGCTATGCCGGGCGCGCAGCAGGCTGAGTAAACAGGCTTTTTTCTGCTCACACCGTGGCCGGGCGACGGCGTTTTTCTGCCAGCAGCAGCGGGCAGGAGGGGCACATTTCGTGGTCGCACAGCTCATAGCGCAGGCAGCACTGGCGGCGGAAGGAGGGGCTTTCTGCATCGGTCGGGATTTCATGGCGGGTAGGCTCGAACAGCGCATTCTTGCTGCCGTCGCACAGGGTGCGGGCGGCCAGCAGGGCCTGGCCGGGCGTGACATCCGCGTTCACCAGCTCAGCCTGTTCAATCCCCCACTGGATGCGCACGGCGGCGTTATTCCAGAAGATCCCCGGCTTCAGCCCGGCGAGATCCGCCAGTATCCCGCAGACCGGCGCAATATGCTGCACCATGCCTGCAAACCGCACAAGCGGGTCGGGCTCGGTGACCGGCTCGCCGTCGCCCTGCAACATAAATTGCAGCGGCAGGCCATCTTCATTGAGCTGGAACCAGACGCGGTCAGCGTTAATCGGCAATTGCCAGTGGTGGGAGAGGTTCACAATCATCCAGACCGGCAACAAGCGGGCAAAATACCATTGTGACCACATGGAGACACGGGCGCGGTGCTCAGAGGCATCGTGTGCGGCGAGGTAGGCGGCGAGCACATCACGTGCACCTCCCGGCGTCAACAGGCGGCCGGCAGGCACCGTCCGCGGGGCGTCGGCGTCATAAGGGATAAACATGGTTTTGACCCAATCCAGCGGGCCATCGGCAAAGGAGTCTAAAATTGTCAGCATCGTCATGCGCCTGGCACCAGAAATCTTTTTATCAGTCCTCCCGCCCCGGCAGATACCCCGGCACGGCCTCTGTCGGTCAGTGTAAGCGAGCCTGATAGGAAATGGTAATGATTTCGATTTGTATTATGATCTAAATGTGCGGAAGCAGGGGGTAAGCCCTTGTCATTGACTGTGAAACGGCCAACCGCTGCCTGACCTTTCCCATACTCTCCATACCGTTCTTTCGATTTTTTTCGTTTTCGGGCGATTCACGCGGGAATAAAAAATCCTTTATTAAGGATAAATACCGGGTTAATGCCGCAGGCAATACGTTTTTATCTCCCTTTCCCCCCTGTTTATTTCATAAAATCCGACGGAAAAAGGTTAACCATGCGTTATTTTTATATCACTAAAAACGCATTTTTTAGCGGGTAAGGCGAATCAATTAATCGGCGCTTAAATAAGTATTAATGTTCGCTTAAATATTAACTGA
>NZ_PJZI01000036.1 GCF_002858805.1 Chimaeribacter arupi
ATGGAGAAATGGTCGAGCAGCAGGCCGCCCAGCGCACCGCCCAGCATAATGGCAAGCTGGATACAGGCGACCATCAGCCCGCCGCCGCTTTCCGGTTCGTCACGCAGGGCGCGGGACAGCCAGGTAGACCAGCAGACCGGGATCGCGGCATTAATGCCGCCCCAGAGGATCATCATCACCGCCACGCCCGGCACAAAATGCCCCATCAGCAACAGGCCCGCGGTGGCCAGCGCCAGCAGCACCGGCAAACCGCGCAGCAGTTGCAACAGGTGATCCCGCGCCAGTAACTGCCCGGCAATATAGGTGCCGGCGAATCCGGCAGCGCCCAGCCCCAGCAGCAGCAGGGAGAGCTGTTCCGGCGCGGCACCGGTTTCTGTTTCCAGGAAAGGCCGCAGGTAAGTGAACGAGGCAAACGCCCCGGCGAAGGTCAGCATAATCGCCAGCATGCCAAACCCGACATGGCGGCGTTTCAGCAGGCTGAATACCCGTGACAGCGGAATGCCGGCGCGCGGCGGCATCGCCGGCAGGCTGACCCACTGCCACAGCAGGTTCGCCACCACCATCGGCACCAGCCCCCAGAATACTGCGCGCCAGCCGATCACCGCCCCCAGATAGGCCCCGGCCGGGGCGGCGAATGCCGTCGCCACCGCATTGCCCATATAGATCATGCCCAGTGCTTTCGGCACCAGCGGTTCAGGCACCAGTTGCAACACCGTGGCGGTCGAGAGCGCCCAGAAACCGCCTACCGCCATCCCGAGAAAGGCGCGTGCCGCCATCAGCACCCCAAAACTGGGGGCCAGGGCGATCAGCACCAGCGAGGCCATCATCAGTAAGGTCATCAGCATCAGGATGTGGCGGCGATCAAACCGCCCGGCAAGCGGCGCGATCAGCAGGCTGGTCAGCACGGCAAACAACCCGGATACCGAAATCGCCTGCCCGGCCATGCCCTGTGTGGCATGGAGATCCCGGGCAATCGGCGTCAGCAGGCTCACCGGCATAAATTCAGAGGCAATAAGCATGGCAACACAGAGCGTCATCGCCCCGACGGCGCTCCACATCTGGCGCGGGCGCGTCGCCTCAGTTGTGACTGACATCGTCATCATTCTCCTGGAATAAACATCGCCGGACGCAGGCAAGCCGCGCCGGCCAACATAATGGATATAAGAGGCATAGTGTAGTCAGGGGTGACTCAGCAGAATATAGCGATAATTTGCTGGCAGTTATGAAGTAAGCGCATGAATCGGGGCGTGTTATCGGTTTTATTCATAACAGTTATCACGATCCGCCCCTTCTCTGGCCCGTCGCTGCCCGATACCCTCCCTGTAAGGCTGCGCAGAACGTTCCCACGTTCAGCACCCGACTGCCCACCTTTTCCATGCTGAAACAGGAGATGCCTTGATGATGCGTTTTACCCCTGCCGCCGTGCCCCTGATGCTGGCCTTTGCCCTGCCTGCCCAGGCCGTGGAGACCGAAGCGACCCAGATGCGCCTGACAAAAAGTGAAGACCGCGCCTCTGTCCCAGGGCCAGCGGCGAATTTTACCGGCCGTGTCTGGGTTGATCCGCTGTTCACTTCGCCGGTGCCGCCGCAGCGCGCCACCGGCGCGTATGTCACCTTTGAGCCGGGCGCGCGTTCGGCGTGGCATACCCACCCGCTCGGGCAAACGCTGGTCGTCACTTCCGGCACCGGCTGGGTGCAGGCATGGGGTGGTGAGAAAAAGACCCTTCGCGCGGGGGATGTGGTGCACTGCCCGCCGGGCGTGAAACACTGGCACGGCGCGACAGACAAAACAGGCATGGTGCATCTGGCGATCCAGGAGGCAACGCCGGAAGGAGAGGCCGTGGCCTGGCTGGAAAAGGTGAGTGACGCACAGTACACCCAGTAACCCAGCGTGTGCTGAGGCCGTTAACCGGCGCGATGCCGGTTAATGTACAAGGCGTTACTGGTAGAAGCGCAACGCATTCAGCAGCAGGCTGAAGGCTTTTGAGGGCTGGCGGCGGCTCGGGTAATAGAGGTAATAGCCGTCCCAATAGGGGCACCAGTCCTCCAGCACGCTGACCAGTTCCCCGCGGGCAATGTAGGGTTCGGCGATGTCACGCGGCACATGCGCCAGCCCGAACCCCTCCAGCGCGGCAGACAGGTTCTGGTAAATCCGGCTGAACACCAGTTGGCCTTCCACTTTCACATTGACGCTTTTGCCGTCTTTTTCAAACTCCCAGACATACAGATTGCCGTGGGTAGGAAAGCGCAGATTAATGCAGGTATGTTGCAGCAGATCGTTAGGGTGTTCAGGCACCGGGTGCTGCGTGAAATAGCCGGGCGCGCCGACCACCGCAAAGCGGACATCCGGCCCGATTTTCACCGACACCATGCCGTTGGTAATTTGCTCGCCCAGCCGCGTACCGGCATCAAACCGGTTGGAGACAATATCGGTCAGCGCATAGTCATCAATCAGCTCCAGATGGATCTCCGGGTAGTCGCGCAATAACCCCCGCACTTTCGGCCAGATCACGGTATTGATGGCGTAATCAGAAGTGGAGATGCGGATGGTGCCGGACGGTGTGCCGTTGAGATCCTTAAGCGACTGCAAGGTGTCCTGGATGCCGTCAATGTACGGCCCCAGATCGTTCAGCAGATGTTCACCGGCATCCGTCAGCGACACGCTGCGGGTAGTACGGGTCAGCAACCGGATGCCCAACCGCGTTTCCAGGGTACGCAGGCTGTGGCTTAACGCCGACTGCGAGACCCCCAGTTGCGCGGCGGCCCGGGTAAAACTCTTCTCACGGGCGAGGGTGACAAAGGCTGTCAGATCGTTAAGGTTTTCCCGCGCCAATCGCGTCCTCCTGGGTGATAAGGGTTACCGGGAAAAAAGGCTTATTGACCACCGTATTGTTCATCGGTGACTTTTTCCAGCCACTCCACTGCCTTGCCGTCCTGCGCTTCCTGTAGCGCGATGTGGGTCAGGGCCGTGGTGGCCGAGGCACCGTGCCAGTGCTTCTCATGCGGCGGGATGCAGACCACATCCCCAGGGCGGATTTCGCGGGCCGGCTCGCCCCAGGTCTGCACATAGCCAAACCCGGCGGTGACAATCAGCGTCTGGCCCAGCGGGTGGGTGTGCCAGGCGGTACGCGCGCCGGGTTCAAAGGTGACGCTGCCGCCGCTGGTGCGCGCCGGTTCCTCAGCGGCAAACAGCGGGTCAACCCGCACGGTGCCGGTAAACCACTCTTCCGGCCCGGCATACGAGGCCTGGGAACCCGCCTGATAAATTTTCGTCATGATGAATCTCCTGTCAGCAGAATAAGCAGAGTGTTTAGCTGAACAAAAGCATAGGAAAAACACCGGCAAAGCGTAAGTGCCGGAAGAAGAATGGTGTCATGAGAAAATTTCATTAATCGGCGTGGATTACCGCTACCTGTTGCCGGGCCAGGGCGGCCTCCATCTCTGGTTCCAGCTCAGTATCCACCACTAACGTAGCGGCCAACGCGAGATCCCCGATGGCGAACGGGGAGGCGGAATTGATTTTTTCCTGTGAGGCCATCACCACCGTTTCGGCGGCCCGCCCGGAAAGCGCCCGTTTGATGCCCGCCTCCTCGTAGTTCCCGGTGGTGAACCCGGCCGTTTTGTGCACGCCGGTGACACCCATAAAGAACAGATCGGCATTTATCCGGCGGGTAGCCTCCAGCACAGATGCCCCCATCGTCACCACCGAATGTTTAAACAGCGTTCCGCCGATAAGGATCACCTCAACTGACGGGTGGCTGACCAGCCCGACGGCAATACTTGGGCTGTGGGTGACCACCGTAATGGCGAGATCCGGCGGCAGGAAAGTGATCATCTCTTCCGTGGTGGTACCGCCATCCATCAGCACCACCTGGCCCGGCTGAATCAGGCTGGCGGCCCTTTTCGCCACTGCACGTTTTGAGTTTATCTGCACGCTTTTTCTTACATCGAACGGTGCCAGGGCGGCAGACACCGGCAGCGCGCCGCCGTGCACCCGCTGCACCAGCCCTTCGGCTGCCAATTCCCTGAGATCACGGCGGATAGAGTCCTCAGACAGCCCAAATCGTTGGCTAAGTTCTGAGGAGAGCACCTGTTTTTCTTCGGCGAGAATCTGCAAAATCTGTTGTTTCCGTTGGCTGGCGAGCATCATTTATCCTTCACGAATTTTCTTGATATTGCACGATTGTGCATGATAGCGTGTTTTTTGTCACCCCTTATGAGGCCTGCACTATGGAAAAAGATTGTCAGCGCGTTCGTCACATCCGGGAAACCCTGTTATCTGACAACTGGTACACCCTGAAAACCTACACATTCGACTTTTTGCGCCGCGACGGCACCTGGCAGACGCAGAGCCGGGAAGCGTATGACCGCGGCAACGGCGCGGTGATCCTGTTATACAACAAGGCCCAACGCACTGTGGTGCTGACCCGGCAGTTCCGTTTTCCGGTGTATATCAACGGCCATTCCGGCTTTTTGATTGAGGCGGCGGCTGGGCTGCTGGATAACGCCTCGCCGGAAGCGCGGGTAATGGCGGAGGCGGAAGAGGAGACCGGTTTTCAAATCACAAAGGTCGAGAAAGTGTTCGAGGCCTATATGAGCCCCGGCTCCGTGACGGAAAAGCTCTACTTTTTCATCGGCGAATACACGGCGCGCCATCGCCGCGGGGAGGGCGGCGGCGTGATAGAGGAGGGCGAAGACATCGAGGTGCTGGAGTGGCCGTTTGAACGCGCCCTGAAGGCGATCGACACCGGCGACATCATGGATGCCAAAACCATCATGTTGCTTCACTACCTTGCAATTCATGCGAAGCTCTAGGAGATGATAATGAAAAGAATGATGATCCTGATTGCCGGCCCGGTCAGAAGCGGCACTGACGGTTCGCTCGCGCAGATTAACGAAAACCTGGCGAAACTGGCGCAGGCGGCGCTGGCGGTTTACCAACGCGGGCATACGCCGGTGATTGGCGAATGGCTGGCGCTGCCGCTGGCGCAGACGGCCGGGTCAACCCGGATTGGGGATGAGATCAGCGAAGCGTTCCTCTACCCGGTGGCGCACCGGTTGATCGGCCATTGTGATGCGATCCTGCGCCTCCCCGGCGCATCAGCGGGGGCAGATAAGGATGTGCGCCTCGGGCAATCACTGGGGCTGACCCTGTTTACCCGGATTGAGGAAATCCCGCAGTTCAGTGAGGGGTAAGCGGTCAACACGGCCCGGCTGGCGCTGGATACTGCTGGCATCATGCCGGGCGGATTTTATGGCTCATCCTTAAACACCATCCCGGCATACGGCGACTGACGGCAGGCCGCCAGTCGTTGGGCCAGGCTGCCGACATGGATTTCCAGTTTATGACCATCGGGGTCGAGGAAATAAAAGGACTCCCCTTCACTGCGGTTTTCTTTCCAGATGACTACCCCGGCAGTGCGCAGACGTTCAGTGAAAGGCGTGAAATCCTGTTCCGCTATCGTAAACGCGTAGTGGGTATAATCGCTGTTTCCCGCAGCGACCGGACGGCGGGCCGCATCATAAGAGAGACACAACCATAACGGACCGCAACTCAGGTAAGCGCCGTTCTCCCAGTGCGCCTGAATCTCCAGGCCTAACAGCCCGTGGTAAAAACGCATACTGGCAGCCAGATCTGAAACGGCCAGCGTAAGGTGGTTCAGCCCCTGAAGCACGGTTCCTCCTCTGACGCCACCCCGGCACCCATAATCCGGTTACGGCCGGCGCGTTTGGCCTGATAGAGCGCGGCATCGGCCGCCCGTTTCAGCTCATCGGCGCTGCCGCCGGGGTGGGCGGTGCTGACGCCGCCGCTCAGGGTGACGATTTTTTCCGGCAACGGGCTGGCGCTGTGCGGCAGGGCCGCCCGGCGCAGGGCCGCCAGTGCGCGTTTCGCCACCTGTCTGGCTTCATCGGCGCCGGTGCCCGGCAGGATCAGCGCGAACTCTTCGCCGCCGTAGCGGGTTACCCGGTCGGCACCGCGGCGCGGCAGGTGGTCGAGGATCTCCGCGACCTGCCTCAGGCATTCGTCACCGGCAACATGGCCAAAGGCATCGTTGTAGTTTTTGAAAAAGTCGATGTCCAGCATCACCAGCGACACCGGCAACCCGGACCCTTTCGCACGCAGCAGGCACTGCTCCAGATAAAAATCGAACTGGCGGCGGTTGCCGATGCCGGTCAGGCCGTCCACCAGCGCCAGATCCTGCAAGGTATGGTTGACCCGCGTCAGCTCGTCACGCACTTCCAGCAGCTCACGCTGTTTACGCAAGGTGGTGTTGAACTGCCTCAACCCCAGCAGGCCCAGCACGATCACCAGCAACAGCAGCAGGCCGTTCAGGATGATGATCACCGCATTATTGCTGAACCAGGTGCGCTGTAAGGCATTACGGTCATAACCGGCCACCGCCACCAGTGGGTAGCGCTCCAGCCGGGCATAGCCCGTCAGGCGCGTTACGCCGTCCACCCGGTTTTTCCAGGTGCGGGTGCCGGTGAGCGCACTTTTCAGCAGGCGGGTAAACAGCGGGCTGTGCGCCAGGCTGCGGTTAATCACGCTGTCCGGGAAGGGGCGCATATAAAGGATGGTGCCGTCAGCGTGCAGCAGCCCGAGCAGATCGTTCGGCCCCTGCTCATACCAGCCATAAAAGTGGCGGAAAAAATCGACCCTCACCGTGCCCAGCACCACGCCGCGGAACGCCCCCTGCGCATCATTCAGACGCAGAGACACCGGGATGATCAGCTCCCCACTGGAGCGGCTGCGGATCACATGCCCGACGTGGATCAGCGCGTCGTTATGCTCACGGTGCCAGATAAAATATTCCCGGTCAGCATTATTGGCCCGCGGCGGCACGTGTTTCGCGGTCGTGGTGACCCAGCGCCCCTGCGCGTCATAGACGAACAGCCCATTCAGCTGCGGCAGTTTGCTCTTCTGCATGGCCAGCAGCCCGCCCGGCCCGGCAAAATGGGACGGCGCGGCAAACATCGCGTCTGCGTTGCGCGCCAGCTCCTCCAGGGTGAGTTCCACCTGTAAAAAGGTATCCTGCGCCTGCCGCGAGAGCGACAGCGACTGGTTTTTCGCGTCCTTCTCGGCATCCTGCACGGTGCCGTGCCAGGAGTGCCAGAGCGACCAGGTGCCGGTGAACAGCACCGCCGCGCTGATAATCATCAAACACGCGCGCATGATGCGTTCAGGGGACCGGTTACGGAATAGGGCCAACATTGTCTCCGGAAAGATAATTTGTGTTAAAGGAGGCGTATCCCCCAGCATAACGCGTTCCGGCAAAAACCGTTACGCAGGCATCACCGGCCCGGCGCACATGCACAAAAAAGCGGCCACCTGACAGGGTGGCCGCGTTGTCACGCAGACAAGCTACCGATCCGGTTGCCGGTTACGCAGGCTGGGCCGACAACCGGAACTGCTCTACTGTCTGGGCGAGCTGTTGCGCCTGCGCCTCCAGCGAGCTGGCTGCGGCAGACATCTCCTGCACCAGGGCGGCGTTTTGCTGGGTGGTGCCGTCCATCTCGTTGACCGCCAGCGTCACCTGGCTGATGCCCTTGGCCTGTTCGTCCGAGGCGGTGGCGATCTCGTTGATAATGCTCTGCATGGACGTGACGGCCTGGGTCATCTCCTGCATGGTGTTGCCGGTATCGTGCACCAGTTGCACCCCGCTGCCGACGCGGCGGCCGGACTCTTCAATCAGCGCGGCGATCTCGGTGGCGGCGGTGGCGCTGCGTTGCGCCAGGTTGCGTACTTCAGAGGCCACCACGGCGAAGCCGCGCCCCTGTTCACCGGCCCGTGCGGCCTCCACCGCAGCGTTCAGCGCCAGGATATTGGTCTGGAACGCGATGCTGTTGATGATCGCCGTGATGTCGCCGATTTTCCGGGCGCTGTCATCAATCTGCGTCATCGTCTCCACCACCTGGTTCACCAGCAGCTCGCCGCGCCCGGCGATGCGGGTGGCGTTCTCCGTCAATACCGTGGCCTGGTGCGTGTTCGCGGCGTTATGTTTCACGGTGGCAGTGATCTGCTCCATGCTGGCGGCGGTCTCCTCCAGCGCGGCGGCCTGCTGTTCCGTGCGGGAGGCGAGATCCAGGTTGCCGCCGGCAATCTCGCCTGCGCCCTGGCGCACCGAGTCGCTGGCCTCTTTCAGCTGGCCGACAATACCGCGCAACTGCGCCTGCATGGTGTGCAGGGCAAAAAACAGGCTGCTGCGGTCACCGGCACTGACCGGGATGGCGTTATCCAGCTTGCCTTCCGCAACCGCCAGCGCAATGGTGGCAGCCTGCAACGGCTCGCCGCCGATCGGCCGCAGCACTTTGCGGCTGAAAATTACCCCAAGCAGCGCGCTCACCAGCAGGATGCTCACCACCATCAGGATCACGGCATTGGTTAACTGCCGGTTGGCGGCCGCCATCACCTGGCTGACCGGCACCACCACGCCGAGGTACCACGGCTGGTCGCTGTTGCCGATGGTGACCGGTTGCCAGGTCACCATCACCTCTTCGTCCAGCCGCGCGTCATGTTGTTGCACGATGTCCGCGGTGAAGTTATCGGCCCGGCCGGGCCAGACTTTACCCGCTAACGTTTTATCCGGGTGGGAGACCACTTTGCCGCCATGCGAAAGCAGCATGGCGTAGCCGCTGCCTTCCCAGGGTTTTATCTGATCGACTTTTTTCTGCAACGACGCCAGCGAGATGTCGGAGGCGACCACCGCCCAGAGTTTGCCGTCACTGACGATCGGCGACGAAACGGAAGTCAGCAGCGTCGGCACACCGTTATAGGCGTAGGTGTAGGGTTCGGTGAGGGTATCTTTGCGGCTCTTTTGCGGCACCAGATAGTAGTCGCCCTGGCCGGGCGTGGCATAGGAGAGCAGCGGGTGCATCGCGTACTGGCCCGCCTGGTTTTTGTCGACAAACCAGGCGTAGCGGCCGTTCGGTGCCTGGCCGGGCAGGGCGGCGAACTCGGCGTCGCGCCCGTCGAAGGCATCCTGTTCGAAAATCACGGACATCGACAGGTAATCAGGGTTATCCCGCAGGGCGTATTCCGTCAGCTTATCGGCGGCGGCGCGCTCTTTTATCCCGGCGGCGGGCAGGGCGATCAGGCTCTGGCCCAGGTTGTGCGCCACATCCCTGGCATAGCTCAGCTCCTGCTGGATTTGCAGGGCGCTGGACTGGGCGATCTGTTGCAGGTACTGCCCGGCCAGCAATTTTTGCTCGCGGCCTGACTGCCAGCTCAGCACACCAATGGTGACCACAAACCCAAGGGTGATGGTTAACGCGCCCGTGAGCAGCATCTGTGTGCGGGTACTCATGGGGTGTTTCTGTCGTACTTTTCCGGCCATTATGGCACTCCCGGCGTTGCGCTATCACATAGGCGACATCCTGTACATAAACGTCCTGCTGGTAAGTTATCGGTGGGTTTTTGCCGAAACTTTAGCCAGCGGGAAAAAGAAGCCGGCGGGCTGAAAAAAGCCCCCGCCAAAGGGCAGAGGCATGGCCGGGGCGGAAAGCCGGGCGGGGCGGCTCTCAGGCTTTGCTCGCCCGGCCGCTGGGCACCCGCACATCATGGCGGCTGTGGAACAGCGGGTAGGCGATGCTGGTCACCACCAGGCTGATAATCCAGGAGATATCCACCCCTGGGATCAGGTTGGCATAGGGGCCGGTGAAAAAGGCGTTCTCCACAAACGGCACCTGCACCACAATCCCACCGAAATAGACCAGCAAGGCGCGGGTGTTGACCCGCCCGTAACGCCCGCCGTCCGCGCTGAAAATCGAGGGGATGTCATAGCGCTGTTTATTGATCAGGTAGAAATCGATCAGGTTAATCACGCTCCACGGGATAAGCACGGCGATCAACGCCAGGATCAGGTTCAGGAAAAAGGTGACGAAGTGGGCGGAAGCCGCCAGGGCCGTCAGCACCGAGCCTGCCAGCACCAGCGTGGAGAACAGCACCCGGACACGCGCATCCGGCGTCCAGTGCGGGCGGAACGTCTGGACGGCGGTAATCAGCGAGAGCACCGCGCCATACAGGTTCATGGAGTTATGGCAGATGATGTTGACCAAAAACAGCCCCATCAGCACCGGCCCGAGCCAGCCGGTCGCCTGCCGGACGGAGGCCATTGCATCGCTGCCGGGCACCAGGTTAACCGCCACCAGCCCGAACACAAACGCCAGGATAGTGCCGCAGCACGCCCCCAGATAGGTGCAGAGGAACGGCCGCGCAATGCCGGCGCTGGCCGGCAGGTAGCGTGAATAGTCAGAGGTGTAGGGCGAAAAGCTGATTTGCCACACCGCGCCGATGCAGAAGGTGGCAAACCAGCCGCCGGGGGTGACGCTGCCGCGCTGCCAGAAATCGGCCGGCAGCGGCTGGGTCAGCATCAGCAAAAGCCCGCCCAGCAGCGCCGCGCCCATCACCCAGGCACCTACCTTGTTGATATGGTGGATAAAGTGGTACCCCACCACGCCAATCAGCGTCGCGACCACTGCCCCGGTGAGCGTGGCGGCCGGGAGCGGCAACGCCGGGATGACATTGTTAATCACCCGCCCGGACAGGGAAATATTGGAGATAAAGAAGCCGAGGTAAATCACGGTGGCGAAGATAATCACCAGCAGCGAACCGTAACGGCCGAACTGCGCCCGGCTCTGTACCATTTGCGGAATGCCCACCTGCGGCCCCTGTGCCGACGTCAGGGCCAGGAAAATCCCGCCGAACAGGTGCCCGGCGATAATCGCCGTCAGCGCCGAGGCAATACTGAGGTGGAACGTCTGGCTGGCCATCGCCCCGGTGACCACCGCCAGCGGTGCAATGTTGGTGCAGAACCAGAGCGTAAAGAGGCTGCGTGAGCGGCCGTGGCGCTCTGACGCCGGGACGTAATCAACAGACTTGTTTTCAATTAACCGTTTCTGGTCTGGCTGGGCACTCATTCTAACCTCCGGGAAATCAGGATTTCAGCGTGTAAACAGCGGGTGTAAGGCGGTATTCCCTGAAAAAAGCCCACAGCCATCCTGACAACCGGCGAGGGTTGCCTTAACAGGTGATGACGTCAGAAACAGGCTGGCGGTGTCGTCCTGAAACGCATAACGCGGGCGGCGGGGGCGCGCCGCCCTGCGCACTGGGTCAGCGCATCACAAACGGGTCATCTATCGGCGCATCACTGGTGCGTAACCAGACGGTTTTGGTGGTGGTGTACTCCAGCGCCGCGTCCATGCCGCCTTCACGGCCAAAGCCCGATTTGCCGTAGCCGCCAAAGGGGGCCAGCGGGGAGACCGCCCGGTAGGTGTTGAGCCACACCACGCCGGTGCGCAGCCGGCGCGTCACGCGGTGGGCGCGGGTCAGGTTCTGGGTAAACACCCCGGCCGCCAGCCCATACCCGGTGTCATTCGCCAGGCGCACCGCTTCGGCCTCATCACGGAAGGTCAGCACCGAGAGTACCGGGCCGAACAGTTCCTCCGTCACGCACACGGCCTGCGGCTGGGCCGAGCAGTCGAGGATGGTTGGCGGGTAGTAATAACCGGGGCGATCCAGGTCGTAATGGCCGGTGACCAGCCGCGCGCCCTGTTCCAGTGACTGCGTGACCCGCTGGTGGATGCGCGTTTTTTGCTGGGGGGTGCAGAGCGGGCCGAACTGGGTCTCCGGCTGCTGCGGGCAGCCAATCACAATGTTGCGCACCTTCTGCGTCAGCGCCTCGAGAAACGCGTCTTTGATGCTTTCTGCCACCAGCAGCCGGGAGCCGGCCACGCAGCTCTGGCCCGAGGCGGAGAAGATCGCCGCGACCTGCGCATTGGCGGCGCTCTCCAGGTCAGCATCCTCAAACACGATAAACGGTGATTTGCCGCCCAGCTCCAGCGAGGTGCGCGCCAGGTTTTCCGCACTGTTGCGGATGATGCTTTTTGCCGTTTCCGGGCCGCCGGTAAAGGCGATGTGGTCCACCAGCGGGTGGGTGGTCAGCACCGTGCCGCACGTCGCGGCGAAGCCGGTAATGATGTTACAGACGCCGGGCGGGAACCCGGCTTCGTCGATCAGGCGCGCAAACGCCAGCAGCGGGGCCGGGGCGGTTTCCGCGGCCTTGACCACCAGCGTGCAGCCGGCGGCGATCGCCGGGCCGATTTTCACGGCCGATAAAAACAGCTGGCTGTTCCAGGGGATGATCGCCGCGACCACGCCCACGGGTTCACGCGTGACCCAGGTTTCCATGTCCGGTTTGTCGATGCTGAGGGTGCGCCCCTCCATCTTGTCCGCCAGCCCGGCGTAATAGCGGTAATACTCCGCGACATACGCCACCTGGGCGCGGGTTTCCCGGATGATTTTGCCGGTGTCGAGCGTCTCCAGCCGCGCCAGTTCCCCGGCGTTCTGCTCCAGCAGATCCGCCAGCCGCAGCAGCAATTTGCCGCGCGCACCGGCGGTGAGGCCGCGCCAGCGTTCGTCATGGAAAGCGCGGTGCGCGGCGGCCACCGCCCGGTTGACGTCCTCTGCCTGCGCTTCGGCAATCTCCGCCCAGGGCTGCTCCGTGGCCGGGTTCAGCGAGGTGAAACAGGCGCTGCCCGCCTCAAAGCGGCCGTCGATATAGAGTTTGAACGATTCCATCAGGGTTCCTCAGTGAAATTCGGGCAGCACGCCGTGAATAAAACGCTCCAGTGACGCTTTTTTGCGGGCAAACGGCATCCCGCTGTCGATCCACAACGCGAACTCGTCATAGCCCAGCGCCTCATAATGTTTCAGGCGGGCGATCAGGTCATTGGCGGTGCCGATGGCGAGGTTGGTGCGCATGGCCTCGGCGGAGTAGTAACGGTTGGCCGCAATCTCCTCGTCGGTCAGCGGCTGGATCAGCCCCTGCGTGACCGGGCGCTCATTCTTGAACCAGGCACCGAAATAGTTGTAGAAGCGGTTAAATTCGGTGGCGGCCTGCTGCGCGTCGGCCTCATCCTCCGCCACATAGCCATGTTGCAGCAGCATGATTTTCAGCGGGGCAGGCGGTGGGAATGCCCGGCAGGCCTCTTTGAAGCAGGTCACCAGCCGGACAATCTCCTCCTCGCCCTGATGCAGCGGCGTCACCTGTACGTTGCAGTTATTTTTCACGGCAAACTCATGGCTGTTCGGGTCACGCGCTGCCACCCAGATCGGCGGTGCGGCGTCTTTGGCCGGTTGCGGCGCGGACGTGGTCGACGGGAATGACCAGAACTCCCCCTGGTGGGCGTAATCGCCCTGCCACAGCTTCTGCACCGCCGGGATCAGCTCACGCATCCGCTGGCCCGCCTCCCAGGCCGTCAGCCCCGGCATCAGGCGTTCATATTCGAAGCTGTACGCACCGCGTGCGATGCCCAGCTCCAGCCGCCCGCCGGTGATAAGGTCAGTCATCGCCGCTTCCCCGGCCAGCCGGATCGGGTGGTTGAAGGGGGCGACCACGGTGCCGGTGCCCAGGCGAACCCGGGATGTCCGGTGGGCGATGTCCACCAGGTTGATAAACGGGTTGGGGGCGATGGTGAAATTCATGCCGTGGTGCTCACCCGTCCAGATAGCGTGCATACCGCCGCGATCCGCGATTTCACACAGCGTCATCATCTCGTTGTAGAGCGTTTCCTGCGGCTCATCGGGGGAAATTCTTTCCATATGAACGAATAAAGAGAGTTTCATGGTTGCGTCCTCACGGCGTTCAGCCGGCGAAATGTTTAAGGCTGCCGCGTTGTTCATCGCCGTAATAGATGGCGTAATTACCCACCGCATGTTCCCTGACAAAACGGTTCATCAGCGATTTCAGGGCGGAGTCGGCAATCGGCAAACCGGCCAGATTGCTCAGGGGATACCACTCGGCCTGGTGCAGCGGCGGCTGTGCCTCTGCGGCATCGGTCGGCAGGGCGCACAGGAACACGATGTGCTGGCGGTTTTTGGGGCGCTCGTCGTAAATCGAATAGACAAAGCCGGGGCTGGCGTTCAGAGACAGATCGCGGGTCAGTGCGGCCAGGGTGTCACTGACGCCCTGGCCGCCGACGGTGCGGGCGGGCAGGGCGTAGCCGCCATCCTGCTGTCTGACCATCACCGCCCGGCCGTTGGATTCAATCAGCGCGCTGACCACCACTTCCGGGTTGGTGATCAGGGATTCGGCATTATGGAACGGGGTGAAATAGGCACCGCGGTAGTAACCCAGCCCGGCGGTGCCGCTGGAGCCGAACGCCCCGACTTCCCCGATCAAAATGGCGTGGTCACCGGCATCCACCACCTGATGCAGGCGGCAGTCAAACCAGGCGGAGCTGCCGTCAATCAGCGGCGCACCGGAGGCAGCCGGGTGCCAGTCGATCAGCGCGAAGCGATCCTCAATTTTCTGCGCAAAAATGTTTGAGGTCTCTTTCTGCTGCTCGGCGAGCACATTGATGGCGAAGTGGCCGCAGCCGGTAAACTGGGCAAAATTGGCCGAACGCTTGTCAATGCTGACCAGCAGCAACGGCGGCTCCAGCGACACCGAGGAGAAGGAATTGGCGGTAAAGCCAAGCGGTTGGCCGTGATCACCCGTGGTGGTCACGACGGTGACGCCGGTCATAAAAGCGCCGAAAGCGTCACGTAATTGTCTGCGTTTATCTGCGTCCATCTGTCACTCCTTCTCGTGTGGTCTGCCGGGCAACCGGTGCAGGGGCAGGGCGGAGAAACGCCAGAAGTTCCGCGTTGACCCGCTCTGCGTCTGTCAGGGTGACCATGTGCCGGGCGTTTTCAATAATCACCGCCTGCCCGTGGGGGGCGGCCTGGGCCATCTGCCGGGCCATTGCCGGGCTGGAGTTGGCATCCTGTTCGCCGGTCAGCACCAGTACCGGGCACTGGATCGCCTGCCAGCGGTCGGCGTAGAGCTGGTCGCCCCCGGCAAACGCCTGATAGGCGCAGGCGTAGCCTTGCCGGTCAACCCGGTGCAGCCAGTCGCCCACCTGGCGGCGCAGTGGCTGTTCGCCGGGCGCGTCACTGAACCAGCGCGCCAGCGGCGAGTCGATCTCTCCCTGCCCGGCGGCGAGTTCAGCGGCGCGCTGCACGACGGCGGCGCGGGCCGCGTCACTGCGGCGGAACACCCCGCTCATCACTACCGCGTGGCTCACCAGCGCCGGGCAGTCGATCGCCAGCCCGGCAGTGATCAGCGCGCCCATCGAGTGACCCGCCACGGCAAAACGCGCCTCCGGCTGGGTACGCAGGAACGCGGCCAGCCACGCGACGTACTCGTTCAGGGCGGCGGGGTGGCGGAAGCCCTCGCTTTCACCGTGCCCCGGCATGTCCACCGCCAGCACCCGGAAGTGGCGGCTCAGCGCCGCCATCTGCGGATACCAGGATTCCGCGTTCATCCCGACCCCGTGGATCAGCACCAGCGGCGCGCCCTGGCCCGCTTCCAGATAGCTGACCCGGAGGTTTATCTCAGACAGCTGCTGGGTTTTTCGGATCATGGCCTAACTCTTTCAGGTCAAGGTAACGGTTGCCGATACGGTGGTGTGGCCTGCCGCCCAGCGCAGCGCCCAACGCAATGACGATTTCGTCACTGAAAGGGGCATCATTGATGTTGAACTGGAACGTCAGGTAGTGTTCGCGGCTGCCCTCGTCGTTTTTGCCCATCATCGGGATCAGGATCGGGGAGTTGGCCGGGCCGCGGGTGTTGTTGAACGCCAGGTAACTTTTCCCCTCGACTGCCGAGCGGTAATGGTTGCCGAAGTGCAGGGTGTGGATAAGCGCGGAGGCGTGTTCCAGTTCGCCGTCCAGCCCCACCACGGCACTTTTGCCGAACGCCTGAACCTGCTCGCCCGACCCGGCCTCTTTGATGATCAACGCCGTCAGCAGCTCGCCAAGCACCGGGGCCATCTCGCGGATTTTTGGCGCCAGATCTTCAACGAAGCCTTGCCCGGCCCACGGGTTTTTCACCACGGCTGCGGCCGCGATCATTACCAGCGGCTGGCCGGCTGCCTTGCCGCCGTCGGAATAGATCGTCTCAGTGGAAACCAGTGTCTTACGGATATCCGGATGCATGGAACAACCTCCAAAAGTAAATGAAATGTTAACTCTCTGTGGCGTGAGACGAGGTATAGCACCGGGTTTCGTTGTATGTCAAAAGTTGGTATACCATCATACGGAATACTTAAAATTTTCTGAAAAGGGCGGCGTCTACAGCTGGCAAACCCCGGCAGCAGGCGGGTTTAACCCGCCAACGCTGTTTCAGAAATACCGGTTTACCGGGCTGACGGGTGCAGGAGGGGAAAGGTGAAAAAATAGGCAGAGTGTAAAATAATTGTCGATATTTATCAGATGTATATCTTACATGGCCGGGCTGGCTGGGTGGTGATAATTTGCGCATTCCGGCGAAATAACAGATTTGTGAACTGGCGCGGATTTCCGGCAGTTTCCCGTCAGGTGCCGGTAAAGACGCCATGCAGTTAATCGGATGGCATATGGCATACCAGGATTGCCAAAGCAGGCGAAACAGTGCTAATAGTTAACCGGCAGGCGGTCAGGACGAGGCGGACGCCCGCCCTTATTGTTACGCATACGTTAAAAATTCCGCTCATCAAAGAGAAGCCCATGCTGCCAAACCATTCATTAAAAATAGAGAATACCCCGCAAACCCTGCGTGAACTGGCGCTGACCAAAGTGCGCCAGGCGATTATCGCCGGGTATTTTGAAGCGGGTGACCGGCTGGTGGAGCGGACACTCAGTGAAGAGCTGGGCGTCAGCCGCAGCGTGGTGCGGGAGGTGATCCGCTACCTGGAAGCCGAAGGGCTGATTGAGAACCTGCCGAAAAAGGGGCCGATAGTGGCGGTGCTGACCTGGCAGGTGGCGGAGCAGATTTACGCCATCCGGATGCTGTTGGAGCAGGAGGCGGCGCACGACTGCGCCCGGCTGGCGCAACCGCATGACAAACAGGTGCTGCACCAGAAACTGATGCAGATCGCCGAGGCCTCCAACGAGCATGATGACATCCGGCGGGTTGAGGCCTCCCAGGCGTTTTACGAAACCATTTTCCAGGTTGCCAACCACACCATCGCCTGGGAAATTGTGCAGCGGCTTAACAGCCGCATCAGCCGCCTGCGCGCCCTGACGCTGAAAAGCCATGAGCGCCGTGTCGCGGGCTTTGAGCGCATGTCACGCATCTATGATGCGATTGATAAAAATGACGCCGATCTGGCGCGCAACGAGGTGCTGGCCCACCTCACGGAAGCCGCTGAACTGGCGAAACGCATTTTAACTGAGCAGGAGTAACCCGATGCCCGCCTACTGGATTGCCCATGTCACTGTTCATGATCCCGCACAGTATCAGCACTATATGGCGCTGGCCCCCGACGCATTCCGCCAGTTTAACGCCCGCTTCCTGGCGCGGGGCGGCCAGGCTGAAACGCTGGAAGGGGCAGCCTTCATCAAACATGTGGTGATTGAATTTGACGATTACCCCACGGCGCTGGCCTGTTACCACTCAGAGGCGTACCAGCAGGCACGGGCCAGGCGCGCCGGCGTCGCTGACGCGATGATCACCATTGTGGATGGCCTCTGACCGCGCGCCCTGCGCGGAAACCGCCCTTTTCCGCGCCCACCTTTCGTGTTTCCCCCCCTCGCCCTGCCTTTTTTCCTGCCCTTTGCACAGGGGATCACTCTGATTTTTCTTATAGATACGCTATCGATTGCGGTAATCGTTTACACTGTTAGCGGCACGTTGCCGGTTTGTTTTCATCATTGTTGCTGTCATTTAATTTAATGTTACGGAGTTGTACATGAGTGAAATCACCAGTCTGACCGTTAAGATACCGATTGAGTTAAAAGAGAAGCTCAAAACAGAGGCAGAAGAGAAAAGCCTCAGCCTGAGCCAGTTAACGGCCGCCCTGCTGGACGAGGCGCTCAGCGGCACCGCACCGAGCGCTGATGAGGTGGACGGCACCGAATATCAGGACAACGTGGAAGAGACCATTGAGGCGGGCAGCGCCCCGGCGGAGAACACCTCTGCTGAGCCACCACTCTCTGCCAAAGAACTGCGGGGGCTGAGAAAGTTGCTCAGGAAGAAAAAATGACAGAACTGAAGACTTCAGGGAATGGCGCATCGGCCGAGGGTGTCAATGAAGCACTTGAGATGCTGCATTCCGGGCAACACCGCTATATCCGGCTCGACTGGAATATTGGCAGTGATGAATTTTTCCGGCTCGCCTCTGCCTGTGCAGATGCCGGCGCGGAAGTGAAGAAAGAAACCGGGGCATTCGTGATCGTGACGGAAGAGGCGTAAGCCGTGGCCTGCCGGGCCATGACGACCTTTTCTGTCGATGGGGCAGCCGCGCCGGTGTTGGCGCTTCTGCCCCTGTTTTTTTGCAGGGTACGCGTTCAGCGCGCTGAGCAGGCCGGTCAGTGCTGGTTTTCGGGCGTCACCAGCCGAAAGTCAACATTGCCGGTGACATAGGTGTCCGGGGCGTCACCGGTTTCCAGGTAACGCAACAGGATATCCGTCGCCAGTTGGGCATGTTGGCGCGCATTCTGGTCAATGGTCAGCGTTAATACGTCCTGCGCCAGCAGCGTGCGGGTCAGGCTATACAGCTCATGGGTGATGTAGAGGCAGTGGCCCGCCAGCCGGTGCCGCACCAGCGCCCGGCTGACCTCGGTGTTGCCCATCCCGGTGTTATACAGCCCGACCACGTTATCCGCCCCGGCCAGATGGCGCTCCAGCAGGTCGCTGATGATCGCCCGCTCATCCTGCCCAGCCAGTGCCTCGCGCAGGTGCAGGTGCGGGAAGCGCTGCTGCATCACCTGGCGGAACCCCTCAATGCGCTGCCGGTGCGCCCGGTAATCCCTCCGCCCGCTGACCATGATCACTTCCCCCGGCGTCGCCAGCATTTTCCCCATCATCAGCCCCGCCGTGCGCCCGGCCTGAAGCTGGTTGATGCCGACATGGCAGAGCCGCGGCGCGTCCGGCAAGTCGGTGACCAGGGTGATCACCGGCACGCCGCGCGCCCGGCAGTGCGCCAGCGCCTCATGGATCGCCGGGTCATCGTGCGCGAACACCATGATGCCGTCACGGGTGCGGCTGCACGCCTCAAGGTGGCGCGCCAGCGTCTCCGGCTGGGATTCGGGGATAAAGGTGCGGTGCAACGTCAGGCGGCGGTAGCCCAGCCGGTCGGCGATGTGGCTGAAGTCCGCCGCCAGTTGACGGAAGAAGAAAGAGCCGTTGGCGCTGAGAATCACCTCAATCTGCCACGGGTGGTTATAGGCCTCCGGCAATACCCGTTTCAGCCCGCTTTCGCGCGCTGCCTGCAACACCTTTCTGGCCGTTGCCGGTGAAACGCCGCCCCGTTCATTGAGCACCCGGTCAACAGTGGCGACGCCGACATCCGCCATTTTGGCGAGCATCTCAAGGGTAAGCTTTTTCATGCCCCATCCATAAAAAACCGGCCCTGATCCCGGCCGGCATGTAAAAAATATGATTTATTATGCGGGTGAAAATGTTAACTGAATGGAACTAATTGTTGCTAAACGATTCGCGGTTCACGCTCCTCGTTGAACACGATGCCTAACTGGCGGCGTACCTCATCCATCACCCCTAACGTCATGAGGGAGGTCGCCAGCGGGCGGATCGGCGATTCGGTCAACCCTTGCCCTACGCACCAGGCGACATGCTCCGCCTCATAGCGAAGCTGGGCGTAATGGTGGCCCTCGTCCTGCCAGTGCAGCGTGTTATTGCCCTGGTTGGCCGTCAGGCTGAAGTTGCCGGGCGCATAGAAATGCCCCTCCAGCACCAGCCGCGCCTTGCGCCCGGCAATCACTGCCGTGCCCGGCGTGCTGCTGAACAGCGTGGTGTTCAGTACCGAATGCAGCCCATTGGCATGGGTAAACAGCATCGACGCCTGCCCGTTGACGCCGCCGGGCGCGGCCTGGCCGCGGGCATAAAGGGTGTCGGGCGCGCCGTTCCCCACCTTCACGCTGAACGCCACCAGATAACTGCCGAGATCCAGCATCGGCCCGCCCGCCAGGTCGGGGTTAAAGATACGGTGATCGGGGGTGAAAAACTCCCCGTGATCGGCAATCAGGGTATGCAGCTCGCCCAGCTCGCCCTGTTCCAGCAACTGGCTCAGCACATCATATTTGGGCGTAAAGTCGCACCACATCGCCTCCATGCAGAAGCGCTGTTGCGCCTGCGCCTCCGCCTGCAACGCCCGGCCCTCTTGCGCATTCAGCGCCAGCGGCTTTTCAATCAGCACATGTTTGCCCGCCCGCAGGGCGTGTATCGCATCCGGGAAATGGTGGTTATGTGGGGTGGCAATATAGACCGCGTCCACCTGTTCCAGCGCCAGCAGCGCGGTGATGTCATCACACACCTGCGGGATCGCCCATTTTTGCGCAAACTTCGCGGCTTTTTCGCGGGTGCGCCCCGCCACGGCCACCACCTGCTGCTGGGTATGGCGGCACAATGCCTCGGTAAAGCGCTCGGCTATCCAGCCGGGGCCGATGATCCCCCAGCGCAGAACCGGCAACGGGCCGGGGGCAACCGGGCGGGGGCGGGGCAGAGAGGTTGGAAACATCGTCACTCCTTGTGGGGGCGGAAATCGGGTCGCGCTTTCGCGATGGGTTAACCCCGCGGCATCAGCCGGTTACGCAGGGGCAGGGTTCACTATAGAAAGGGCAGGCAGGAAAGAGATACCCCACCGTTGATGGAAAACCATCAACGGAAAAGTACCCAGGATCGGCGTAAAAATTTAAGATAACTGTAATGTTATATTTTTATTAACAAAATGACTTAGATGTAAAAACAAACACCTGTTCCCACGTCCCGCGCGGTTTTCTCCCCCTGAG
Source organism: Chimaeribacter arupi (assembly GCF_002858805.1). Classification (GTDB taxonomy): domain Bacteria; phylum Pseudomonadota; class Gammaproteobacteria; order Enterobacterales; family Enterobacteriaceae; genus Chimaeribacter; species Chimaeribacter arupi. The sequence goes on from NZ_PJZI01000036.1 coordinate 20,770, forward strand.
AACAGTGGGTGTCGTGCTGAAAACAGCGTGTCCGGCAGTGGAGGCCTTGCCCTCCCGCTTCTCCGGCCACGCTTTTTTAATGATGAAAAAGTAAACCGATTTACCTGCGGCGGCTGACGGCTGCCCGTTATATAAGAGCGCGCCATCACAGGCGCCGTGAACATGTTGAGCAATCTATTCAGTAGCAGGGAAATTGTATGAAACGCAGAGAGTTCCTCACCTCGCTGGCCGCCGTCGGGCTGGCCACCACGCTGCCCGGCGCGAAGGCCGAAGAGATAAGCGGCGGGCAACCCTGGGAGACCGGGAAGATCAATACCCCGCCCCCACCGCCACGCACCGGCGGGTTGCAGTACCTGACCGCCCACGAATTCGACACCGTGGGCGCGATTGCCGAGCGCTTTATCCCGGCGGATGAAATGAGCCTGAGCGGCAAAGAGGCGGGCTGTGCGGTGTTTATTGACCGCCAGCTCGCCGGGGATTACGGCAACGCGGCAGCGATATACCGCCTCGGGCGTTTTGTAAAAGGCACGCCGGAGCAGGGCAACCAGTCCCCGCTGACCCCCGCCCAGCGCTACCGCCAGGGGCTGGCGGCGCTGGATGCCTTCACCCAAAAGCGGTTCGGCAAGCCGTTCGTCCAGCTCAGCGGTGACCAGCAGGATCAGCTGCTGCACGCAATGGAAGCGGACACGCTGGATCTGGGCGCTGACGTGGAAACCAAGGTCTTCTTTGAACTGCTGCTGCAAAACGTCCGGGAAGGGTTCCTGGCCGACCCGATTTACGGCGGCAACAAAGACATGACCAGCTGGAAGATGATCGGCTTCCCCGGCGCACGCTATGACTTCCGCGATCTGCTGGCCAAAAAAGGCCAGAAGCTGAACATCATCCCGACCAGCCTGATTGATAACACCCTGTGAGCAGGCTCTTTTTTACGTCGTACGGTATTTAAAACAATGAAAAATGTTCGTCCAAACGCTGATGTAGTGATTGTCGGCCTGGGGTGGTGCGGCTCCCTGATTGCCGAGGAGCTGACCCGTGCCGGGTTGAATGTGGTGGCTATTGAGCGCGGCCCCTGGTTTGAGACCGCCACCGATTTCCCACCCTCGATTGACACCGATGAGCTGCGCTGGGACACGCGCCGCAGCATGTTGCTGCCGCCCGCCGTGGAGACCACCACTTTCCGCAACACGATCCAGCAGAAAGCGCTGCCTTCCCGTGATTGGAACCTGAACGAGCTGGGCTACAACGTCGGCGGCTCCGGCACCCACTGGGCCGGGATGGCGTGGCGCTTTACGCCGTTTGACTTCGAACCCTACAGCCAGACCGTGGCGCGCTACGGCAAAAAACAGATCGCCGACGGCTTGATCCTCCAGGACTGGGGCGTGACCTATGACGAGCTGGAGCCATTCTACGACCGGTTCGAGAAGATCGCCGGGGTCTCCGGCAAGGCCGGTAAACTCAACGGCAAAACCATCGAAGACGGCAACCCGTTTGAGGGCAACCGCAGCAGCGAATACCCCCTGCCGCCGCTGGAGGGGATGCGCCTGACCGATCTCTTCCGCGACGCCGCCAAATCCCTGGGCCAGCACCCGTTTATGGTGCCCGCCGGGCAGGCTTCCCGCGCTTACGTCAACCCACTCGGCGTGCGCATGGGGCCGTGCACCTATTGCGGCTACTGCCTTTACTACGGCTGCGGCAACTTCTCCAAGTCCAGCCCGAACGCCTGTGTGATCCCGGCGCTGATGCAGCGCGGCAACTTCACGGTGCTGACCGACTCCGCCGTGGTGCGGGTCAACAAAGCGGCGGACGGCAAAACCGCCACCGGCGTGACCTACATCGACCGCAACAAGCAGGAATGGGAACAACCGGCAAAGATCGTGATCCTCTCGGCGTTCCAGATGCAGAACGTGCGCTTGCTGCTGCTGTCGAAAATCGGCCGCCCGTACGATCCGGTCACCAAAAAAGGGGTGGTGGGCCGCGCCTACAGCTTCCAGACTGTCTCCGGCGCCAGCCTGTTCTTCGAGGATGAGAACCTTAACCAGTTCATCGGCGCGGGGGCGCTCTCCCAGCAGGTGGATGACTTCAACGGCGACAATTTCGACCACACCGGCATGGGCTTTATCGGTGGCGCAGGCATTCTGGTGGTAGCGCGCGGCGCGCGGCCTATCGGCAACGCCGATGCCCTGCCGCCCGGCTCACCGCGCTGGGGCAAAGGCTGGAAAGCGGCCTACACCCACGCCTTCCAGAACGCGACCTTTATCTTTGGGCAGGGCACCAGCTTCTCCCACGAAGACTACTACCTGGATCTCGACCCGGAATACGTGGACGACAACGGCAACCCGCTGCTGCGGGTCACCTTCGACTACAACGAGAATGACCGCCGCTCGGCCAAATTCATTGAAGAGAAGAGCGTGGAACTGGGCAAGGCGATGGGCGCAAAAACCGTGATCGGCACCAACTCCGCCTCGGGCCACTACTCGCCCTATAACTTCGCCAGTGACCACACCATCGGCGGCGCGGTAATGGGCACCGACCCGGAAACCAGCGTGCTGAACCGCTACCAGCAGAGCTGGGACATGCACAACCTGTTTGTGCTGGGCGCGTCCTCGTTCCCGAATAACGCCGGGTACAACCCGACCGGCACCATCGGCGCGCTGAGCCTGTGGACGGCGAAAGCGATTATCGAACAGTACCTCAACAACCCCGGCCCGCTGGTGAAGGTGTAACATGAAAAAATTCAGATTAGCCGGCGGCATCGTGGTCGCCGTCGCCGTGGCAGCGGGCGTGATGCTCTGGATGAACAGCTCCACTGCCGCGGATGACGTGGCTGATGGCCAGACGCGCATGGACGCGCCACTGACCGACGCCGATGCAGCGGCGGTGGCGCGCGGCCACTATGTGGCGCTGGCGGGGGACTGCGTCGCCTGCCATACCGCGCCGGAGAGCAAACAGGCGTACTCCGGCGGGTACGCCATCAGTACGCCGTTCGGCGGTATTTTCGCCAGCAACATCACCCCGGATGCAGAGACCGGTATCGGCGCCTGGACAGAGCGTGACTTCTTCCGCGCCGTGCGCCACGGCAAAGGCAAAGAGGGGGAAAACCTCTACCCGGCGATGCCGTACAACGCTTACGTGAAAGTCAGCGATCAGGACATGCACGACCTGTGGATGTACATGCGCTCCGTGAAGCCGGTGCATAACGCGGTGCCGGAGACCAACCTGCCGTTCCCGTACAATCTCCGTCTGGCGATGATGGGCTGGAACCTGTTGTTCTTCAAAAACGCGCCGTTCAAACCGGATCTCACCCAGAACGCCGAGTGGAACCGCGGTGCGTATCTGGTGGAGGGGCTGGAGCACTGCGCCGCCTGCCACACGGCGAAAAACCTGATTGGCGGCGACACCAGCGCCTATTTGCAGGGGAGTAACCTCAGCGAATGGTATGCGCCGGAAATCACCAGCAACAAGGTGACCGGCATCGGCAGCTGGACGCCGGAGCAGATAGTGCAGTACCTGAAGCTGGGCAGTAACCATGTGGCGGTGGCGTCGGGGCCGATGGCCGAAGCGGTGACCAACTCCACCCAATACCTGACCGATGCCGATCTCCATGCGATTGCCGTCTACCTGAAATCACAGCCGGGCTCGGATCGCCGCAAACCGCTGGCGCTGCCGGCTGATGACCCGCAGATGAAGATGGGCGCTAACCTGTATGAGGTGAACTGTACCGCCTGCCACAGCAGCGACGGCACCGGCATTCCGCATCTGGCGGCCAGCCTGGCCAATAACCCGGCGATCATCGGGCCGGACGCCTCCTCCCTGATCTCCACGGTGTTGCAGGGCGGGCGCGGTGCCGTGACCCACGGCAATCCCACCAGCGGGGCGATGCCGAGCTTTGCCTGGAAATTCACCGATGAGCAGGTCGCGGCCGTTACCACTTACATCCGCAATGCCTGGGGCAACGCGGCATCTCCGGTGAAAGCGAGCGAAGTGGCCGGTAAACGCGACGTCCTGAAACTGCCGCCGCAAATGCCTGCACAGAGCGGCGACTCCCGGTAACGCCTGACCCGGCCACCCCCTGTGGCCGGGCTTTTACGCGTCCCGCACCCGCTGATAAACCCAGTCATCATAGGTCTGCCCCCGCAGGGTGTAGCTGGCTTTCAGCACCGCCACACGCCGGAACCCATTTTTCTCCAGTACCCTGGCCGAGGCCGCGTTTTCCGCCACGATCACCGCTTTCAGGGTACGGATGCCCACCTGCCGGAAGGCAAAGTCACACACTGCCTGCAATGCCTCACCGGCAATGCCGCGCCCCTGGGCAGCCACTGCGACCGTATACCCGACTTCCGCGACGTGCGGCCCCTCATCACCGTGACGTAGCCCAATATTCCCCAGCGGCGTGTCACTGCCGTGCGCCCGGATAATAAAATCCAGCGGGTGCGGCGCGCCCGGTGCCCAGGGCTGCAAACGTTGTTCAAATAACGCTCGTGTTTCCGCCTCCGGAATAATCTCTGCCATATAACGCATGATCGCGCTGTCCTGCCGCAGTTGCAGGAAAAAAGGCCAGTCATGTTCAGCCAGCCGGGTCAGGGTAAAACGGGGTGTCAGCAACGTGTCCATGTGCAGCGTTCCATGGTCTGAAGGGGTTCCCACCCTAACCGGTTTGCCCGCCCGGCTCAATCTCCCACGGCAAAGTGGCCCACTGAAATCCCTGCAAAGTGGCTCTGACGCTGTGCCGTCAGGCGCGCCAGAATGGCAGCGAGGCACAGGACATTTTCATTGACGGCGTGGGGAACGGTATGGCGGATAACGCAGCACGGGTGGCGCAGGGGTGGCTGTATGGTTTCATCGGGATGCTGATCTTCAGCGGGTCGCTGCCGGCCACGCGGCTGGCGGTGCTGGCGTTTGACCCGCTGTTCCTGACGGCCGCCAGGGCGGTGATTGCCGCACTGCTGGCCGGCCCGGCGCTGCTGCTGTTGCGCCAGCGCGCGCCGCAGCGGGCGCAATGGCTGCCGCTGGCCACGGTCGCCGCCGGGGTGGTGGTGGGGTTTCCGCTGCTGACGGCATTGGCACTGCAACACACCACCTCGGCCCATTCACTGGTCTACATCGGCCTGCTGCCGCTGGCCACTGCCCTGTTTGGCGTGCTGCGCGGCGGTGAGCGGCCGCGCCCGGCGTTCTGGCTCTTCTCCGCGCTGGGGGCGGCGCTGGTGACGGGCTTTGCGCTGCGTCAGGGTGTGGGCGGGCTGTCATCAGGGGATCTGCTGATGGTGGCGGCGATAGTGCTGTGCGGCCTGGGCTACGCCGAAGGGGCGGTGTTGTCGCGCACGCTCGGCGGCTGGCAGGTGATCTCCTGGGCGCTGGTGTTCGCCCTGCCGTTTGCCTTATTGCTGATGCTGGTGACCGCGCCCGCCGGCTGGCCCCCGGCGGGGGGTGAAGCCTGGGCAGCGCTGGGTTATGTGTCGCTGTTCAGCATGTGGATAGGCTTTATTTTCTGGTATCGCGGGCTGGCGCAGGGCGGGATTGCCGCCGTCGGCCAGTTGCAGTTGCTGCAACCCTTCTTCGGGCTGGTGCTGGCCGGGTGGTTGCTGCACGAGGCGGTTGAACCGGCGATGATCGCGGTAATGGCCGGGGTGATGGCCTGCGTGCTCACCGCCAGACGCTGCTCAGGCTGACGGTTTGTTCCGTGTCGCGAGCAATATGCGGTTCAGCGTGCGGGCGGCGGCGTCCACCTGCTCACGCGAATACCCGCCCAGCCCGAGCAGCAGCCCACTGCGGCCGCGGCCGTCAGCGTACATCGGCGAGATGGCGCGCACCGCCACCCCGGCCGCCAGCGCCCGCGGCAGCACCTCGCGGTCATCGCTTTCCCGCAGCCACAGCACCCGGTGCATGCCCTGATCGCAGGGCTGGAGCCAGGCCAGCGCCGGGTCAATCTGTTCCGCCACCGCGCGGTTCAGGTCATGATGCTTCTCCGCATACAGCGTGCGTAAACGGCGGATATGGCGCGCCAGATGCCCCTCTGCCATAAACGCCGCCAGCAGCGTCTGGTCTGCCCCCGGCGGGTGCCGGTCCATCAGCAGCCGTGCGCCGCAAAAGGCATCAATCAGCGCATCCGGCACCACGGCATACCCAAGGCGCAGCGATGGGAACAGGATTTTGCTGAAGGTGCCGAGGTAAATCACCTGTGACGGCGCAAGCCCCTGCAACGCGGGGAACGGGTGGCCGGTGTAGCGGAATTCGCTGTCGTAATCATCTTCCACAATCCACGCCTGTTGCGCCCTGGCCCAGCTAATCAGGGCGTTGCGGCGCGACATGCTCATCGGCATACCCAGCGGGTACTGGTGTGACGGTGTCACGAAGGCTGCCCGTGCATGTGGGGCGAGCGCCTGACCGGCCTGCACATCCAGCCCTTCGGCATCCACCGGCACGCGGACCATCCGGCGGTCACGGCAGGCGCTCTCAAACAGGGCGGTGATGCCTGGGTAACCCGGATCCTCCACCCAGGCCGCGTCACCGGCGTCCAGCAGGATCTGGGCAGACAGCGCCAGCCCTTGCTGGATCCCGGCGGTGATGATCACCTGTTCCGGCGAGCACTGAACCGACCGGGAGGTGCGCACGTACTCCGCCACCGCCTGACGCAACGGCCACGCGCCATGTGGGGCAGCGTAACCGGCGGGCGCGCCCGCGCCCCGGCTGCGCAGGCGGTTGCCCAGTGTGCGCCAGACCTCATCCGGCGCGGCGGCCCCGACCGGCTCAGAGACGGCAAACGGCGCAGCGGGCAGGGTGACGATGCGTCCGGCGGCCTGGGCAAAGGCGTGCGCCTGGGCAGACAGGGGCGGGGCGGCGCAAGGCGGAACACAGGCGGGCGGCGGCGCGGCCTGCTGAAGCGGGGTGACGCAGGTGCCTGAGCCACGGCGCGACACCAGAAACCCCTCCGCCACCAGTTGCTCATACGCCTCGGTGACGGTGCCGCGCGCCAGTTGCAGCGCCTGCGCCAGCCTGCGTGTGGAGGGCAGCATCTCGCCGGGTTGCAGGCTGCCGTTGTGGATGGCCTGCCGCAGGGCTTGCGTTAACTGGCGGCTGAGTTGCCCGGCCTGCCGATCCAGCGCGCCCAGCGCCGGCACCTCGCTCCGTGTTGCTTTTCTGGTCACCCGCCGTGCTCCCTCCGTGATCTGGTCAGGTATCGTAGCCGATCCGGCGGCTGTTACCGAGAGTTAACCTGCTGATAACCTGCTTATTGGGCGAAACCGCCGGGCGGTGATGTGGCTTTTCCATCTGGTTTTCCATCGCACAACGAAACAATTATCAGGCTAGGAATAATAGTAGGGTGACGGGCAAGACACCGTGGAGAGTACTATGAATTCCGTTATTGACACCCTGACCCGCCATCGCAGTGAAAGAAGTTTCCTCGACACTGCCATTTCTGACGAGATCCTGGATGCGATTATTGCGTCCGCATACCGTGCACCGACCTCGGTGAACTCCCAGCAGGTGTCGGTGATTGTGACGCGTGACAGCGCCCGCCGCCGCCAGATTGCCGGGATCGCCGGTGGCCAGCCGTGGATTGCCCAGGCGCCGGTGTTTCTCACCTTTGTGCTGGATATGCATAAAAGTGAACAGGCGATTGCCATGAACGGCGAGACGCAGATCGCCCACCAGAGCATCGAGAGCCTGGTGTCCGGTTGCACCGACATCGGTATTGCGCTGGCCTCCGCGATGACGGCCGCCCGCTCAGCGGGGCTGGGCGTGGTGCCGATTGGCGGTATCCGCCGCAGCCCGGACGAGATGATTGACCTGCTGGCGCTGCCGTCCCTGACCTTCCCGGTGGTCGGCCTGGCGCTGGGCTACGTCGATGAACCGGCGCACCAGAAGCCACGCCTGCCGATGGAGACCTTCCGCCATGAAGAGACCTATCAGAAAGAGGGTATGCCGGCATTGATCGCCCGTTATAACCAGGAAATCCAGCAGCATTGGGCAACCATTGGCCGCACAGACGGCGACAGCTGGAGTGAGAGCGTGGGTGGGTATTATAAACATATCTATTTCCCGAACGTGCTGCCGGCTGTGATCAAACAGGGCTTCGGCACCGAGAAATAAGCGTAGCGCGGCAGAAGGGCGACCTTTTGCCGCGATTTCTTTCCCCTTTACCTTCCCCCCTTCACCTTTCCCTCGTCCTTTTCCTGCGGTGCTTCCCCCCGCGTCTACCCCCTCTTGAGTGTTAAAAAAATGTTGCGCCTGCGCTATACTGCGTCGCCGTCAGGGCATCCGCCCGCACGGGGTTCACACGGGATTATTAACAGGAGGGAGCCATGTCAGGCATCAGGGTATCACCCGCGACCCGCGTTTCCGATGAGGTCTTCCGGGGCGTGGTGGCCGCGCTGCCGGTGATGATCGGCATCTTGCCGTTCGGGCTGCTGCTCGGCGCGCAGGCCGCGCAAAAAGGGTTCACGGCGGCCGGGCTGTCGCTGTTGACCGGGCTGAACTTCGCCGGTGGCTCGGAGTTTGCCGCCATTGCGCTCTGGGCGTCACCGCCGCCGCTGTTGACGATTGTGCTGGTGAGCCTGTTGGTCAACAGCCGCCACTTGCTGATGGGGGCGTCGCTCGCGCCCTACCTGCACCATCTTCCCGCCCGGAAGGCTCTGCCTGCGCTGTTTTTCATGTGTGATGAGTGCTGGGCGATGGGTATGGCGGACGCCCTGGATCGCCGCGCCCGCGGGCTGGCCCCGGCGCTGAGCATGGGCTTTTACGCCGGGGTGGCGGGTGCGCTCTGGCTGCTCTGGGTTTTCTCTACCGGGGCGGGGGTGCTGGTCGGCCCGCTGCTGGGGGACATCACCCGCTTCGGGTTTGATATGGCGTTCCCGGCGGTGTTTCTGGTGCTGCTCAAAGGCATGTGGCGCGGCACCCGTGCGGCGCTGCCGTGGCTGGTCAGCCTGGTGAGCGCCGGGATCACCTGGCACCTCTTTCCCGGTACGGCCTACTATGTGCCGGCCGGGGCGCTCAGCGGCATCGCCGCCATTCTGCTGGTGGGGAAAAAAGCATGAGCACCACGACGATTCTGACCATCCTGCTGATGGCTGTCAGCACCTACCTGACGCGGATTGGCGGCTACCTGCTGCTGCGTGACCGTACGCTTGGCCCGCGCACCCGCGCCGTGATGGAAGCCGCGCCGGGCTGCGTGCTGATCACGGTGATCGCCCCGCATTTCGTCACCCGCGAGCCTGCTGAGATCCTGGCGCTGGCGATCACCCTGCTGGCCGCAATGCGCTTTTCGCTGCTGCCGGTGGTGGTCATCAGCGTGGTGGCCACCGGGCTGCTGCGCCACCTGATGTAGGGGCGTCAGGCGTTCTGGTAGAGATCCCAGCGGTTGCCGTAGAGATCTTCAAACACCACCACCAGGCCATACGCCTCCTCGCGCGGTTCCTCGCAGAAGTGTACGCCGTTCGCCTTCATGGCATGGTAGTCGCGCCAGAAGTCATCGGTCTGAAGGAACAGGAACACCCGCCCGCCGCACTGATCGCCGATAAAGCCCGCCTGGCGTTCATTTGAGGCGCGCGCCAGCAGCAGATGACAGTCGCTGTCCGGGTTGGGCGTCACCACCACCCAGCGCTTGCCCGGCTGGGGCGTGTCTTCCACCAGTGTAAAGCCCAGTTTTTCGGTGTAGTAGGCGATGGCGCGGTCGTAATCATCCACCACGATCGCCACATAGCCCATGCATCGCTTTTGGGTTCTCAACTTATGACTCCTTGTCTGGACGGTGCAGGGCGGCCGCGGCGCGTTCCGTGACGGCGCGGCGTTTTGCCACAAAGGCCGCGCTCTGTGCACGGGCGGCGTCCAGCAGGGCCGGGGAGGCGCTGCGCGGGGAACCGGCGGAGAAGGGCGGGGCCGGGTCATACTCCATATGCAGCTGGATCAGCTGGGCCACTTCCGCGCCATAGATTTCCGCCACCACATGCAGCGCAAAATCGATGCCGGAAGTCACGCCTGCGCCGGTGATGCGGTTGCGGTCATGCACCACGCGTTCCGCCACCGGCTCGGCCCCCAGCAGCGCGAGCTGGTCCAGCGACGCCCAGTGGCTGGTGGCGCGGTAGCCCTGCAACAGTCCGGCCGCGCCCAGCACCAGCGAGCCGGTACAGACCGAGGTAATCAGCCGCACCTGTTGCGCTTTCCGGCGCAGGAAGGCGAGCGTCTCCTCATCCTCCATCAGGTCAATCTGCCCCGGCCCGCCGGGCACGCAGAGCACGTCCAGATCCGGGCAGTCCGCAAAGGTGGTGGTCGGCAGCAGGCCCAGGCCGCGGTCTGCCGTGACCGGGTCACGGGTTTTCCAGATCAGGTGCACGCGGGTATGCGGCGCACGCACAAACACCTCATACGGCCCGGTCAGGTCAAGCTGGGTAAGGCGGGGGAACAGCAAAAAGCCAATCGAAAGCGGGGCAGACATGGGCGTCTCCTTGCAAAAACGGGGGCTTTATCTTTCGCTGGTTTTTGGGCAGGTTGCAAGCTGGTTGGCGCATAAGCAGGCCTTTTCAGACTCAGCCCGCTTTGTCACTCAGCGCCCCGGCCGGGAACCCCCCGGCGAGGCAGTCGATAAACGCCCGCACTGCCGGGGGCAGCCCGCGGCGGGTGGTAAACACCAGATGCACCCGCCCGGCCTGGCTGTGCCAGTCGGGCCAGAGGCGGATCAGCCCGCCCTGCGCCAGTGCCTCACGGCAGCTGTGATCCGGCAGAAACGCCACGCCCAGCCCCTGAATGGCCGCCGCACGCACTGCCGCGAAATCACTGCAGGTCATGCGCGGGGCATGGCGCAGGGTGTGCGTATCGCCTGCCGTGGATTCCAGTTCCCACACCACCTCGCCCGGCTCATCCTGGGTGGCGAGGGTCGGCAGGCCGGTGAGGGCGCTGATCGGCTTGCCGGCGTGGTTCGCCCACTGTCGCCCGGCCACCAGAATACGGCGTGATTCCCCGAGCGACCGCATGATCAGCTCGGCATCGCTGGTCAGCGCGATGCGGATGCGCAGCGCCACATCCACCCGCTCCTCAATCAAATCCACGGCACGATCCAGCGCGAGCAGTTGCAGCCTGACTTTGGGGTAACGGTGCAGAAAGGCCGTGATAAGCGGTGACACCACCTCCACCATGCCGGTCGGGCAACTGAACCGCACCACGCCGTGCGGCTCGGCCTGGGTTTCGGCAATCACCGCGTCGGCCTGTTCCGCCTCCAGCAACATCGCCCGGCAGCGCAGGTAAAACGCCTGCCCCACCTCGGTTACCCGGAAACGGCGGCTGGTACGTTCAATCAGCCGTATTCCGAGGCGCGTCTCCAGGTTGGCGATGCGGCGGCTGAGTTTGGATTTCGGCTCCTGCAACGCCCGCCCGGCGGCGGCGAACCCGCCGTGCGCCACCACCTCCGCAAAGTAGCGGTAGTCATTCAGATCATTGCGCACCCACCCTCCCAGTGTTCCATAAACAGAACGATACAACCCATTTTTGCCGACTTTTTGCCCTGTCGTGGCGGTGATAGTCTCATTTTCAACAACCCAACGGATAGCGGAGAAATACGATGAAAACGACATTTGCTCAAAAAGTGGTCGTGGTGACCGGTGCCACCAGCGGTATCGGCCTGGCCACCGCGAAAGCCTTTGCTGACCAGGGCGCAGCGGTGTTTATCACCGGCCGCCGTGAGGAAACGCTGGCCGCCGCGGTGAAAACCATCGGCGGTAATGTGACCGGGGTGCAAGGGGATGTCAGCCAGCTCGCCGACCTTGACCGGTTATATGACGCAGTGCAGCAGAAACATCACTCTATCGATGTGCTGGTGGCGAACGCCGGGGGCGGGGAATTTGCGCCGCTGGGGGCGATTACCGAAGCGCACTATCAGCAGACATTCGATACCAATGTGAAAGGGGTACTGTTTACGGTGCAAAAGGCGCTGCCGCTGTTGCGTGACGGCGGGGCAGTGGTGCTGACCTCGTCAACCACCAGCATCGCCGGCACCCCGGCCTTCAGCGTCTACTCGGCCACCAAGGCGGCAGTGCGCAACTTCGCCCGCAGCTGGATCCTCGACCTCAAGGCACGCCGCATCCGGGTCAACGTGATAAGCCCCGGCGTGACGGACACCAGCGGGCTGGACACCTTGTTCGGCAGCGGTGGGGAGGCTGCAGAGATCAAAGCGCAGATGGTGGAGGCGATCCCGGCCGGGCGCGTCGGCCAGCCGGCTGAGATCGCCAACGCGGTGCTGTTTTTGGCCTCTGATGACGCCAGCTACATTAACGGGGCTGAACTGTTTGTGGATGGCGGCCTGGTACAGATTTAAGGTTTTTTGAGGTTTCCAACCTGCTGACAGGCCGGCACTCCGCCGGCCTGACGTTAGCCGTTTTTATGCGTGATCCCTGTCACACTCCCTTCCTCATTCTTTTCTCCTGCATGATCGCTGTCACCTTTTTTTGTTAAAAAAAGTTTGCACGAAAAAACATTGCTACGCTGCAAAGAGGTTAACTCAATATAAACAAGGGGTTAACCGTAAACCAATGCCGATAAAATGACCGATCACAAGGTTATTTACAAACATTTTCATAACATCGCGGCTGCGCCCCGTTTCGTTGCCCATTTCGCCACTGATAAGAGGAACTGATTTTGCTGACGATACTTGGTTTTTCGATGGTGACCTGCTTTATGTATCTCATCATGACAAAACGGATGTCAGCGCTGATTGCGCTGATTATTGTGCCGACCCTGTTTGCACTGGCGGGTGGGTTCTATAGCGGGCTGGGCGAGATGATGCTGAACGGCGTCAAGGCGCTGGCGCCGACCGGCGTGATGCTGACGTTCTCCATTCTCTATTTTGGTTTGATGATTGATGCCGGGTTATTTGACCCGCTGGTACGTGCCATTTTGCGGGTAGTGCGCGGTGACCCGCTGAAAGTGCTGATGGGCACCGCCATTTTAACCCTGCTGGTCTCCCTCGACGGCGACAGCTCCACCACCTATATGATCGCCGTGGCGGCGTTTTTACCGCTTTACCGCAAACTCGGCATGAATGTGCTGGCGATGACCTGTTTGATTAACCTGGCCAGCGGCATCATGAACCTCTCGCCGTGGGGCGGGCCGACGGCCCGCGCGGCGGCAGCGCTGAACATTGACGCGCTGGATATTTTCATCCCGATGCTGCCGGCGATCCTCCTGGGCTGCGTCACGCTGGTGGGGCTGGCGATGCTGTTCGGCGTAAGTGAGCGCAAACGGCTGGGGGTGATGCGCCTCGACAGCCAGCATTTGGAAAATATCGATCTGGGCTTTGGGGATGCCGAAGAGAACGAGGCCAACCGCCGCCCGCGGATGTTCTGGCCGAACTTCGTCCTGACCACGGTGCTGCTGGTGCTGCTGGTGGTCGGGCTGCTGCCGATCCAGATCCTGTTTATGCTGGCGTTCGCGATTGCGGTGATGCTGAACTACCCCTCCCTGGCGCAGCAAAAAGCGCGGATCAGTGCCCATGCCGGGAATGTGCTGGCCGTCACCTCACTGATTTTCGCCGCCGGGGTGTTTACCGGTATCCTCTCCGGCACCGGCATGGTGGACGCGATGGCCAAAAGCCTGCTGGCGATCATCCCCCACAGTTTCGGCCCCTATCTGGCGGTGTTTACCGCGCTGGTCAGCCTGCCGTTCACTTTCTTTATGTCGAATGACGCCTTCTATTTCGGCATCCTGCCGGTGATCGCGCAGACGGCCGCCAGCTACGGCATTACCCCGGAACAGATCGCCCGCGCCTCGATTATCGGCCAGCCGTTCCACTTGCTCAGCCCGCTGGTGCCGTCGGTTTACCTGCTGGTGGGGCTGGCGAAAGTGGACATCGGTGACCACCAGCGGTTCGCCATCAAGTGGGGGATCCTGGTCAGCCTGGCGCTGATGGCCGGTGGCCTGCTGTTCGGCGCGTTCCCGCTTTACCAGGCGGGGTAAGGGCAGGCCCTGGGTCAGATTCCTCCGGAAAACGGCGCGGGTTTGCCGCACCAACCGGCTGAAGGGGTAAATCTTTGCTACGTTTAACACTCTTCGTCATAACCAGGAGTAAGGCATGGGACTTTTTGATTTTGTGAAAGATGCGGGTGAAAAACTGTGGGATGCGGTAAAAGGCAACGAATCGCAGGCCAGTGATGCCCTGAAAAAACACATCAACGAACTGAATCTGCCGGGCAGTGACAAAGTGGATGTGAAAGTGGACGGCAATAAAGCGGTAGTGACCGGCGACGGCCTGACCCAGGAGCAGAAAGAGAAGATCCTGGTGGCAGCCGGTAACGTGCACGGCATCAGCGAGGTAGAAGACCAGGTGACCAGCGCCGCGGCTGAACCGGCGTCGCAATTTTATAATGTGGTGTCCGGCGATACGCTGAGCAAAATCTCGCAGAAAATGTACGGTGATGCCAACCAGTACAACAAGATTTTCGAAGCCAACAAGCCGATGCTTTCCAGCCCCGATAAAATCTATCCAGGCCAGAAACTGCGTATCCCGGCGTAAGGGACGGTGCCCCGGTGTTGCCGGGGCAATATCCCCGTTTACGTGTTGCTCCATAGTTACAACATACTTTTAACATTAACCTCAGGCATCCTGCCTTTAACACTGGCGTTTAACAAATTTGCCGGGCAGAAAAAAAGGCGATGGCACCTTTTGCCGCCATGGGCAAAAGCGGGGGCAGGGATAACGCGCCGCGCAGTTATTTTCAGGCAGTATAAAAAGTCTTTAATAAATAGCGCTTGCTAATGCCTGTTAATTATGTGTAAATAGCGTTCTCGGTTTGTAGTACAGATTTTTGAAAGCAATTTGAGTCAAGCGATTCTCCGTCTTAGCGATATCTTCAGATACCCCTTCTTCAGCGAAATTTCTTCTTTTAGCGCCCCATAATTTCTCACTAAAAAAACAGACCTCTTTCGCCATTATGGCGGCCTAAAAAAACAGAAAGGAAATTTCTATGTCTACTAAAATGACAGGTTCAGTAAAATGGTTCGACGCGGGTAAAGGTTTTGGTTTTATTTCTCCGGCTGACGGCAGCAAAGACGTGTTCGTGCACTTCTCTGCCATCCAGAGCAATGATTTCAAAACCCTGGAAGAAAACCAGCAGGTTGAATTCAGCATCGAACAAGGGATGAAAGGCCCATCAGCCGCGAACGTCGTCGCGCTGTAAGCTAAAATACCGGGCAGGGTAACGTGCAACAGCGATGATGGGTTTCCCGGAGCAGATACGTTTTCCCGCCTGGTGTTGATGACCCCGGCCCGTTATTTAATTAACAGCGGCCGGGGTAAAGAAAATACGTCATTAGCTCAGTTGGAAGAACGGCAATTTCAGCAAGAAGTTGGCAGTCCGGGGTTCGATCCCTCGATGGCGTTCCAAATTTTATTCTCTCCATTATTATTTATTGGCCCACAGCAAAGCCTGTTCAGATGTAATGATCCGGGCGCAGATTTTGCTGTGGGAAATACGCCCATAAATAAAAACCCTCGTGTGCTTTTGGCCGTGGGGGTTTTTATTTTTCCGCCAATCAAAAATAAAAAAGCGCTGTGTGCGGCTACATCCAGCCTATCTTCACAAGTGCACTTTTGTAAACCCTCCTCTTTTTGATCACACCCTATACCTAAAACCTGACCTTGATCAGGGCGAGGTCACATACATCGGTATATAAACTACAGGTTATATAATATATACTATGGTTTATAGGAGCAGGCGGGTAAGATGGGAAGATGGATTGTTGATACCACAGCACACTTTGATGAATGGTTGGAAGAGCAAGATACTGACATGATCGAAGATGTGTTGGCAGGCTTAAAGGTGCTTGAGCATTTTGGACCGATGCTGGGCAGGCCGGAGGTTGACCACATCAGGGGGTCAACAATTTCCAACATGAAAGAGCTGAGGGTGCAAAGTAACGGTCGGCCTGTCAGAGCGTTCTTTGTATTTGACCCAAAAAGACAGGCTATTGTGTTATGCGCGGGTGACAAAACTGGCCTTAAAGAAAAACGATTTTACGCAGATATGATAAAAACCGCGGAAGAAGAGTATAGAAAACATCTTGAGGCAATGAAAATCGCCGACGTAAAAAGACACTATCCGGAGTCAGTAAAATGAGTAAACTCAATGAATTAATCGCTAAGCGCTCCCCGGAATCACAGGCGCGCATCCAGCAGAAAGCTGATGCGAAAATCCTTGAGATCCGGCTTCGCCAGCTACGCGAAGAGTTGGAGATGTCCCAAACAGAGTTGGCGAAAAAGATGGGGATTAGCCAGCCTGCGATAGCGGCTATTGAAGCGCGCGGGGAAGAGATTAAACTCGCCAGCCTGAAACGATATATTGAGGCGTTAGGCGGAACCCTGAGCCTCAGTGTTGAAATGCCGACCGGCACAGGCCGTATTTACCGCCTCTGAAGTAACCTGTCTAGGGGCTGAGTCAGCTGGCTCCGCCCCGCCGTAAAACGCTTATCTGCCGCTATTTCAACCCCAGTTTCTTCGCCAGCCGGTGCAGGTTGCCGGGGTCCATCTCCAGGCAACGGGCGCAGGCGGCCCAGTTGTTATGGCTGGCCTCCAGGGCGCGGCGGATGTAACGGCGCTGAAAATCCCGCGTGGCGGCCTGTAAATTTTGCAGCGGCAGCGGGTCTTCCGGTATTTCCTCCTGCGGGGCGTCGCTGTGCGGCGTCAGCGCAATATGGTGGGGCAGCAGCAGCAGGTCAGCCGCGCTGGTTTCCGCCTGCGCGACCACCGTGGCGCGGTAGATGGCGTGTTCCAGCTCGCGGATATTGCCCGGCCAGGCATAGGCGCGCAGCCGGGCGCGGGCGGCGGCGCTGAGGGCCAGATGCCGCAGCCCGAATTTTACCCGGCATTTTTCACAGAAATACCCGGCCAGCAGCACGATGTCATCACCGCGCTCCCGCAACGGCGGCACCTGGAGCGGAAACACGCTCAGCCGGTGGTAGAGGTCAGCACGGAACGCGCCCTGCGCCACTGCCTGCCGCAGATCTTTATTGGTGGCGGCCAGGATGCGCACATCCACCCGCAGCGGCCGGTCTTCCCCGACGCGTTGCAGATCGCCGTACTGCAACACCCGCAGCAGTTTCGCCTGCAACGGCAGCGACAGCTCACCAATCTCATCCAGAAACAGCGTACCGCCGTCGGCCATCTCGAATTTGCCGGTGCGATCGTGGATCGCGCCGGTAAACGCCCCTTTGACGTGGCCGAACAGCTCGCTTTCGGCCACCGACTCCGGCAACGCCGCGCAGTTCAGGTAGATAAGCGGGTTCGCCGCCCGGGCCGAGTGCCGGTGCAGCGCCTGCGCCACCAGCTCTTTGCCGACCCCGGTCTCGCCGGTGATCAGCACCGTCAGATCCGTGGGCGCCACCACCGCCATCTCCCGTTGCAACTGTTGCAGGGCGGCAGAATCGCCCACCATTTCGGTGTCATCCACCTCATGCGGCGCGTCATCCGCGACCGTCAGGCGGCGGCCCGGCTTCTCCAGTTGCGCCATCAGCAGGGCATTGTTGAGCGCCCCGGCCACCAGCGAGGCCACCACGCGCAGCTCCTCATCGCGGTAGGCATCAAATTGCCGCGCGTCCATGCCGTCCAGCGTCAGCGCCCCAATCAGGTTCTGGCCGGAAAACAGCGGCAACCCGACGCAGGCATGAACGTGCAGATCCTGCTGTTCCGGGATCAGCCCGTCATAGGGATCGGGGAGGTCGCTGTCCGCCGGAAAGCGCACCACGTCCCCGGCGCGGGCAATCGCTTCCAGCCGGGGATGGGCCGCCAGCTGAAACCGCCGACCCATCACATCCGGTGCCAGCCCGGCGGTGGCCAGCGGGCGGAAATGTTGCCCCTCAAAGCGCAGCAGCGCGGTGGCATCACACTGCAACAGCTGATGCAGGCTGCCGATCATCCGGTCAAACCGGTCGGGCCGGGACAGCCCGTTCTGCATGTCAACCGCCAGCGCGGCCAGCCCGTTAACGGACATTTTCATCATGTCTTTTCCACAATAACCGTGTCAAAAATACACTATTCCTCCTGTGTCATTTTTACAATGACTTATTTTTATTGATTATATTTCAATAAGATAAAAATTGGCACGCGCTGTGCAATCTCAGGGTAACTGATTACTCTGTAGAGGACATTCCATGAGCATCCACGTCAAAAACAATATCACCTGGGTCGGCCAACGGGATTGGGAAGTGCGTGACTTCCACGGCACCGAATACAAGACGTTGAAAGGCAGCAGCTATAACAGCTACCTGATCCGCGAGGAGAAGAACGTCCTGATCGATACCGTCGACCATAAATTCAGCCGGGATTTTGTGCTGAACCTGATGCAGGAGATTGATCTGGCCACGATCGATTACATCGTGATTAACCATGCGGAAGAGGATCACGCCGGCGCGCTGACGGCGCTGATGGCACACATCCCGGACACGCCCATCTATTGCACTGAAAACGCCATCGATTCAATTAACGGCCACCATCATCACCCGGAGTGGAATTTCCATGTGGTGAAAACCGGCGACACACTGGCGATCGGTAACGGCAAGCAGCTCATCTTTGTCGAGACGCCGATGCTGCACTGGCCGGACAGCATGATGACCTACCTGACCGGCGACGCAGTGCTGTTCAGTAATGACGCCTTCGGCCAGCACTATTGTGATGAGCACCTGTTTAACGATGAAGTCGACCAGAACGAGCTGTTCGAGCAGTGCCTGCGCTACTACGCCAACATCCTGACGCCGTTCAGCCGGCTGGTGACGCCGAAAATTAATGAGATCCTCGGCTTTAACCTGCCGGTCAGCATGATTGCCACCTCGCACGGCGTGGTCTGGCGCGATAACCCCACGCAGATTGTGCAGCACTACCTCAACTGGTCAGCGGATTATCAGGAAGACCGCATCACGCTGCTGTATGACACCATGTCCAACAATACCCGCATGATGGCGGACGCGATCGCCCAGGGCATCATTGAGACTGACCCGCGCGTGGCGGTGAAAATCTATAATGTGTCGCGGCATGACAAAAACGAGATCCTGACGCAGGTGTTCCTCTCAAAAGGGATCCTGGTCGGCTCTTCTACCATGAATAATGTGATGATGCCGAAAGTGGCGGGGATGCTGGAAGAGATGGCGGGCCTGCGTTTCCGCAACAAAAAAGCCTCCGCCTTCGGCAGTTATGGCTGGAACGGCGGGGCGGTTGACCGCATCCAGACCCGGTTGATGGATGCCGGGTTCGACACCACCCTGGCGCTGAAAGCCAAATGGCGGCCGGATGGCGATATGCTGGAAATCTGCCGTGAGCATGGCCGCACCATCGCCCGCCAGTGGGCGCTGTCACCGCTGCCGGTGAAAGCCCCGCCGGTTCAGGCCGCGCAAGCGGTGACGCCCGCCGATCTGGCGGTCAATGCCGCGCCGGAGAGCGAAGGCACGGCCGGCGGCCAGTGTATGCAGTGCAGCGTCTGCCAGTGGGTGTACGACCCGGCGCTCGGTGAACCGCTGCAAAATGTGGCGCCGGGCACGGTGTGGTCTGATGTCCCGGACGATTTTCTCTGCCCGGAGTGTGGGCTGGGCAAATCGGTGTTTGACCCGCTGGAGGGCTGAGCGATGACCGACGACATCATTATCATCGGCGCAGGCTTTGCCGCGCGCCAGCTGGTCAAACACCTGCGGCGGCTGGACAGCCGCCTGAGCCTGCGGTTAATCGCCGCCGACAGCGCGGACGAATACCATAAACCGGAGCTGAGCCAGGTGTTCAGCCAGCGCCAGCGGGCAGAGGACCTTACCCGCCTGCCTGCCCAGGCGTTTGCCGAAAGCCATAACCTGATGCTGCACCCGCATACGCCGGTGACGCGCATCGACCGGGCGACGCAGCGCGTGGTCACCGACGCCGGGACGTTCACCTACCGTCATCTGGTGCTGGCCCTGGGCGCGGAGGCGCGGATACCGCCGATCCCCGGCCGGGAACTGATGCACACCCTAAACAGCCAGCAGGAATACCGCCGGGCAGAGGCAGAGTTGCAGGGCGCGCAGCGGGTGCT
This sequence comes from Chimaeribacter arupi, assembly GCF_002858805.1. Lineage (GTDB taxonomy): Bacteria > Pseudomonadota > Gammaproteobacteria > Enterobacterales > Enterobacteriaceae > Chimaeribacter > Chimaeribacter arupi. Next base: position 40,794 of record NZ_PJZI01000036.1, read on the forward strand.
GCTGCTGGGGGGCGGGCTGATTGGCACCGAGCTGGCGATGGACCTCAACCGGGCGGGCAAACAGGTGATGCTGGTGGACCGCGCCGCCGCCCTGCTCGCCACGCTGATGCCGCCGGAGGTGAGCGCCCGGCTGCAACACCGGCTGATCGGCAGCGGCGTGCAGATGTATTTCAATGCGGAAGCCGCCGCGCTGGCACGCCAGGATGATCAGATTACCGCGACGCTGGCTGATGGCCGCACGCTGCACGCGGACGTCGTGGTCTGCGCCATCGGCCTGATGCCGAATATCGCGCTGGCGCAGGGTGCCGGGTTGCAGACCCGCCACGGCATCGTGGTGGACGCGCATCTCGCGACCTCCGACCCGGCCATTTTTGCGCTGGGTGACTGTGCCGAAATCCAGGGCAGGCTGTGGCCCTATCTGCAACCGGCACAACTGGCGGCCATGACGCTGGCGAAAAACCTCACCGGCGCACGGGACAGCCTGCGCCTGCCGCCGATGCTGATCAAGGTGAAAACCCCGGACCTGCCGCTGCACCTGGCCGGGGAGGCCACCGCCCCGGATCTGCACTGGGTGGTGGAAGCGGGGCGCGACGGGCTTATCGCCTGCGGCAGGGATGACCAGCAGCAGCTCCAGGCATTTGTGGTCAGCGAAGGCCGGATGAAAGAGGCTTTCCTGTTATTGAAACAGTTACCCGATCCCATGAGGCATGTATGCACGATGTAATTTGCGACACCACCCCGACTTCTGACGACACGCTGGTCTGCTACAAAACCCTGCCGGTGTGGCACCACGATACGCTGCCCACGGCTTTCCAGCAGCCGCACAATACCCAGCCGGGCACCTGGGCGCAGCTGACGATCCTCAACGGCACGCTGGAGTTTGCCCTGCTGACTGAACAGGGCGACGTGACGCAGCGCTTTACCTTTGACCGGGATCACCAGCCGCCGCGCATCGCGCCGCAGCAGTGGCACCGCATTGTGGCGTTCAGCCCGGACATCGCCTGCCGTCTGGCGTTCTACTGCGAACCGGCGGCCTACTACCATAAAAAATATCAGCTGACGCTGCCCCATTCCGAGGTGATCGAGGCCGCCGGGATCATCCCGCCGGGCCGGGCGCTGGATGTGGGCTGCGGCAACGGCCGCAATGTGCTCTATTTGCAGCAACAGGGCTTTACGGTAGAAGGGTGGGACAAACACGCCGAAAGCCTGGCCAGCCTGAACACGATTGTCAGCGTCGAGGGGTTATCCGGCATCACCACCGCGCAGCACGACCTGAACGGCGCGGTGATAACAGGGCACTATGCGTTTATTTTGTCGACGGTAGTGATGATGTTCCTGCAACCGGAAAGCATCGCGCCGCTGTTACAGCAGATGCAACAGGCCACCGTGCCGGGCGGCTATAACCTGATCGTGGCGGCGATGGACAGCGAAGACTACCCCTGTGTGATGCCGTTCCCGTTCACCTTCCGCACCGGGGAATTGCGGGACGCCTACGCAGGCTGGGAGATCCTGAAATATAACGAGAACCCCGGCGCGCTGCATAAAACCAACGCCCAGGGCGAGCGGATTAAAATGCGTTTCGCCACCCTGCTGGCGCGCAAAGGGCGGGGGTAAGGCAGGCAACAGCGAAAGAGGCAAAAGCGCTGGGCCGGCATCAGAACGCTGCCGGCCCGCAGGATTAACGTAATGGCGGCCAGTAGGCTTTATTGGCGTCGATTAAGTCATCCAGGATCGCTTTGGCGACAGAGGCACTCGGCACGGTTTTCGACAGGGTGATGGCCTGCCACAGTTTCAGGTATGACCCCTGCTCCCAGGCATCGACCACCAGTTTTTCCACTGCCACCTGCTGGCTCATCAGCCCTTTCTGGAAGTGCGGAATGTTGCCGACCGTCAGCGGCTCCGGGCCGTTTTTGCCCACCAGACAGGGGATCTCCACCATCGCATCGGCATCAAAATTGGCGATAGCGCCGTTGTTCGGCACGATCAGCAGCATACGCTGTTGCGTGTTGAAGGCGATGGCGGCGGCCAGGTCGACGATATAAGAGGCGTGCTCATCGATTTCCAGCTCACCGGCGGCAGAATGCCCGGCCTCGGTAATGGCGCGGCAGGCGCTGAACACATGCTTCTCCCGGTGATCCATCACCTCATTCGCCCGTGTGCGCTCCGGGTTGGCGTGCGCGACGACATAATCCGGGTAGAGATAATATTTCAGATAGGTGTTGGGCAGCGTATCCGGGTCCAGCGCCTGCACATCCTTCGCTTTCGCGAACGTGTCGTTCCAGCTCGCTTCCGTATGCGCATCATTCGCCGGGGGAATATACCCGTGTTCAGACACGTATCGGCGCAGCGCAGGCATTAAATCGTTCCCTTCCCTGTCCTCTACTGAATGCCACCAGCCAAAGTGGTTCAGCCCGTAATAGCGGGTGATCATCTGTTTGCGGTCTTGCAGGCCGAGGATCTGGGCCATACGCCCCTCAATGCCAATCGGCATATCGCAGATATTGAGGATTTTTGCCGTCGGGCGCAGCCGCCGCGTGGCTTCCGCGACAATCGCCGCCGGGTTGGAGTAGTTCAGCATCCAGGCGTCCGGTGACCAGGTCTGCATATAATCCACCAGCTCCAGCACGCCGCCGATAGAGCGCATCCCGTAGGCAATACCGCCCGGCCCACAGGTTTCCTGGCCGACAACGCCGTGCCGCAGCGGGATCTTCTCATCTTTTTCACGCATCGGGTATTTGCCCACGCGGATATGCGCCATCACAAAATCGACATCGCTGAACGCGGTTTGCGGATCGGTGGTGTAGCAAAAATCGATGTCCGGTGCCTGCTCACGCAGGATGACTTTACAGGCTTCGGCAATCACCTCCTGGCGCGCGCCGTCGTTGTCATAAAATTTCAGTGCCCGTAATGGGAGACGATCCTGATTGGCCAGTAACATCAACACGATGCCGGGGGTAAACGTGCTGCCGCCGCCGGCAATAACGACCGAGAATTTTTTCATGATATGACCTCTTTCATGGGGGAGGGTGGGGTGGATAAAGGGGCTTTCATCAGGCTTTCCAGCTGATCGCGCACCAGGGGAACATGTAGGCCGACAATCACCTGAATGGCGTTGCCGCGCCGCACGACGCCATGTGCGCCCAGGGCTTTGAACACATCGTCGCTTTGGGTTTTCGCCATATCGACCAGCGTGATACGCAAACGCGTGGCGCAGTTATTCACGCTTTCAATATTCGCCGCGCCGCCCAGCGCATGCAGGAAACCGGCGGCCTGCCCTGTTTTAACCGTGGCAGCGGCCTTCGCAGCGGCAGGCGGCAGGCCCTGCGACGCCTTGTAATCGGCTTTGCTGTAGAGTTTGATGTCGCTCTCTTCACGGCCGGGGGTTTTCAGGTTGAAGCGCAGGATCAACGTGCGGAAAACCACAAACCACAGGGCAGTGAAAGCGAGGCCGATGCCGAGCTGAATAAACATCACCGACGCATGGTGATGGAACATCGGCATCCAGTTGAGGGGTAAAAACTCATTGAGCAGACCGCCGCCGAACATCCCGACCACGCCCGCCATATACATGATGGCGGTCATGGTGGCGGCTAACAGCGCGTGAATAACAAACAGGAACGGCGCGATAAATAAGAAGGTGAATTCCAGCGGCTCAGTAATACCGACCAGAATCGCGGTCAGGGTGGCCGGAATTAATAACCCTGCGACTTTCACCCGGTTTTGCGGTGCGGCGGTGTAATAGATCGCCAGGGCAATACCCGGTGCGCCAAAGACTTTGGAATTACCGTGCAGGGCGAAGCCGCCTGCCGGGAAGAGATCTTTTAATGGCTGCGTGCTCTGGCTGAATTCATGGATATGCTGAACCCAGTAGGGCTGTAATCCGCCTTCCACCACCGCCGGGCCAAAAATAAACGGGCCATAGACGAAATGGTGTAAGCCTGTAGGAATTAACAGCCGCTCAAGTAACGTATAGATCCACACACCCAGTGCCCCGGCACCGCTTAAAAAGGTTTGCAGTGACCCAATCGCCACCTGCACTTTTGGCCAGCACAGGAGGGTCAACCATGCGCAGGGCAGCATCACGAAAAAGGCAACAATCACGACAAACGAGGTGCCCTGAAAAATGCCGAGGAAAACCGGCAAGCCCTTGTCATAAAAGCGGTTATGGATGGCCGTCACAAGGCCGGAAATCACAATGGCGCCAATAATGCTGGTATCCAGCGTTTTAATGCCGGCGATCATCGTCAGCCCGCTCCCCGCTACGGGTTCGGTATTAAAATTAACGTGAAAAAAATCTCCCCAGACCATGCCCATCGCGCCAATAAAATAGTTCCAGGTCAGGAAGGAAATTAATACGGCGAGGCAGGCCCGGCCATGCGCCTGTTTTGCCAGGCCCAGCGGCAGGCCCACCGCAAAAATAAGCGGCATATTACGGAATACCGCCCAGCCCCCTTCTTCAATAATCCTGACGATTTGAAAAAATACGTTGTCGGGGCGCGTTAATGCTTCGCCAATAAACAGGGGGTTTTGCAGCATAATGGCAATACCAACAACCATGCCGGCAAACGGAAACAGCAAAACAGGGGTGAACATGGCGCCACCAAAGCGTTGTATTTGACTGAGCATTTTTACATCCTCATAAAACAACAAATGTAGGGTGAATGGTTTTTGTAGTAATCCTGACTGACCTGAAGAATAGAGAGCCGCGGTTCCGGCGACATGGCGCGCCGCTGTGATCCGTGATCGCATTCATGGTTTTATTTCCCGCGCTCAGGTCTACTTTTCTGCAATAAACTGGACATGTTCAACAGCACTATCCCTGTTAACTGGCACAGAGAGATCTACAGATGATCTATAAATCCATTGCAGAACGGTTACGCCTGCGGCTGAATTCGTCGGATTACAATATTGGCAGCCCGCTGCCCGGCGAGAAAACCCTGGCGCAGGAGTTTGGCGTGGCGCGGATGACCATCCGTAAGGCGATTGATTTGCTGGTGGGCGGGGGATTAGTGGTACGCCGTCACGGCAGCGGCACCTTTGTGGCGCGTAAGGATGTCCATCACGAAACCACCAACCTCACCGGTTTTGTGGAGGTGATGCGCCAGCAAGGGAAAAACGTGTCCAGCAAGGTGCTGGCGTTTGAACTGATGCCCGCGCCGCCCGCCATCGCCAGCCAGCTGCGCATCCAGGTTCACGAGCGGATCTACTTTTCGCGCCGTGTACGTTCAGTGGAGGGAAAACCGCTGATGCTGGAGGACAGTTACATGCCGGTGAAGCTGTTCCGGAACCTGTCGCTGGTGCATCTGGAGGGGTCAAAATTCGATTATATTGAGAAGGAGTGCGGCATTACGATCAGCGGCAACTATGAAAGCCTGACGCCGATCCTGGCGGATAAACAGCTCGCCGGCTTTCTCAATGTGCCTGAGCACACACCGCTGCTGCGGATCACGTCACTTTCTTATAGCGACAGCGGCGTGTTTCTTAATTATTCCGTGATGTTCCGTAATACCCGCGATTATCAGGTGGATTACCACCTGCACCGCATCCGCCCGGAGACATTGTTAACCCACTCCCCGGACTCGTTTTCCCCGCAGCGGCGCGGGGAGTATCAAGGGTAAAAGGAAAAAGCGGCTTAGTGCCGCTCATTCTCCCCCGGGTGCTGGCTCTCCTGCCAGTGCTCCTCACAGCGGGTGATGGCGTCACTGACCAGATCGCGCAGCGCGGCGGCGCTGTCACTGTAGCCATAATCCATCACGGAACTCGCTTCCTGTTTTTCCTGTTCAACCGCCAGGCTGATGCGCTCTTCACTCTCCACCCAGCCGCCGCTGCCGGTAGCCTGCCGCTCAAACAACAGCGCGTATTCCGGGGTCTGGCTGTCGGACCCGTAAATCTCATATTTATGGGTCGGGTGTTCATCTTCCCCGATCAGCAGGGTTTCAATCAGACGTACAGATTTCATTCGCGGCTCCTTGGTTAAAGGGTTAAGTGTAGCAACCCTGGAGAAAAAGCCGGTTTCAATAAGGTGACAGCCCCGGCCCGGCATGATCCGCCACCATTTCATATGTGCCATGAATTCCTGTTTTTTATTCATACGAATTTCAATATAAGCCGCGGCAGTGATGATCGGGATCAATTTGTAAGCCGGGTAACAAAGGCATGATGCGCGCCGGAAACGAAGCTGAAATCTTTCATTTAAGAGTGCGTATGAAAAATACCTTTATCGCCATTGCTATGCTTGTAACGAATACTGCCTGCGCTGCGCTGGACTCCCGCCATGCTGAGATAAACACGACGGCCGCGCAGGCGGCCTATAATCACGCAGCTTTCCAGCTTGGCAGTGGCGTGAACGGCAGCGAGGCAGAACAACGCCTGAATGCCGCTGCGGCAGCGCGTGCACAGGCTTATGCCGATGAGCGCGCTGCTGCGCAGTTAACCGCACGGGCAATGAATGCCGTGGGTAAGGGTGCCGTCATCAACGCGACCAGCATGAAACTTGCCGCTGCTATGCAGCAACAGCGCGTCATGGGCGTTATCAATGTGGCGGCTGGCAGCCTGCCGGGGACCACCCCCGTGAGTGCCGCTGTAAATGGGGTTCAGGTGCAGACGACGGCCGCCGCGCTGCCGCCGGGGACGCAAGTCGCTGTGCCGCATATCCCGGCAATTACCATGCCCGTTAACACCGCCCATAACGGCGGGCAGCATCACCAACCGGGCCATGAAACGGCGTCCAGCACCCGGAACAATGGCGCGGCCAATGCGCACGCCGGTGCGATGGGCGGGGGCATGAATGCTGATGGTCACGGACATCATTAATTGCCGGGATTTTTGACATGTTTATCGCTTATTTCCTGCGCGGTTTTGGCTGGACACTTGGCCGCCTCTTTGCCTTTGTCTTCGCCCATCTGTCAGGGGTCGTGATCATGATCGTGATGTTCGGCATCCTCGCGCTATTACGTGGTCGCCGCTGAATAACCTGTAAATAACAACGAGAAAATGACCATGCGTAAAATGATGATGGCTGCCGTTCTGCTGGTGGGATGCGCGCAACAGCATGTGGCAATGGCAAAAGAAGATCCGCAGGCCACACACCACGCCGCAAAGGCGGTTAAAACCTATAAAGGGTTTGGCCGGGTAGTGGTGGTAAAAGATGGCGGTAATTGGGTAACGCTGGATGGGGTGGTGATGGCGATCGATGAGAAGACGCCGCAGGCTACGGTTTACTTTGGCGGGCTAAACCAGGTGATTATTTACCGTTCCGGCAAAGTCGCGTTGATGAAGGAGGGCCAATTGGTCGGATGGATGAAATAGAGCGAGAGCGGGAAAACGAAGCGAAAGAACGCTGCGCCCCTGGGCGCAGCGTGGGACATCAGGCAGGGTGACGCATCAGGCGGAGAGGGACGCCATGTCGATCACGAAACGGTAACGCACGTCAGAACGCTCCATGCGCTCGAACGCTTCGTTGATCTGATCGATGTTGATGATTTCACACTCCGGCAGGATGTTTTTACGGCCGCAGAAATCCAGCATTTCCTGGGTTTCTTTGATGCCGCCAATCAGGGAGCCGGCCAGGCGACGGCGGCCAAACACCATCGGCATGGTGTTCTGCTCGTCGATTGGGCCAATCTGGCCAACCATCACCAGCGTCCCGTCCACATCCAGCAGCGGCATGTATACCGACACGTCGTGGCGCACCGGGATGCTGTCGATGATCACGTCAAAGCTGTTGTACGCTTCCTGCATCGCCTGCTCATCGGTAGAGATCAGGTAGTGGTCAGCACCCAGCGCGCGGGCATCGTCGGCTTTCGCCGCGCTGCGGCCAACAACGGTCACGGTCGCGCCCATACCGGCTGCCAGTTTGACGGCCATATGGCCGAGGCCGCCCAGGCCAACCACCGCGACGCGGCTGCCGGGGCCAACGCCCCAGGTGCGCAGCGGGGAGTAAGTGGTGATCCCGGCGCACAGCAGCGGGGCAACTTTAGAGAGTTCCAGCGTCTCCGGCACGGAGAGCACGAACTCTTCACGCACCACCAGGTGCTTGGAGTAGCCGCCCTGGGTGGTTTCCTGGGTGATGCGATCCTGACCGGCGTAGGTCGGGGTCATGCCTTCGCGGCAGAACTGCTCTTCGCCCTGACGGCACTGGTCACAGGTCTGGCAGGAATCGACCATACAGCCTACGGCCACCAGGTCACCGGCTTTGTAGCGGGTGACGCCCGCGCCGATGTCAGTCACGCGGCCGACGATCTCATGGCCCGGTACCATCGGGTAGCTGCCCATACCCCAGTCATTGCGGGCCTGGTGCAGGTCAGAGTGGCAGACGCCACAGAACAGGATTTCCATGGCGACATCGTTGTCACGCAGTGCACGACGCTCGAAGGAGAAAGGAACCAGCGGTGCGCCCGCTTTCAGTGCTGCATAGCCCTGGGTTTTCATTGTTTACCACCTCTTGATGTAAAAAAGAAAACGGACACCCTCGCGGCGCCCGTATACAGCGTAATGTAAGAATCAGGTTTGTGCGTGCCTGCCCGGTCAGGCAGGCCACGATCACAGCGTATAACCGGGCTTTTTATAGAGTTTATCCGCTGCGCCGACGATTTCAGGGCGATAGACCGTCTCAGCCCATTGATCCATCGGCACCTCTTCAAACGCCACGGAGACTTCATCCTCGGTGGAGCCGAGATGTTGTTGTACGCTCTGGGAGATGGCGTCGGTCAACGCGCGTTTTTGCTCCTCGGTTTTACCGGGTACCAGTTTTACAAGCACATGGGGCATTTTCTCTCTCCTTTAACACAGACTTTGCCAAGTATAGGCAATCGCAGGCTTATCGCTTAGCAGCCTAGCGATAATGCTGTTATGAGGATTATTCATTTATGCGATCCGGGGGCGCGGCACCCCCGGCAACCGGTCAACGGCGGTTTTTCCATACGGTCTGGATGTTGCAGAACTCATGCAGGCCAAAATGGGAAAGCTCCCGGCCAAAGCCGCTTTTCTTCACGCCGCCGAACGCCACGCGCGGGTCACTGGCGCTGTAGCCGTTGATGAACACGCCGCCGCACTCCAGCGCGGCCGCCATCTGTTCTGCGCGCTGCGCATCGGCGGTGTAAATCGTCGCCATCAGGCCGAACTCGCTGTCATTCGCCAGCGCCAGCGCGTGGCCGGCATCCTGCGCCACGCTGATGGCGGCCACCGGGCCGAACAGCTCCTGACGGAATGCGGTCATATCTGGGGTCACGTTGCCCAGCACCGTCGGCAGGTAATAGTTGCCTGCGCCGGCCAGCTTGTCACCGCCGAGCAGCAACGTCGCGCCCTGTGCCAGGGAGTCCTGAACCTGTTGATGCAGCTCGTCACGCAGGTCATAACGCGCCATCGGCCCGACATAGTGCTCAGCCTCGCGCGGGTCGCCCATTTTGATGGCACGTACTGCCGCAACAAATTTCTCCGTGAAGCGCGCGGCGATCCCGGCTTCCACGATAAAGCGCTTGGCCGCCGCACACACCTGACCGCTGTTCTGGTAACGCCCGGCGACGGCGGCTTTCACGGCCTCATCCAGATCGGCATCGTTCAGGACGATAAACGGATCGGAACCGCCCAGCTCCAGCACGCATTTTTTCAGCGCGGCGCCCGCCTGGGCGGCGATGGCGCTGCCGGCCCGGCCGCTGCCGGTCACCATCACCGCCGCAATGCGTGGATGGTTGATGATTTGGCTCACGCCTTCATTGGTGGCGTTCAGTTGGGTAAACAGATGGGCCGGGAACCCGGCATGCAGGAAAATGTTCTCAATCAGTTGCGCGCTGCCGAGCACATTCGGCGCATGTTTCAGCACATAGCTGTTGCCTGCCAGCAGGCTCGGCACCGCGCCGCGCAGCACCTGCCAGAGCGGGAAGTTCCACGGCATCACCGCCAGCAGCGGGCCAAGCGGGCGGTATTCAATCACCGCGTTCTGGTTTTCCACCAGGGTCGGTTCCGTTGCCAGCATCGCCGGGCCATGCTCGGCATACCAGTCACACAGTGCGGCGGATTTCTCCACCTCGGCGCGCGCCTGGTTCACCGGCTTGCCCATCTCCAGCGTTATCATCAGCGCCAGCGGTTCCGCATGGGCGCGCAGTGAGACGGCCAGATCGCGCAGCTTTTGCGCCCGCGCCGCCAGCGGCAGGGCGCGCCATTGCTGGTAAGCGCGGTAGTTATTCTCAACGGCCTGATCGATCTGGTCAGCCGTCACAAACGGATAGGTGGCAATCTTTTCACCGTTGGCGGGGTTAACAGAAAATGCGTGGGTATCGGAGGACATTTGCATGATTCGGCTCGCTGTTTTAAGAATGTGAGCCTACTGTAAAACTGATTATTGTTCTTTTGTAGTGAATAATAATGAATGGGTTGTTCTGTGATGGGGAATGATTGGGGATCAGAAATTCACGCGATGAATTAATAAGCCCGCATAACCGCGGGCTTCTTGCTTAATGCGTCAGTGCATTGTGCGTGTGGGGCGAGGGCACAACCCGCGACAGGTCGAGCACGGCGCGGGCGCGGCTGAGGTCATAGGCGGCCTGCATTGCCAGCCACAAGCGAGCGGCAATGCCTAACCCTGCCTCAAGGCGGAGGGCCATATCGGGACTGATCGCCGTTTTACCTGTCGCGACCTTGCTCAAGGCCGAGGGAGAGACATCCAGGTCACGCGCCAGGGCCCGGAGGCTGACGCCATAGTCTTCCAGGTATTCCGCGATCAAGCCGCCCGGATGGGGGGGGTTAATCATGGTCATCAGTGGTAGTCCCCAAGATTAAGTATATAGGCATCACCCTCTTTGAATTCGAAGGTGATCCGCCAATTGGCGCGGACGGTAATCGCAAAAAGGTTTTGTCTGTCCCCCTTCAGCGAATGAAATTTAAAGCCGGGATAATGCTTAAATTCATCAATGGTTGCCGCCTCATCAAGTACCAGCAAACGGAGTTTAATGCGCTCCACATCTTTTGCCTGGACTCCGCTTGTATCGCCTTTTTCAAAGCGTTTTTGTAAGCCCTTATGTTTCTAACTTTTTATCATGTTGAGAAACAGTCCGGCTATGAAAAACCATAAAATGTTTGTGTGTTATAGCAGAGGTGCCATTGCGAGTGATGCGAAGAGAATGACAACCCCCGCCGCAGCGGGGGAAAAAGAATCGGGGAGATTACCCCAGCCGCTGTTTGATTTTCTCCACCATGCGGGCAGTGGAGATGCCGTATCGGTCGTGCAGGGTCGGCAGGGCGCCGGCATCGAGGAACGCGTCGGGCAGGCCGATGGCATCGAAATCCGCCCAGACTTTATTGCGCATCAGCAGGGCAGCCACCGCCTCGCCCAGCCCGCCTGGCTGGGTGTGGTTTTCGGCCGTCAACACCAGCCGCCCCGGTCTGGCGGCCTGTTCAAGAAGGGTTTTCTCATCGAGCGGCTTGATGGTCGGCACGTGCAGCACCGCCACGCTGACGTTGTCTTTGCGCAGTTTCTCCGCTGCCTCCAGCGCACGCATGGTCATGATGCCGGAGGAGATGATCAGCACATCATTTCCCTCTTCCAGCAGCCGCGCTTTGCCGATTTCAAACCGGTAGTCGTATTTGTCCAGCACCACCGGCACTTTGCCGCGCAGCAAACGCATATAGACCGGCCCGGCATGGGCGGCCATCGCCGGGACGGCCTGCTCAATCTCCAGGGCATCGCACGGGTCGATGATTGTCATGCCCGGGATGCCGCGCATTATCGCCAGATCCTCCGTCGCCTGGTGGCTCGGGCCGTAACCGGTGGTCAGCCCCGGCAGTGCCGCGCAGATTTTGACATTCAGGTGCTCTTCCGCGATCACCTGGTGGATAAAGTCATAAGCGCGGCGGGTGGCAAACACCGCATAAGTGGTGACAAACGGGATAAACCCCTCTTTCGCCATGCCGCCCGCGGCCCCCATCAGCAACTGTTCCGCCATGCCCATCTGGAAAAAACGTTCCGGGTAAGCCTGGGCGAAAATGTGCAGGTCAGTATATTTCGACAGGTCGGCCGTCATGCCGACAATCTCCGGGTGCTGCTTCGCCAGTTGCACCAGCGCATGGCCGAACGGTGCCGCGCGCGTGGCCTGCCCCTCTTCAGCAATCGAGGCAATCATCGCGGAGGTGGTCAGGCGGGGTTTGGTCTGGGTGGTCTGGCTCATAAGTGCGCTCCTGTGGGGGTGTTGGCATCCAGCACCGCGAGGGCTTTTTGCCATTCATCGGCATCAACACGGATAAAGTGGTTCTTGTCGCGGGTTTCGAGGAACGGCACCCCCTTGCCCATCAGGGTGTCGCACAGGATCACCCGCGGCTGGTTTTCCGGGCACTGTTTCGCGTTATCAAACGCCCGGATCACCGCCGGCAGGTCGTTGCCGTTGACGCGCTGCACATACCAGCCAAACGCGGCCCACTTCTCCTCCAGCGGCTCGAAGCCCAGAATTTTGCGTGAGTCGCCGTCCGCCTGCTGGCGGTTGATGTCCACCAGGTTGATAAGGTTATCCAGCCCGTAGTGCGCCGCTGAGAGCGCGGCTTCCCAGACCGCGCCCTCGTCCAGCTCGCCGTCTGACATGGAGTTGATCACCCAGGAGGCACTGCGCTTCTGCTTCAGCCCCAGCGCCATGCCGACCGCGATGGTCAGCCCCTGGCCCAGCGAGCCGCCGGAGATCTCCATGCCGGGGGTGTAGGTCGCCATGCCGGACATCGGCAGGCGGCTGTCATCAAAGCCGTAGGTCTCCAGCTCCGCTTCCGGGATGATGCCCGCCTCAATCAGCGCGGCATAACAGGCGATGGCGTAATGGCCGTGGGAAAGCAGGAAACGGTCGCGCCCCTCCCACGCCGGCTCCTCCGGGCGGTAGGTCATGGCGTGGCTGAAGGCTGCCGCCAGCACATCCGCGTAACCCAGCGCCTGGCCGATATAGCCCTGGCCCTGGACTTCGCCCATCCGCAGGGCGTAACGGCGGATGCGCCACGCGGCGGCGGCCACCGCCTCAATGCCGGTCACGGTGTTTTCGGTATCAATCTGGGACATGGTGCAGCCTCGCTTAGTGGATTAACATGCCGCCGTTCACGTCCAGCGTGATCCCGGTGGAGTAAGAAGAGAGATCGCTGCCGAGGAACAGCGCGGCGCGCGCCACATCCTGTGCATCGCCCAGGCGGTTGAGCGGGATGCCGCTCAGGATGGTCTGTTTCATCTCATCGGAGAGTTTGCCGGCAGTGATGTCGGTCTGAATCAGCCCCGGCGCGATGCAGTTGACCCGGATGTTGTCAGGGCCGAACTCCCGCGCCATGGCGCGCGCCAGCCCCAGCACCCCGGCTTTGGCCGCGCTGTAGTGCGGGCCGCCGAAGATCCCGCCGCCGCGCTGGGCGGACACCGAGGAGATGCAGACGATGCTGCCGCCCTGTTGCGTGCGCATCGCCGGCAGCACCGCCTGGGACATCAGCAGCGTGCCGCGCAGGCTGACATCCAGCACGGCGTCGTAGTTGTCGCGTTTGATGTCCAGGGTTTTGATCGGCTGGGTGATCCCGGCATTGTTCACCAGAATATCGATGCGGCCGTAGCGGCCCAGCACCTGCTCGACGGCCGCGCTCACCTGCGCCTCATCCGCCACGTTGGCCATCAGCCCCAGGTGCGCGTCGCCAAGCGTCGCGGCGGCCTGCCGGCTGGCCGCGGCATCCAGGTCGATAATCACCACGTTGGCACCCTGTTCCGCAAAGAGTCTGGCGGTGGCAAAACCCAGGCCGCGTGGGGAGGCCGCGCCGGTAATAACGGCGACTTTATCTTTTAACAACATAAGTAAGCTCCGGATAAAGAAAGTAAGAACGGGTTATCAGTGACGGTTATTTCGGTTCGTCGAGTGTGCAAATAATCAGCAGGCCGAGGGCGGCGCAGATGCCGAAGTAAATAAAGACCGCGTTGAAGCCGCCGGTGTAGTCCAGCAGGAAACCGGCCGCCAT
>NZ_PJZI01000037.1 GCF_002858805.1 Chimaeribacter arupi
CAGAAGTGAAACGCCGTAGCGCCGATGGTAGTGTGGGGTCTCCCCATGCGAGAGTAGGGAACTGCCAGGCATCAAATCAAGCACGAGGCCATCCGCAAGGATGGCCTTTTTGCTATGGAGCAAATCTGCACCAATACACTGATCTACTGCGCTTTTCTCAGCGTGTTTTCTTCTTCCCTTGCTTGTTTTCGGCTGTCTAACTTGGCTATCTACGCTATTTTGCCGTATTCATTGCGTCCGTTTTAACCAGTCTGCAATGAATGTAGCGATCATTGATGGGGCATTCAGATCTAATTGCGATACTGTTGTGATTATTGGCTGATCGCTGGCAAGGGCAATAACGTGCGGATCGATCAGGTTATCCAAGGGCTTGCCGACAGCCGCACGATAGAGCGCAATTTTAGGAACGGGTTCATGTTTAAACCCTTCAACCAGAATTAGATCGATCTTACTGCTGTCAAAACGCCTGGCCAGAGAGAAAAGATCCGGCTCATCAGTCTCTTCCGGCGTCTCCGTCATTAATGCCCAACGTCGCGAGCTGGCTACCATCGTTTGCAGCGCACCCGCTTTACGCAATTCATAACTGTCTTTACCGGGAGTATCGACATCCACATTATGGTGGCTATGTTTGATCAGCCCGACCCGTATGCCATCTTGCGCCAGTAACGGGATGAGTTGCTTAAGCAGCGTGGTTTTGCCTGTGCCGCTGTACGCAACAATGCCCAATAGCGGTATCGTCATTATATTTTGTCCAAAAGTGAAAGATGGTGTAGATCAGCCGGAGTATTAATATTCTGGAAAGCCTGAATGCGATCGCGGAAATAAACAGCCTGGGCACCATTTTGTTCAAAAAAGAGCATTAATTTGCGATCGCCCTGCTGAAGGAACTGCATAAGCGGTGTAATCATACTTCGGTGCAGCAGGCATAAGGTGGGATGGGCGCGTACGCCATCATGCGCGTAGGCGATAAACGCGTCCTGGCGCGCTGCCCAGAGTCTTTCAATCAAATCAGCCGGCAGAAAAGGCACATCACAAGGCACAAAGGCCGCCCATTCAGTCTGACTGTTTTGCAGCCCGGTTAACAAGCCTGCCAGCGGGCCTGCAAAGCCGGTAAAGCTATCGGCAAACGTGGGATAGCTCTGGCGATACTGCTCAAGATTACGGTTAGCGCTGAGAATAATATGGGTTACCTGGGGTTGCAGGCGTTCAGCAACATGTTGGTAGAGCGGCTTGCCCTGCAAAAGGAGTAATCCTTTATCATTTCCCCCCATGCGCGTTGCCTGTCCGCCGCACAGTATCACCCCGGTAATCGCTGTTGGTATCACGTCATTCTCTCCTGTTTACTGAGAAAGTGATTGTAGCGCTCTGTTTGCCGGAGGGGATGATTTACTTTTATTGACAACTCCCACCCTTTTACTCAAAGGGCATCCCTGCTACTTTGTCCGTTTCCTCCAAAGCAAGGATAACGTCATGAATAGCCATCGGGTGAAAGAACTGATCGAGTTGCTTCAGCCGGCATGGGAAAAGGATGCCGATCTTAATTTGCTGCAATTCCTGCAAAAGCTGGCGCAAGAGAGCGGCTTTCAGGGCGACCTCTCTGAGCTGACAGATGACACGCTGATTTATCATCTGAAAATGCGTGACAGCGATCAGTCTGAGGCGATCCCCGGCCTGAAAAAAGATTATGAAGAAGATTTTAAAACGGCTATTTTGCGGGCCCGCGGCGTCATTAAAGAGTGATGCTTCTATTCTTTTCTACTGAATATTCCACCCCATGAGCCCTATGACGACAACCCCTGCCTTTAATTTTCATGCATTGACGCCTGACCTCATTCTGGATGCGTTACAGCATGTAGGCCTTTATGCTGAATCCGGCCTCACTGAACTCAACAGCTATGAAAACCGTGTTTTCCAGTTTATGGGGGAAGCGCGCCAACGTTATGTCGTAAAATTCTACCGGCCGGAACGTTGGAGCGAAGTACAGTTACGTGAGGAGCACGCCTTTGCGGCTGCATTACATGAGGCTGAAATTCCGCTTATTGCGCCATTGCCGCTTGCCGGTGATACCCTGAATCACTATCAGGGGTACTTTTTTACCGTTTTCCCGAGTGCCGGCGGCCGGCAATATGAAGTGGATAACCTCGATCAGCTGGAAATGGTGGGGCGCTATCTCGGGCGGATTCACCAGGTTGGAAGTAAAAAACTCTTCAAGGTACGTCCGACTATTGGATTGGATGAATATGTTATTCACGCCCGGCAAGTGCTGGAAGAGAGCCGGTTAATTCCCCAGGGCCAGCGTGATAATTTCCTTCAGGCAACGGATAACCTTATTCACGCCATTCAGCTTCGCTGGCATACACAGTGGCAGGCATTACGCCTGCATGGAGATTGCCACCCAGGTAATATTCTGTGGCGTGATGGGCCCTGTTTTGTGGATCTGGACGATGCGCGTAACGGCCCTGCCATACAGGATCTCTGGATGCTGTTGCATGGGGATAAAGCGGAACAACGCACCCAGCTTGATATTCTGCTGGAGGCTTATGAGGAATTCAGCGAGTTTGATCAGCGCGAACTGGCACTGATTGAGCCTTTACGGGCCATGCGCATGGTGCATTACCTGGCCTGGGTGGCGCGTCGCTGGCAGGATCCGGCTTTCCCCCGCAGCTTCCCGTGGATGACGGAAGGAAGTTTCTGGGAGAGCCAGACGGCAGCTTTCAGAGAGCAGTTTAACCAATTGCAGGAACCCCCTCTGCAATTAACGCCTATGTATTAATGGTAATATCAACGGAGAACAAGGAATTATGAAGAAGATATTTTTAGCGTTGGTAGGAATGGTGCTGGCATTCAGTGCTTCAGCCGCGCAATTTTCAAGTGGCGACCAATTTGTCACGTTGGATAAGCAGGTATCGGGAGAGCCACAGGTTCTGGAGTTCTTCTCTTTCTACTGCCCGCACTGCTACCAGTTTGAAAAGATTTACCATATCTCTGACACCATTAAAAAGAACCTTCCTCAGGGAACCAAAGTGACAAAATATCACGTTGAATTCCTTGGCCCATTAGGCAAAGAGATGACGCAGGCATGGGCCGTTGCGCTGGCACTGGGTGTGGAAGATAAAGTCGCTCCCCTGATGTTTGATGCCGTGCAGAAAACCCAGGTCGTCCAGACACCGGATGATATTAAGAAAGTGTTTATTCAGGCAGGTGTAACGTCAGAAGAGTATGACTCTGCCTGGAACAGTTTTGTGGTGAAATCCCTGGTGGTGCAACAGCAAAAAGCGGCGGCTGATTTGGGCTTACAGGGTGTACCTTCCATCTTTGTTAACGGCAAATATATGGTCAAAAATGATGGCCTGGATATGAGCTCGATGGATATCTACAGCAAGCAATACTCTGACGTGGTCAATTTCCTGCTGACCCAGAAATAATGTTAATGAAATGACACTAAAAATGCCGGATTATCCGGCATTTTTTATGGCAGCTATTCGGTCGTGCGTTAACGTCCTCACGCCATTATTTTCACTGCTCCTTCCCGTCGGCTACCTGAAACAGATTGCATCAGCCCCGGTATAGGCAGACCGGCCACAAAGGCTGTGTTAACAAATGCGCAGGCTTTTCCTGGGAAAATGAAAAGGGGCGTCGGCAGAAAAGTTGTGGAAAAGGGTTTTATTCTTTCGGTGTTTATTTAAACAATCCCCGTAAAACAGGGATCAGCATAAAGTTATATCCACATTTGCTATTCCCCCCTGAAAGGGCCTCTCCACCGTTTTGTTCTCAATTAATAGTTTGATTTAACTATAAAAAATACAAGATCTGTCAGAGAAAAACACAGGTGTTGCAATTGCACGATCTTTTATGCACAAAGTTATCCACAATATAGATCCTGCGGATCATCCCGCAAATGATCGGATTGATCGCGGTGATGAGCCGCCGAAGGTTCGCCTTTCGCGCCAGCTATGGCATCCTTAGTACATTGACCGATGACGAAAAAGAGTCGCTATGGCACATATTGCAGAAAATCCCCTGATCCTGGTTGATGGGTCTTCTTACCTCTACCGCGCCTATCATGCTTTCCCACCGCTGACCAACTCTGCCGGTGAGCCGACCGGCGCCATGTACGGCGTAATCAACATGCTGAAAAGCCTGTTGCAGCAGTATCAGCCCAGCCATGTTGCTGTGGTGTTTGATGCCAAGGGCAAGACATTCCGCGATGAGTTATTTGCTGAGTATAAATCGCACCGCCCGCCAATGCCGGACGATCTGCGTGCGCAGATTGAACCGCTGCATACTATGGTGAAAGCGATGGGGCTGCCGTTACTGGCGGTCTCCGGTGTTGAAGCAGACGATGTGATCGGCACCCTGGCCCTTCAGGCGGAAAAAGCGGGTCATGCAGTGCTGATCAGCACCGGCGACAAAGACATGGCCCAGCTGGTTACGCCGAACATTACGCTGATTAACACCATGAATAATGCGATCCTTGGCCCTGAAGAAGTGATCACCAAATATGGTGTTCCTCCGGAATTGATCATCGATTTTCTGGCATTGATGGGTGACTCCTCCGATAACATTCCCGGCGTCCCTGGTGTGGGCGAAAAAACCGCCCAGGCGCTGTTACAGGGGATTGGCGGGTTGGATGCGCTCTACAGTAACCTGGACGCCATTGCCGGCCTGAGTTTCCGTGGGGCAAAAACCATGGCAACGAAGCTGGAGCAGAACAAAGAGGTGGCGTATCTCTCTTACCAGTTAGCCACCATCAAAACCGATGTAGAGCTGGACGTCCGCTGTGATGAGCTGAATGTGATGGCACCGGCGACAGATGAGCTGCGCGCCCTGTTCCAGCATTATGAATTCAAGCGCTGGACCAGCGATCTGGAAGCCGGTAAGTGGCTGATCAACAAAAAAGCCCCGGCGTCAGGCAGTCGCGGCGCAGAAGAAATCGACATCAATGTGCCGGTGCCGGAGGTAGAACGCGCCCAGCTGGCGCAGGATGAGTATGTCACGCTGCTGACTGAGGCGGAGCTGGATGAGTGGCTGGAGAAACTCTCCGCAGCAGAACAGTTCGCCTTTGATACAGAAACCGACTCCCTCGATACCCTGACGGCCAACCTGGTGGGGCTCTCCTTTGCCATTGAGCCGGGCAAAGCGGCCTATCTGCCGGTCGGGCATGATTATATTGATGCGCCCGATCAGCTGAATCTCGATCTGGTACTGGAAAAGCTGAAACCGCTGCTGGAAAGCGAAAAAGCGCTGAAAATCGGCCAGAACCTGAAATTTGATCAGGGCGTGCTGAAGCGCTATGGCATTGAGCTGCGCGGCATCGCTTTCGATACCATGCTGGAATCCTATGTACTGGACAGCGTCTCCAGCCGCCATGACATGGATACCCTGGCCGATCGCCATCTGGGTCATACCACCGTCAGCTTTGTTGAGATTGCCGGGAAAGGGAAAAACCAGCTGACCTTCAACCAGATTGCCCTGGAAGAGGCCAGCCATTACGCGGCGGAAGATGCCGATGTCACCCTGCAACTCCATCAGGCGATGTGGCCAAAAATCGAGGCCAGTGACGGCCTGCCGAATGTCTTCCGTGAAATTGAGATGCCGCTGGTGCCGGTGTTATCACGCATGGAACGTACCGGGGTGCTGATCGACAAGTCCATTCTGGCGGCGCATTCGGTAGAGCTGACTGAACGTCTGGGCGAGCTGGAAAGCAAAGCACACGAACTGGCGGAGGAGCCGTTTAACCTCTCCTCCACCAAACAGTTGCAGGCGATTCTGTACGATAAACAGAAACTGCCGATCCTGAAAAAGACGCCGGGCGGCGCGCCGTCCACCAATGAAGAAGTGCTGGCTGAACTGGCACTGGATTACCCGCTGCCGAAAGTCATTCTTGAGTACCGCAGCCTGGCGAAGCTCAAGTCCACCTATACCGACAAATTGCCGCAGATGATCAATCCGGCCAGCGGCCGGGTGCACACCTCCTATCATCAGGCGGTCACGGCCACCGGGCGGTTGTCATCCAGCGATCCAAACCTGCAAAACATCCCGGTGCGTAACGAGGAAGGGCGGCGTATCCGCCAGGCCTTTATTGCGCCGGAAGGGTACAAGATTGTGGCGGCGGACTACTCACAGATTGAGCTGCGCATCATGGCGCACCTCTCGCAGGATAAAGGCTTGCTGGCAGCGTTTGCCGGTGGCGAGGACATCCACCGTGCGACGGCGGCAGAAGTATTTGGTATGTCGCTGGAGAGCGTCACCGGTGACCAGCGCCGCAGCGCCAAGGCGATTAACTTTGGCCTGATTTACGGCATGAGCGCTTTTGGCCTGTCGCGTCAGCTGAACATCCCGCGTAATGAAGCCCAGCGCTATATGGACAAGTACTTTGAGCGCTACCCCGGCGTGCTGGATTACATGGACCGTACGCGCAAACTGGCGGCCGAAAAAGGGTATGTGACCACGCTGGACGGCCGCCGTCTCTACCTGCCGGACATCAATTCGAAAAATGCGATGCGCCGTAAAGCGGCAGAGCGGGCGGCGATCAACGCCCCGATGCAGGGTACCGCAGCGGATATCATCAAACGTGCGATGATCGACGTGGATGCCTGGCTGCAACAGCAGCAGGACCCGCACGTGCGTATGATCATGCAGGTACACGATGAACTGGTGTTCGAAGTGCATGAATCCGTACTGGAGGACGCATCAGAGAAGATCCGTTCCCTGATGGAACAGAGTATGCAGCTGGATGTGCCGTTGCAGGTTGAAGTCGGTGTCGGCGAAAACTGGGATCAGGCGCACTAAACGGCGATAACCTAAGCACTTTTTGTAATTAAGCTACATCATAAGCGGAAGATATGACGATATATGCCGCAAAAACGCCGGATCTTGTGTAAGTAAACTACAAAAATTTCTTTTGCCCTTTGAAAAAATGTTGTAGAGTTAACGGCGTAGGGTACAGAGGTAAGATGTTCTATCTTTCAGACCTTTTACTTCACGTAATCGGATTTGGCTGAATATTTAGCCGCCCCAGTCAGTATTGACTGGGGCGTTTTTTATTGGGAAATTCGCTGCCTTCTGCCTCTTTCCGTAGGGGATCGACAGGCATAAAAAAGACAGCGCATCGGCTGTCTCTTTTGCTTCACTGCCATCGCGTGTTATCACACGCCGGCGGTTACTCTTCTTCGTCACTCACGTCATCCGCCACCGCCGGCGGCAGCTCGTTAAACCAGGTATCCAGCTTTTGGCTCAGTTTGTCGACGCCAATTTTCTTCAGTGAAGAGAAGGCTTCTACCTGCACATCGCCCATAAAGGCCAGCACGGCTTCACGCACCATGTTCAATTGCGCTTTACGCGCGCCGGAAGCCAGCTTGTCGGCTTTGGTCAGCAATACCAGCACCGGCAGATCCACTGCCACGGCCCACTGAATCATCTGCTGATCCAGATCTTTAAGCGGATGGCGGATGTCCATCAGCACCACCAGCCCTTTCAGGCAGTTACGCTTTTGCAGGTATTCACCCAGCGCCTTCTGCCATTTGCGTTTCATCTCTTCAGGCACTTCGGCATAGCCGTAGCCCGGCAAGTCCACCAGGCGCAGGCCCGGCTGCAATTCAAACAGGTTAATCAGCTGGGTACGGCCCGGTGTTTTACTGGTACGCGCCAGGCTCTTCTGGTTGGTCAGGGTGTTCAGCGCGCTGGATTTACCCGCGTTCGAACGCCCGGCAAATGCGACTTCAATGCCTTCATCCGCAGGCAGGTGCCGGATGTCCGGAGCACTGGTGACAAAATGGGTCACCTGATAGTTATAAGTTCGGCTGGTCAAAATGTTGTCTCCGTAAGGCTAAATATCTCTGGCTGGCGATTATAACTGCATCGTTACCAAAAGCGGCATGTTTGTGGGTTTTAATCCCTGTCGGCGGCGTAAATGCAGGCATTTTACTGCACGTGTGTAAGCGATCAGCCCGGCGTGGCGGCGGCTTTCACTGATAATTTGGGTTTATTTAATGATAAAACCAATCAGTTCAATGAATTATTTGTGCAACACCAATGGGTGGCCTCTCCGGCTGGGTTGAGCCGCCGCTCCATCGGCGTAAAGTGTTCTCCAGCAGGATGCTTCAGGAGGCGCAGGCACGCGACATTCGCCATGCAGGGATGGGTGGCAGGTAAGGAGAGCCGGCAAAGGAAGCTGCCGGGTTGCCGGGAAGGCAGCCCTCAGGAAAAGTACGCCGGGAGCGCGTAAGCAGGATGCAAAGGAAACGGCCGGTAACGGATAACGCCGGTTCAGGAGCACACAAGGATGAGGCAGGACAAGGAGGTGCCTACTGCCCGGAATAAGGGAATATTGCCGGGCGGCAGGGCAAAAACAGCGCTTCCCTGATAAGGAAGCAGATAAAAAGGCGCCGGGGCCTCCTGCCGCCTTTTTTCTTTGTCCGCTTTCTGCTAGATTCCGCCGCAATTCTATACTGAAATGATTTCCCCCTGAGAGCAGATGCCATGAACCAGCCATCCAAAACGCCACGTGCAAAAGCCGCGGCATCCCACACCAAAAATAAGAAAAAAAGTCGTGTCGAGCTGGATTTAGAGGCCCGCGAGCGTAAGCGCCAGAAAAAACGCCGTGGCCATGCACCCGGTTCTCGCGCTACCGGGGAGACCGATCAGAAAAAAACCGCAACCCAGGAAAAACGTGACCCGCGCTTAGGCAGTAAAAAAGCGGTTCCGCTGGTGGTTGAAACGGTATACGGCAATACGCCGAAAAAAGCGGCCAAGCCGCAGAAAGAGGCGAAACCGCGCCTGTCGCCGGAAGAAGAGCTCACGTTGCTGGAAAACGATCCGCGTCTGGATGCCCTGCTGGATAAACTGGACGACGGCGAAACACTGAGCGCAGAAGATCAGGCATTTGTTGATCAAACGCTGGATCGCATTGATGTGCTGATGGAGCTGCTGGGCATTGAGCTGGGCGACGATGAAGATGACATCATCGATGAAGACGAGCCGAAAGAAGATATGTACCAGCTGCTCAAACGTGGAAACCCGAAAGATAACCATTAATCCATGAAATGGATTATCCCGGTAATAACCCTGCTGCTTATGTGTTATCTGGCCGGGTTATTAGGTAAACTGTGGCGGCTGTCGCAACGTAAAGCCCGTTTGCGCAGTGCCACCGTGGCCAGGCAGGTGAGTCGCTCACCGTTTCTCCGACCCGGTAGGCAACGATACCGGAAGGAGTAAATGAGATGTCTGAGCAGGCCGTTATCTGGGATCAGGCCCTGATTCAAAAGTATAACCAGTCAGGGCCGCGTTATACCTCTTACCCTACGGCGCTGGAATTCCATCAGGATTTCGGCGCCGATGCGTTTCAGCAGGCGGTGGCGCGCTATCCTGACCGCCCGCTCTCCCTTTACGTCCATATCCCGTTTTGCCATAAGCTCTGCTATTTCTGCGGCTGCAATAAAGTGGTCACGCGCCAGCGGCACAAGGCGGAATTGTACATGGACCGCCTGGCGCAGGAGATCCGGCAGCGGGCACCGCTGTTTAAGGGCCGTCAGGTCAGCCAGTTGCACTGGGGCGGCGGTACACCGACCTACCTCGACAATGCGCAAATCAGCCGCCTGATGGGCCTGCTGCGCAGCCATTTTGAGTTTCTGCCGGAGGTCGAGCAGTCGCTGGAACTGGACCCGCGTGAAATCGAGCTGGATGTGCTGGACCATCTGCGGGCCGAAGGTTTTAACCGCCTCAGCATGGGCGTGCAGGATTTTGACAAACAGGTGCAGCGGCTGGTTAACCGTGAGCAGGATGAAGACTTCATTTTTGCGCTGGTGGCACGGGCGCGCGCACTGGGATTCCGCTCAACCAATATTGACCTGATCTACGGCCTGCCGAAACAGACGCCGGAGAGTTTCGCCTACACCCTGCAACGGGTGGCGGAACTCAGCCCGGATCGTTTGAGCGTATTCAATTATGCTCACCTGCCTTCCCTGTTCGCCGCCCAGCGTAAAATCAAAGAGGCGGATCTGCCGGGCGCGGAGCAGCGGCTGGCGATCCTGCAACAGAGCATCGCTTTCCTGACGCAGGCCGGTTATCAGTTTATCGGCATGGATCATTTCGCCCGCCCGGATGATGAACTGGCGATCGCCCAGCGTGAAGGCACGCTGCACCGTAATTTCCAGGGTTACACCACGCAGGGCGATACGGATTTGCTGGGGCTGGGCGTTTCGGCCATCAGTATGCTGGGGGACAGCTACGCGCAGAATGAAAAAGACCTCAAAACCTATTATGCGCGGGTGGAAGCCGGGGGCGATGCCTTATGGCGCGGGCTGACGCTGACGCAGGATGACTGCCTGCGGCGGGACGTGATCCGCTCACTGATCTGCAACTTCAGCCTTGATGTGGCACCGCTTGAACAGCAGTACGGTATTCATTTCCAGGATTACTTTGCAGAGGATTTGGCGCTGCTTGCGCCGCTGGCAGAGGATGGGCTGGTGGTGCACTCTGCGCATGGCCTGCAGGTCACGCCGCGTGGGCGGCTGCTGATCCGTAATATCTGTATGTGCTTTGACCGCTATCTGCGCCGCCAGGCGCGGCAGCAGCAATTCTCGCGGGTGATCTGACGCGCCATCACATGCCATAAAAAAACAGCCGCATCCGCGGCTGTTTTCTCAATGTATTTTTCAATTAACAAGGTTCATCAACGCGTAACATAACACCGCCGCCGCGACCGTCTGTGGAGAGTGGCTGACAGCGGCTGATGTGACGTCCGCGCCTTGCGATACCCATGCAAAAAGTGAATTCAGCATCGACTATCTCCCGATTTAGCGCCCTTATCATAATCCGGCGCAGCGGGTTGTAAAGCGCGGGCACACGGAAAAAATGCGCGTCAGTGCCCCTCTTTTTTTCTCCGGCCCGGCTTACTCCATGCCCAGCTCTTTCAGCTTACGCGTCAGCGTGTTACGGCCCCAGCCCAGCAGGCGCGCCGCTTCCTGCTTATGCCCCTGGGTATGGCGCAGGGCGGTGGTCAGCAAGGTACGCTCCATCTCTGGTTGCGCTTCAGACAGCAGGTTCTGATGACCGGAACGCAGGGCGCGATCGGCCCACTGCGCCAGCAGCGTGGCCCAGCTGTCCGGCAGGCTCTGGCCGCCGCTCTCCGGGGCGCTGGTTTCAAACAGCTCACCCGGCAGGTCCTGGATCAGCACTTCTTGCCCGGCGGCCATCACCGTCAGCCAGCGGCAGGTGTTTTCCAGCTGGCGCACGTTGCCCGGCCACGGTAACCGCGTCAGGGCGGCCTCGGTTTCCGGGTGCAGGTTTTTGGCCTCTACGCCCAGCTCTTTGGCGGCATCCTGCAGGAAATAACGTGCCAGCCGTGGGATATCCTCCCGGCGGTCGCGCAGCGGCGGCAGATGCACCCGGATAACATTCAGGCGGTGGAAAAGGTCTTCACGGAATTTCCCTTCCTGCACCCGCAATTCAAGGTTCTGGTGCGTTGCGGCGATGATGCGCACATCGACTTTGACCGGCGCATAGCCGCCCACACGGTAGAACTGGCCATCCGCCAGTACGCGCAGCAGGCGGGTCTGCACATCCAGCGGCATATCCCCGATTTCATCCAGGAACAGCGTGCCGCCGTCAGCCTGCTCAAACCGTCCCTGCCGAATCTGGTTGGCACCGGTAAATGCCCCTTTCTCATGGCCGAACAGCTCAGACTCAATCAGGTCTTTCGGGATCGCCGCCATATTCAGCGCGATAAACGGCAGCTTGGCGCGCGGGCTGTGGCGGTGCAGCGCATGGGCCACCAGCTCTTTACCGGTGCCGGATTCGCCGTTAATCAGCACGCTGATTGACGATCGCGACAGACGGCCGATGATGCGGAACACATCCTGCATCGCCGGCGCTTCACCGATGATGTCTGCCGTCGGCCCGCTCACCGGCTGGCTGCGGGCCGGCTGTTGCTGCTCCTGATAATGGCTGATGGCGCGTTCCACCAGCGCCACCGCCTCATCGATATCAAACGGTTTGGGCAGGTAGTCAAACGCGCCCTGCTGGTAGGCGCTGACGGCAGCGTCCAGGTCTGAATGCGCCGTCATAATGATCACCGGCAGCATCGGGTGGCGCTGTTTAATCTGCTTCAGTAATGCCAGTCCATCCATGCCGGGCATCCGGATATCAGACAGCAAAACGTCAGGGGTTTGGGTGGCGATGGCATCCAGCACCGCATTGCCGCTGTCAAACGTCGCACAGCTTAAACCCGCGCCGGTGAGCGCACGTTCAAGCACCCAACGGATGGAGCTATCGTCATCGACGATCCAGACTATCCCTCGTTGCATAACAAACCTCACTGGCGAATAGGCAGGTAAACCGAAAATTCGGTATGACCCGGCCAACTGTTAAATTCAATTTTCCCTGAATTCTGGTCAATCAGATTCCGTGCAATGGAGAGGCCAAGGCCGGTGCCGCCTTCGCGGCCGCTCACCATTGGGTAGAACAGCGTGTCCTGCAACAGCGAGGGCACGCCGGGGCCGTCATCCTCAATATCAATACGGGCGGCCAGACGGTAACGCACGCCATGCAGGGTAATCTGGAAAGCCGTGCGGGTACGGATTGTGATGGTGCCGCCCTGTTCCCCCAATGCCTGCAGGGCATTGCGGGTAATATTCAGCAGCACCTGTTCAATCTGGTCGGGATCGTGCGCCAGCTCCGGCAGGCTGGGGTCGTAATCCTTGATCAGGGCGACGTTATCCGGCTTCTCCAGCGACACCAGCTGGCAAACGCGCTCTGCAACCTGATGAATACTTTGGGTAATGTGTTGCCCCGGCCGTTGTGGCCCCAGCAATCTGTCCACCAGGTTCCGCAGGCGGTCGGCCTGTTCGATAATCACCCTGGTGTACTCGTTGAGAGAGGGGTCGGGCAGCGCTTTTGACAACAGCTGTGCTGCGCCGCGTAAACCGCCGAGGGGGTTTTTAATCTCATGTGCCAGCCCGCGGACCAGATCACGCGCGGCGACCTGCTGGGCGTGCTGCAATTGTTCCTGGCTCAGGCGGCGCAGGTTATCCATCGGGGCCAGTTCCAGCAGGATAAAGCCTTCCGGTAACGCCTGTGCGGTCAGTGAGAAGATATGCGCTCGGCCATCCACCACCAGCGTCACTTCATTATCGGTGAACCCTTGCCCGGCATTCAGGCTTTCACGCATTAACTCGATGTTAAGCGAAAAGTAGCCCAGCAGTTCCGGCAGGGGGGTACCAAAAAGTTTGCGCGAACTCTGCGCCAGCAGTTGTTGTGCGGCCGGGTTGGCGTAATGAACGGCTAACTCTTCATCCAGCAGCAGAATGCTGTTGATAAGAGAATTCAGGATCTGCCCAGCATCGGGCAGCTTGCCAGTTGCCATAAAAGCAGTCTCCTGCACCTGTATGGTGCACGTCGCCTGACCACGGGGTAACATTTACCGGATGGCGGCGTTGGGCGGGGAAGCGCGTGGAGAAAAAAGCCCATCCGGAGATGGGCTGAAAGTTTCCACGGCAACAAAAAATCGTCTGACCCGGCGTGATGGATGACACGCCGTGGTTTTACTCTGTTGTTTAAAACGCCGCCCTTTTAAAGGCGGTCGTTTTAAACGCTGTCGTTTTAAACGCTGTAGTAGAGTTCGAACTCAACCGGGTGCGGCGTCATGCGTACGCGGTCCATCTCTTCTTTGCGCAGGTCGATGTAGGCATCGATGGAGTCATCGGTGAATACGCCGCCACGGGTCAGGAATTCGCGGTCTTCGCTCAGGCAAGCCAGCGCTTCTTCCAGTGAACCGGCCACTTTTGGAATTTCTGCTTCTTCTTCCGGCGGCAGGTCATACAGGTTTTTGTCCATCGCATCGCCCGGGTGGATCTTGTTGATGATGCCGTCAAGGCCGGCCATCAGCAGGGCAGCGAACGCCAGGTACGGGTTGGCAGCCGGATCCGGGAAGCGGGCTTCAATGCGGCGTGCTTTCGGGCTGGCCACCACCGGGATACGGATGGACGCAGAACGGTTACGGGCAGAGTAGGCCAGCATCACCGGGGCTTCATAACCTGGGACCAGACGCTTGTAAGAGTTGGTGGTCGGGTTGGCGTAGGCGTTGATCGCTTTCGCGTGTTTGATGATGCCGCCGATGTAGAACAGCGCCATTTCAGACAGGCCGCCGTATTTGTCACCGGCAAACAGGTTGTTGCCGTTTTTGGACAGTGACATGTGGCAGTGCATACCGGAGCCGTTATCACCAAACATCGGTTTCGGCATGAAGGTTGCGGTTTTGCCGAATGCGTGGGCCACGTTGTGTACCACGTATTTGTAAATCTGGATTTCGTCCGCTTTCTTGGTCATGGTGTTGAAGCGGGTTGCCACTTCGTTCTGACCGGCGGTCGCCACTTCGTGGTGGTGAGCTTCAACCACCAGGCCCATCTCTTCCATGGTCAGGCACATGGTAGAGCGCAGATCCTGGGAGGAGTCGACCGGCGGAACCGGGAAGTAACCCCCTTTCACAGCCGGACGGTGGCCTTTGTTGCCGCCTTCGTATTTGGTTGAGGAGTTCCACGCGCCTTCGATGTCATCGATGGCGACATGGGAGCCGGCGATGCTGCTGCCGAAACGCACGTCGTCGAACAGGAAGAATTCCGGCTCCGGCCCGAACAGCACGGTGTCGGCAATACCGGATGAGCGCAGGAACTCTTCAGCACGTTTGGCGATAGAACGCGGGTCGCGGTCATAGCCCTGCATGGTGCCCGGCTCCAGGATGTCGCAGCGAATAATCAGGGTAGATTCTTCGTAGAACGGATCAAGCACCGCGGTGCTGGCATCCGGCATCAGAACCATGTCGGACTCATTGATGCCTTTCCAGCCACCGATGGAGGAACCATCAAACATTTTGCCTTCTTCGAAGAAGTCGGCATTGACCTGGTGGGCTGGAATCGTGACGTGCTGTTCTTTACCCTTGGTATCAGTGAAACGCAAGTCAACGAATTTCACTTCATGCTCATTCAGCATCGTCAAAACGTGTTCAGCGGACATACTAGTTTCTCCCGGATTTTTTTGTCGTCGTGGAACGAAGTACCGTAACAGACTGGCGGCTCACCTTTTGTAAGGCGTTTTCACCCTGATCAGACTTTTTTCGCTCTTGCTGTAGTTAAGCGAGAAGTGTGCCAACTTTTATGATCGGTGAATTATCCCTCTTTTCGTGCCTTTCTGCTGGTTCAAGTATGCACCATAACGGGTTTTTTGCACTAAAATAGTGCATATGGGCAAAAAGTGTGCGCTGTTTTGGTGCGCAATCGGCTCATTTTGCGATCATTGCACCGTGAAAGGGATCACAAACTAACCGGACTCAGGTTGTTTTACACAGAGTGCTGTGATCTTGTTTAGTACCTCGCTTAATACGTGTACAATAGCGCGTTATTTCTAAATGCCTGAGGCAAAGCTGTGATCGAAAATTTGCGTAACATCGCCATCATCGCGCACGTTGACCATGGAAAGACCACCCTGGTTGATAAACTCCTGCAACAGTCCGGTACTTTTGATGCCCGTACCGAAGCGACTGAGCGCGTGATGGACTCCAACGATTTGGAGAAAGAGCGTGGGATTACCATCCTCGCGAAAAACACCGCCATCAAATGGAATGACTACCGTATCAACATCGTTGATACCCCAGGGCACGCCGACTTCGGTGGTGAAGTAGAGCGCGTCATGTCCATGGTGGATTCGGTGCTGCTGGTTGTAGACGCGATGGATGGCCCTATGCCGCAAACCCGCTTCGTAACCAAGAAAGCCTTTGCCCACGGTTTGAAGCCGATTGTAGTTATCAACAAAGTTGACCGTCCGGGCGCGCGTCCTGACTGGGTTGTTGATCAGGTCTTCGACCTGTTCGTTAACCTCGACGCCACCGACGAGCAGCTGGACTTCCCGGTCATTTATGCGTCTGCGCTGAATGGTATCGCCGGCCTGGATCACACTGACATGGCCGACGACATGACCCCGCTGTACCAGGCGATTGTTGACCGCGTTTCCCCGCCGCAGGTGGAAGTTGACGCGCCGCTGCAGATGCAGATCTCGCAGCTGGACTACAACAACTATCTGGGTGTTATCGGCATCGGCCGCATCAAGCGCGGTAAAGTGAAGCCGAACCAGCAGGTCACCATCGTGGACAGCGAAGGTAAAACCCGCAACGCGAAAGTCGGTAAAGTGCTGGGCCACCTCGGCCTGGAGCGTATCGAGACTGACGTGGCTGAAGCCGGCGACATCATCGCGATTACCGGCCTGGGCGAGCTGAACATCTCTGACACCATCTGTGACACGCAGAATGTGGAAGCGCTGCCGGCACTGAGCGTAGATGAGCCGACCGTGACCATGTTCTTCAACGTCAACACCTCGCCGTTCTGCGGTAAAGAAGGTAAGTTCGTGACGTCGCGCCAGATCCTGGAGCGCCTGAACAAAGAGCTGGTGCACAACGTGGCCCTGCGTGTTGAAGAAACCGAAGACGCTGACGCCTTCCGCGTGTCCGGCCGTGGTGAGCTTCACCTGTCGGTTCTGATCGAAAACATGCGTCGTGAAGGTTACGAGCTGGCGGTATCCCGTCCGAAAGTTATCTTCCGCGAATTCGAAGGCCGTAAGCAGGAGCCATTCGAAAACGTAACGCTGGACATCGAAGAAACCCACCAGGGTTCTGTGATGCAGGCGATGGGTGAGCGTAAAGGCGACCTGAAAAACATGGATCCGGATGGTAAAGGCCGCGTACGTCTCGACTACGTGATCCCAAGCCGTGGCCTGATCGGCTTCCGTAACGAATTCATGACCATGACTTCCGGTACCGGCCTGCTGTACTCCACCTTCAGCCACTACGACGATGTGCGTCCGGGCGAAGTGGGCCAGCGCCAGAACGGCGTGCTGATCTCCAACGGCCAGGGTAAAGCAGTGGCCTTCGCCCTGTTCGGCCTGCAGGATCGCGGTAAGCTGTTCCTCGGCCACGGTGCGGAAGTGTATGAAGGCCAGATCATCGGTATTCACTCACGTTCCAACGACCTGACCGTGAACTGCCTGACCGGTAAGAAACTGACCAACATGCGTGCGTCTGGTACTGACGAAGCCACCACCCTGGTTCCACCGCAGAAAATGACGCTGGAACAGGCTATCGAGTTCATCGATGACGACGAACTGGTCGAAGTGACGCCGCAGTCAATTCGTATCCGTAAACGTCACCTGACTGAAAACGATCGTAAACGCGCCAGCCGTGGCCCGAAAGACGCGTAAGCGTTCGCCACAGCAGCCGTTACACTAAGAGCAGGGCACCTTTGGGTGCCCTGTTTTTTTTTGCCTGCTGCCCCGCCGGGCCAAACTTTCCCCGCTTCTGCCACACCGGTGCCTGTTCAGGTCTACACTTTCCCGCTACAGTGAGAAACCGCATCGCAACATCAGGAGTGTGCCATGTTGTATATCTTTGATTTAGGGAATGTGATTGTTGATATCGACTTCAGGCGTGTACTGGGGGTGTGGAGTAACCTGAGTGGGGTGCCGCTGGCGTCGTTGAGTGCCAGCTTCTCCATGGGCGAGGCGTTCCACCGCCACGAACGCGGCGAGATCAGTGATGAGGAGTTTGCCGTACAGCTGTGTAATGAAATGGGGATCGCCCTGAGTTTCGAGCAGTTCTCGGCGGGCTGGCAGGCGGTATTTGTCGGGCTGCGCAAAGACACGCTCGCCATCATGGAGCGGCTGCGCAACGCCGGGCACCGGGTGGTAGTGCTCTCCAACACCAACCGGCTGCACAGCACCTATTGGCCGGAGCAGTACCCGGAAGTCCGGGCTGCGGCCGATGCCATTTACCTGTCGCAGGAGATTGGGATGCGCAAGCCGGAGCCGGGCATCTATCAGTATGTCTTGCGCCGCGAGGCCGTCACGCCCGATCAGACCGTCTTCTTTGATGACTCCCTGGAGAATGTTGAAGCCGCCCGCGCGCTGGGGATTGAAGGTGTGCTGGTCACGGATGCCGCCACAGTGCCGGCGTACTTTTCTTAAGGCGTGCCGGCCCATTTCCCGGAGCCTTCAGGCCTATGGTGAAGTTAAGATTTAAACCCGAGCGCACGGTGGCGGCATTCCGCTTCAGCGTGCGCTATCTCAGGATGCTGATAACACGCATCAACCATGATGACCTGCTGCTGCTGTCGGGCCATCTGGCCTATGTCTCGTTGCTGTCGCTGGTGCCGTTGATTACCGTGGCTTTCTCGTTGCTCTCGGTTTTCCCGGTGTTCTCGCAAATCAGCGCACAGGTCAGAAATTTCATTTTTTCCAATTTCATGCCCGCCGCCGGCAATAACCTCCAGCGCTATCTGGAGCAGTTTATGTCGAACACCAGCCAGATGACCGCTATCGGCACCTGCGGGCTGATTGTCACCGCGCTGCTGCTGATTGCGGCGGTAGACAGTGTGCTGAACAAAATCTGGCGCAGCGAAAACAAGCGGCCGATTGTCTACTCCTTTGCCGTTTACTGGATGGTGCTGACGCTGGGGCCGCTGCTGGTGGGGGCGAGTGTCGCCATCAGCTCCTATCTCTTGTCGTTGAACTGGCTAAACGTAGAAGGGATGCACAGCGTGATTGACCAGCTTCTGCGGGTATTGCCGTTGTTGCTCTCCTGGGGCTCCTTCTGGCTGCTCTACAGCCTGGTACCGACCGTGCGCGTCGCGGGCAAAGATGCGCTGATCGGCGCGCTGGTGGCCGGCATCCTGTTTGAGATGGGTAAGAAACTGTTTTCGCTTTATATCACCCTGTTCCCCTCCTATCAGCTGATCTATGGCGTCCTGGCGGTAATACCGATATTGTTCCTCTGGATTTATGTCAGCTGGTGTATCGTGTTGCTCGGCGCGGAGATCACGGTATCGCTGGGCGAATACCGCAGCCTGCGCCGCAAAAAGCGGGCGCAGAGCAGCGTTCCTGGAGAGGAGAAATAGGACGTTATGATTGCATTGATTCAACGGGTATTGCAGGCCGGTGTCACCGTGGACGGCGAGGTGTGTGGTGAAATCGGGCCGGGCCTGCTGGTGCTGCTGGGCGTGGAGCAGGGCGATGATGAGCAGAAAGCCGCGCGCCTGTGCGAGCGTGTGATTGGCTACCGCATCTTTGGCGACGAGAACGACAAGATGAACCTGAATATCCGGCAGAGTGGCGGCAGCCTGCTGGTGGTTTCACAATTTACCCTGGTGGCCGACACCCAGAAAGGGATGCGCCCGAGCTTCTCGCGCGGTGCGGCCCCGGCCGAGGCGGAGCGCCTCTACCAGCACTTTACCGGCCTGTGCCGGGAGCAGGGCATCCCGACCGAAACCGGCCGCTTCGCCGCAGACATGAAAGTCTCCCTGGTGAATGACGGGCCGGTCACCTTCTGGTTACAGGTGTAACCGGATAAAAGTGATGATAAATAACTAAAAAGCGACCGGGCAGCCCGGCGGTTCTGACTGACGACTTCAATGAGAGACTGTGTCTATGTATCACCTGCGTGTACCTGTGACTGAACAGGAATTGAAAGAGTATTACCAGTTCCGCTGGGAGATGTTACGCAAGCCGCTGCATCAGCCGATCGGCTCGGAAAAAGATGCCTATGACGCGATGGCCCATCACCAGATGGTGGTGGATGAGCACGGGAAAATCGTTGCCGCCGGGCGGCTCTACATCAACGCGGACAATGAGGCATCCATCCGTTTCCTGGCGGTCGACCCCAGTGTCCAGAGCAAAGGCTTAGGGACGCTGGTGGCGATGACGCTGGAATCGGTGGCGCGCCAGGAGGGCGTCAAGCGGGTAGTGTGCAGCGCGCGTGAGGATGCGGTCGAGTTCTTCGCCTCGCTGGGGTTTGAGAACCAGGGGGAAATCGTGGCGCCGCAAACCACGCCGGTGCGCCACTTCCTGATGATCAAACCGGTGGCGACGCTGGATGACATCCTCCACCGGCCGGACTGGTGCGGGCAGCTTCAGCAGGCGTGGTATGAACATATCCCGCTCAGCGAAAAAATGGGCGTGCGCATCAGCCAGTATACCGGCCAGCGCTTTGTCACCACCATGCCGGAGACGGGCAACCAGAACCCGCACCATACGCTGTTTGCCGGCAGCCTCTTTTCGCTGGCGACACTCACCGGCTGGGGGCTGATCTGGTTACTGCTGCGGGAGCGCCATCTGGGCGGCACCATTATCCTGGCCGATGCCCATATCCGCTACAGCAACCCAGTCAGCGGGCGGCCGCGGGCGGTGGCTGATCTCGGCTCCATCAGCGGTGATCTCGACCGCCTGGCGCGTGGCCGCAAAGCGCGGGTGCAGCTGGATGTGGCGCTGTATGGTGACGAGGAGAAAGGTGCCGTGTTTGAAGGGACTTATATTGTGCTGCCGGCAAACCCGTATGACCCGCTGGAAAAAGGCGGTTCTGAACTGGGCGTCGCGTAAGGCGCAGACAGAAACAAAAAACGGGTGGCTCACGCCACCCGTTTTGCATTGCAGTGATGTCGTGCTGCCGGGCACTCAGGGTGCCGGCGGTGCCGGATTCTGCGGCAGCGGCGCGGCAGCCGGTGCGGCCGGGGCGGCACCGGTCACCGTGCCGTTAACCATCTGCTGTGTGATCTGCTGGCCCTGTGCATCGGTTGCGGTCAACTGGCCGTTCAGCCCGGTTTTCAGCGGCGTACCGGCCGCCAGTTGCCCCTGCAACTGCACCTGAAGCGTACCGTCACCGCTTGCCGGTACGGTCGGCCAGCCCCAGTTCTGCACCAGCGCCAGCGGCACCGCGCGGCCATTCAGCGTGACGCTGAACGTGCGTTGCGGCTGCTGGCTCAGTGTGGCGGTGGACTCCAGCAACCCTGCCTGGGTAAAGGCGCTCAGCTCAGTAACGGCGATCTGGTCAGCATCCGCCGCCAGGCTCAGGGAAGGGCGGCGCACATCAATTTTATTAAAGGTGGCATCACTGGCGTTCAGTGTCAGCTTACCGTTCCATATGCCCCACTGATGATCGCGGGCCAGCACCAGATCATTGCCGGTGCCGTCCAGGGCGGTGAGCTGGAAGGGGAAATCCGGCGATACATCAATAATCAGGTTACGGTTGGCGGTCAGCTTGCTGACGGAGACGCCGCTCAGCCACGCGGGCAGCGGCTGCATCCACAGCGTCCGCCAGTTGGCCGGCAGGGTATATTCCAGCGCGGCCACCACCAGCTCATCCAACTGTAATTGCCGGTCGGTGCGCGACCAGTGGCCGGTGGTACGCAGCAGCCCGTTTTGCCAGCGGGTGCTCAGCTGCTTAATGGTCATGCCCTGTTGGTCAAAGGCCAGATCGACAATCGGGTCAGTGACGTGCAGGCTGCCGTTGATCAGATCACTGGCATTAAAAGCGATCGAGCCGTCCTCACTCTGCCAGTCACCCTGTTCAAAGGTCATGTTCTGCAACGTGACGTCGAGATCGTTAAACGCCCAGTCCGGCCCCTGAAGACGGGCGTCGATCACGTCCAGCCGTTGCAGGGTGATTTTCGGCAGGGCGTTGAAATCCTGTTGGAAAGTCGACAGTGGATGCGGGGATTGCAGGCGGAGATTGCTCAGCCGCAGGTTATTGATGTTCCAGCTGCCGTCTGCGTCGCGGCTGGCATTGGCGGTTAACTGGCCGCGGGCGAAATCCGCACCGACATTATTCAGCAGCAGCCGGTTCTGCTGGATACGCCCCTGCACCAGCACCTGGGTGGCAGGCATGTCATTGATGGTCATCTCACCGGCGCTCAGCTGGAACTCGGCGTCATTACCCAGTACGCGGCCGGGCGCGGGGTGCCACGGGGCGATCCCGGCATCCACCTGCTGGGCCGTCACCGAGAGGCGGTCAATGCCCGCCACCAGCCGCATATTGCTGAGTTGCAGCAGGTTGGCCTGCACCGGTAACGCGGCATTGGGGTTACTGAGGTTCAGGCTACCGTTGCGCAGCGTCAGGCGGTCAAGATGGCCCGGCTGATTGAGCTGCTCCCAGTCGAGGCCCAGCGTCACCTCTTCGGCATTCAGCATCTCCGGTTGGTTGGCCCGCGTCAGCCGGACATGTTGCAGCGTCAGGGAGGCAGGGGCAGACCAGTCATGGTTGATTTTCCCCACGGTGAGCCGGTAATCACTGTTGGCGCTGACCCAGCGGCTGAGCCAGCCCGCCGTCCACTGAGTCTGCAACAGCACATATCCCAGTACGATCACCAAAACGCACACTAACAGTACGGTCAGCACCAGCTTTCCGAGAAATTTCATCGCCCAATCCAGTTCGCCCAAAAAAGTTAACCCTGTTTATGCCGCAATCAGCGGGTTATCACAAGAGCGCAACCAAACACAATTCATAAAAAACGGCCGATGTGTGAACACACCGGCCGTGGTCAGACGCGCAGCAGGAGGGCGTTACTTTTCCTGCGGGAAGATCAGGTTCAGCACAATGGCAGTGATGCCGCCGGCCGCAATACCGGAGGAGAACAGGTTTTTCACCCAGTCCGGTGCGAACTGCAAAATCAGCGGTTGTTGGGAGACGCCCAGCCCGACCGCGAGGGAGAGCGCGATAATCATGATCGCCCGGCGGTTCAGCGGCTCGCGGGAGACAATACGCACGCCGGAGGCCGCGATGGTGCCGAACATCACGATGGTCGCGCCACCCAGCACCGGCTCAGGAATGTGCTGCACCAGCGCACTTACGCCGGGGAACAGGCCGAGCACCACCAGCATCAGCGCCACCACAAAGCCCACATAGCGGCTGGCTACGCCGGTCAGCTGGATAACGCCGTTATTCTGGCCGAAACAGGAGTTCGGGAAGGTGTTAAACACCGCCGACAGCAGGGAGTTCAGGCCATTCGCCAGCACGCCGCCTTTGATGCGCTTCATATAAAGCGGGCCGGATACCGGCTGTTCAGAGACATCAGAGGTCGCGGTGATATCGCCAATGGTT
The DNA here is from genome assembly GCF_002858805.1 of Chimaeribacter arupi. Lineage (GTDB taxonomy): Bacteria > Pseudomonadota > Gammaproteobacteria > Enterobacterales > Enterobacteriaceae > Chimaeribacter > Chimaeribacter arupi. The sequence goes on from NZ_PJZI01000037.1 coordinate 22,907, forward strand.
TCCAGCGAGGTGACCATGAAAATCAGCATCAGCGGCAACAGCAGGTTCCAGTCAAAGCCCAGCCCGTAGTAGAGCGGCATCGGCAGCATGATCCAGGATTGCGGGGCGCTTCCGGCCGTTGTGGCGGGCAGCATATCCATCGCCCAGGCCAGCAGGTAACCCACCAGCATGGCGATCACCAGGGACGCCACGCGAAGGTAAGGGTTACGCTGGCGGTTCAGCAGGATAATCACCCCCAGCACCGCCGCGGCCAGCAGCAGGTTTTTCGGCGCGCCAAAGGTGTGGTCGTTCATTGCGCCATACCCACCGCCGATGGAGGTCAACCCGACCTGGATCAGCGACAGGCCGATAATCATCACCACAATGCCGGACACCAGTGGCGTGATGATGCGGCGCGCCAGATGCAGGAAGCGGGACAGCACAATCTCCGTGCAGGAAGCGACCATCAGCGTGCCGAACAGCGCCGCCATCATGGTGGGCACATCTGCGCCGCCGTTTTTCAGTGCCATACCGCCCATAATCAGCGGGCTGACGAAGTTAAAACTGGTGCCCTGAATCGACAGTAACCCCGAGCCCACCGGGCCCCAGGTCTTAATTTGCAGGATAGAGGCAAGGCCGGAGGCGAACAGCGACATGCTGATGATGTGTTGCGTGTCCTGTGCCGGCAGGCCGAGTGCCTGGCAAATCAGCAACGCCGGGGTGATCACCGCGACAAACATCGCCAGCAGGTGCTGACACGCGGCGAACAGGGTTTGCGGCAACGGTGGGCGGTCTTCAAGCCGGTAAATCAGTTCACTATTACGGGGCGTAGCGGCAGCGGCGTTATCCCGCTCCGCGGTTTGCAGGCTCATGATGGTTTCCAGGGCGGCAAAGGGGGCATTTTAATGATCCCGCACCGCAAAAAGCAAACGTTTGCTAATGGACGGCAGCGAAATCTTAGCGTGCCTCTTTTCCCCATTAAACGGGTATGACCCTTGATTTTGCCGGGTCTTTCGGTTTTTAATCCCTCCGGCTTATCCTACATTTTGTATGGGTATAACAATAATAGATTGATATAGCGAATATTTATCATTTCCTGGGAGCGCTTTTATGATTGAACTGGATACCTTCGGCACGCTGGTCTCGGCCACGCTGGTATTGTTGCTGGGGCGAAAATGCGTCCAGACCGTACCGCTGCTTAACCGCTATACCATTCCGGAACCGGTGGCGGGTGGGCTGCTGGTGGCGCTGGGATTACTGGCCGCCAAACACTTTTTTGGCTGGGAGCTGATGTTCGACAATGCAATGAAAGAGCCGCTGATGCTGGCCTTTTTTGCCACCATCGGGCTGAATGCGGACATCAGCAGCCTGCGCACCGGCGGCAAAGCACTGTGCTCTTTTGTGGGCGTGGTCGTGGGGCTGTTGCTGGTACAAAATATCCTCGGCATCGGGCTGGCGACGTTAATGGGGCTGAACCCGCTGACCGGGCTGCTCTCCGGCTCCATTACCCTCTCCGGCGGCCACGGTACCGGCGCGGCCTGGGGCAAAGTATTCACTGAGCGTTACGGGTTCAGCAGTGCCACTGAATTGGCGATGGCGTGCGCCACGTTTGGGCTGGTGTTAGGCGGGCTGATTGGCGGCCCGGTGGCGCGTTATCTGGTGAAGCACTCCGCCACGCCGGAGGGCTGCCCGGAAGATTTAGCCACCCCCAGCGCCTTTGAAAAACCCCTGACCGGCCGCCTGATTACCCCGCTGGTATTGATCGAAACTATCGCGATGATCGCCATCTGCCTGTCGGCCGGCAGCTATCTTGCCCGCCTGCTGCACGGCACGCCCTGCGAGTTGCCTACGTTTGTCTGCGTGCTGTTTATCGGTGTGGTGCTCAGCAATATGTTGTCGGTGACCGGGATGTACCGGGTGTTTGATCGCGCGGTTTCGGTGGTGGGGAATGTCAGTCTGTCACTGTTTCTGGCGATGGCGCTGATGAGCCTGAAACTCTGGGAGCTGTCGGCGCTGGCGGTGCCGATGCTGGTGATCCTGACGGTGCAGACGCTGGCGATGGCGCTTTATGCCGTGTTTGTGACGTACCGGGTCATGGGCAGGAATTATGATGCGGCCGTGCTGGCGGCCGGGCATTGCGGGTTTGGACTGGGCGCGACACCCACGGCGATTGCCAATATGCAGGCGATCACCGGGCGCTTTGGCCCTTCCCACCTGGCCTTCTTGATTGTGCCGATGGTCGGGGCGTTCTTTATTGATATCGCGAATGCGCTGGTGATTAAACTGTTTCTGATGCTGCCGGGCATTGAGTTCCCGGCTCAGGCATGGAAATGGCCGTTGGGTCAGGCATTGGTATAGCGGGCGCGCGCCGGCAGCCAGCGCTCGATCAGCGCTTTGGCATGGTCTGGGTAGCGCTGGTGGATATGGCGCGCCACGCGTTGCACTTCCGGAATCATCGCCTGATCGCGCAGCAGATCGGCAACTTTAAATTCGGCGCTGCCGGTCTGGCGGGTGCCGAGCAGCTCACCCGGCCCGCGGATTTCCAGATCCTGCTGGGCAATCACGAAACCATCATTGCTGTCACGTAATACCTGAAGGCGACGCTGGGCGGTTTTGCTCAGCGGCGTTTTATAGAGCAGCACACAGTGGGAGGCTACCGCGCCACGGCCAACGCGGCCGCGCAACTGGTGCAACTGGGCCAGCCCCAGCCGCTCCGGGTTTTCGATAATCATCAGGCTGGCGTTCGGCACATCAACGCCCACCTCAATCACCGTAGTCGCTACCAGCAACTGAATGTCACCCTGTTTGAACGCCTGCATCACCGCCTGTTTCTCCTGCGGCTTCATCCGGCCATGCACCAGCCCGATATTCAGGCCGGGCAGGGACTCTTTCAGCCCTTCCCAGGTGACTTCGGCGGCCTGCGCCTCCAGCATCTCAGACTCTTCAATCAGGGTGCAGACCCAGTACGCCTGCCGCCCCTCCTGCTGACAGGCGTTCTTCACCCGTTGAATGATGTCTTCACGGCGGGTATCGGGGATCGCCACCGTCGTCACCGGTGTCCTGCCCGGCGGCAGTTCATCAATCACGGAGGTATCAAGATCGGCATAGGCCGTCATCGCCAGCGTGCGCGGGATAGGCGTGGCGGTCATGATCAGCTGGTGCGGATGGAAACCCTGCTCCAGCCCTTTCTCCCACAGTGCCAGCCGCTGATGCACCCCAAAACGGTGCTGCTCATCGATGATCACCAGCGCCAGGCCGTTGAACTGCACCTGCTCCTGGAAAATGGCGTGGGTGCCCACCACCATCGACACCTGGCCGGACGCGATCGCCTCCTGCTGGGCCAGCCGCGCTTTGCCTTTCTGTTTGCCCGCCAGCCAGCCAACCTGAATGCCCAACGGTTCAAACCATGCCCGGAAGTTATTGGCATGTTGCTCCGCCAGTAACTCGGTTGGTGCCATCATGCCGACCTGTTTGCCCTGGGCGATCACCTGCAATGCGGCCAAGGCGGCCACCAGCGTTTTCCCTGAGCCTACGTCGCCCTGCACCAGGCGCATCATTGGGAAACCGCGCGCCAGATCCTGTTCAATCTCCGCGACCACGCGTTGTTGTGCGCCGGTCGGGCTGAACGGCAGGGATGCAAGGAAGCGCTGGGTCAATTGGGTATCGTGTGGGATGGGCAGCGCCTGATAGCTCTGCGTGCCGGCGCGCACATCCAGCATACTGAGGTTATGCGCCAGCAACTCTTCCATGATCAGACGGCGCTGGGCCGGATGCCGCCCCTTTTCCAGATCATCGAGCCGGATGTCCGGCGGCGGGCGGTGCAGCGTATGCAGTGCCTGCGGCAGTGAAATCATCGAGCGGCGCAGCTCCTCCGGCAACAACTCGGCAATCGGCACCGTGTCCAGCAACTCAAGCGCCTGATCGGTCAGCTTGCGCAGCGTCGCCTGCCGGATACCCTCTGTCGCCGGGTAGACCGGCGTCAGTGACTCCTGAAGCATCACTTCGCTGTTCTCACCCTGGATACGGTATTCCGGGTGGATAATTTCCGCGCCGTGGTTGCCGCGTTTAATTTCACCATATGCCGTGACCCGGCGCCCGGTGGCCAGGCTGTTTTTCATGGCGGCAGTGAAATTGAAAAAACGCAGGGTCACGACGCCGGTGCCGTCGCTGATTTGGCAGGTCATCATCCGGCGACGGCCGAAGCTGATATCGGTGCGCAGGACTTCTCCTTCCACCGTGGCGAAAATGCCCGGCAGCAGGTCATTGATAGGGTAAAGGTGGGTGCGGTCTTCGTAGCGCATCGGCAGATGCAGCAGTAAATCCTGAATCGTTTCCAGGCCGAGCTTTGCCAGTTTGCCCGCCTGACTGGCACCAACCCCGGTCAGGGAGGTTAACGGCACGGCATCCAGCAGGCGGCCTTCCATTCAGCGCTCCGTAGACTGCATAGCGGCCCACCAGGCCGGGTCAGCCACAATCTGGCCGGTTTCATCCAGCGTTGGGCGTGGCAACCCTTTGCGTTTTGCCACATTGGCCAGCACCGGGTAGCCGCCTTCAAACAGCAACCGCTGCTGTTCCTCTTCATCCAGCATGCAGGTATCGCGATGATACATCCCGGCGTTCTGCCGCTGGCGCTGCGCTTCATACAGGATCAGGGCAGAGGCCACCGACACATTCAGCGACTGCACCATGCCCACCATCGGAATGATGATGTCGCGATCGGCCAGCGCCAGCGCTTCAGGCGTGATGCCGGTTTTCTCCTGCCCGAGCAGGATGCAGGTCGGGCGGGTGTAATCAATCTCGCGGAAATCTACGGCGTGGTCGGAAAGGTGGGTCGCCAGCACCTGCATCCCCTGGCTTTTCATGCTGGCGACGGCGTCGGTGATGGTTTTATGGGTTTGAACCTGGACCCAGCTATTGCTGCCGGCGGCGGAAGAGACCAGCGTGCGCATACGGTTGGTGGGCCAGACCGCGTGGATCTCGTGAACACCCACCGCATCGGCCGTGCGGATCACGGCCGAGACGTTGTGGGGCTTATGAACCTGCTCCATACAGACCGTGAGATCCGGTTGTCTGGCAGTCAGCATTTCGCGGATTCGCGCGTATCGTTGTGGAGTCATCAGCCTTAGTTTCTGTTTCGGTTTACTCTGATCACATCCGGCATAATACGAATCTTACGCATCACGTTCGCCAGATGAATACGATCACGCACTGTCAGGCGGATAAAGGCGCTGTAAACCCGGCCATCACGCTCTTCGGTGCTCAGGCTCTGGATGTTGGACTCCGCCGCATTAATCGCGGCTGTGAGGTTCGCCAGCGCACCCTGATGGTTGAACATATCCACTTTGATTTCAGTGATAAATTCCTGATCCAGCTCCTGGTCGTCCCACTCCACCGCCATGAATTTCTCTGGCTCTTTCTGGTAGCCACGGATATTTCGGCAAGATTCATGGTGGATAACCAGCCCTTTGCCGGGGCTGACGTGGGCGATAATCGGGTCACCTGGGATCGGACGGCAGCATTTTGCAAAGGTAATCAGCACCCCATCCGCGCCCTTGATCGGCAGGTTACGCATCCCGCTTGGGCCGATAGTGGTGTGGTCACCCAGCAGATTGGTGGCAACCACCACACTCATGGCGTTACCCAGGCCAATTTCCGCCAGCAGGTCATCCATAGAGGCGAGCCGCATACGCTCCAGTTCACGCTGGATATGCTCTTCCGGAATATCTGACAGCTTGCGGCCATTGCCCAGGGCGTGGTTCAGCAGGCGGCGGCCCAGCGAGACGGAATCATCACGCTTGAGGTTTTTCAGCATCTGGCGGATTTTGGCGCGTGCTTTAGAGCTCACGACAAAGTTCAGCCACGCGGCATTCGGGCGGGCGCCCGGCGCGGTGATGATCTCGACCGTCTGGCCGCTGCTCAGTGACTGCGACAACGGGTAAGGCTGGCGGTCAACGCGCGCGCCCACACAGGCGTGGCCGATGTCGGTATGCACCGCATAGGCGAAGTCCACCGGCGTCGCACCGGCCGGCAATTCCACAATGCGGCCTTCCGGCGTGAACACGTAAATCTCATCCGGGAACAGATCAGATTTCACGCTTTCAATAAATTCAAACGAGCTGCCGGCACTCTGTTGCAGTTCCAGCAGGCTTTGCATCCAGCGCTGCGCACGGATTTGCGCCGTGGTGCCGGATTCGCCCTGTTCCTTATAGGCCCAGTGCGCGGCCACCCCCATTTCTGCCATCTGGTCCATATCCTCGGTGCGGATCTGCACTTCAACCGGCACGCCGTGCGGGCCGATCAAGGAGGTATGCAGGGATTGGTAGCCGTTGGCTTTGGGAATGGCGATATAATCTTTGACTCTGCCGGGGCGCGGCTTATACAGGCTGTGGGCCTGGCCAAGAACGCGGTAGCAGGTATCGACTTCTTTCACGATGACGCGGAATGCGTAGATGTCCATGATGGAGTGAAAACGCTGCTCTTTCAGGTGCATTTTGCAGTAGATCGAGTACAGGTGCTTTTCACGCCCACTCACGCGGCATTCAATGCCGGCTTCCGTCAGCCGTCCTTCGATTTCAGATAAAATCTTCTGAATCATTTCCTTACGGTTGCCGCGCGCCGCTTTCACGACTTCTTTAATCACACGGTAACGGTTCGGGTACAGGGCTTCAAAACCCAGCTCTTCCAGCTCGGTTTTTAAATGGTGAATACCCAGCCGGTGGGCCAGCGGGCTGTAAATCTCTAAGGTTTCGCGCGCAATACGGCGGCGCTTGTCCGGCCGCAGCGAACCGAGGGTACGCATGTTGTGCGTCCGGTCGGCCAGCTTGATCAGGACGACGCGGATATCCTGCACCATCGCCATGATCATCTTGCGGAAGTTTTCCGCCTGCGCTTCTTTCTTGTCGCGGAATTTAAGCTTATCCAGCTTAGAGACGCCCTCAACCAGTTCAGCCACGCTTTTGCCGAACAACTGCTCCATATCCTGATATGTCGCAGGGGTATCTTCGATGACGTCATGCAGCAGGGCCGCCATCAGCGTTTCGTGGTCAAGGCGCATTTCCGCCAGAATGCAGGCAACCGCCACAGGGTGAGTAATATACGGCTCACCGCTGGAGCGGGTCTGACCTTCGTGCGCGTCACGCGCAACGAGGTATGCCTGTTTGAGGCGCTTGATCTGCTCCTCGGGCAGGTATTTTTGAATCAGCAGATTCAGGCTTTCAAACAGGTACAAGGTATTTTCACAACTCCGATTAACGACGGCCTTCAGCGATCGCGGTTACAGCCTGAATTTCAGCGGCTTCCTGCTCTTGCTGTTCCTGACGATCGCGGACATCAAGAATCTGGCTGTTGATCAGGCCTTCTTCGATTTCACGCAGGGCGATAACGGTATATTTGTCGTTCTCTTCCGGAACCAGCGGATCTTTACCGCCTACCTGAATCTGGCGCGCCCGACGAGCAGCGACCAACACCAGGTCAAAACGGTTACCAATTTTCTCTACAGCGTCTTGAACAGTTACGCGTGCCATATAAGTGCTACTCCACAGGTGACGAAATGACTGGGCATAATACTGAAAGTGACTTCAGTCTGCCAATAATTTGGTGATTAAACCGTCATACTTGAGCTTTTGGCGGCCCAGACGCAGACGTTCAGCGCGAATAATGGTTTTTAAATCCAGCAGGGCCAGATCAAAATCATCATTAACGATCAGGTAATCATACTCGGCAAAGTGGGTCATCTCCGCGACGGCTTGCGCCATACGTTTGGCGATAACCTCTTCGCTGTCCTGGTTGCGGCCGCGCAGGCGACGCCCCAGTTCCTCTTTCGACGGCGGCAAAATAAAGATGCTGCGCGCGTCCGGCATTTTTTCCCGGATTTGCTTAGCGCCCTGCCAGTCGATATCCAGAAACACATCAACACCCGTTTTCAGGACTTGCTCAATAGCGGCGCGTGACGTGCCGTAATAGTTGCCGAATACCTGTGCATGTTCAAGAAAGTCATCTTTCTCAATCATGTCGCAAAATTCCGCCTCAGACACAAAAAAGTAGTGCTCACCATGCTGTTCGCCCGGACGCATCGCGCGGGTGGTATGGGAGATGGAAACCTGAGTGTCGTAGAGCGGTTGTGTTTTCAGCAAAGCCTGAATCAGGCTGGATTTCCCTGCGCCGCTGGGGGCAGAGACAATATATAACGTGCCTTGAGCCATAGGTGATGTTTCAGCTGTAACGGTTGATATGTTGATGCGGAAGAGAATGTCTCCGCACAGTATACACGGCTACCCGTCCGGATGCAGCGTTCACGTTTATTTCACCCTAAACTCCCGGCCTGCGCCATCCCTTCTGCCGGAGAGTCGAGACGCCCCGCAAACAAAATCTCCCTGTTGCATTCCGGTATTTATTGTTTCGGCACCGCTTCCAGACCGGTATTTTGCTGCTCGAATCTGACTTGCCAATGCGGTTAACTCGGCGGCAAAAGGAGGGCGCTATGCGTTTATTATTCATGCTGGCAGGAATGGTGCTGTTATATAGCACGGCCCCGGCGAAAGCTTCCATCCATTGCCCGGCCTGGGATGCCGCGCGGCTGACCCAGGAAATTGCCGCGTTGAGCCACCGGCTGGAAGCGTGTGACACCGCGTACTACCAACAAGGCGTCAGCCTGATCGAGGATACGCTTTACGATCAGCTGCGCCGGACGCTGGGCGAATGGCAACACTGTGCAGGGCATCAGGCAGAGGCCCCGGTACTGGCGGCGGGAAAAGTGCCGCATCCGGTGGCCCATACAGGCCTGAAAAAAGCAGCGGATGACCGCGCCGTGAAAAACTGGCTGGCAGGGAAGCCGGACACCTGGATACAGCCCAAAGTGGATGGTGTGGCGGTAACCCTGACTTACCGCCACGGCAAGCTGGTGTCTGCCGTCAGCCGCGGTGATGGCCTTCGCGGGCAGTCATGGACGGCGCATGTCCGCCGGATGGGCAGCGTGCCGCTGACCTTGCCGCCCGGCAGCCGCTGGCAGGATATTACCCTCCAGGGGGAAATTTTTCTGCGGATGAACGGTCATCAACAGGCGGTACAGGGCGGCCTCAATGCGCGCAATAAAGCGGCCGGGCTGCTGATGCGCCGCCAGGCCACGCCTGAACTGCAGCAACTCGGTTTCTTTGTGTGGGAGTGGCCGGATGGCCCGGAAGAGATGCCCGCCCGCCTGCAGGCCTTAACCGGGCTGGGCTTTCCCCTGACTGCACACTATACCCTGCCGTTGTCTACCTTCGCACAAGCGGCCGCGCAACGGACACAATGGTTCCATGCGCCATTGCCTTTCGTGACGGATGGCGTAGTGATCCGTGAGGGGAAAAGCCCGGCCGGGCGCTACTGGCATAACCAGCCTGCGGCCTGGGCCATCGCCTGGAAATACCCGCCCGCGCGCCAGACGGCGGAGGTGCGCGCCATTGAATTCACCGTCGGCAGAACCGGAAAAGTCGCTGCTATCCTTCACCTTCACCCGGTTCAGCTGGATGACAAACAGGTGCAGCGCGTCAATATCGGCTCTCCGGCCCGCCTGAAACGCTGGGATCTGACGGTAGGGGATCACGTCATTATCGGGCTGGCAGGGCAAGGCATTCCCCGGCTGGAAGGCGTCGCCTGGCGGGTGAAAACGCGTCAGCCGGTGGTGTATCCGGATGTACAGCAGTTTACCCCTTTTACCTGTTTTACCCTGACGCCGGTATGCCGGGAGCAATTTCTGGCGCGGCTTGTCTGGCTCAGTGGCCCGCATGGGCTGGAGCTGGCCGGGCTGGGGCCGGAGAGCTGGGGCACACTGATCGACAGCGGAAAGCTGGACTCGCTGGTGGGCTGGCTGCGGCTGAACAGTGCCGATCTGGCCGCAGATACCGGGCTGAGCCTGAAGCAGGCCGAAAAACTCTATGCCAGCCTCCAGCTGGCGCGGCAAAAAAACCTCAGGCAGTGGCTGAGCGCCCTGGGCCTGCCGCCGTATGCCCTGGGCACTCTGTCCGGCAGCGGCTGGCAGGTGATCAGCCGTCGCACAGAACATGACTGGCGCGCCCATGCCGGCATCGGCAAAAAGCGGGCCGCGCACCTGTGGGCATTCCTGCACCACCCGGCGTTCACGGCCATGATTTCCGCATTGCAACAGCAGGGCATCGCCGCGTTTCTGCCGGACACCCCGCCGGCTAATGCGGGATAACATCAGTAAGGGCTGGCGACCGGGCGAACCACCAATTCACTCACGTCTACCTCATCCGGCTGCTCGATGGCGTAAGCCACGGCGCGGGCAATGGCATCTGGTTTGATGGCAATGCGCCGGAACGTGTCCATTGCCTGGCGGGCAGTCTCATCCGTGATGGTGTTTGCCAGCTCAGACTCCACCACACCGGGGTAGATCACGGTGACGCGCAGCGTATCTGACTCCTGACGCAGCCCGTCTGAAATCGCGCGCACGGCATATTTCGTGGCGCAGTACACGGCCGCGGTGGGGGAGACGCTCAGCCCGCCAATTGAGGAAATATTAATGACGTGGCCACATTGCTGGGCCTCCATCACCGGTTGTGCTGCGGCAATACCATGCAGCACGCCACGGATATTGACGTCGATCATCTGGTTCCACTCCTCCACCTTACGGGACGATAAAGGCGAAAGCGGCATGACACCGGCATTATTGATGATGACATCCAGGCGGCCAAATTTGCGCATCGCCAGCTCAACAAACGCTTCCATGTCTTCGAGGCGGGTCACGTCCAGTGCCTGGCTCCAGGCTTCACCGCCTGCGGAGCGAATCTCGTCTACCAGCGTAGCCAGCCTGTCCACCCGGCGAGCACCGACGATGACCCGTGCGCCTTTTTCCGCCAGTAAACGTGCTGTGGCTTCGCCAATGCCGCTGCTTGCGCCGGTGATGGCAATCACTTTGTTCTTGATACCGGTCATAGGTTTCCCCTTTCAGAATGAAAAAACAGGTACGGGATGTGCGTCAACACAGGGGGAATAATAGGCCTGGCGGCCTGGTTGAAAAATACCCAGACCTCTTTGTGTCTTGCCTATTCCTCTTGGGAAGGCGGCGGGCAGGCGCATGGCTGCTATGCTTTTTTCCACAGAGGACTATTTCAACGGAGGGTAATCAATGGGTAACCACGCACGTGTGGCAGTAATTACAGGCGGAACCGCAGGGGTTGGCCGGGCTACCGCTCTCCATTTCGCTCAGGAAGGGTTTGATGTTGCCATACTTGCCAGAGGAGAAGAGGGATTAAGCAGTACGGTTGAGGAACTGGAAGCCTGTGGCGGCCGGGTACTGGGGCTGGCAGTGGATGTCTCTGATGCAGCGCAGGTTGAGCGGGCGGCGGATCAGGTGGAAAACAGACTTGGCCCTGTTGATGTCTGGGTCAATGTGGCGATGAATACCGTCATTGCCCCGGTCAGTGAAATGACGGCTGACGAATATAAGCGCGTCACCGATGTCACCTACCTTGGGGCGGTAAACGGCACGCTCGCTGCCCTGAAACGTATGCAGCCACGCAACCGCGGCACCATTGTGCAGACCGGTTCCGCGCTGGCCTACCGCTCGATTCCGCTGCAATCAGCGTATTGTGCCGCCAAAGCCGCCCTGCGAGGGTTTACGGACTCGCTGCGCAGTGAGCTTATCCATGATAAAAGCCGGGTACGCCTGACGATGGTGCATCTGCCGGGCATCAATACGCCGCAATTTGAATGGGCGCGCAATAAACTCAGCCACCGCGTGCAGCCGGTCGCGCCGATTTACCAGCCGGAGGTGGCCGCCAGGGCCATTTTTGATGCCGCCAGACGCGCCCCGCGTGAAATCTGGCTGGGCAAAGCAACGCTGCAATCGATTCTCGGCAACATGTTATTCCCCGGTATGCTGGATAAATTGCTGGCAAAACAAGCCTACAGCGGGCAGATGACTGACGAGCCGGAATCGCCGTCGCGCCCGGATTACCTGTATGAACCGGTGGAAAATCTGCACCGCACCCACGGCCGGTTCAGTGAGAACGCCAAAAACAAAGCGATCTCTGTGGATTCCCATATGGTCGGCGTCACCGTTCTGGCGCTGGCCGGGCTGGGCATTGCCGCACTGACGCGGGGCCGTAAACGCCACCGCTGATCCACCCGGCAGCAAAAAGCCCGCACAGGGCGGGCTTTCAGACAGGCCGGTTCAGGGCCGGCGCATGCGCGGCAGTTACTCGATATTTTGAATCTGTTCGCGCATCTGTTCGATCAGCACTTTCAGCTCGATGGCGGAGGTGGTGACATCGGCATTGATCGATTTTGACGCTAGGGTGTTCGACTCGCGGTTGAACTCCTGCATCATGAAGTCCAGGCGGCGGCCCACGGCCTCTTCTTTCTTCAGGATTTTGTGCGTCTCTTTCACATGTGCATCGAGGCGGTCCAGCTCTTCCGCCACATCCACACGTTGGGCCATCAGCACCAGCTCCTGTTCCAGCCGGTTATTCTCCAGCTGCACTTCGGCTTCTTCCAGTTTGCTGACCAGCCGTTCACGCTGCCATTGCAGGATGTTCGGCATCTGGGCGCGCACTTTTGTCACCTCAGCACTTACCCCTGCAAGCCGCTGTTCAATCAGGCTTTTCAGGGCAGCGCCTTCGCTTTCACGGGCAGCGATGAAATCATCCAGCGCACCGTCAAGGGCGCTGAGCAGTTCTGCGCTGATGGCGTCCAGATCCTGTTCCTCTGCCGACATCACCCCCGGCCAGCGCAGGATATCGACCGGGTTAATTTCCCCCTCGTCGCTCTGCATTTTGACCCAGTTGGCGGCTTCCACCAGCTGTTTGGCCAGTTTTTCATTCAGGACCAGGCTGCTCTGAGCACCTGGGTCCAGCTCGAAACGCAGGTTACATTCGATCTTGCCGCGGGTCAGGCGCGCGCGGATGCGCTCACGGACAACCGGCTCCAGGCCGCGGAACTGTTCCGGCAGGCGGATGTAGGTTTCCAGATAACGCTGGTTAACGGAACGGAGTTCCCAGGCTGCGCTGCCCCAGTTGCCCTTGATTTCACGCCGGGCGTAGGCGGTCATGCTGCGGATCATAGATGCGTCCCCATAATGTAAAGATGGGGGGATTATAGCCGCGGCCTACCGGTCATGATAGGCATTACCTCACGAAGCCCGTATAATGCGCAGCCAACTAAGATTTGCAAGCCGGAGATCAATCCATGCGTCCAGCAGGCCGTAATGCACACCAGATGCGCCCCCTCACGTTCACCCGCAACTACACCAAACATGCTGAAGGTTCAGTGCTGGTGGAATTTGGTGAGACCAAAGTCCTGTGCACTGCCACGGTAGAAGAGGGCGTACCGCGCTTCCTGAAAGGGCAAGGCCAGGGATGGATCACCGCGGAATATGGCATGCTGCCCCGTTCCACCCATACCCGTAACCCGCGTGAAGCGGCCAAAGGCAAGCAGGGCGGCCGTACCCTGGAGATCCAGCGCCTGATTGCGCGTTCATTGCGTGCAGCGGTTGACCTGAAAAAACTGGGCGAATTCACCATCACCCTCGACTGTGATGTGTTGCAGGCGGACGGCGGCACGCGTACGGCGTCCATCAGCGGTGCCTGTGTGGCGCTGGCCGATGCGCTGAATGCGCTGGTGGCAGCCCGCAAGCTGAAAGCCAACCCGATGAAAGGGCTGGTGGCAGCGGTGTCTGTAGGGATCGTCAACGGTGAAGCGCTATGCGATCTGGAGTATGTGGAAGACTCAGCTGCAGAAACTGACATGAACGTGGTGATGACCGAAGATGGCCGCATGATTGAAGTGCAGGGCACCGCTGAAGGCGAGCCGTTCAGCCACGAGGAGCTGCTCTCCCTGTTGGCGCTGGCGCGCGAGGGAATCGACACCATTTTCGCGGCGCAGAAAGCGGCGCTTGAGCAATAAGATTTTTTAAGGCGACGCTAAGTCGCCTTTTTTATGTCCCGTTTGCGGGATATGTGCGATCAGTCATAAACGAGGAGAGAAACCATGAAAGCCTATCAGCGTACATTTATTGAGTTCGCGCTTAATAAACAGGTATTGAAGTTCGGCGAATTTACGTTGAAATCGGGCCGTACCAGCCCCTACTTCTTTAATGCCGGCCTGTTTAATACCGGGCGTGATTTGGCGCTGCTGGGGCGCTTCTATGCAGAAGCGCTGATGGACTCCGGAATTGATTTTGACCTGGTGTTCGGGCCGGCCTACAAAGGCATTCCGATTGCGACCACCACGGCGGTGGCGTTGGCTGAACATCATGAGCGCGACGTGCCTTATTGTTTCAACCGCAAAGAAGCCAAAGATCATGGCGAAGGCGGCACACTGGTAGGCAGCCCGCTTCAGGGGCGCGTCATGCTGGTGGACGATGTGATTACCGCCGGGACAGCCATCCGTGAGTCGATGGAGATCATCAACGCGCAGGGCGCAACGCTGGCCGGGGTATTGATCTCACTGGATCGTCAGGAGCGCGGCCGTGGCGAGATCTCCGCGATTCAGGAAGTGGAACGCGACTATCACTGCAAAGTGATTTCCATCGTGACGCTGAACGATTTGATCGCTTACCTCGAAGAAAAACCGGAAATGGCTGACCACCTGGCGGCAGTGCGCGCTTATCGCCAGCAATACGGTGTATAACCCATAAACCCGGCAGCCGGTTGCCATAAAAGAAAAGGGCCGCATGGCCCTTTTGTTGTTTATGGCAGTAAGCGGATTACTGCAACTGGCCGGCAATCAGCGGCCAGCGGTGATCGAAGTCCTGCGTGGGCCGGTAGCGGAAATCGGAACGGACATAGCGGGAAAGCATTCCTTCACAGAGCGCCAGCATCTGGCTGACCAGCAGCGCCTCGTCATTATTGAACGCCGTTCCCTCACGCAATTTACGTTCGCGTAATACCTGTCGCAATTGCGCTTCAATCCGTTCAAACAATTGATTGATGCGGGCCTGCAACCGGTCTTGTTCAAACATCAATGCATGGCCGGTCATAATTCGGGTCAGCCCTGGATTGCGCTCTGCAAAACCAAGAATTAATAACAGGATCAGGCGCAGCCGGGCCAACGTCTCTTTTTCATCCTGCAAAATCAGGTTGATGCGGCTGATCAGGCTGTCTTCAATAAACTCAATCAGGCTGTCAAACATCTTGGTTTTGCTGGGAAAATGCCGGTACAGCGCCGCTTCGGACACGCCCACCGTAGCGGCCAGCTTGGCGGTGGTGATGCGCTGGCTGCCGTCGCTGGATTCCAGCATCTGTGCCAGGGCCTGTAAAATCTCCTCGCGCCGGTTCCTTTTATTTTCTTTTTCTGCCATATCCAGAAGATCCTTGCTAATAACGGCGTTAATCAACGAAAACCCACAACCCATGCCGCATGAGTTCAGAAAACTCTGCGGCTTATAAAAAGAGATGTAATTAGTGGCAGGTATGTTCAGGTAAAGCGCTGTTCACGATCGCGGTCGGGCGCGACGCGGGACAGGGTTTATTGACGGCCGGAGTGGCCGAAACCACCTTCGCCCCGTTCGCTGCTGTCAAACGCGTCAACAAGGTTAAATTCTGCCTGAACCACCGGCACGAACACCATCTGTGCGATACGTTCGCCCGGCTCGACGGTGAACGCGGTCTGGCTACGGTTCCACACCGACACCATCAGTTGCCCCTGATAGTCAGAATCAATCAGCCCCACCAGGTTGCCCAGCACCACGCCATGTTTATGGCCCAGCCCGGAACGCGGCAGGATCACCGCTGCCAGCGATGCATCGGCGATATGAATCGCCAGGCCGGTCGGCAGCAGGGCTGTCTGGCCTGGGGCCAGTTCAACGACGGCATCCAGGCAGGCGCGCAGGTCAAGGCCGGCAGAGCCGGGGGTAGCGTAAGTCGGTAAGGGGAAATCCTGACCAATGCGCGGATCAAGAATCTTTACGTCGATTTTTTTCATCATAACGGCTGACAATCTCGTCTAGTAACTGTTGGCCAAGGAGGGTTTTATCAGCGTGCGGCAAACGCACATCCCCTTGCTGCCAAAAAAGGTGCAAAGCATTGGTATCGCTGTTGAAACCATGCCCGGCCAGTGAAATATCGTTAGCGCAAATCAGGTCGAGATGTTTGCGTATCAATTTTTGTCGCGCGTATTCTTCCACATTCTGGGTTTCGGCGGCAAATCCCACGACAAACGGGCGATGGGTCGCCATCGCCGCGACACCGGCCACAATGTCCGGATTTTTGACCATTTTCAACGTGATTTCATCGCCTTGCTTTTTGATTTTCTCCGGGGCGATCTGGGCGGCGCGGTAGTCCGCCACGGCGGCACAGCCGATAAAGATCTGCTGCCCGGCGGCCCGCTTCATCACTTCGTGTTCCATCTCCAGCGCGCTGGTGACGTCAATACGCGTCACACCGGCGGGCGTCGGCAGCGACACCGGCCCGGCGACCAGCGTGACCTGTGCGCCACGTGCGGCCGCCGCCTGGGCAATGGCGAACCCCATCTTGCCGGAGCTGTGGTTGCTGATGAAGCGCACCGGGTCCAGCGCTTCGCGCGTCGGGCCGGCGGTGAGCATAATCTTCAGGTGTTGCAGATCCTTTACGGGCGAAAAGTGTTGTACTGCACGCTCGACGATCTCCAGGGGATCCAGCATCCGGCCGGGGCCGACATCCCCACAGGCCTGGCTGCCGCTGTCCGGCCCCCACAGCAGGACGCCGCGCTGGGCCAGTGTCGCCAGGTTGGCCTGAGTCGCGGGTGCCCGGTACATCTGCTGGTTCATGGCCGGCACGGCGGCGACCGGGGCAGCGGTCGCCAGGCAGACGGTGGTCAGCAGATCGTTCGCCATACCGGCGGTAACACGCGCCAGCAGATCGGCGGTCGCCGGGGCCATGATCACCAGATCAGCCCATTTCCCCAGCTCAATGTGCCCCATCGCGGCCTCAGCGGCCGGGTCCAGCAGGTCATCTGACACCGGGTAGCCGGAGACGGCCTGCAGGCTTAACGGGGTAATAAAGGCCTTGGCGGCGCTGGTCAGCACCACGCGCACTTCTGCGCCGCGATCCCGCAACCGGCGCACCAGCTCCGGGGATTTATAGGCCGCGATACCGCCGCTGACGCCAAGCACAATATGTTTACCGGTAAGTCCCGCCATTATGGTTGTCCACTTTTCAGCCATTAATGCGCGCATTTTAGCATAACCCTCCGGCAGAACCGCTACTGCGTCCGGCTTGTGGGCGGGAAAGATCAAGACTGGAAAGCGTCTCGCAACGTCAGCCGCCGGGTGTCGCGTCCCGGTGGGCAATCGTTATGATATAAGGCCTTGAGCAGGGGTGAGGAAAAGGCGATGGCCTGGAATGAGGGCATGGCACCACGGGAAAAGCTGATGAAGTTCGGCGCGGGCCATTTAACGGATGAGGAGTTGCTGGTGATTTTTTTACGCACCGGTTACCCCGGTATGCACGTTACACAACTGGCCCGGCAGTTAATGGCGGAATTCGGTTCCCTCCATGCGTTGATGACGGCCGATTACGCGACGCTGGCCGCGTGCGACGGCATCGGTGAGGCGAAATATGCACAGATAAGCGCCGTCTCTGAACTGGCACGGCGCAGCGTTATCCGCCATCTGGCCTGCGGCGATGCCCTGCGTTCGCCGGAAGTGGTGACGCGTTATATTCAGGGGATATTAGCGCGGCGGGAGAGGGAGATTTTCCTTGTGCTGTTTCTGGACAATCAACACCGGCTGATTCGCCATGAAGAGATGTTTGCTGGTACTATTGATTGCGTCGAGATCCATCCGCGGGAAATTGTCCGGGAAGCAATGAAGGCTAATGCAGCCGCATTAATTCTCGCGCATAATCACCCGTCGGGTAAGGCTGAACCCAGCCAGGCCGACAGAATAATAACCGAACAGGTGATAAAAGCCTGCCAGTTACTGGATATCCGCGTGCTGGACCACCTGGTGATTGGTAATGGTGAATCGGTCTCTTTCGCCGCGCGCGGCTGGATTTGAGCCCTTTTTTCGCGATCCTTCGGGATCTTTAGCTGTTCGGGACTTGAGCACATACGCTTCAGAGCGTATACTACGCCACCTTTGAGAATCTTGGGTTTGGCGTTAAGAGCCTATCTCAGCAGGTTTCTGACCTGATGACGGTTTTTACACCTGATGATGACGAGTCTTCTCAGTGAAATTTGCTGAGATGGGCTCTAAAGCCTGACGAGGCGGCCAAATCCTATACGAAGCTCGAGCTGATTTGATTTTTGGAGAATAGACATGTCCCGAGTCTGCCAAGTTACTGGCAAGCGCCCGGTGAGCGGTAACAACCGTTCCCACGCAATGAACGCGACCAAACGCCGTTTTCTGCCGAACCTGCACTCTCACCGTTTTTGGGTTGAGGGCGAGAAGCGCTTTGTAACTCTGCGTGTATCTGCTAAAGGTATGCGTGTTATTGATAAGAAGGGTATTGAAGCGGTCTTGGCCGATCTCCGTACCCGCGGTGAGAAGTATTAAGGAACTGAATCATGGCTAAAGGTGTTCGCGAGAAGATCAAGCTGGTTTCTTCTGCTGGTACTGGTCACTTCTATACCACCACGAAGAACAAGCGTACTAAGCCGGAAAAACTGGAACTGAAGAAATTCGATCCAGTTGTCCGTCAACACGTGATCTACAAAGAAGCTAAAATTAAATAATTTTAGTGGATTAATGAAAAACCCGGCTTCGGCCGGGTTTTTTGTTTTTATGAAGCCGCCACAGGCACCCAGCCTGGCCGGGCGGTGTGTTTACCAGTTCAGTAAACGGGAGCCTCCATGCCTGAATTACCTGAAGTTGAAACCAGCCGCCGCGGCATCGAGCCTTTTATGGTCGGCCATACCATCCAACACGCCATTGTCCGTAACAGCCGCCTGCGCTGGCCGGTTTCCACTGAGATTATGGCGTTAAGCGACCAGCCGGTGCTCAGCGTACAGCGCCGGGCCAAATACCTGCTGATTGAGCTGCCGCGTGGCTGGATTATCGTGCACCTGGGGATGTCCGGCAGCCTGCGGATGCTGCGTGAGGAGCATGATGCGGGCAAACATGACCATGTCGATCTGGTGATGGACAACGGCTACGTGCTGCGTTACACCGACCCACGCCGTTTCGGTGCCTGGCTGTGGTGTGAAGACCTGACCACCAGCAATGTGCTGGCCCACCTGGGGCCGGAGCCGCTGGATGATGAGTTCTCGGCTGAGTACCTGTTTGAAAAGGCACGCAATAAGCGCACGCTGGTCAAACCCTGGCTGATGGACAACAAACTGGTGGTGGGTGTCGGGAATATCTATGCCAGCGAATCGTTGTTTATGGCCGGAATTGCGCCGGACCGGGCGGCCGGCTCCCTGTCGCAGAGTGAAGCGGCGTTGCTGGTGACCACTATCAAAGCAGTGCTGCAACGCTCGATTGAGCAGGGCGGGACGACGCTGCGTGATTTTCTGCAATCAGACGGCAAACCGGGCTATTTCGCCCAGGAGTTGCAGGTCTATGGCCGGGCGGGTGAGCCTTGCCGGGTGTGCGGTTCACTGATTGAATCCGCACGGCATGGGCAGCGCAGTACCTTCTTCTGCCCGCGCTGCCAGCAGTAATCAGGCCAGTTTTTGTTTCAGCGCCTGCGCGACAGGGGCCGGTAAAAACGGGTCGATTTCGCCGCCGTGGCGCGCCACTTCTTTCACCAGTGTGGAGGAGAGGAAGCCCCACTGCTCAGACGGCATCAGGAACACGGTTTCCAGCGTCGGCAACAGGTGGCGGTTCATGGCGGCGAGCTGCTTCTCATATTCGAAGTCAGTCACCGCCCGCAAACCGCGGATCAGGATGTTGGCTTGCTGCTGTTCGGCAAAGTGTGCCATCAGGCTGCTGAACCCGATGACCTCGACATTCGGCAGGTGTGCCAGCGCCTGCCGGGCCAGCGCGACCCGCTCCTCCAGGGAGAACAGCGGTTTTTTGGCCGGGTTGGCGGCAACGGCCAGCACCACGTGATCAAACATCACTGACGCGCGGGTCATCAGCTCAAGGTGCCCATTGGTCAACGGATCAAACGTACCGGGGTAGATGGCTTTATTGCTCATGATGGCTCGCTTGTTGGCTGGGTATGGCGCAGCGCCCACAGGGTTGCGTATTTATTGAACGTGTATTGTGCATTGACCACGGCCAGCAGGAAACCCTGTTTTCCATCCAGAAAACCGGCGCGCAGCAGCCAGGTTTTGCAGAAGGCCCCGGCGGTATGGCTGAGGATGGAGAAGAAACTGCACCCTTTCCCTTGCTGATGGCGCTGTTGCGCCCAGTCCCGCGCATAACCCAGCTGTTTTTGCTGGAATGCCGGCAGGTCGCGGCAGGTCAGGTGCAGCAGATCCCCCGGCAAAGCGATGACGCGCGCGCCCTGTGTCTCCAGCGACTCATGCACCAGATTGTCGTTATAGCGGTATTTCCGCGCATCATATAAACGCACAACGCGATCCGGGTACCAGCCGCTGTGGCGCATAAAGCGCCCGAGGAACAGGTTGCGCCGCCCAAGACTATAGACGGCACCCTCGTCCGGTGCCTGCAACACCTGTTCAATCGCCTGGCGCAGGGGGGCGCTGACCCGCTCATCCGCATCGATCATCAGAATATAGTCGCCGGTGGCATACTGCTGCGCCTGCTGGCGCTGCTTGCCGAAGCCGGACCAGGCCTGGCTCTGGTAAACGGCGGCACCGGCCTGCCGGGCGACCTCTGCGGTGGCGTCCCGGCTGCCGGAGTCAAGCAGGATGATTTCATCCGCCCACGCCACAGAGCGCAGGCAGTCCGGCAGCAAGTCCGCTTCGTTTTTGGCAATCAGTACCACGGAAAGGCGTTTACGGGCGCTCATCAATGGCTCCGGGGCGGCAGGTAAGGCTCCAGCAGATGCAGCAGACGCTGAAGCGCCCCCTGGTTCTGGTGGAGCACCTCAACGGCATGGCGGCCATAATAGAGGCGGTAATCTTCATCGGTCAGCAGGGTGGTAATCTCTTTCACCAGCGTTCCGGCATCGTTAACCGTGATCAGGCCATCGGCCTCGCTCAGCTTGGTGCAGATGTCTTTGAAATTGAAGGTGTGCGGCCCCATCAGCACCGGAATGGCATGGGCTGCCGCTTCCAGCGGGTTATGGCCGCCGCGCGGGACGAGGCTGCCGCCGACAAATGCCAGATCGGCAATGCCGTACAGCAACATCAGTTCGCCCATGGTATCGCCGATCACCACCTGGGTGCCGCTGTTCGGCAATTCGCCGCTGCTGCGCAGGGTATAGCTCATCCCGGCTTTGGCGGTGAGATCTTTGGCCGTGGAGAAGCGTTCAGGGTGGCGCGGCACCAGGATCAGCAACAGCGTGGGGAATTGAGCGAGCAACTGGCGATGTGCCTGCAACAGCACGCTCTCTTCGCCGTCATGGGTGCTGGTGGCAATCCATACCGGGCGGTGCGGTGCCCACTGGCGGCGCAGGGATACCGCGCGTACCGCCAGCTCCGGCGTGACGGAAATATCAAACTTCAGGCTGCCGGTCACCGCCAGCTGGCTGCGTTTCAGCCCCAGCTCGATGAAGCGCTCGCCATCTTCCTGATTCTGCGCGGCAATCAGCGTAATGCGGCGCAGCAGGGTTTTCATAAACCCGCCGATTTTGTGGTAGCCGGCGGCGGAACGGGCGGAAAGGCGGGCGTTGGCAATCACCAGCGGGATCTCCCGCTGATGCAGCGCGCTGATCAGGTTAGGCCACAGCTCGGTTTCCATCACAATCACCAGCTTGGGGCTGACGCTGTTTAAGAAGCGGTTTACCGATCCCGGCAGATCATAGGGCAGGTAAACATGGTGCACATCCTTGCCGAACGCGGACTGCACCCGCTCGGAACCTGTCGGGGTCATTGTGGTCACAGTAATCGGCAACGAGGGGTAACGGTGGCGCAGGGCGCGAACCAACGGGATAGCCGCCAGCGTTTCACCGACGGACACCGAATGCAGCATGATGCCGCCGGGTATTACTTTTCCTTCGCAGAAGCCATAGCGCTCTGCCCAGCGTTTGCGGTAAGCCGGGGATTTGCGACTACGGACCAGTAAGCGAATCCAGATCAGAGGTTGGATGAGGTAGAGTAATACCTGATATAAACGCAGCAACATTCTATCAAATTCATTTATATGGGGTAGCGTGAATAGTATCATACCTGCCGCCGAAAGGCGCTATCTTGCGCAGCCCGGGCGGCTGTCCGGGGCAGGCGACACTTTTTGCCGTAAAGGATAAAATGAAAAATATACTGATTATCCGCCGGGATAATATTGGTGATCTGGTTTGTACTACACCGTTAATCGAAGGGGTAAAAACCGCCCATCCGCACGCCAATATCTATTTGCTGATTAATTCCGTCAGCAAAGATGTCGTAAAGAACAATCCCCATGTTGATCATCTTTTTATCTATAAAAAAGCCAAGCACCGCGATAAAAACCAGTCTGCGCTGAGCGTATATCTGGAACGCGCCGCGATTATCCTGAAATTACGCCGGGTGAAGTTTGACGCGGTAATTCTGGCCAACCCTTCACCCTGCAAATATAGCCTGCAACTGGCGCGCATGGTGGGGGCGAAAAATATTATCGGGGCCGATCTGGGGCGTAAAGAAATAGCGCGGCCTTTCGGCAAATCAGACTTTTCCGGCCATCACCAGGTTGAGCGTACCTTCAGTTATTTAAAGGCGATCACCGATACCCCGCTGCCGGTGCCGCCGGTGCGCGTCTACCCCACGGCGGAGGAGCTCACTGAGGCGGCCCGCCGCCGCGCTGCGCTGTTGCCGCCGGTGCAGAAAATTTATGGGGTGCACATCAGCAGCCGCAGCCCGAAACGCCGCTGGCCGGTTGAGCGTTATGCGGAGGTGATTGCGCGCATCGTGCAGCAGCCTGATGCCGGTGTGCTGATCTTCTGGTCGCCCCAGGGCACGCTGTCGCCCGATGACATCGGCGATCAGGCGCGCGCAGAGGCGCTGATGGCGCAATGCGGCTCCGACCGGGTCGCGCTCTACCCGACCGCCTCAGTGCGGGAAGTGATTGCCGGTTTCAGCCTGTGTAACCCGATTCTGTGCAGTGACGGCGGGCAGATGCATCTGGCCTCCGCACTCGGGAAAAACACCGTGGTGTTTTTCGGTGACACGGATAAAGCCGCCTGGCACCCGTGGTCAGGGGAGTACCATATTCTCCAGACGGCGTCCGGTGAATGTCAGGATGTCAGCGTGGATGAAGCATGGCAGGCGCTGGAAAACAGCGCCCGGTAAACACACCGGCAGGGGCGGCCTGCCGGTGATGATGGCGCAGGGCTGGCGCGTCAGTTGCGGTAAAGCGCCAGATAACGGCGGCAAATCGCCTGGATGCTGTATTTTTGCAGCGCCGCTTCCCGAATCGGCAGGGGCTGCGTAAACCCTTCACGGATTTTTTCCGCCAGCGATTCCGCGGTCAGCGCTGACAGGCCGCGGCCCATGCCGGTACTTTCCAGAATCTCATGCGGGCCGCCGGGGCAATCGGTGCTCACAACCGGCGTGCCGCAGATCAGCGCTTCTACCAGGACGTTACCGAATCCTTCATTGTCCGAGCTGAGCACCAGCAGCGAGGCGTGTTTAATCAGTGGGAACGGGTTCGCCTGGAAGCCCATAAAAATCACCCGGTCAGCGATGCCGAGCTGGTTCGCCAGATTTTTGATGGCGGCCGTGCGGGCGTCGCTGCCGGTGCCTGCCAGCAACAGCGGGGCGGTGATGCCGGAAAGGGCATAAGCGTTCAGCAACCGGTCATGGCGCTTCTGCTCATGGAAACGCCCGACATGAATCAGGTACGGCTTACCGGCCCATTCACAGGGTTGTGCAGCGAGCTGCCGGATGGCGTCAATATCAAACGGGTTGTTGATCACTTCGCTGGCGTTCGGTTTCACGCCCAGCCCGGTAACCAAATCCTCGGCTACCGCCTGCGACACCGAAATCATGTTTTGATGCTGATAGACCTGCGCCATTTTCCGTTTTTTCAGCCAGCGATCCAGCCCGGTACGGTGGCCGAGATAGGTGCGGGAGAGCACGCCATGCACGCAGAACCAGAGGCGGTCGCTGCCCAGCACCCGGCTGCGGCGCACAATGCGGTCGGTTTTGTGCAGGTTGGAGATCGCCAGGTCAAAGCGGCCGTGCGCGTTTTCCAGCTGGCGGAGAACCTTGTCCAGCGCGGCGGCGCGGCGCGGCAATTCGGTCATTTTGCGCCACGGTGCGCGGCTGGTGTCCGCAATTACCTGATAGTGAATCCCGGCCGGGATCGGGTATGCGCAGACATCCTGCAAGGAGAGCAGCGTTATCTGGTGGCCCATCTTCTGCATCCCTTCGCACAGCGTCAGCACCACTTTTTCGGCACCGCCACCGCCCAGGCCATCGATCATCATTACTATGCGCATATCAGTCCAGAAGCCTCGAATAGAGTGAAATCAGCTGCGCCGACAGGGCTGCAGGCGTGGCAGGCAGAATGCGTTGCCGGGCGGCTTCGCCCATTGCCGAGCCGGGCGCGCAGGCCGGCAGGGCGCGGATCGCCTCCACCAGCGCTGCCACATCCAGCGCATCACAGACAAACCCATTTTCACCCTGGCGGATAAACTCCGCGCCGCCGCAGGTGTTGCTGGTGATCACCGGCAGGCCGCAGGCCATCGCCTCAAGGATGACGTTGGGGAACGGGTCATAAAGCGTCGGCAGCAGCAGGGCGTCCGCCGCCTGATAGAACGGCAACGTCTGTTTCTGTACGCCCATAAAGCGCAGGCGGTTCAGGCACCCCAGCGACTGCGCCAGCGCGCGGTAGCGTTTTTCGTCTTTGTCTTTACCGACCACAATCAGGTAGCTGTCGGTGGCGGCCAGCGCCTGAATGGCGGCGGCCAGCCCTTTGCGCTCAAAACCGGAGCCGACAAAGATCAAACAATGTGCAGTGGGCGGCAGGGAGAGTTGCTGACGCAACGCCTGGCGCGCCGCTTCCTCCGCCGGGACAAATTTCTCGCTGTCGATGGCATTGTAAATCACCGAAATTTTCTCCGGTGCCACGCCGAAATCCGCCACAATCTCGCGCTTGATCATCTCGGCATTACAGATAACGGCTTTGAGTTCCGGCGCGGCATACATCGCCCGCTCGGCGCACATCACATAGCGGTGGTAGCGGTCAGAAAACAGCAGCTTACGCCGCCACACCGGCAGCAGCCGTGCACGCTGCAACAGCCAGCGGCGGTGCACGCCGTCCCCGGCGCGGTAGATATCACAGCCGGCAATGCGTTCATGGCTCTGCACCAGATCAAATTTCTCCCGCTGCCACAGGGCGCGGGCCGCTTCCGCAAAGCCGCGCTCACGGCTGATGCGGCCCCATTTCACCGGGTTGCACAAGTGAAGGTGCCAGTTGGGCCGGGTTTCGCCCTGCCATTCACGGGTGATCACGTTCAAATCCAGGTTCTGGTTATCCAGCGCATCCAGTGCGCGGGCGACAAAACGTTCTGCACCGCCATCCGGGCGGTATTTCTGGCGCACAATCGCCAAACGGAAAGGTGTCATAACAGGAGTTCCCGCGCGGCATTAATCACCGCGTCTGTCGGAATAAGGTTCAGGTAGCGCTGGTCAGTGCGGGTATCGATCGCATCCGGGTCCGGCAGGATGCCGTAATCCCCGGCCCAGATGACCCGGCCGTTAACCTGCCAGGGCCGCCAGAAGGTCAGTTTTGAGGGGCCGAACAGCGCCAGGCACGGCGTCCCGAGCGCGGCAGCCATATGCATCGGCACCGAGTCCACGCCGATAAATAGCTGCGCCCCATCAATCAGCGCCGCCAGCTGGCGCAGCGTCAATTGCCCGGCCAGCGACACCAGCCCAGGCTGCGGGCAGAGCGCCTGGATCTGCGCAACCATCTTCAGCTCTTTGGCATCCGGCCCCGAGGTGAGCACAATGCGGTGGCCGTCAGCCAGCAGGGCGCGCAGCGTCTCAGCCATCTTCTCTTCGCTCCAGCATTTGAAGAACCAGCGCGACGTCGGCTGCACCACAATATAGGGGACGGCAACCTGTTGCGCGGCCAGCAGCGTTGTCACGGCTGCCCGGTCATCCGCGGTGTAACTCATGGTGACGTGCTGATCCAAAGGCGTCAGCCCCAGCGGCGCGAGGATCGAGAGATTCTGCTCCACTGTGTGCAGGCGGTTATGGCCGTCGGTCGGCGCAAGCTGCGTATGGCAGGCGCGCCACAGCGGGTGGCGGCGTTTCGGGAAATCAAAGCCGATGCGGACCGGTGCGCCGCTCAGGCGGGTGATCACGGCGCTGCGCCACTGATCCGCCAGGTTGACCACCAGATCATACCGGCG
>NZ_PJZI01000038.1 GCF_002858805.1 Chimaeribacter arupi
CAGGTAAGAACTTTCAGACTCCCACAATGTGCGTGATTGAGACAAAGCAAACGGGCACATTTCATTGAATGTCTGAAGTCAAAGAGGAGCCTGAATTCGACGCAGTTTATTGGCAAGATGCGTGGTCGCCCAGTAAAAGGTTCTACAGAAACAGAGACATTAACCTGGTCTCAGACATGGGTTATGCGATACCGGAAGATTTCAGTGATGGATAGCGCAGAAGCTTTCTGACTCGGACTAAGCATGTCGAGGATGACGACTGGCTTGATGGTTAAGGTCTGCTATCAGCGAACAGCGGACCACAATACCAGAGGGAAAGCATCACTGTTAATGTCCGGACAATTCATGCTAAAACCCTGTATGACATTTTTCATCGACGATTAAAAGGGGCTGTTAATGGCTACAGTTGAGGTATTAAAAGTGAAGTATCCAGGCGCAGATGCCTGGCAAATGGGTGACAGTCCGGAACTGGCCAGCAAGCTTGCTGACCTGATTAAAAAAGGGATCAAAACGGCCTCCTGTGGATCTCTTACCTCTTACCAGCAGGAAGAGTTTGTCCCGAAGATTGGGAGCTATAACATCATCCTTGATGGCCAGAACGTCCCGGTCTGCGTGACCAGACTGGTTTCAATGCGACTGGTGCGTTTTTGTGATGTTACTGAGGCGTTTGCACGTAAAGAAGGTGAAGGCGATTTAAGCCTTGAATACTGGCAGAAAGAGCATCAGAGGTTTTTCACCTGCACAGGACATTTTTCAGACGATATGGAGCTGATCGCAGAAGAATTTGAGGTGATTGAGGTGCTGTAAGATAAAATAAACGTTCTGGCGTTTGATCCCCTGCCATTTATAACAATGTCCGCTTCTGGCACAGAGCGGACATGCGCAGGGCAAGGTCCGTTATGAGCGAAAAGCGGACGTTCAATTTGCAGTTGATGTAGCTTGAACTGTTTGAATTTGTTTTACGGCAATTAAGGAACATGGCAAACAGGGTTGACTGTTCGGTAAATATCGAACTAATATTGTTCTACATTTACCGAACAGTAGAAGCTTTATGACTCGCTCCTATCAACATCCGGCCCCAGAAGAAGTTAATTTGTCACAAGTACTGTTTGCTTTAAGCGACCCTACACGACTGCAAATGGTCCGTATTCTCGCTGGCCGGGAATATGTTAACAGCCTCGACCTGGCACCAGACATGCCTAAATCCACCGTAACGCATCACACCGGTACGCTGCGTAAGGCGGGTATAACTCACACTCGTCCTGAAGGTCGCAACTGCTGGATCAGCCTGCGACGTGACTTACTGAACGCCAGGTTTCCCGGACTTCTGGACGCTATCCTGAACCAGGAACCAGGCTCATGATTTGTCTGTTATGGCCGCTGATACTTGGGGGTTTTGCGCTTGGTCTGGATGCTTATGTTCTGGCTGGGCTTCTGCCGGGCATGGCACGGGATTTACAAACAACGCAGGCTATGGCTGGCCTTGGTGTCGCGTTATTCACCGTAGCTTATGCGGTAAGTGCGCCTGCTTTAGCCTCTGTTTCGACACGTTATTCGACACGGACAGCGTTGTTGGCCGGTATTGGCCTCTTCACCGTGGGCAACTTAGCGACAACTTTCGCCCCCACACTGAAGATCTTATTCGTCTCCCGCGTGATTGCTGGCGTTGGGGCTGGTTTATACTCACCGCTGGCTACAGCGAGCGCTGCCGCCATGGTCAATTCATCCCAACGTGGCCGGGCACTTTCCCTGATACTTGCAGGCTTAAGTGCCGGGACAGCCTTAGGGGTTCCTTTCGGGTTATTGCTCGAAGCACACTTTGGCTGGAGATGGACCATCGGGTTAATCATTCTGTTGGGCGTTCTGGCTGCGTCAGGGGTAGCAGGGGCCGGCTCCTTTCCAACCCTGACGCCTGTCAGATGGAAAGAACGACTCAGTGTACTAACTGAACCTTTTATCCTCTCCACACTGGCCGTGACGCTGTGCACAGGCATTGCATCACTGGGGCTATATACCTATATGGCTGAAATATTATCATCCAGGGCCATGGGGGATTTTACTGGCAGCTTTATATGGTTCTGGGGATTGGGGGGGATGGCCGGGGCATTATTCATCGGGAAAGCTATTGACCAATGCCTTACCTCTGCCAGGGCGACGTTATTACTGCTCATCGTGTTGGGAATGGGCTTTGCGTTAATGGGATATGCACCCGTGGCATTAGCAGGTATAGGATGTTTTATTTGGGGGATGTGCGGTTGGGCCAGTATGGCACCCCAACAGCATGTTCTGGTGTCTTATGCACCGAAACAAGCCACGGCCTCTGTAGCCTGGAATTCATCGGCTAACTATCTCGGTAGTGGTATTGGTGTGGCGCTGGGTTCTGCGGCATTGAATTCAGGCGTCCCAGCCAACTGGCTGCCAGCCGGGTCAATGATAGCCGTACTGCTGGCATTAACGCTTCACTCGTTCAAACGCCATTACCCCAAATAAATGGCTTCAGATCCACAAACAATATATTTCTGTATTTATGGCACATCGTTGTTATTAGTTCAATGTGTCAACGTCCGCTTTTGGCACTTAGCGGACTGCTCGCCCCCTCACATTAATGAACACATCTAATAAACCCTAGCGAATTACCCCATCTAATCGAATAAATCACATTGCGTTATGCTTTTCCTACTCAACCGCTGAAGGGAGAACATCATGCAAACAGTCACACTGAATAACGGGATTCAGATGCCCCTGCGGGGCTTTGGGGTTTTCCAGATGACGGACGCCGCAGAATGCGAGCGCGCCGTGCTCGACGCGATTGACACCGGCTACCGGCTGATTGATACCGCCGCCTCTTACCAGAATGAAACCCAGGTCGGGAACGCGCTCAGGCAGAGCGGCATCGCACGGGGTGACCTGTTTGTCACCACCAAACTCTGGTTGCAGGACACAAATTACGAAGGTGCAAAAGCGCAGTTTGAGCGCTCTTTGAACCGGCTCCAGCTCGACTATGTCGACCTGTACCTGATCCACCAGCCCTACGGCGACGTGCACGGCGCATGGCGGGCGATGGAAGAATTACAGCAGGTCGGGAAAATCCGTGCCATTGGCGTCAGTAACTTCCATCCGGACAGGCTGGCCGACCTGATGGCGTTCAATAAAGTGGCCCCGGCCGTGAACCAGATTGAGGTGAATCCTTTCCATCAGCAACTTCACGCCGTGCCGTGGATGATGAGCAAAGGCATCCAGCCGGAGGCATGGGCACCCTTTGCCGAAGGGCGCAATGGCCTGTTCCAGCAGCCCTTGCTGGCCGCCATCGGGGAGAAACACGGCAAAAGCGTGGGGCAGGTGGTGCTGCGCTGGCTGTACCAGCGCGGGATTGTGTCGCTGGCGAAATCGGTGCGCAAAGCGCGGATGGAGGAAAATTTCAATATTCTGGATTTTGCCCTCAGTGACAACGAGATGATGCACATCACCGCGCTGGACACCGCCACCAGCGCCTTCTTCTCCCACCGTGATCCGGCGATGGTGGAGTGGCTGACCGGCCGCGAACTCGATGTGTAATAACCGCCACCTTTCAACAGAGTGTGAGGAACCCACAATGCAAACACGTTATCTCGGAAAATCCGGCCTGGAAGTCTCCGCCCTGGGGCTGGGCTGCATGGGGCTGAGCTACGGCTACGGCCCGGCCACCGATACCCGCCAGGCAATTGAACTGATCCGCGCCGCCGTTGAGCGGGGCGTGACCTTCTTTGATACCGCCGAAGTCTACGGCCCTTACCTGAATGAAGAGGTGGTGGGCGAGGCGTTAGCGCCGTTCCGCGACCGGGTGGTGATCGCCACCAAATTCGGGTTCACCTTTGGGGAAGACAACAAGCAGCAGATTTTAAACAGCCGGCCGGCGCATATCCGCGAGGCAGTGGAAGGCTCTCTGAAGCGGCTGAAAACCGACGTCATCGACTTGCTGTACCAGCACCGGGTCGATCCTGAGGTGCCGATTGAAGACGTGGCAGGCACCGTCAAGGATCTGATTGCTGAAGGAAAGGTCAAACACTTCGGCCTGTCAGAAGCGGGCGTGCAGACCATCCGCCGGGCACATGCCGTGCAACCGGTGGCGGCGCTGCAAAGTGAGTACTCCATGTGGTGGCGTGAGCCGGAACAGGCCATTTTACCGCTGCTGGAAGAGCTGGGGATTGGCTTTGTGCCGTTCAGCCCGCTGGGGAAAGGTTTTCTGACCGGGGCGATTAACGCCGGAACGACGTTTGGTGACGATGATTTCCGCAGCAAAGTGCCGCGTTTTGCCGCGGAGGCGCGTGAAGCCAATAACGCGCTGGTGGCATTGCTGACCGGCCTGGCGGCTGAAAAAGGCGTGACCCCGGCACAGATTGCACTGGCCTGGCTGCTGGCGCAAAAACCGTGGATTGTGCCGATCCCTGGCACCACCAAATTGCATCGTCTGGAGGAGAACCTGGGCGCGGCGGCCGTCACCCTGACGCAGGAGGATACGCGGCAGATTTCCCAGGCGCTTGAGACGGTAAAAATTGTCGGTGAGCGTTACCCGGCGGCGCTGCAGGCGCGGGTCGGGAAATAGAAGCGGGGCGGGAAACACAAAGAGTACGCAGGCCAACATCTTTATGGCCTGCGTACTGGAGTACGCTATATCATCTTTAAAATGGCCAGGCTGCCCGATGTTATACCACTATTATCGTGACATGGCCGGGTGAGGCGGAATAAGGTCTCCAGCCCGGCTATTTTCTCCTGGCCGGTATTATCTCCGGAAAAGGAGATACTGGCATCAGCGCACCCATTTCGGTGGTGGCGGCGTGTATGACAGCGCCTTTTCAATCAGCTCATCAGGATCATCTGAGATAATAAGCATCTCTGAATACGCTTTTTTCATGAATCCGTCATCGATCATGCGTTCAAAAAAGGTAAACAGGGAATCAAAATAGCCATTCACGTTGAAAAAGGCACAGGCCTTATTATGCAGGCCCAGTTGCGCCCAGGTCCATGCTTCAAATATCTCTTCCAGCGTACCGGCACCGCCGGGAAGTGCAATAAAGAAATCTGCATTTTCAGCCATCGTTGACTTACGTTCATGCATATCTTTGACGACTTTCAGCTCGCTGACACCGCGATGCGCCAGCTCATGGTTCACCAGCGAGTGTGGCATAACCCCAATAACATGAACACCGGACGCGATGGCCGTATCCGCCAGCGTTCCCATGAGGCCAACGTGGCCGCCGCCATAAACCAGGCTGACGTTCCTGTCAGCCATCGCCTGAACCAGGCGCTCAGTTTCTTTAATAAAAGCGGGATCAGTTCCGTGAGCCGATCCGCAGAAAACAGCTGCGCGCATACTTTCCTTCGTCCTTTCCTAAAAATAGAACACGATAGACATTTTTCGTCCTGATTATCACAAAACAGGCCGGTCAGTACCAATACAATTCCTGCAAAGAGATATTATTATGGCAATGTCTGGCCGGCCTGCCGGTTTAATACAGCGCTGGATAATAACCCTAAGTTAATATGACCCCGCTGAATTAACGGCGTGCCATGCCACCTGAACAAGGCGCAGGCTGATTATTTTCGACGGACCCAATAACGATAACCCTGCCTGTTCCCGCAGCCAATTCAACGTATACCCGGCCTTGGGTTTAAATATATATCAGCCTATACGCAATTCATCCAAAGAAATCCGCACCTCCGGCAGCAAGGGACTAAACCGGTGCTTCGTTGTTTTAAAAGGCAGCAGTACTCTGCGCGCTATCTCGGCACTGATCTGAGTCGTTGGGTAAGGTGTTTCATTATCCCATCTCAGCACACTTACCCGCGGGTCGTCATAACGCAGTCTGACCACGGGAAGATGGGTTAACCCCAGATGCCGGGCCACGTTTAACCTGTGATTACCGTCCATCACCCAGCCTGACGCCCACTCAACAGGGATAACCGTGGTCCATATTCCTTCACAGAGAATACGCGCAGACAACCCCTTTACCGCCTCGCTGCTGATCTCTTCTGACTGCCGGAGACAGGTAATCTTCTCAAGTTGTACAATGTAATTCACTGATGTCTCTGTCGCGACGTGTTCAGACATGGTATTACTCCGCGCCAAATTCCTTGAGGTAAATTTCTATCTTTCTTACTTTGCCCTGTGCGTCAGGCGCGTCTCTTAAACACGACACAATATGACCAATGGTGGTTATCGAATAGATATCAATATTAAGCCGCGCTGCCGCACGTTGCAGCGCAGAGCCGGAGCCCTCCGCCCCGCGCTCCTGCCGGTCAAGCGCCACGAGATAAGCCGCCGGGAGGCCGCCTTCAGCCCGTATCAGCTTAATGCTGTCGTCAATGGTCATCCCTGACGTAATGACATCATCAACAGTGACTATTCTTTTATGTTGCAAAGCGGCGCCAACCATTAACCCGCCGTCACCATAGCTCTTTATCTCTTTACGGTTGAAGGCGTAATTTACCTCGGTGTGGAAATCACGCTGAAGAGAAAGCGCAATGGCGACGCCCAGGGGTATCCCTTTATAAGCCGGCCCAAAAATTACCTCAGGGGATAAGTTATTCTCCGAAATAAAACGCGCATAAAACCAGGCGGCTTTATTAAGAAGACGGGCACTGGAAAGTTTGCCGAAATTAAAGAAATAGGGACTGTTCCTGCCGGACTTTAACGTAAAATCCCCGAATTCAACCACATCACTGCTAATCAAGAAATCCGCAAATTCATGCTGTGCGTCTGACATAATATGATCCTCTGGCTTGGTCAATTGAGCTGAACCCGTCCCGCTGCATGCACGCTTTCATTTGCTTAAGCATGGCCGGTATCAGGGAGGGGCCATCATAAATAAAGGCCGTATATATCTGGCAAAGTGTGGCCCCCATACAAATTCGCAGGTAGGCCTCTTCGCCGCTGTTAA
This sequence comes from Chimaeribacter arupi, assembly GCF_002858805.1. Classification (GTDB taxonomy): domain Bacteria; phylum Pseudomonadota; class Gammaproteobacteria; order Enterobacterales; family Enterobacteriaceae; genus Chimaeribacter; species Chimaeribacter arupi. The sequence continues at coordinate 6,918 of NZ_PJZI01000038.1, forward strand.
TGCCCCCGGATGCGATAATAGGTTTACTGTTCCCGATGGCCGTATATGCCCTTTGCAGCATGTCGCGCGATTTTTTCTGCAACGGTGTCCCTGACAAGCCCCCTGTTTGCAGATGTGAAGGCAGATTATTAAGGCTATCCCTGCTGGTGGTGGTATTGCTGATGATAATCCCATCAACCACAGATCGCGCTAAATAGGTAAGCAGCTCGGATTCTTCACCCGGTGCCATATCCGGGGAGAGCTTAATCAGCAGAGGGCACCCCGGTTTCCTTTGCTGCCTTAAGGTATCCAGTCTCCTGAGCAAGGGATCTATCGAGGCCGCCTGCTGAAGATCTCTTAATCCCGGTGTGTTGGGCGAAGAGAGGTTAATGGTCAGGTAATCCGCAAATGAGATAAGCGTTTCCGCTCCCTTGATAAAATCATCCATATCGTTGGCAGAGGTCTTATTCTTGCCCAGATTGACTCCCAGCGTGAGGTCACCTTTGTGGTTGATGAGACGCTGCTGCACATACGCCATACCCTTTGAGTTAAACCCATAGCGATTGATAATGGCTCTGTCATCTTTCAGGCGGAACAACCGGGGACGGGGGTTCCCAGGCTGAGGCTGAGGGGTGACTGAGCCTACCTCAACAAAACTGAACCCAAGGCGGGCAAGCGCTTGATACGCCTCGGCATCTTTGTCAAAGCCTGCGGCCATCCCCACGGGGTGGGTAAAGTGTTTTCCCCATACGTTCAGGGAAAGCCCATCAGGAATGCGGAGAGTTTGAGCCGGCGCAAACCGGCGCAGGCCGAGGATGGCAAGGTGATGTGCGGTTTCGGGATCAAGCCGCAACAGCGCTTTACGGCTGAGTTCAACGATCATTTCACGACGTCCAGGGTGGCATCAAATGCCTTCAGGCTTAACGCCAACTGCTGCCTCAGTTGCTCGCATGACAGTAACGGCATCTTTTTATCCGCCAGCCATTCATCGTCGTAGAACTGTTCCAGATAATTAATGCCGGAGTCGGGTGCTATCGCCATCACTGACTGAATATCGTCAAGCTGCAGCGCCATCAATGCGCTGAAGATGACCACGCCTGAGGAGCCACCCAGCAGGAGGCCGGTATCCCGCGCAAGCAGGCGGCACAACGAGATGGCATTCTGATCGGTGACGCTGTTGAGAAAATCAAATGCCGCAGGATGCCGCCGCCATCCATTATTCCGGCATGCTGAATTTTAGGAATATCGCCAAAATAGTGTAGGTAAATCAGCACTAAAACGTCTTAAAGGCCTAGCGATGCAGAACTGAGCAGCATCGCGGCAGCAATGCCCTTGCTGCCCGATTAATGGAGGGGGCTCATGACAGCATTCGGTATCGCCGGCTAAAGAAGCGGCCGGGAGCAGCTGTATTCAAAAGTGAGGAAAGAATATTTTCCTTTGTCAGAACAGAAAGCGTCGACTGTTGACTATTGCGGAGGGGGGGCCAAGCCAATGCTGCCAGCCGGAATACTGAATGCGTTTAAAGCAAAAAATATCAGGCTGGTACACCTGGATTAACCGGCGTACCCCACATTATTCCGTATAGCGCAGCGCCTCAATCATCAGGGCAAACGCCGCCGGATGCTGTTTTCGGCTGGGGTAGTAGAGGTAATAGCCGGGAAAAAGCGGGCACCATGCCTCCAGTACCTGCACCAGCGCCCCGGATTTTATTGCGTCCTGCACCATGTCTTCGGGCACAAAGGCCAGCCCAAACCCGCAGAGTACCGCGTCGATTCGCTCAGACAACAGGTTAAAGGTCAGTTGCCCCTCAACCCTGACGCACAGCGGCTTGCCGTCTTTCTCAAACTCCCAATGGTACAGCCCCCCGGCCGTCGGCAGCCGCATATTAATGCAGCGGTGCTGCTGCAACTCGTGCGGCGTCTGCGGGGTGCCGTGCGCCGCAAAATAGGCGGGCGAGCCGACCACCACCATGCGCATATCCGGCCCGATCCTGACGGCCACCATATCTTTATGGATGCTCTCACCCAGCCGGACGCCCGCGTCGAAGCGGTCATCCACGATATCGACAAACCCATTATTGACTTCCAGCTCGACATTGATTTGCGGATGCGCCAGCAGAAACGGCTTCAGTTTTGGCCAGAGCACGCTGCGTGCGGCGTGTTCACCCGCAGAAAGGCGGATATTCCCGGCCGCAATGCCGTTCAACTGGATAACCGACGCCAGCGCCTGTTCCAGATCGGCCAGGCGCGGTTCCAGGCAGGCCATCAGCCGTTCGCCGATCTCTGTCGGTGCCACGCTGCGGGTGGTTCTGGTCAGCAGCCGGGTGTTCAGGCGTGCTTCCAGCGCTTTGATGGAATGGCTCAGGGAAGACTGGGACACACCGAGTTTTGCGGCCGCTTTGGTAAAGCTTTTTTCCCGCGCCACCATCAGAAATGTCAGCAACTCATTAAAATTCTCTTTCAGCACGGCAGGTTCCCTCTTTCACGATGGCATACATAGTGGCGCACAGCCCTGGTTTACCCGGTATTGCGCGCCGGGCAAACGGCAGGGTGAGCAGTGTAGCGTAAAAGGGAGGGCCTTCCCCAGCGGGAAAATTGACGGGAAGCGCCGTGAAAAAAGGCTGAATACCCTGTCCGGTATTCAGCCTGTGTGGGTTACCCGGTGCCGTTATGGCAGGCTGACCAGGATCACCGCGGAGCAGCAATCCACTGACTCGAGCGTCAGGCGGTCGGTGAGGGCGATCTCCTCCCCGCTGAGAATGTCACGGTAGCGGCGGTTGGCCAGCGCGTCCGGCAGGGCGATGGCCGTCCCGCTGAAGCGTTGCTTGTGCGGCAGGCTGTTGCTTTCCTGAAGCAGGCCCAGCACCAGGCGCGGGGTGATGACGATCAGCGCATCGTCGCCATTTACCCGCGCAAAGGTAATGACGTTGCGCGCCCAGGTGCCGGTGGCGGTGAGCGGCAGGTAATCACCTTTGCGGAACAGCGCCGGTTTCTCCTGGCGTAACCGCAGGGTTTTGGCAATCGCGTGCTGGTTCACCCGGCCGCTCAGCCAGTCCTGCTCCGTGGCCGCCGTGGGCTTCTCAAAACCGTCCAGCATCTTTTCCAGGGCCGCGAAATCCGGCTCACGCCGGTTGTCCGGGTCAACCAGGCTGAAGTTCAGCGCCTCACTGCCCTGATAAATATCCGGCACGCCCGGCGCGGTGAGTTTTACCACCGTCTGCGTCAGGCTGTTGACCAGCCCGGCACGGATAAACGGCTGCAGGGTGCTGACGAAATCCTGCAAAAAGGCCGGGTTGTCCGGGGAGAGCAGGTGGCGGGTATAGTTGAGCACCGCCTCTTCGTAAGCATCATTGCTGTCGGCCCAGTCGGTGCGCAGTTTCGCTTCCCGCAACGCTTTTTCCACAAACGCCAGGAACCGCTCCTCCAGCGCCTTCAGGCCCGCGGCATCAGCCGGTTGCAGCCTGACCGGCCAGACACCGGCCAGCGCCTGATAGAGCATCCAGGCACCGGCGGCTTTGGGGGCCGCGCCATCGTCGAGCATCGAGACTTTCGACTGGTTCATCTGCCGCCAGCGGGCAACGCACTCAGCCCAGCGCGCCGGGGCTTCGGTGAGCGTGTAGAGCCGCGCGCGGGCATCTTCACCGCGTTTGGTGTCGTGCGTCGAGGTGCCGGAGAGTGCATCCGGCTGATGATCAAGGCGGGTCTTCATCTCCGCATGGAAGCGTTTAAGCGAGAAGTCGCCGGGGATCGGCTCTGCCCCTACCTCATTCAGCGCCAGCTCCATGTTCTGGCGGAAGAACAGCGTATCCTCCACCGATTTTGCCATCAGCGGGCCGGTAAGCTGCTGGAAGCGGGTGCGGAAGGTTGCCGCCTGCGCGGCTGCGGCATCTGACACCTCGCCGGTCAGGATCTGGCTGATAAACGCCAGCGCCGCCGGATCGGGCGCATGTGCCCCGGCGTTGACTTTGCTCACGACTTTTTGCAGCAACTGACGGCCTTCCGGCGGCAGCCCGGCCTGGGTGCCGTAGGTGCGGTAGACCGGGAAGGCGATCAGCAGCTCACGCAGCGCGGCGCGTACTGCCTGCTCATCCTGTTTGCTGCCTTGTGCCCCGGCAATCTCCAGCGCAATGCGCAGCAGCGTGGTGAATTCCCCTTCGAAATTCCGGTCCACCATCAGCAGCTTGGCGGCGCGCAATTCGGCTTTCATGTCCACCGGTTTGCCCACTACCTCGTCATAGGCGTCACGCAGGGTATCGAGCTTGCCGCCGTCCACCAGGGCATCTGAGAGCGCGGCCACGAATTCATAGCCGGTGGTGCCGGACACCGGCCAGTCCGCCGGTAACTGCTCCCCTTCGCCGAGGATTTTTTCCACGGTGAGGTAGCATTCCGGCCCGGTTTCCCGGCGCAGGCGCTCAAGATAGGCTTTCGGGTCAGCCAGCCCGTCCACGTGGTCTACCCGCAGCCCGTCCACCGCGCCGGAACGCACCAGTTCCAGGATCAGCCGGTGCGTGTCGTCAAAGACGGTATCCTCTTCCACCCGCACGCCTACCAGCCCGGTTATCTCAAAGAAACGGCGGTAGGAGAGGTCACGCGGCGCATCACGCCACGACATCAGCCGCCAGGGCTGGCGCTCATGCAGCGCCGCAATCGCGGCAGGGTCGGTGAGTGCCAGCACCTCATCTTCGCGATCTGCCCAGGTTTCCGGGTTCAGCGGATAAAAACTCTCGTAATAAGCGAGCGCCGGTTTGCCGGTGTCCGGGTCACGTTTCACCGTGATTTCACCGTTCTCCAGCGCGGCCTCAAAAGTGTCGCCCAGGAACGGCAGGGTCAAACGACGCGACCAGTCGATGTCGAAATGGCGCGCATACCGGCTTTTTTCGCCGTGCTCAATCACGTCATACCACCAGGTATTCTCCAGCGAGGCCGCCATATGGTTCGGCACGATGTCGAGGATCAGGCCGAGATCGGCGGCTTTCAGCGCCTTGACCATGCGGTCGAAGCCCTCACGGCCGCCAATCGCCGGGTCGATCTCGTTGGCGTCGGTCACGTCATAACCGTGGGTGGAGCCGGCAGTGGCGGTAAAGATCGGTGAAGCGTAAAGGTGGCTGATGCCGAGCCGTTTCAGGTAGGGCACCAGCCCTGCCACGCGGTCAAAGGTCATGCCGTTACGGAACTGGATGCGGTACGTCGCGCTGGGTATCGTCACTGGGAACCTCCCTGGGAAAAACGGACAAGAATAGAATGCTGCGGCAGGTCATTGCCCGCCTTTGGCCAGGCAAAGATCGCCTCGCCCGGTTGGTCCGGCAGGGGCCGGGTACTGTCGCCGATGTTCAGCGCTATCGACAGCGTGCCGGCCGGGAACGTCCAGCTCACGGCCACAAAGCCCTCTGCGGTCGTGATGACCTTGCCGCACCGGCCGCCTGCGGTGGCCAGCAACGGCACCACCTTCTCGCGGCGTACGGCCAGCAGTTGCCGGGTGAAATCCAGCCAGGCGCTGCCCTCTGCGCCGGCGGGTTTTGCCCAGTCAAGTTTTGACAGGGTGAAGGTGCTTTCGGCGTTGGGGTCGGGCACATCCTCGCCCTCATGCCCGGCGTGGCCCTCGAACTCCCTGGCGCGCCCCTCGCGCACCGCGTTGGCGAGATCACCCTGGAAATCGGTAAAGAACAGGAACGGGTTGGTCTCGCCATACTCTTCGCCCATAAACAGCAGCGGGATATGCGGCGACAGCAGCAGTGTTGCCAGCAGGACTTTGGTGCGCTCGGCCCCGGCCAGCGAAATCAGCCGTTCGCCCTGGGCGCGGTTGCCTATCTGGTCATGGTTCTGGATAAAATCCACAAAGGCTTGCGGCGGCTGGCCGGTGCTGTCGACGCCGCGTTTCTCGCCTTTCTGCCGCGAGACTTCGCCCTGATAGACAAAGCCCTCGGCCAGCGCCCGCGCGACGCGTTTTTCCGGCTCGTCGGCAAAATCCTGGTAATAGGCGTGGGTTTCGCCGGTTGCCAGCACATGCACCGCGTTATGGAAATCATCATTCCATTCGCCGGTGAACAACGGCGTGCTGCCGTCTTCATTGCGCGGGTGCAGGAAAATCACGTTGCGGCTGTCTTCGGTGGTGAGGTGGATCGGCCGGTCAGTGATCTCAGTGCGGATGCGTTCCGCAATCTCGATCAGCACATGTTTGTCCGCACTGTCTTCGATCTGGTCGATGGCGTCGAACCGCAGGCCGTCCAGGTGGAACTCCTGCAACCAGTAGAGCGGCGCCTCAACAATGTAGTCACGGGTGGCGGCGACATCATAAGCGATGCCCGCGCCCCAGGGCGTCATGCGATCTTTATGGAAGAAATCGGGTGACAGGGCCGGCAGGTAATTGCCCTCCGGCCCGAAATGGTTCAGCACGATGTCGAGCACCACGGACAGGCCGTGGCCGTGCGCGGCATCCACAAAGGCTTTGAAATCGTCCGGCGTGCCGTAGGCGGAGTGCGGGGCGTAAAGCAATACGCCGTCATACCCCCAGCCCCGGTTGCCGCCGAACTGCGACACCGGCAGCACTTCCAGCATGGTGATGCCAAGTTCGGCAAGGTAGGGCAGTTTCTCGATCGCGGCGCGGAAGGTACCTTCCGGCGTAAAGGTGCCGATGTGCATCTCGTAGACCACCGTCTCTTCCCACGGGCGGCCTTGCCAGCCGCTGTGCTGCCAGTGGTAGCGGGTGGGGTCGATAACCAGTGACGGGCCGTTCACATCGGCTTTCTGCGCGCGGGAAGCCGGGTCGGGGATCGTCAGGCCGTCGGCCAGCTGATACTGGTATTCGGTGCCGGGCGCGATGCCGGTAGCCTGGTGTTCGAACCACCCCTCACCGGCCGGGCGCATGGCAATTTCTTCGCCGGCAAGCCTGAGCGTGACGTTTTCCTGCCCGGATGCCCAGAGACGGAAGCGAACTGTGTCGGCGGCCACATACTCAGCGCCCCAACGTTTATGAAATGACTTGGACTCCATTCAATTGCCTCTTTTACCCAGAAAATAATGGACGGCATCGCGCGGTGCGTGTTCCGCATGCCGTGACGGATTGCCGGGGCTGTGCCGGAATCAGGGAAGGGAAACGATGCCGCCGGTTCCGGTTCAGACCGTATACGCAGAACAATCATAGACTATGGGGCGGGAAATGAAGTGACGGTGTCACCTTGTGGCGGCAGGAAAGCGGGGAAAATCAGCCTTTACCGCCCAGGTATGCCCGCACCGGGTGGCCGGGCATTAATGTCACTTAATGGTAGGTGACATCCTGAATATCCTCTTTGGTGAACCCTTCCGAACGCAGATGCTGGATGGCTTCCTGCAAGACTTCTTCATCACTGTAATTTTTCGGCAGGGTATTTTGCCAGGCGCACTGGCCTTCGAGACGTTTCTCGCCTTTTTCCTCTGTTGGGGAGGTAAAGATTTTATAGGTCTTGCCGGTATTCTCATCGGCAGAGAAGATCTCGATACGAATATATTTAGAATCTGACATTTACACTCCTTATAAACCGAAAAAAAGAACAGGGATTATTGCTCCCACCTTCTTTTAAACATAGTTGCGCCTGCCGGTGAAATCAATGTTTCACCGGGAAGGCCAAGTTAAAGCCGTGGGTAACAGGCGCTAAAGCTGCACCTTTTTGGTACCAAAAAGGTATTTAAATAGTGTTTTTATAGCGTCTTTTTGGTGCTTTTTTACAGCTAAAAGGTATGCGTGTTTTTCACGGGTCTGTTGATTTGCCCACCGAAATGCAGAAGCTGGGTGCAGTACAATAACGTTTAACCCTAATGGGTTAAACGTTCTGTGGGGAGTTATTCCTCAGAGGTAATTTAAGAAATCGTGTAAGAAAAACAGCAAATGGAGAAACCAAATTAGGAAACATTAAGATTAAAAATTCCATTATAAAAGCCGAGCAAGGTTTGGCTGCATTAAAAAAAACGGGCAGGATCCCCGCTATTACACTGCATTCAGGTACCACATTGATGCGCAGTCAACCGGGTAAATATGAGAGTGGCATCCATTACTCAGCCCCGGTGGAAGCTAGGGAATGTGGCCGGTTTAACCCGCCGGGCGGGCAGATTGCCGTCTTGTATGCGGCTGATGCTTCGATAACCGCGATGGCTGAGGTCTATGGCCGGACATGCCAGTTGGAGGGTTCGGTTATTTATCCGGAATCCGTGCTTGACCAGCATTACCTCTGCGCAGTGGAAACGCTCATGACAGTTAAAGTGATTGATATAATTGGACTTTTACAGTGCATGCATATCCCCTTTAGCGATCTTGAAGGTGAGGATTACCGGTTACCACAATGGTTAATGGCCCGCCTGTATGGGGTCAGTTTGGATATCGAACATTATTGTACGTTAAGGTTTTTTTTTGACCTTTGTACTTTAGCCGGCCTCAGCCGACGAAAGTTTCCGGAAGCCGGTATCCGGTTGCTTTTCCAGATATAATCGCCTGTCAGATTGATGTGCTCCCAGCCTAACGGCGACAAATGCGATAGCAGTTGCTCGTTGATCTTCACCCCTTTACGCTTTAAGGCCTCGACCGCTCTTTCCATATAGACGGTATTCCACAGGGATATGGCAGCTGTCAGGAGCGTCAGTCCACTGGCGCGATAGCTCTGATTTTCCGGTTTTCGGTCCCTGATTTCACCCAGGCGGTGCAGGAATACCGCACGCGCCAGCGCGTTACGGGCTTCTCCTTTATTCAGCCCCGCCTGTACCCGCCGACGAAGTCCCCGATCGCGGAACCAGTCGAGCATAAACAGCGTTCGTTCAATACGGCCAATTTCCCTCAATGCTTTGGCAAGTCCGTTTTGCTTGGGATAGCTGGCAAGCTTTTTTAGCATCAAGGATGCCGTCACGGTTCCCTGTTTTATCGAGGTGGCCAGACGCAGCACTTCACGCCAGTGAATTTCGATCTCTTTCAGGTTCAGGCTGGTCGTTGATATCAGTGACTGAAGCGCCGGGTACTGGTCCGCTTTCCCTTTGATAAACAGCTTTTTGTCGTGGAGATCCCTGATTCGCGGACAGAACGCAAATCCCAGCAGATGCATCAGGGCAAAGACATGATCAGTGAAACCAGCGGTATCAGTGTAATGCTCCCTGATTTCCAGGTCGCTTTCGTGGTACAGCAAGCCATCGAGAACATGGGTTGAATCGCTGACCCGGCTGATTATGCAGGTGTAAAACGGGCTGTATTGATCCGAAATATGGGTATAAAACTGACGTCCAAGCTCCTGCCCATATTTCGGGTTAACCTGCCCTGCGTAGCGGCCTGAGCTGCCTGTTCTGAAATTTTGTCCGTCTGATGATGACGTTGTCCCATCACCCCAGAATGCCGCCAGCGGCCTTTTCCCCTGCGCATTTACCAGCTCTGCAAGGGCGGCTGAATAGGTTTCGTCACGGATGTACCATGCCTGAATATCTTCGAGTGATGATTTGGTGCTCCCGGGGCAGGCTTCTGCCATTTTGGTCAGGCCAAGATTGATGCCATCCGCAAGAATGGTGGTGAGAAGCAGCCGGGGATCGGGACGGGTAAGGTCATTTTTTATATGCGAAAAATGTCGGGTAAACATCGTCCAGCTGTTTACCTCATCGAGAATTTCAGTGATTTTAGGTCGCGGTAGCATGCTGTAGACCAGCTCTGCCAGCGGTGAAACCTGCGCCGGAACGCAGTTATCCAGCGGAGAGACTTTTACGCCTCTGTCAGATATTTCCACATCGGGCAGTTCACCAAGGGCAGCCATGGCATTGACCTCTTCAAGTCTGGACTGAAGCAGGGTCATACGGCTGGTAATGTACTCATGATAATCAGCTGATACGGGCAGTGGCAGCGCCGGTGTGAGTTTGTCAAAATCCTTTTCGGGCATGAGGTAATCATCAAAATTTTTGTAGCGGCGCGAGCCTTTAACCCAGATATCCCCAGATCGCAACGCACCTTTAAGCTCGCTGAGAGCACAAAATTCATAGTACTGCCTGTCAATACCCGCAGGTGTAATCACCACCTTGCGCCAGCTTTCAGGAACAAACTCAAGCGGCGCTGTCACCGGAACTTTACGTGACTGCTTCCGGTACATATCCTTAATCACAACCAGCGCATCAGCCAGAGGTTGCGCTGCCGGGGTTGCGACTAACTGTAAAGCAGACAACATGCGCGGGGCATATTTCCGTAATGTGCTGTATTTCTCGGTAATAATATGCAGCGGGTCAAAATTATCTTTCCTGGCGAGGTGGCGTGTTTCCTCCAGACTGGCGACAAATTCAGGCCATGGCAGTATGTTTTCTATTGCGAGCCATGGATCGCCACCGGAATCACGGGCTTCAGACAGAGCCTGGCCGACATCGATATATTGCCTCAGTTTGGAGTGGATCAGCTTTCCGGTCTGCTGAAGGCGCTCAGCCTGTGTTCTTTTGGCTTTGCTGAAAAGGCTGTTTAGCATTCGCTCATGCAGTTCAATCACTTCGTCTGTCAGAGTGGCTCTGGCTTCTTCCAGTACGCACACCAGGATCGCATGACGCCAGGCTGCTGAAAATCGGGTCAAATCCCGGCTACTCATCTTTCGGCCTTCCCGTGCCATTTTAAGCAACCGGTTCTGGTGAATGGTACGATCTATACCTTCCGGTAATGCCAGCGATTCAATGCAACTGAGCCGATCAAGGTGTTGCAGCACGTTCTTACCATTGATTTTACCCGGCGGTTGCAGAAGCCATGTCAGCCTGGAAGACTGATTATCTGAGGACTCAAGTAAACGCTCTAGGGCATCCCTGTGAGCCGGGGTTAACGGGGCATTCAGAGTCTGAAATACGATTTTATCGCCGCCTGTCATGGCCTCCGCACAGGTACGCTCCACTACATCAATCGCGGGGATTATCACGTGGTTCTGCCGGAGATAGATCAGTAACTCTTCGGCCAGGAGAATACCTTTATCGGTGCGCGTCGCCATCGACAGCAGATGTGTAATACAGTCCTGCTGTATTTTGCCGGAGAATGCCTTTACGCCAAGATAGCGGTACAGTTCGGTTAAATGCTCACGCCGGGTTGTATCCCTGCCGGAAAGGTAAGCGGGCCAGAGATCCCCGGTGAGTTTTAGCCTGCTGGCGATATGCTTCAGTAGTGCATCAGATGGGGAGATTTTTTTATCCGGAGCAAAACCGACATTTTTCAGATAGCAAAGAAGGACGGCAAAACCAAAACGGCTGGCAGGTTTACGGTGAGCACTGATAAGCGCCAGATCATGTTCACTGAAATAGGCCATTCGGGTCAGCGTTAATTCATCGTCCGGTAATGCCAGTAATGATTCTCTTTCCGACAGAGAAAGAATCTGCCTCCTTGCCATATGGTTTCCCTCATAAATTATTCGATGTGGTATTTTTAACAAAAATGGTTCTCGCATAAGGGTAACCCCACAGGATGGAGCATCGGGTAACTGTCTCCCCCCGGGGTCTTCATGTTTAGCGACTAACAGTCGATTAGACGTTCTTTCTTAAGGTGTCAGCTGCGATATAAATACCGAGACCGCCTCTGCCGACTGATTGATATCAGTAATGTCTGCTGTGTGCCAGCAGCGGACATTGCACATGTTGAGTTGTACTAAGAAAAAGGGATTGGGTCAGTAGCATTGAAGAATTTATGTCGTTATAGAAACGCCTAAACACGTATTTCCCCCCTTATAAAACTCAGCGATGATCTTCTCCCCGGAAAGCTATCCGGGTAATAACGCATAAAAGTTACTTTTCGCTATTTAACTTTGTGAATTTCATCTGCAATGTTTTTAAGGGTATTCCATGCAAAATAAAAGCACCCTGCTTTTACTGGCGCTGTCTGTGGCTGTTTTCGGGGTAATCACCACCGAAATTGCCATCATCGGCTTACTGCCAAAACTGGTTTCTCAGCTCCACGTTACGCCCACCCAGGTCGGTTTTCTTGTCAGCATCTATGCCATTATCGTGGCCGTAACCGGACCTTTTATCACGCTAATGCTGTCTGGCTTTAACAAGAAAACGGTTCTGCTGAGCATTCTGGTCGTCTTTATTGTCTCAAACCTGATTTATGCCACCACTGACGTGTTCAACCTGATGTTGGTGTTTCGCATTCTGCCTGCGCTGGCTCATGCCGTCTTTTTTGCCGTTGCGCTGGTCGTGGCGGCCAATTCCGTACCGAAAGAAAAAGCCGCAGGCGCTGCAGCAAAAGTGTTTGCCGGGGTGGCTATTGGCCTGGTGTTGGGTGTCCCCCTCAGCTCTCTGATTGCCGAGCATTTCTCTTTATCCGCAGCGTTTTACTTTGGTGCTGTAGCGTGCGTGCTGGCCTTCTTGGGCGTCCTGTTCCTGATGCCTTCAATGCCGACCCTGCATAAGGTTTCCTTTGCCAGCCAGCTTTCCGTTCTGCGTAACGGCAAGCTGTGGCTGACCATCTCAACGGTAACGTTAATTTTCGCCGCAATGTTTTCCAGCTTTAGCTACGTCGCAGATTATCTTTCACGCGTTACTCACCTGAACAACAATTACATCAGCGCCATGCTGATCCTGTTCGGCGTCTGTGGCTTTGCCGGTAACTTCGTGTTCAGCAGTTTCCTGCAAAAAAGCGTTGTTAAAACAACACTCGTTTACCCGCTGCTTTTCACATTGCTTCTGCTATTGGTATGGTTCTTCGGCTTCTCACCGTTGGTGATGTGCCTGCTGACCGTGTTCTGGGGCGCATTCCACTCCTCCGGCCTGGTGGTCAGTCAGACCTGGCTGATGCGCGAAGCCAGCGAAGCGCCGGAGTTTGCCAACAGCCTTTATATGTCGTTCTCCAATCTGGGAATTACCCTCGGTTCACTGACGGGCGGATGGTTTATCGCCCGCCTGGGGACGCACTCCGTGGTACTGAGCAGCGTGATCTTCACTCTGCTGGCATTTGTCAGCATTCTGATTAAGCACCGCTCTGATACTAAAGCAGTACCGGTTCAGGAAGAGATGGCCTGAGAAAAATTATGACGGATCGCTGCTGTAAGTAGAATCTATGGAACCTCTGTTCGGAATAGAACGGGGGTTTTATTCCCTCTTTCAGCACCGCATTATGGAGTTCAGTGATTAAAAGGAGCCTGTAATGGAAAAGTTGTTTACTTCATACACCGTCGGCGACACGACAATTCAAACCCGTATTGTCATGGCACCGATGACCCGTTCCCGGGCCAGAGAAGGGGATATTGCCGATAACCTCACCGCTAAATATTATCGTCAGCGCACATCAGCAGGCCTTATCGTCAGCGAAGGCTCTCAAATTTCCGTTCAGGGGCAGGGGTATCTTTTTACGCCTGGTATCTACTCTGCTGCACAGGTAGAGGGATGGAAGAAAACGACTCAGGCCGTTCATCAGGCAGGCGGCAAAATATTCATCCAGCTCTGGCATGTTGGGCGAATTTCTCATGTCAGTCTGCAAAAGAATGGCGCCGCCCCCGTCAGCTCAGTTGCCGTCAGGGCTGAAAACTCGACGTGTTATGCCCGTGATGAAAATGGCATTGCTGGACCTGTTCCGGTTTCATTCCCACGCGCTCTTTCAGCCAAAGAGATCGGTTTGGTCATTCAGGATTATGTACAGGCCGCTGAAAATGCTATTGAAGCGGGTTTTGACGGCGTTGAAATCCACGCGGCAAACGGCTATCTGCTGGAACAGTTCATTAATGGCGCTCTGAACACGCGCAGCGATGAATTCGGTGGAGAGAGTATTGAGAACCGACTGCGGTTCGTGCTTGAAGTGACTGACGCTGTATCACGGGCGATCGGTGCAGGAAAAACCGGCATACGACTTGCGCCATTTGGTCGTCTGTTTGATATGCATGCATTCAGCGGTGAAGAAAAAACCTGGCTGACTCTGGCAGAAAAGCTCACGACACGCCGGCTGGCCTATGTTCACCTTAGCGATCAACAGACTTTAGGTGAACAGGCTATTCCTGAAGGGTTCATTGATAAATTCAGAAAGGCCTACAGCGGCACGCTCATTATTGCAGGGGGATTCGATAAGCAACGAGCCGAAATCTATTTGCAGGAAGGAAAAGCGGATCTCATTGCTTTTGGCAGACCCTATATTGCCAATCCTGACCTCACAGAACGGATGAAAAACGACTGGCCGCTGAATGAAGTTAACCGGGCAACAATGTATGGTGGGGCTGAGGAAGGCTATACCGATTATCCGTTCTGGCCAGACACAACGGCATAGTCGTACCATCAGTCAAGTAAGCCGTCATCTGCTGCCTTTATCAACGTGTCCACAACATAACGAATTTTAGGTAACAGCTGGCGGTTTTTAGGCCAGAGCGCACTGATGGGCATTTCTCCACCGGAATGTCCGACCAGAACCTCTTTCAGCTCCCCTGATTCAAGATATTTTCCAACCAGCCATAACGGCAGTTGTGAAAGCCCACAGCCAGCCAGCGTGGCCGATAATATCGCATCTCCGTCCGCAAACTCATGGGTCGGTGGCGGCGTATACCGCGAAATCTGACCATCATTTTCTTTGAGTAGCCAGGAGATCGGCTGATTCCGGCGAAACCCCACCACACACTGATGCTGGCTCAGTTCTTCAGATGAAACGGGTTCTCCACCGTACAGTAAATAGTCAGGGGAAGCGCAGATAACCAGTTTCTGCGTGGTCAGCCTTCTGGCAACCAGCCCACTGCTGTCGGCAAGTTCACCAATGCGGATGACAAGGTCAATACCCTCCTCAATGAGGTCGACAAACCGTTCGCTGAAAGTGACGGTTAATGCGAGTTCGGGATAACGGCGTGTAATCTGCAGCAGGATCGGCAAAATACGCTGTCTGCCAAAGGCTGCGGGTAAGTCCACCCGTAGCCTCCCTGAAGGCTGGCAGATATGAGAGGTCAACTCGGCTTCTGCCTGCTCAAGAATATCCATGGCATTTTGACAACTTATCAGGAAACGCTCACCATCCGGCGTCAGGCTCAGACGCCGCGTGGATCGCAGAAACAGTTTAAGTCCCAGCCTGGCTTCAAGACGACCCACACTTTTACCCACGGCTGATTTTGTCAGCCCGAGTCTCTCAGCCGCCGCGGTAAAACTTCCCTGCTGTGCGGTAGTGACAAAGGCGGTAATTCCGCCCAGGTGATCGGTATTTCGCATGTTGAATATTCCGTTAAGTGCTTCAGGACCAGTCTGCGTGACGAATGACGAGGTAGCGGCCTCCCTCTTCAGCCAGTTCCAGGCTGAGTCTTCGTTTAGTACCGTCTACAGGGAGTAACAGGGTGCACTTCATCGCCAGAATGTCTGTCTCTTCAATATTCATCCCGTCGGGATCGGCACTGCGTAAAAATACGGGTAAATTCTGCCGTGTATTCTCATCGGCATTCCCGGAAACGATCGTTGAAACAACCCCAGGCCTTGCAGTCAGCATAAGCTGAGAGAAACGGGCTATAAACGAATGTACCCGGTTTTCACTGAATGACTCACGGAATACCTTATCAGGGTTTTGATATACGGGAGTTTTCTGCAGGAAAGTAAAAACAGCGTCCTCTCCCTCACCGAATAAGAGCGTTGTCCGGTATTCCGAAAGTGCCCCTCCCACCGTCAAATCACTTTCGACCCTCTGGTAGCCAATATCCATATTAACGGTTGCCTCGTTTTCCTGGCCGGGGATAAATTCAAAGCGTCGGATAAAGTGCGAGCCCTTTTCGTATGGCAGGCTTTTCAACCAGCTATCCATTCCGTCTTTTCCTTCAGCCAGAAGATGCGTGCCGGCATGAACCAGCCTGACGTACGGAGAGAAAATATCCAGATGCCGGCTGACCTCCTCTGTTTGCCCCTCAAAAAAAGCAAACCAGCGATGGGCAATATCACATGCCGAGTAATACCGGGCTTTCCAAATCTGCTCTTCAGTCATTGTTTTTCCTTGTCTGTCTGTCTGTCTGTCTGTCTGTCGCGTCGTGTCGCAGGTGGTTTTGGTTTGTTGACGCAGAGTAAGACATCAAAGATACCCGTAAAGAAGAAGCAGGATTGTAGAACCTAAGTCCGCATAGATGCGACCGAAACCCGATTTATCATCCGTGTAAAAACAATCATAGTAATTTCCGAAATGATTAATTTACCTCCGGACGACTGTTCCGGCGATGTGGAGATAATGATGAAAGAGAAAACAATCCCCCTGTCACTGCTTGACCTGGCACCCATTACCGAAGGCAATACCCTTTCTGACGCCATTACCAACAGCGTGCGGCTGGCGCAGGCCGCCGAAAAAGCCGGGTATCACCGTTTCTGGATGGCAGAGCATCACAATATGGTCGATATCGCCAGCGCGGCGACGGCGGTGATACTCAGCCATATCGGCGCAAAAACTGAAAAAATCCGTATCGGCTCGGGTGGCATTATGCTGCCAAACCATGCACCGCTTGTTGTCGCTGAGCAGTTTGGCACGCTTGAGATTATGTATCCGGGCCGCGTTGATTTAGGTCTGGGCCGTGCGCCGGGCACTGACCAGGAAACATTGCAGGCGCTGCGCCGTGAAACCCGCGCCAAAGGTCTCGACTTTCCCGACATGCTGGATGAACTACAGCATTTTCTTGCGCCTGCGCAACGCGGGCAGCGTATTACGGCCGTGCCGGGTGCGGGACTCGATATTCCGTTGTGGCTGCTGGGTTCGAGTACCTTCAGTGCACAGCTGGCGGCGCAGAAAGGTTTGCCCCTTGTTTTTGCCTCTCACTTTGCGCCTGATGCCATGCTTGCTGCCATTGATACCTATCGTTCAGGCTTCCGCCCCTCAGAATCGCTTGCCGAACCGTATGTGATGATTTGCGTCAACGTCGTCGCCGCTGAAAGCCAGAGCGAAGCAGACTATCTGGCGACTACCGAACTGCAGAAGTTTGTAAATCTGGGGCGGGGCGTTGAGGTGAAATTACCGAAGCCGGTAGACGATATGAATGCGCTCTGGCATCCGGTCGAGGCTCAGCGCGTACTGACTCAGCTGCGTGAATCGGTGTGGGGCACAAAAGAGACCGTCCGGACCGGACTGAATGACCTGGTCCGCCGTACCGGTGCGGATGAAATTATGGTGAATTCGTGGATACATGATGCCGATGCAAGGATCAGGTCACATCAGCTCATCGCTGAAGCCTGGAACTGATGGCGATGAAGAAGCTATTTACCGGCTACAGGCTCGGCGATATCACGCTGAAAAACCGCTTTATCATGGCGCCCATGACGCGCTCCCGCGCACGGGACGAGCATGCTGATGCCTTAACGGCACTTTATTACGCACAACGTGCCAGCGCCGGATTAATTATTTCTGAAGGTTTACCGGTCTCTCGTGAAGGCACTGGCTATCTCTTTAATCCGGGGATCTATCTCGACAGTCATGTTGAAGCCTGGCTGCCCGTCACACAGGGCGTGCATAAGAAAGGAGGAAAAATATTTGCTCAGCTCTGGCATGTTGGACGGGTATCTCATACCAGCCTCCAGCCTGAGGGGCAGCCCCCTGTCAGCGCCGTCGCCGTTCAGGGTGGCAGCGCCTTTGCCTGGGATGAAAATGGTGAACCTGCAACGGTTCCTGCAAGCCCGCCCCGCGCCCTGCTGACTGAAGAGATTAAGCAGATAGTGGCTGATTTTCGCAAGGCCGCTGCCAACGCCATTTCGGCGGGGTTTGATGGCGTGGAGGTGCATGGTGCCAATGGCTATCTCATTGAACAATTCATTAATCCTGTACTGAATACGCGCGATGACGGCTATGGCGGCGGAAGCCTGGCAAGCCGTACGCGCCTTCTTCTGGAAATTGTTGACGCCATTTCAGATGAAATTGGTACAAGCCGGACGGGCGTGCGCCTTTCCCCCTGTAATCAACTTCAGGACATGGCTCCTTACGCCGATACCTCAGAAACCTATCTTTATATCGGTAAGGAGCTTAGCCGCAGAGGGATAGCTTATGTCCACCTGATGGCCCAGGGGCCCGTGATGTTTAACGGCCTGTTGCGCGATTTCCGAAAGGTATGGCGTGGCACGCTTATCCTCGCCGGTGGCCTTACTCCCGTTCAGGCCGCGGCACTTATCGACGATGGGCTGACCGATCTTGCGGCTTTTGGCAGTCCGTTTATCGCCAATCCAGATTTTGTTGAGCGGGTCCGCAAGGGCTGGCCACTCACTATGGCCAGGCGCAGTTCCTATTACGGCGGGGGGGAAGAAGGCTATACCGACTATCCCTTCCATGGTGAGGATCATGTCTGAGGCGCAGCCAGTGAAACTCCAGGCACCACTAACCTGCTATTAGCCAAACTTAATGGCATTGCGTCAGGATGCACCAGAAAACGCGCGTCAGCTTCATCAATTACGCTGTTTCAAACAATATTTGCAGATAACTGTACACAGGAGAACACGATGACATCTTCAAACGGCTTCAAGCATGTGGGCTTTCTTACCCGTAAAAAGGGACAGAGCTTTGAGGAGTTTGTAAAGCACTGGGATGAAGTACACACGGAAATTGCACTGCGTTTACCGGGATTACGGGGCTACGTCCTTAACCCTGTCGATCGTGAAAAATACCCGGATGCACCGGTCGATGGGTTCTCTGAATTATGGTTCGACTCCATTGAGGATGCCGTGGCCGCCTTTGACTCGCCGGTTGGTCAGGAAGCCTTCCGGGATGTGCCGAACTTTGTCGATAGTGCCGCCATCACCTACATCACCGAAATCAGAAAACGTTAAGACATCACTCTTAGCCAGCGTTCGCGCTGGTTAACACCGGACCGTCAAAATGACCCCATCAGACAGTGAAATCTCGAAAATGCCACCGGCTCTCTCAACGCATGCCGGATATGCCCGGATCTTTCAGCCGGGAAAACTCACCTTTGGCTTCATAATGCCACTGGAAGGGTATCCATTCTC
This sequence comes from Chimaeribacter arupi, assembly GCF_002858805.1. Lineage (GTDB taxonomy): Bacteria > Pseudomonadota > Gammaproteobacteria > Enterobacterales > Enterobacteriaceae > Chimaeribacter > Chimaeribacter arupi. Next base: position 25,766 of record NZ_PJZI01000038.1, read on the forward strand.
TCCCTGGCCTACGATGCATCAGCATCTTGAACTCGCGAGTAAGGCCGACAGCGCTGGATTCAGCAGCCTTTGGTTACGCGATGTGCCTTTCTTCGATCCGGCTTTTGGTGATACCGGCCAGATTCTGGACCCGATGGTTTATCTTGGTGCCCTGGCGACGACCACGAAGCAGATAACTCTAGGTACTACAGGGATTGTTCTTCCCCTTCGCGATCCTGTGATAACGGCCAAACAGGCAATGTCAGTGGATTTTCTCTCTCACGGCCGGTTTGTTATGGGACTTTCTACCGGTGACCGCCCGACTGAGTATCCCGCATTTGGCGCGAATTATGATAATCGAGCAGCGCGCTACCGCGATGCATGGGATTTGATTGAGACACTGACGCAAAAGAATTTCCCCAAAGCAAAATCTGAGTTTTATGGCGAGTTAAACGGCAACCTCACGATGATGCCCAAGCCTGTCAGTAAGAAAATCCCCACAATCGTAGTGGGCCGCGCGCGACAGGAAATTAGCTGGATAGCTGAACGCAGCGATGGCTGGATATGGCACATCGGTGATTTTGGACAACTTTCTGATCTCATCACCTGGTGGCGCTCATTACTCCCTGCTGGTGTATTTAAACCTTACGGGTATGCCACCTTCTTTGATTTGGACGAAAATCCCGACCTCCCTCTACAGCAGGGTTTCAACGGCATCCGGACAGGCAGAAATGCACTGATAAACCTGTGGAAAACGCAGGAATCCCAGGGCGTATCGCATATTGCCCTTAACCTCAAGCCTGCCCGCCGACCCGCCGCAGATATCCTGCAGGAGATGGCAGAATTTGTATTACCTCACTTTCCAGGCGCTGTACAGAAAGGAGATACTCAATGATTACCCCTCTTAGCCGCTCAGATGCACTCGGTTTTATGGAAAAACTTCGCAAAAACTGGGAATCCGGCCTCTGGGCCGATGCGGAAGACTTTATGGCTGATACGGTCAAACTCAGAAGCAGCCACAAAGGCATGCTTCATGGTAAAGAAGCCTTAATCGCAGCACTACGTGAAGATACAATGTCTGAAAAGCATCTGAATCTGGTTACTTCTAATTATTATGCAGCTGCGAACGGAGAAGGGACCGCCATGGTAAGCGCCTATCTGTATGGTGAGGTGGCGCCAGGCGCAAAATATAATCCCGTTGCCCTTTTTGGTGCAGTGTTGCGACTGACGCTGAAAGCAGAGTCTGACGGCTGGAAGCTTACCGAAGTGCTTATAAACATTGGCTGGGCGGAAGGTGACAGTGATTATCTGGTTAACTGGCGTCTGCCTCCTGGGCAGCAGGGGTGGCGTCCGGGAGATGCCCCACCTGTTCTGGTCAGTGAGCTGGATTCCCCCTGGCATTGCATTGCGCACAACCAGATAAAGGCGACTGAAGAAGAGCAAATTGAGGAGTCGTATTCACGCTATTCGTGGGGGATCGACCAGAATGATTTTAGCCAGTTCCGCACCTGTTACACCGTAGATGCTTGCGGACAATTTCCTCCTCTGGGACCCTTAAACGGCCTGCACAATATTGTCGGATCGCTGAAAGAGTTTCGTCGTCACTGGCCATGGATGCAGCATTATGGCGTCCCACTAAAAATTACCCTTGGAACTGACGGTAAAACGGCTGAAATGTGGACGGGCCGCTTAATCCCCGGGCAGATAAAAAATGAGAATGGTGAGTGGATGTACGGTGCTCACTATCGAATCGAGCTTCGCAAAGAAGAGGGTTTGTGGAAGTTCAGCTGGAGCGAGTACGTTCCCGGTTGGTTCACTGAAGAGAATCCTCCATTTCTGAACTGAAACTCTTGGCGCCTTTTTTGGGCAATTAAGCTTTCAGGCTTTGAAGGCTTAATTGTTAAGTCGTTGTTTGAAGTAAAAATCCCCTCAGCCACTACAATTCATAAAGACAATTGCTAATATCCCGAAAAATATCACCGGTGAAAGTTATGAGATTCGATCGGGTCATCCCTTTACTCCGCTATAAAAGTACAAAAAAGCACCTTAAGTACAATATTTCCGTTTCCCAAACGGGGCCCTATAAGGTCTTGCCAGGGGTATCAAGAGTGCCAGATCAAGTCCGGGCTAATACAGACTACGCTATACAAGAGATATTATTTATCTGGCTTTTCCAACGTGGTCCAGCTTGATCTCTATGATCAATCATTGGGCTACTTCCATGAGTAATTCTGGTTCATCATTCTTGTTGGCAAAAAAAGCATAAAATGACATGCCAATTTCATCCCCTTTAGCCGCAATCCTGGCTTCACATACCTTCACTGTCTTCGCTCGAATGATGGCTCTCATGACCTATCCCTGGTGTGGTTGCGGAGGCCCCTGACTATCACACAGCGGTTAACGAGAGGGGTAGGTCAAAATTTAGCCTTAACGTACAATAATGCTCGATATCCAAACTGACCCCTGTATGCAGACTATGGGGAAACATTTGATGGCATCGCCTATGACAGCAGGCATCGCCGATATAAGAAATGCTACGCTTTCTGGCGTCAGCCAGGGAGAACGATCCCTTTCAGAGATACACCGGGGGGAATGTGGACATTGAGGGAATACAAAGAGTATGACTCCGCGATATTCCCCTCTGGCTGGGCAGAATCTTATATGACGGGCGAAGCATTGCTTGAAGAGGGGCTAAACTTCCAGATTGCCTCAGACCCGTACTGATGACAGAGGGGCACCGTTGCGCCCCTCTTTTTAACCTGCCATCTGCTGACCAAAAAGATGGGCGTTACGCACCAACACGGCCATCTCTTTTTCGTTTGCGCCGTTCTGTAATATCTCAATGGGGGTTCTGTAAACGCCCTCATCATGCACATCGATCGGCGTTTTCAGATGATTCAGCATCAACATTGGGTGAAGCGCAGGATCATAGGCACTCATCACCTCTTCAAAGCCGGGCAGTAAACCCGCTTCAGTAAACTGGAAACGTGGGTAGATAAAATCGCCGTTCTGTTTAAAGGCCAGCAGCCTGTTCTTTTTCACACGGGCATTCACGCCTTGCCGGGAAATACCCAGAATATTCGCGACATCATTCACTTTGAGGGTGCCGCCCAATGCCTGAAGCTGCTCGTAGAATTTTTCCAGGTTTTCACGGCGACGGCGGGCCTTACGCAGTTCACTGTCGGGTACCCGGGTGTTTTGCTCGAGCATCGTCGTGTATAAACGCTGGATTAACGTTTTATCATCCAGGCTGACCGCGTTCATGGCCTCTGCCTTGTCTTCAAATTCAGGCATTAAGGCCAGTGCTATGTTGTTGATGCGCTTAAGCAGGTTAAGCTGATACTCATTCAATTTGGCCGCATGTGTCATAAATTACCCCTCTTGAATGTACAGTATACAGCCAGTTTACCAGTTACTAAAGTCGTTATCTGTTATTAGTAAAGCATTACGGCGAATTGTGCAATTCGCACACAGAAATCACGACAGCGCAGGCACATCATAGCTCTCTTCCATTGCCCCTCGTATCCGCGATAGATTCACCCTAAACTCACCTAAATGATTCCATACTTGGAAGGTATGGAATCATTTTCACAAGCGCGCTATGCTGAACAAAATCTTACGGAGAAATGGCCATGATCAAAGGCTTCAGTGAAGATAAAGCCGCAGAAAACTGCTCGGCTGAAACCATCGCTTACCTGAACGCGACACTCGCGACCCCGATTGAGCAGCTGGAAGATTATTCCGATAACGATCCGCCGTTCAGCAAAGCGTTCATGCTGTTTACCCGGTTGTCACTGATGGTCACACGCCGCCGCCCGGAGCTGGGGGTGCATTGTATTCTGATCCACGTCATGCCGAAAATTGCTGACCTGCCGATCTCAAAAATCACCAAAGTCACGGTGAACCGGCTGACCAACCCGCTGATTATGCAAGGGAAAATTGTGCAGAGTAAGCGCGTGTTTTCCCTGATGAAACAGTTTCTGGCCTGGTGTGTTTATCAGGGCTACCTGGAGCAATCGCCGGTTGGGGACATCCCGATCAATAAAGTCGGCGGCACGGCACCCGCGCCCCGCGAGCGCACCCTGTCAGACGCTGAAATCTGGGTGTTCTGGCACATCTGGGATTACCACAATGTCAGCGAATCCACCCGCTGGGCTTCCCGGTTGGTGCTGGCCGCCGCGCGCCGCCCGGATGAGGTGCTGCGCGCCAGGGTCAGCGAGTTTGATCTGGAAAATAACATGTGGAACCAGGGCAACCGCAATAAATCCCACCGTGATCACCGTCTGCCCATCAGCCCGATCATGAAACTCTGCATTGAAAAGCTGATTGCGGCGGGTAAAGGCAGTGAATGGCTGGTGCCGTCCAACAAAAAGCCCAACGCGCCGATGTCCAAAGTGGTGCTCAGCCAGGCGTTACGGCGGATGACCAGTGACCCGACCATGCCGGCGCTGGACCCTTTTTCACCACGCGATTTACGCCGGACGGCCAGGAGTTGCCTGGCGTCACTCAATGTCACCAGCGATGTTTCGCGTAAAATCCTTAACCAGAGTCTGGTCGGGCTGGACCGCACCTATGACCGGCACGACTATATTGAGCAGATGCAGGACGCGCTGTGCAAATACTCTGACTTTCTTTTCACATTGATAGAGCATGATGGCGTAGGCGAACTGAACCATAAATACAAAGGCGATCGCCTTGATGTGGGAAATAGCCGGTTAGGGTAAAATCCATTTTATTTACCCTAACCGGCGTGAGGCGGAAAAATAGACTAGGTGCGGGTGAGTGCGTTATTTTCCTGCTGCTCAAGGGCCGATTTCGCCACCTGATAACAGGCATTCACATGGGCATTGCCCACATATTTCATGGCGGTAAAACCAATGCCCGCGGCAATAATCTGGCCGGCGAACGGCACATATTTTACCAGTTGCTTTGAGGCCATTTTCACGCCCACTTTTTTCAGCAGCCTGATCACCAAATCACGGGTAATTGAATGCCCGATCACCTTGGAGCCAATGCTGCCGGCAGTGGTCAGCACCAGGGCTTTGGTGGTTGGGTCCAGCGCCTCGATATCCGCTTCTGACAGCTCAAACTTCTTGCTGATCGCCGGTAACATCTCCAGCAAAATCGCGGCATCGGAGCCGACATCGATCCCCGGCAGCGGCACGGCAGACGCCACCCCCGAAAGTGATGAACGGCGGGTGACCAGGCGATAGCAGTCATCACGGACTTTATTGAGTTCTTCCATTGTCTTGATCATGCGGGCACCCCGTTTTGCGTCAACATGGAAATAAGTATAGCTAAGGTTCTGGTTTTCCGCGTTTTCCGGCGTTTCGCCTGATGTTTTTTCGCGCATTTTTATCGGGCGTGCGGTGTGCGGCGGCTAAAAGGCGAGCTGCATACTGCTTAAAAAATATTCATCGCGCAACGGCCCGTTGCCTCTTGCCCGCTGTATTTATTTACAGTAATTTAGTGGTTTGACTACCCCCCACCGTGAAGACACTATGATTTACCTTAAATGGTTTAGTCTCTGTTACCTTTGTATCGTCTTTTTATCACTGGGATATAGCTTTGCCAGAGCCTCGCAGGACAGGGAAACCCCGGCCGCCCAGAGCTGGGCGAGCGCCCGCCGGGACTCCGCCCGCCTGGCGCCGGACCCGGCCGCATTCAGTAAAATCGCCATTGTGCAAGTCTATGCCGCACCCACTTATGGCTGGCGCGGGAAGGTGGCGCTGCACCCGTGGATCATCTTTAAACGGGCGGGTGAAACCCAATACACCCGCTACGATGTGATCGGCTGGGGCGGCAATAATGTGGTGCGCCGTAACTACGCGATCCCGGACGGCTTCTGGTTCGGCTCACAGCCTGCGCTGCTGGCCTCCCATCAGGGCGTGGATGCTGAAGCGATGATCCCGCGGATTGAGGCGGCTATCGAACGTTATCCGTTCCCGCACACCTATCACGCCTGGCCCGGCCCCAACAGCAACACCTTTATGGCGCACATTGGCCGGGAAGTGCCTGAACTGGCGCTGGATCTGCCGTCCAATGCCATCGGCAAGGATTACCGGCCGCTGCTTAGCCCGGTAGGGCTGCCGCCTTCCGGCCGGGGGGTGCAGGTGTCGTTGCTGGGCGTGCTCGGCGTCACGGCCGGGGCGCAGGAAGGGCTGGAGTTCAACATCCTGGGCCTGAATCTTGGGGTGGACATCGCTTCGCCGGCGCTGCGCTTGCCGTTTATCGGCCGTGTCGGCTTCACCGGTACACCGGCCGTGGCCGGGAAGGAATAACGCCGGGCAGCCTTTTCTGCGCGGCTTTCCCCCAACTCACTGTGAGCTGTTACACTTATATCACGTTCACAGGGGGTATAATGAAACTAGGCTTTGCATGTAAATATCTTGATTCTGACCTGAAACAGGCTTACCCGTTCCGGGCCACCACCCGCAAGCGTTTTCTCAGTTTACCTGCTGAAGAACAGAAAAAGCTGATTTATGATCTCTCCGTGGTTAATTTAACCAACCTCTATTTAACGCTGGAGCAATTGGCTTTATTACCGGAAGCTTTAAGGATGATGCGCATCGGCAGCGATCTGTTGCCGTTATATACCGTACCGGAAGCCACGCCGATCTATAATGATTTCCTGCCGGAGCTATACCCGTTATTTACCCGCTGCGGCGAGATTGCCCGGCAGTATAATATCCGGCTCTCTTTCCACCCTGGGCAATATTCAGTGCTGGCATCGGATACGCCATTGGTGGTCGAGCGGGCGATTGAGGATGTCGAATACCATGCGCTGTGCGCAACCTTAATGGGGTACGGCAAAACCTTCCAGGATTTTAAAATCAATATCCACATGAATGGCCGGAAAGGGTTTGCAGGATTCCAGGCAGCATTCGGGCAGCTCAGCGAAGCCGCGAGGCGGATGCTGACAGTGGAAAATGATGAGATCTCCTGCTCGCTGGATGACGTGCTGCAAGCGGCCCCTCTCTGCCCGATCGTGCTGGACATCCACCACAACTGGGTAAAAGAGAATGAATTCATTATGCCGGATGATCCGCGCGTGGCGCAGGTGATTGCCTCCTGGCGCGGCGTCAGGCCGGTGCTGCACTACTCTATTTCGCAGGAAGGCCTGATCCCGGAGCAGGGTTTCCCGGACCAGCTGGTGCTGGGGCTGCCAAAGACCAAACTGCGGGCGCACTCCGATTACTACTTCAATAACACCCTGAATGACTGGGCGCTGTCGTTTGGTGAGTTCGACATTATGTGTGAGGTGAAAATGAAAAACCTCGCCAGAGACGGGCTGTATAACCACGCGCAACGCCGCGGGATCATCCAGTAATGCCCCACCGGGCCGACGCCGTGTCAGCCCGGTGGCCTGCGCCGTTACTCAACGGCGATCGGTTTTTCGTCCACCTGGACTTTCTCGTCACCCTGAATCCGGGTGATCCGCTGTTGCACCTGCTTCACCGCGTCAGCATCTTTCAACAGTGAGTAGGTCAGCACAAATTCAGTGCTCTGCCCCGGCTGCAACTGCTTCACCCGGCCCTGCTCTTTCTCAATTGTCACCGGGTAGGCGTAGTTGGTGCCCGGCTCAATGCCGGTTACGTAGCCCTGCTTCTGGGTATCGGTGTTCTTCCACATCGTCAGCAGCGGCAACTGGCGGGTATCAAACTCAATTGCGGCACCTTTGTCCCCTTTGCTGTTCACCACGGCCGCCACGGTTTTGCTGTTGCTGTCCGCTTTCGGCACCAGGTTAAACACCATTTCATCGAAATCTTTGGTCGGCGCGCCGTAGACATTCCAGTCCGCCAGCCCTTTTTTCGCATAGTCATTGAACGGCGAAACCGATTTCAGCGGGGCCAGGAAACGCGCGTCTTTTTCCAGGATCGGCATCCCGAAGTTGCTGTGATAAATAATCTGATAATCATGCGGATAGTCCGCTTTATTGGTCAGCACATCATGAAGGGTGAAGGAGTCCGCGCCCGGCACGTAGCGCAGCTCCGTCCAGGTTTCGAGTTTGGCTTTTTTGAATGTCGTCTCTTTCAGCAGGCCCCGGATACGGATTTCATGCGGTGCCTGGTCATCGACAATCACTTCGACTTTTGAGGCCGGGGTGTTGCCCGCTTTGCCGTGCAGGGTGTAGATCATGCCGTCTTTGGTGACCGGGTGGCCGGTCCACTCAAAGCCGCAACGCACCATCATCTCATTGAACCCTTCCAGCCAGCCCAGCCCGTTGCGGCTCTCCAGGTTGATATAGGCGGGGTTAACCACTTCATCCACCGGCGAATCCCAGCCGAGGCGCACGCCGTGGCCGTTCACATGCAACAGATCCATGCCGCGGGTCGGGCTGAGGGTGATGGTCAGGCCGTTTTCACTGGTGAGGGTCAGCACTTTTGAGCCTTCCTGCTTGCCGCCATGCAACACTTTCTGTTGCAGGCTGAAGGGCTCACTCGACAATTTCAGCTGTTGGCTGCTGACCTGCCAGTTTCCCAGCTCGGTACTGCTTTCAGCATCTGTCAGCACCCAGCTTTGTGCCGCCGCCTGCCCACTGATTGCCGCCATGATCATCCCTGCCAGACACGCTTTTTTCATTTTCTTCACCCTGTTGCTGAATTGATTTAGCTAACGAGCCGCAAGAGTACAAACAGCGGCCGGTGGAAAACGTGACTGGCATCACCGCACCCGGTATCCGGGCATTTTAGCGCTGATAAACGTGAATGGTGTCACTTAACACCCTGAATCATTACTTTTTTGCAGCACTTTCTGTAACGTAAATCACTCTTTATTCACAGGATATTAAAACGATTCAGCCCGCTATCGCTGTTCGCGGCGGGCTTAACCCGATGCGGATAACCGGCAATAAATGTTGATTAATCCGTTACATAAAGCCCGCAGGCCTGAGGGGCACTAATCCGGTATACAGACCCGCAGCCGGTGGCCGTCCGGGTCACACGCCACAAAGGTTCGGCCAAATACCGCATCATGCGGCGGCTGTTCAATCTCCACCCCCAGCCCGGCCAGCGGGCGTACAGCGCCTCAACCTCCTGCCGGTCTTTTACCATAATGCTCAGTTCGGTGGCCGGGCCGGGGCCACCTGAGGCAAAATCCCTGGCATGGGTCGACCACAGCCCCAGATGCAGGCCATTGTCAAAAGCAAAGGCGGCCCAGGTCGGCAGCACGACTTCGGGCGCGCGCTCAAACAATTTTTCATAAAAGGCACTGCTCGCCGGGGGGCTGGCAACATAGAGAATGAACAGGTTCGGCATTATCATGGGGTTTTCTCCTTCAGGAATGGAGGCCACACTCTGTCACGGAGCAATGACAAAACATGTCAGCATCAGGCATTAACCGGGCGGAACGCCTGTTGAACCTGCTTCAGCATTTACGCCGCCGCCGTTACCCGGTCAGCGGGCAGCAGCTTGCCGGGGAACTGGGCATCAGCCTGCGTACCCTCTACCGGGATATCGCCTCCCTCAACGCGCAGGGCGCGGACATCCGCGGCGAAGCCGGGCTGGGCTACGTCCTGCATGCCGATAACCTGCTGCCGCCGATGATGTTTTCCCGTGATGAGATGGATGCGCTGCTGCTCGGCATCCATTGGGTGACGCGGCACGGCGACCCGGCCTTAAGCCTCGCCGCCCAGGATGCGCTGGCAAAAATTCACGCGGTGCTGCCGGAATGCGCCCGGCAGTCGGTGCATTCGCAACGTGTGTTGGCCGGCCCGCCTGAACAGCCGGTGTCGACACGGTTCCAGGCTGAACTGCGCGAGGCGATCCACGGCCGCTATAAAGTGGCACTGATATACCGGACGGCGCAGGCTGAGGCGTCAGAGCGGGTGATCTGGCCGGTGACATTGGGCTATTTTGATGCTGCCACCCTGCTGGTGGGCTGGTGTGAGTTGCGCCGGGCTTTCCGCCACTTCAGAACCGACAGAATAGACGCGCTGAGGGTGCTGGCGCAGCGCTACCCCAGCTCCCACCCGGCGCTGCTGCAGGCGTGGAAAACACAACAGGGGATTGTAGTGGATGGGCCGTAGCCGCATGGCCGCCCTGCGGCTGGTCACAGGGCGGCCTGACAGGATCAGGACGGCAGCTCACTCTCTTTAATGTCGGCGATTGGGCCGAGGATATCGCGGTTGAAATCACGCAGCGGCTCGCCCTGGCGGACGCGCTCAGGCCAGTCGTGGTTAGCCAGCGCGCCGCGGCCCAGTGCGATCAAATCTGCGCCCTGTTGCAGGCTCAGTTCCGCTTCCGCTACCTGATGCAGGCTGCCGTTGGCTATCAGCGTCACACCCGGCGCGAATTTACGTGCCAGCGCCACCAGCGACAGCGGGTTGTCAGCAAACGCCGGCTTCCACGCCTCGTACTCCGTCACGTGGATATAATCCACGCCAGACGCCGCCAGCAGCGTGAACACCGTGCAGGCATCCTCTTCGCCGTTCGCCCATTTATGGTGGAAATCATTCACCTTGCCCTGCGAAATGCGGATCCCGACCGGGATATCCTGGCCCACGCGGGCGCGGACAGCCTTGATCACCTCGAGGATCACACGCAAACGCCCGGCGGTGTCTCCGCCCCAGGCGTCGGTGCGCAGGTTGGTGTGCGCCGTCAGGAACTGGTCGAGCAAATAGCCGTTTGCGCCGTGAATTTCCACCCCGTCAAAGCCCGCTTCACGCACAGCCCGCTCTGCGGCATCGGCAAAATGCGTGATGATCGCCTGAATCTCTGCTTCCTCCAGTGCGCGCGGCACCGGGTAGCGCCCCTCGCCGCGGTAAAAGGTGAGCTGCTCCCCGGCGGGCTGTACCGCTGAAGGGGCGACGCTGCCTGAACGGTGGGCGTTCCCCTGCGACAACGCACCGGCATGCTGGATCTGGGCAATGATCCGGCTGCCCTGCGCGTGGACGGCGTCGGTAATGCTGCGCCAGGCGCCCGCCTGTTTGCTGGTGACCATGCCTGACTGGAACGCGTAAGTCTGCGACCATTCTGCATCGATATAGATGCCTTCGCTGATCACCAGGCCAAAGCCGCCACGGGCGAAGTCCTGGTAATAGGCTTTCATCCGTTCACTGGCGATGCCGTCTTCCGAGGCGCTGACGCGGGTCATGGGCGCGACCACCAGGCGGTTTTTAAGCGGGCGGCCGTTCAGGGTGAAGGGGCTGAAAAGGGGTGAAGCAGTCATGGTGTCTCCGGGGGTCTGATTTATCTCTCCCTGCAATATAATCCGTCCCGATCCCCGTTTGAATCTCCTATCCGGATAGGCCGGTATAACCTTTCACGTTATACTGGCCGCTCTTACCCTGTGATCTCCGGGAGCGTGTGACAAGATGAACCTCAGCGATGTGCACCTGTTTCTGGTGATCGCCGAAAGCGGCAGTATGGCGCAGGCTGCGCGCCGCCTTAACCTGTCGCCGATGTCCGTTTCACGGCGGCTGGCGCTGCTGGAACACGAAGTGGGCAAGCGGCTGATCCAGCGCACCACCCGCGCCCTGTCGCTGACGCAGGAGGGCGAAGAGTTTATCCCTTACGCCAGGGCGATGACGGACGCCGAAGCCAGCGCCAAGGCCCTGTTTATGCCGGAAGCGCAGGGCGCGGGCGGGCTGTTGCGCATCACAGCCCCTTCCGGGTTGGGCCGCAGGACGATTGTGCCGCTGATCCCCGATCTGCTGCTGAATAACCCGGAAATGCGGGTCGATTTGCAGCTCAATGATGAAGTGGTGGACATCGTCAGCCGCGGTATTGATGTGGCCGTCCGGGTCGCCCCACTGCGGGACTCCAGCCTGGTGGCGCGGAAAATCGCGGATAACCCGCGCATCCTGTGCGCCTCGCCTGATTACCTCGCCCGCCACGGCAAGCCGGGCGTCCTCAGCGATCTCCGCGCCCATAACTGCCTCAGGCTGACCAACGTGCTGAACTGGTCATTCGAGGTGGACAGGCAGATCATCAGCCACAGCGTGGACGGGCGCTTCACGTCCAGTAACGTTGAGGGCATCAGGGCGTTATGCATTCAGGGGCTGGGGCTTTCCCAGCTGACGTACTGGGATGTGAAAGAGGAGTTAAGCCAGGGCAGCCTGGTTGAGATTGCGTTGGGTGATGCCGCCCCGCAGCCGCTCTCCATCTGGGCCGTGTTACCCACCGCGCGTTATCTGCCGCGCCGGGTGACGCTGTTTATCGACGCCCTGAAAACCGCGCTGAGGCCGGTGGCCGGGGTATAGCCGAAAGTTGACTAAAATCAGGGATATCGTGAATCCCCGGCTGGTGCGTAAGGCGCTACCCTACAACAAACCACACAAAGGGCAATCGGATGAAAAAGGTAGTCATCGCGCTGGCGATGGGGGCATTCGGGCTGGGTATGGCCGAATTCGGCATGATGGGCGTATTGACGGAGCTGGCGCACGACGTGCAGATCCCGATCCCTGACGCCGGGAATATGATTTCGTTTTACGCGCTCGGCGTGGTCATCGGCGCGCCGGTGATGGCGCTGGTTTCCAATAAGTTCTCGCTGAAAAGCCAGTTGCTGTTTCTGGTGGCGCTGTGCGTGCTCGGCAATGCGCTGTTCGCCTGCTCCTCCTCCTATCTGATGCTGGTTATCGGCCGGCTGCTGTCGGGCTTTCCGCACGGGGCCTTCTTTGGCGTCGGGGCGATTATGCTGACGAAAGTCGCCCGCCCCGGCAGGGTCACCGCCGCGGTGGCGGGCATGGTCTCGGGGATGACGCTGGCGAACCTGGTCGGCATTCCGCTCGGCACCTGGCTGAGCCATGAATTCAGCTGGCGCGCGCCGTTTTTGCTGATTGCGGCGTTCTTCCTCGCGGTATTGCTGGCGGTGATACGCTGGATCCCCACGCTCTCGGACACCTCCACGGCCAAACTCCGCGAACAGTTCCGGTTTTTGAAATCACCCGCGCCTTGGTTGATCTTTCTGGCCACCCTGTTGGGTAACGCCGGGGTGTTTGCCTGGTTCAGCTACATCAAACCGGTGATGCTGGGTGTCTCCGGCTTCGCGGAAGCGGCGATGCCGGCCATTATGATGCTGGCCGGGCTGGGCATGGTGCTGGGGAACCTGGCAAGTGCCCGATTATCTGCCCGTGTCCCTCCGCTGCGTATCGCGGTGATTACCGACCTGGTGATTGTTATCTCGCTGGTGATGATTTTCTTCTTCTCCGCGCACCAGGCGGCCTCGCTCAGCTTCGCGTTTATCAGCTGCGCCGGGCTGTTTGCGCTCTCGGCACCGCTGCAAATCCTGCTGCTGCAAAATGCGAAAGGCGGTGAAATGCTCGGCGCGGCGGGCGGGCAGATCGCCTTCAACCTCGGCAGCGCGCTGGGCGCATTCTGCGGCGGGCTGATGATCACCCTGGATTTCGCGTACAACTACGTCGCCCTGCCGGCGGCGCTGCTGTCGCTGTCGGCCATGCTGTCGTTAATGCTGTATGGGCGTTTGACTACCCCAAACCGCACAAATATCAACTCGCCGGCGCAGGAAAGGCACTAGGCTGTTTGCCCTTGCCCATTTCACCGGGCACGCTATTTCATGACAAAGAGAAGATAACGATGGCTCAGCTATTTACACCGTTCACGCTGAAAAGCGTGACACTCAAAAACCGTATTGCCGTACCCCCGATGTGCCAATACTCGGCGGTTGACGGTCTGGTAAATGACTGGCACCGGGTACACTACGCCGGGCTGGCACGCGGCGGCGCGGGTCTGGTGATCGTCGAGGCAACTGCGGTGGCCCCGGAAGGGCGCATCACCCCAGGGGATCTCGGCATCTGGAATGATGAGCAGGCGGCAGAGCTGGCGAACATCGCCAAAGCAATCAAAGAGGCAGGTGCCGTGCCGGGCATCCAGATCGCCCATGCCGGGCGTAAAGCCAGCGCGAATGCGCCGTGGGAAGGCGACGACCATATCCCGGAAGGCGATGCCCGTGGCTGGGAAACCCTGTCACCGTCTGCGGTCGCGTTCGGCAAAAACCTGCCGAAAGTGCCGAAAGCCATGACCAAAGCGGACATCCAGCGCGTCACGGAGGATTTCGTGGCAGCCGCGCGCCGCGCGCGTGATGCCGGGTTCGAGTGGCTGGAACTGCACTTCGCCCACGGCTATCTGGCACAGAGCTTCTTCTCAGTGCACGCCAACCAGCGTACCGACGAATACGGCGGTGATTTCACCGGCCGCAGCCGCTTCCTGATTGAAACCTTCGACGCCGTGCGCGCCGAGTGGCCGCAGGATCTGCCGCTGACCGCCCGTTTTGGTGTGATTGAGTATGACGGCCGCGACGAGGAAACCCTGTCGGAGGCGATTGCCCTGACCAACATCCTGCGCGAAAAAGGGCTGGATATGCTGAACGTCAGCGTCGGCTTCTCCACGCCGGACAGTAACATTCCGTGGGGGCCGGGCTTCCTGGCACCGGTGGCCCGCCGTGTTCGCAACGAAGCAGACCTGCCGGTTGCCTCCTCCTGGGGCGTGGAAGCGGCTTCCGTTGCGGAACGCTGCATTGCCGAAGGGGATATGGACCTGGTGATGATTGGCCGCGCCATGCTGGCTGACCCGCACTACAGCTACCGTCTGGCGCAGCAACTCCAGGTGGAGAAACCCTCCTGGGTGCTGCCGGCCCCTTACGCACACTGGCTGGAGCGTTACCGGATCGGCGAGTAATCGCCGCGATACGTGTATGCAGGGCGGCCGGTGGCCGCCCTTTTTTTTCGCCGTTAACACCCGGCGGCGATGAAATCCCCGTTGGCGCTGACCGGGATCACCGAGGTAAACAGCACCAGCGCAAACAGCATCAGCAGCGCGCCGCCGCACATCATCACGCCACGGGCCACCGGCGGCAGATAACGCCCTGCCAGCCCGCCCGGCGCGGCAATAATCCGTTCCCGCGCGTGGTGCACCAGCGTCGCCAGCAGTGTGACGGCCAGGGCCGTGCCGAGCGCCATCGCCATCACCGCGATCATGCCCCAGGTAAACATGCCGAGGGCATTGGCAAACACCAGGATCAGAATCGCGCCGCTGCAAGGCCGGATGCCGATGGCCGCGATCACCCACAGGGCGTTTTTCCCGCCGGTATCCGGCGGGTGAGAATGCCCGCAACCGCAGCCCGCGTCATGCTGCGCACTGCCGCGCCCATTCACCCCGGCGGCGCGCAGCATCACCACCAGCCCGAACGCGGCGATCAGCAATGCGCTGATTTTCTCCACCCAGTAGCGGCTGCGGCTGAGATCGCCCATCGAGAAATTAAACAGCACCGCCAGCACCAGCACGAACAGGATCGCGGTCACCCCCTGCGTCAGGCTGCCGAGCAGGGTGATGATCCGGCTGGTGTTCAGTTGCTGCCGGTGGCTGGCCAGATAGGTGGTGATAACAAATTTACCGTGGCCCGGCCCCACTGCGTGCAGCACCCCGTAGAGAAAACTGCACAGCGTCAGCATCAGCCCGCCGCTGGCCTGGTGGTTATGCTGTTGCAGCAGATAGAGCACCAGAGAGCGGTGCAGGTAAATCTGCGCATTGAGGCAGGCCTGGATAAAGTCCGGCCAGTAGCGGCTGAGCAGCGCCGACGCGGCAGCCAGCAGGAGTGCGCCGGTCGCGAGCATGGCGAGGGCGGCAGGGTTGGCATTTTTCAGTGACAGACTCTTCATCAGGCAGCCCCAATAGTGGTTGACCTGTTGACTATAGTTGCCCGTGTCCGTCTGCGCCGCCCCGCCAGCCCGGCGGTGGTCACCGCCAGTACTGAAAACAGCACCAGCGCGCCACCGGGCGCAAGCACTGCCCAGCCTGCACGCTCGAGGTACGGCATCCCTTCGGCCAGCACCCGCCCCCACTCCGGCGCGGGCGGCGGTGCGCCCAGCCCCAGGAAACCGAGCGCCGCCAGCGCCAGCACAATCCCCGGCAGCCGTAACATCGCATGGCGCAGCAACGGCCCGCTCAGCGCCGGAAGCAGATAACGCAGCGTCCGCCGCCACGGGCCGACCCCCAGCACCGGCAGAATGCGGATATGCGGCTGGGCGTTGATCTCGCTGACCAGCGCGGCGGTGTGCGCCGCCAGCGGTGCCCAACTGGTGGCCATCACCGCCAGCGCCGCGCCCCCGGCGGTCGGGCCGTTCACCGCCGCCACCACCAGCCCGGCAATCACCGGCGGCATGGCGTTGGCGACCTCCACCGGGCCGCTGCTCAGGCGCGGAAACAGCCCGGCCAGCAGCCCGATCGCCAGGCTGGCAAACGTCACCGCCAGCGCCAGCGCACAGGTATGCAGCGCGCCATGCGCAACCCGCGCCAGCAGATCGCGCCCGGTGGCATCCGCCCCGAACGGCAGATCCCAGCCGGGCGGCTGCAAGCGCATAAACATCGGCGTGACAGGGTCACGCGGCAGGCCGGCGATAACCGTAATGAGCAGCAGCAGCGCACACGCAGCCGGGACGATCCACGCCCCCGGCGGCAGGCGGGGCGCCGGCATGGCAGCCGGTAACGCCCCGGCGTGCAGTGCCGGGCCAAGCAGTGCGCGCCGTCCCAGATTGGCCGCTGCACCGACGCCACACGCCAGCAGCAACAGCAGCAGCAGGCCGGTCTGCAACGCCGGGAGATCCTGCGCCGCCACCGCGCCCAGTGTGGCGCGCCCCAGCCCCGGAATGGCGAACACTTTTTCCACCGCCATTGCCCCGCCGGTCAGCCCGATGATCACCAGCCCGACCTGTGACAGCAGCCCCGGCAGCGTGCGCCGGAACACTGCCGCGGCAATCTGGCTGCGCGGCACACCGGCCATCTGCCAGGTCAACAGCCATTTCTCATGGAAGGTGGCGGCGAACGCATCAGAAAAGAGCCGCCCCAGCAGCCCCCCGGCCGGGATCCCCAGCGCCAGCGCCGGTAACACCGCATGGTGCAGGCTGCGCCAGCCAAAGGGCGGGAACGCCTGAAGCCAGACCGCCCCCACCAGCAACAACAGGGAGGCCAGCAAAAACTCCGGCAAGGCGGTCAGCGCGGCGGGCACGCTGCCGCCGGGGCGCTGCGCCCGGCCTTTCAGCCCGGCCAGAAACGGGCGCAGGCAGATAAGCCCGGCCACCAGCACGGCCACCAGCAGCGCAAACGCCATCAGCGTCAGGGAGACACCGGCTGCCTGCAACATCCCCGGCCCGACCGGCTGGCCGGACACCCAGGAGGTGCCGGCATCGCCGTGCAGCAGGCCGCGCAGCCACTGTTGCAGCAGTGCCGGCGGCCCTTGTTCCAGCCCGAGCGCCTCGCGGATGGCGTTGAGTGTCTCCGGTGTCGCCTCCTGATCGCCGGATCGCGCCCGCAGCAGCGCCAGCGCCGGATCGCGGCCGGAGAGCCACGGCAACATCCCCACCAGCGCCACCACCGCGCCCAGCGTGACGAGGCGTGACAGCAGCGGCAACAGCCTGTCTGCCCCCAGGCAGAATCGATGAAAAACGCGCACGGCTTAGTCCGTTAACACTGTGGTGTCAGAGGTGACCAGCATCCGTTCACGCGGATCGCGCGCCGCCTCGCGTACGCCCGCCGCTTCGCCCTGGATAACCCGTTCATGCAGCAGCGGCAGGGCCGCATCAGAGGCCAGAATCCGCTGCTCGGCCGCCATGATCGCCTGCCGCCGTTCAGCCCCGGCCGGGATGGCCGCCGCCTGCTCCAGCGCCTGATCGATGCGCGCATCACAGAGTTGCGACAGGTTAAACGACCCTTTACAGGCGAAATCGCTGTAGAGATAGGCCACCGGGTCGCCTGAGTCCAGCACCGTGGCGCGGGAGAGGATAAAGGCATCGAACTTGCCTGCCAGCGCGTCCGCTTCGATATGCGCGTACTCCCGCACCACCTGTTTCACCGTGAACCCGGCGGCGCTGAGCTGCTGGGCGAGATAGGTCGCGACTTCCGGCAGTTCGGCACGGTCACTGAAGGTCGCCAGGGTGATGGTCGCGCCGTTGGGTGACGCCGGTGCAGTGGGTGCGGCCACCGGTTGACGCAACGCGGCCGCCCACGGCAGCGCCGGGCCAAGCAGCCCGTCGGCACGGTCAGCGCGGCGTTCGTAGACGTTGTCGATCAGTTGCTGCCGGTTAAGTGCCTGACGTGCCGCCGCCCGCAATGCCGGGTCACGGAACGGGCCGGTGCGGCTGTTGAGGTACAGGGTATTGGTGCGCGGCATCGGCACTTCATGCACCCGTTGCGGGTCGAGCAGCGCCACCTGTGACACCGGCACCGCCTCGACGATGTCCGCGGTGTGGGTACGCAGGGCGGCG
Source organism: Chimaeribacter arupi (assembly GCF_002858805.1). Taxonomy (GTDB): domain Bacteria; phylum Pseudomonadota; class Gammaproteobacteria; order Enterobacterales; family Enterobacteriaceae; genus Chimaeribacter; species Chimaeribacter arupi. The sequence continues at coordinate 43,962 of NZ_PJZI01000038.1, forward strand.
GCGCGCGCGGTGCCGTCCGGCACAAAGGCCACATCAATGCCCGCCGCGCGTGCTTTGGTGCCCCAGTAATGCGCAAAACGGTCGAGCCGGGCGCTGCTGGTGCCGTTGACCTGCGTCAGCACAAACGGCCCGGTGCCGGCTTTCACCGGGTTGACCACGCCGTTTTTGCCATAGGCGGAAGGCGCGAGGATGGCGAGTTGCGGGCTGGAGAGCCGCTGCGGGATCAGCGGGTCAGGCCGGGCGGTGGTGACGATCACGTTGTGATCACCGTCCGCCACCGCGTCCAGGGTCACGCCGTCGAGGATGCGCGGTTTCGGCGCGGCATGGGCGGCGGTGGTCAGCGCATTCACCACACTGGCGGCGGTCAGTGGGCTGCCGTCGTGGAACTGCACGCCTTCGCGCAAGGTAAAACGCCAGCGCCGGGCATCAAGCTGTTGCCAGTGGGTCGCCAGCGCCGGTTGCGCCTCGCCTAATGGGTCCAGCGTCACCAGGGTTTCCGCCGTGCGCCAGCGGGAGAGCTTAAAGGCGTCGTCACTCAGCGGCGTCAGCCCGGAACGCGGCGGCTGAAGCATCGCCAGCCGGATCCGCGGCCCGTCGTCCTCCTGCGTTTCCGGCGGCGGTTCATTGAAACAGCCTGACAGCAACAGCATTCCGGCCAGCAGACCGGCCTTCGGCAGGGAAAAAAACGGGTTATTCACGGGATTGTCCTTTTTAACGCTCAGGAGGCGAGGCGCGGGGCCGTCAGCCGGGGAACCGCAGCCAGCAGGGCGCGGGTACAAGGGTGGGCCGGGCCGGCCAGTAACTGGGCGGTGGGGCGATCTTCCACGATCTGCCCCTGCTCCAGCACCACCATCCGCGGGCACAGGGCGGCCACGCAGGCCATATCATGGGAGACCATCAGCATCCCCATGCCGGTTTCCGCCGCCAGGTGGGCGAACAGCGCGGTAATCTGCTCACGCAGCGGCAAATCCAGGCTGCTGAGCGGCTCATCCGCCAGCAAAAAGTCGGGCCGCAGGATGATGGCGCGGGCGATCGCCACCCGCTGCGCCTGCCCGCCCGAGAGCTGCCCGGCGCACTGGTGCGCGATGCTGCCCGCCAGCCCGACCTGATCCAGCACCTCGGCGATGCGTCGTGCCGGGTCACGTTCATGGCCCAACCGGCGCAACGGCTCAAGCAACAGATCGCTGACGCGCATCTGTGGGTGCAGGCTGGTGGCCGGGTCCTGCGGGATGTATTGCACGCGGCGTCGGTAGTCGCGCAGCGAGCGCACCGACCCCGGCCGCACCGGCTGTTGTAAGCAGCAGATGGTGCCTTGCGTGGCCGGGGCCAGCGCCAGCAGCAGGTTCAGCAGTGTGGATTTGCCGCTGCCGGAGCGCCCCACCAGCCCGATGCGCTCGCCCGCCTGCATATGCAGCGTGATGTCATGCAGCAGCGGCTGGGCGGTGTGCGGCGGGCGGTAGCTTACGCTGTCCATTGTCAGGAAAGGCATCGTCATAGCGCCCTCACCGCAGGCATCGCCGGGTGCAGCGGGGCAATCGCCTCCCCCGCGCGGCGGGCGGCGCTCACCAGCTCACGGGTATAGGGGTGTTGCGGGGCGTGGGTCAGCTGGTCAAAGGTGCCCTGCTCCACGATCCGCCCTTGCGCCATCACCAGCGCGCGTTGGCATAAATGGGCCGCGAGCACGATATCGTGGGTGATAAACAGCAGTGCAGGCGGTTCCGGTTGGGCGGTCAGGCGGGTCAGCGCGGCCACCACATGCTGCTGGGTGGTGAGATCCAGCGCGGTGGTCGGCTCATCGGCCACCACCAGCCGGTGGCGGCAGGCCAGCGCCAGCGCAATGCAGACCCGCTGGCGCTGGCCGCCGGAGAGTTGCATCGGGTAACGGGACAGGATGGCCGCCGGGTCGTCAAAATCCACCTCGCGCAGCAGCGACGCAGCCCGCGCGGCGGCGTCGCCCGGCTGGGTCGCCAGCACCTTCATCAGTTGCTTGCCGACCGTCACCAGCGGGTTGAGCGCAGAGGCGGAGTCCTGAAAAATCGCGGCCACCCGCTGCCCGGCTGCGCGCCGGGCTGGGTGCAGCCCTGCTACCTCATGGCCGTCAAGGCGTACACTGCCGCGCCAGGTGGCCTCTGGCGGCAGCACGCCGAGCAGCGCCCCGGCCGTCAGGGATTTTCCGCAACCGGACGCGCCAATCAGCGCCACCCGCTCACCGGCCCGCAGGCTAAACGAGAGCGGCGACAGTTTTTCCTCACCGGCAATCGCCAGTGAAAACGCTGAAACAACCAATAACTCTGCGGTTCCGTTCGCCAAAACGTCTGCCCTTTATCCAAATTCTGCTTCTTGATATGTAATAACATAACAATTTGTCCACAGAGCTTGCAACCACGGCTTACCGGAAAAGGCAAAATTCAGGCATAAAAAAGGGAAGCGATGCCTCCCTGTGGGGGTTAGCGCAGCAAGGGATTGCCGCTGCCGGTCAGCCCCGGCTGGGCGCTGAACCAGAGGAACAGCCCGGTCGCCAGCAGCAACAGCCCCCCGGCGAGGGTCAGGGAGGCGCGGCCGATACGCCGCCAGGCGGGCACCGGGCCGCTGCGCAGGTTGCGCATCAACAGCCGCTGGAGGCTGTGCACGCCCAATGCCAGCAGCGAAATGGTCAGCGAGGTGCCGAACGCCATCACAAACGCCGCCACCACGCCCCAGAGGTAAGCGCCGATCACCTTGGCGAACAGCAGCATCATGATGGCGCCCGAGCAAGGGCGCAGCCCCATCGACAGCACCAGCGCGACGCGGGTGCGCCAATCCCCCGCCGCCGCCAGTGCCTCATCGGTCGGCATATGGCGGTGGCCACAGCCGCAGTGTTCGCTGTGCACATGCGGCTCCCCCTTCAGCGGCCGCAATGCCCGGAACGGCTGCCGCAGGCTGTGCCACTGTTGGCGCAGCGCCCTGAATGCGCGGCCCATCAACAGCACGCCCAGCCCCATTACCAGCAGGTAACTGCCGCGCTCCAGCCAGAAACTGCTCTGGTGCAACTGGCGGGAGGAGAGATCAAACACGCCGAGCAGCAGCGTCACCAGCGCCACCGCCACGCTGCCCTGCAACAGCGACGCGGCAAAGGTCAGGCGCAGGCTACTTTTCAACCGGGAGGGGTGGGTCGCCAGATAGGTGGTGATCACCAGTTTGCCGTGCCCCGGCCCGGCTGCGTGGAGGATGCCGTACAACAGGCTGAACAGCACCAGAACCAGCCCGGCGCGTTGCGGCTCGGCCCTGACCTGCTGCATCAGCGCGGCGATCTGCCCGTTCAGGCTGCGCTGCCACTGGGTGCCCTGCCACAACAGCGAGGGCCAGTGCTGCATCAGCCACAACCCGCCCAGCAGCAGCACGGCTGCCAGCAACAGCAGCGGCCAGAGCTGGAGCCAACGGCGGCGGCGTAACGTCTGTGTCTGGGAAATCACTGGCATGTCAGGGTCACCTTCTGGGCAAACTGGCGGCCGAGATCCATGTCTTCCGGCGGCGCATCGGCTTTATCCAGCGACAGGGCATAGTTCTGGAGCGAGGCGTCAGGCGTTGGGGTGTCCAGCGTAATGGTGCAGGCGTCCATCTCCGGCGGGAGGTGCAGGCTGGCGGCGTTTTCATAATGCATATCAACGAAATAGGTTGGGTCAAAGGTGGAGAAGGTATACGTCTGGCCTTTGAGCGGCTGCGGCGTGGCCAGCGGCAGCACATACTCCAGCACCGCCTTATGCCCTTCACGCAGCAGGCGGTAAGAGGGCGGCAGGTTATGGAATTTGACCCGCTGGCCGCCATGGTAGAACTCGGTGAAATAGTGCTGGCCCAACACGTTGGCCATCACCTCAGCGGCGAGCTTTTTCCATACTTCCGAGTCGGGCGGCGCGTCCCCGGCGTCATACAGCAGATCGGCAGAAGTGATTTCATCCATCGTCCAGCGCATCTGCAGGCCGGTCAGCTGCGCATCCTGCTGGAGGAGCGTCGCCTGCATGGTGATAAAGCTGTGCGGGTGCGCCCACGCCAGCGGCGCGCAAACCGACAACAGCAGGGGCAGATAAGAGAGTCGCATAGTGCTACGGCGTCCTGGTTGTTAACCACAAGCGCGGACAATATCGGCTCCGGGCGGTGGTGGCAAGCGTGGGGAAAGCAGGCCCGCCGCCGCGGCGCCCTGTGCCATGTGGCACATCACCCGAATTTCTCGTTGCGCGTATGATACTCCGCAATTTATCCACATAGATTGCAAGGGATTCTTATGCCGCAACACTACACCAATGCTCTGACCCCGGCCTTAGTGGCGTCGATAAATGAACCTGTGTTTACCGCCGCTCAGCGTGCGGAGATGAACGACGACGCCCGAGCGCTGATAGCCACCCAGGAAGCATTCCATCGCGCGCATCCGGTAACGGCCATTTACCGCCTCGCCGTGGCAGGCAGCCTGACCCGCCGCGGCGGCGTGGCCGATGAGTTTAACCCTGACCCAGAACAGGGCTATAAAATCCGGCTCAGTGACGGCCAATGGGTGAGTGTGCTGACAGAAGGCTGCACCGTCACCTACCCGGACGGCAGCACCGCGCGGATTATCAGCAGTGCCGGCAGCCTGCACACCTACCAGGACCTGGGCGTGGCGCTGGTTGGCAGCCGCCTCGATAACGGCGATGAGATTATCAGCACGCCCCAGGGCAGCTGCTACCTCATCGCGCAGCAGGGCGTGCCGATGCCGGAGGATTTCCTGCACGTCACCGGGGCGTAAATCATGGGATACCGGCCCAATATTCACGGGCGCGGCAAAGCGCTCTCCTGTGATAAAACCACCACCGGCGCACGGCTGCTCCCCTCACTCCCGCTCGCCCAGTACAACGTTTATGGCCACGCAGTTATCCGGCGCGGCGATGTCACCACCGACTGCCCTAAGTGCGGCCGGCGCGGCCGGGTGATTGACGGCGACACGCGCTTTACCATTCATGGCAGCCCGGTGG